>JAZUBA010000079.1:0-3819 GCA_045638265.1 Alphaproteobacteria bacterium | reverse complement strand
GCTCCCGGTATGTGGCAAGGCAAAAACGGCACCTGTTATTTTGCCAATCATGCACAAACAGTGGAAATCGGTACGGATATGGATTCTCGTAATCTTTGCACAACAGCAGGTCGTGAAGTTGTTGAATTGTTAGATGGCAGTGATAACGTTGTTGGGTATGAATGTAAATTGCCATAATGACAAAAAGCATCAAAAAAATCGGTTGATTAATGTCTGCCGATTTTTTTTATGAAATACGAAAAGATGATTTTCAATAAATTCAGTATTTAATCATATAAATAATTTAATTGTTGGTATATAAAAAAATAAGCGGATAAAATCCGCTTATTCACATCAAACAAAATCAGAGAACACAACCCGTTTGCGCATAATCGGCTGCTTTCTTCCGAACCTGACCGGCTGTTATTTGCCTCCGTCTGCATTCTCCACTTATCATAATAAAATGAATTTTTATAATTGTCAAGACTGAAATGCTTATATTTTTAAAAAAACACTTAATTAGATTAAAAAACCTTGCAAATCAATTCTTTCTTGTGTTATAATTCGCCCATCGTTTAATTTTATATTATAGAGAGGAAAAAATGAGTTTATCAGCACTTGTTAAAGAAAAAGTCAGTCAAGCTTATCATTTATGCGGTTTTTCAGATGCACAAACATTAGTTCGTTTGTCTGATCGTCCTGATATTAGTGATTTTCAATCAAATGGTGCTTTAACATTGGCTAAAACACTCAAACAAAACCCTCGCGCTATCGCACAACAAATTGCCGATATTTTGGTTCAAGATTTGTTTTTTGAAAAAATAAGTGTAGATGGGCCTGGTTTTATTAATATGACTATCAGCAAACAGGCATTAACAGAAAATGCAAACGTTATTTTAAATACGCCTACTTTGGGTTATGAACGTTTAGATGAGCCTAAAACAGTTGTTGTTGATTATGGCGGACCTAATGTTGCTAAAGCTTTACATGTCGGACATTTACGTCCTGCGGTCATTGGTGAATCCGTTAAACGTATACATATCTTTGCCGGGGATAAAACCATTGGTGATGTTCACTTGGGCGATTGGGGGTTACCAATGGGTCTGTTAATTACCGAAATTCGTGAAAAACAGCCTGATTTGCCTTATTTTGATGATTCATTCACTGGTGAATATCCCAAAGAACCACCTTTTACGGTTAAAGATTTAGAAACAATGTATCCAATTGCTTCACAAAAATCAAAAACCGATGCGGAATATTTAGCAACTGCCAAAGAAAATACACGGTTGTTACAAAATGGACATCGTGGTTTTAGAGCATTGTGGCAACATTTTATTGATACGTCTATTGCTGAAATCAGAAAATTATATGATCCGATGGATATTCAATTTGACTTGTGGCGTGGTGAAAGTCATGTACATGACAGATTACAAGAAATGATTGTTCGTTTACAAAAAGAAGGTTTGATTGTGCCGGATTCGGGAGCTGAAGTTATTCATTTGCCAAAATCAAGTACAGGTAATGATTTGCCCCCGTTAATTATGGTTAAATCAGACGGTGCTGTTATGTATGGGGCAACTGATTTGGCGACCATTGAAGAACGGGTAGATGAATTTAATCCGGACAGTATTTTATATGTTGTTGATGCACGCCAAGGTTTACATTTTGAACAGGTTTTTGCCGGTGCAGAAAAAATTGGTTTAACAAAAAAAGTAAAGTTACAACATTTGGGATTTGGAACAATTAACGGTAAAGATAATAAACCGTTTAAGACACGGGATGGTGGTGTTATGACATTGAAAATGCTCATAGAAATTGCCACAAATTCAGCTTTGGCAAAAATGAATGCCGGAGAAATGGGACGTGGATTATCTGAAACGGAAAAAACAGAAATTTCATCTGTCGTTGGTGTATCTGCTTTGAAATTTGCCGATTTAATGAATGAACGGATGAAAAACTATATTTTTGATGAAGATAAACTCACATCAACGGAAGGTAAAACAGGTCCTTATGTTTTGTATGCGTTAGTTCGTATGAAATCTGTTTTAGAAAAAATGGGTGCAACAAGAGAAATAACTGATTTAGATAAAATGACAATTACAGAATCAGCTGAGCGTCAGTTATTATTACGTTTATATCAGATGCCTGAAAGCTTACAAACAGCTTATGACAATAATGCACCGCATGTCATTTGTGATTATCTTTATAAATTGGCACAAGATTTCAATGTGTTTTATCATGACTGTCCAATTAAAGATGCAGAGGAAACAGTTAAAACAACTCGTCTTGCTTTAACCAAATATGCTTTGGCTATGGGTGAAAAAATGGCGTGGATTTTAGGCTTAAGAGTTCCTGAAAAAATGTAATACATTAGGAGGCAAGGATGAGCAAAATTTGTTGGACAATTTGTTTGATTTGTATTTTTTTAACCGCTGGATGTGGTCGGGTTTCTGCCCCCAAATCTCCTGATAATGCATTTTATCCTCACACCTATTTTATTCAGGAAGAAACCATGTTAAAAAACAAAACACCTGATGAACCGATTGATGAAGAATTAAAAGACACAGGTATGATTATTGAAAAGGTTTATTAAGTAATATTTTTTTTAGTGTAAAATTCAAAGAACTTTCTGAAATAAGAAGGTTCTTTTTTTATACATTATCTGAATCTGTTGCATATTAACGTACGTTAAATTGCAACACTTTTTTTACATTTATTGTATTTTTTTTGATTTTTATGATTAATAACTGTTGGCTTGTTTGTGATATTTCCCTGTTTTCTCCTTTTTTCCTCTTGTGTGCGAAATCGTTGCACATAAAGGTACCTTTAATTACAATAAATAAAACTGTATTTATTAGATAATTTGGAGGTATTATGTCATTTAAAGCACTTGTTACACAAAACGAACGTGGTCGTTCAATGGTTGAAATCTTGGGCGTTTTAGCCATTATTGGTGTATTATCAATCGGCGGTATTCAAGGATACAAGTATGCCATGGATAAACATCGGGCAAATGATATTGTTCATTCTGTCAATATGCGTGCCACGAATATTTGGCATTTATACCAAGATGGTGAAAAAGAATTACCCGATTCGCCTGATGAAGATGCCTTTCCTGAATATGGTGAAATGACGCAAACGGGGTTTGAAATTCTGGTAACTTCTCATCCGCCTCTTGCATTCAGAACATGGGTTAATGATGTACCCAGTGCTGTTTGTCAGAAAGTCTTACAGGAAAATTTAAATGATGCTATTCAAGGCTTAAAGTTCGTTCAAGTTAATGGTACGAAATATACGGATGACCCCACTATCTGCGGGGAAAGCGGTACCATGAATCAAATGATCTTTACTTCCTTTTTAGATGAAGATGGCGGAGCTGTCGGTAATTTAACGGATGAAGAAGGCAGACCATTGGAACACTGTGTAGATACTGAAGATTGCGAATCATGTTGCGGAACACCGCTTTGTGATGAAAATACTATGACATGTTCAGATGGTTGTACAGCAGCAGGAAAAGTTTGTAACAATTCCAGTTGTGAATGTGTTGAATGTATGGAAGATGAGGATTGTCCGAGTGCCGGTCAAATTTGTGATCCATCTACCAACCAATGTGTCAATGTACCAGAAAGTTGTGGTGAGGGCGCTCGATTCGGTAAAGAATATCGTGCTAAAAACGGTGCTTGTGTGCCTTGTTCTTATATGAGTGAGATTGTGATTATGAACTCTGACGAAAATGACGGTATTTTTGAAGTAGAAGTTGCAGGTCATGTTATTAAAGATACACGCAGCGGACGTGCTATGTGTCAAGCCTGTGCTTCTCCTCAACATCGGGTGGAAGAA
>JAZUBA010000078.1:0-1747 GCA_045638265.1 Alphaproteobacteria bacterium | reverse complement strand
TGTTCAAAAGGTGTTCTTTTGGCTCTTTCAATGTTGACTGGATGGTCAATATAATCATTCATATTGTTTTCAATAATGTCTTCCCGAACAGCATATCTCATAAAATTTGTAAAAACATTTAGATATCCTTTAATAGTGCCTTTTGCCAAAACTTTGCTTTCTGATTTTGTTAAAATATCTTTTATTTTTTTCCCATTTTCTACAGCATTATGCCATTGTCTTGGAACTTGATATATCTTCTCACTTAATTTACGGCAATCGTGTTTGGTGACCTCTTCAATATACTCTCTATCCATAATTAAAAAGGCTAATTTAATTGACAAATACATAGTGTGTAATCTTTGATCTTCTAAACCTTTTAAGTTCTTCTTATACTGTGCATACTTTTTAAAAAACTTTTCCCAAGATGTTTTGGCCATTGATTTGGTCAGACGTTCTGTGGTCTTCATCTCATCATAACTCTTTAAAAGAGTTTTAACCTTGGGATTGCTTGGGTTATAAGGTTTGTCTTTCTTAATAGCTTTGATACTTTTCTCAGCATATCTTTCTAATGCAGAAACATGACTGCCAAAACTTTTGAACCATTCATAACCATCTTTTGCTTTGTCTTCCAAGCCCAGTTCAATCTCTTTTTCCTTTAATTTGGTATAGATTGTGCGAAGAGTAATGTTTGCTTGCGAGTTATCTACCAAACTTCTTAAATAATCTAATATCATTTGAACCATTAACTCTTTTCTTTGTTCTGTAGGTAATTTGATGTCTTCAATGGTTTTCTTGCCTTCTACAATATTCTCAGCATTTTCTTCCAAAAAATATTGAATTTGACTAAGTCTTGCCAGCAATATCTTATCAACATCATTTTCATCCAGAATGACTTTGTTTTCTTTGTTAATTTTCATAATAATATCCTCAAATACATCCATAAATGTTTGTAAATGAGCAATTTCTGTTCGCCATCTGGCAACAGCAAGTTTGTAATCTGATGTGTCTAATGTATAACAAATCTCTTTACATTTTGCCAATGTCCAATACTTTCTGGGTACACCGACCCTAAAATAAAAAGCACGACCTTTGACAATTAGTCCCGGATATCTTTGAACCATAAGTAGTCTCCTTATGATACAGAATACCGTACTTTTTCTTATCCGTCCGTCAAAATCTGAACAGAAATTGCTTTTTTTAGTGTTTATTGAAGTTCTTCTTCAGTTAATTCATAAACTTTTTTTCAAATTCTTCTTGTGTTATTGTTTCATTCATAATATAATTCCTTTGTAATTTAAGTTTTACATTCGGATAGTCATAAGAGTTGCCGCTCTTATAACTATCCACTCGTTTTTAAGCCACTTGCGGTAAATGTTTCATGGCTTCTTCATTTGCTTGCTTTTCTGCTTCCCATGCTTTCAACAATGCCAATTTTCTTTCGTTTCTTAAATCTTGTTTCTTTTTGTTATTTGCTTTTCTCCTTTCTTCTTTAAGTTTCACTTCATTTTCACAGAATGTTTCAATCTGAGTATCTAAAATTCCTTTTGACACAGCTTCATAGAACTTAGTCAAAAAAGCAATCTTTTGATCTGTTGTAAATAATGGACATGAGCACCTGTAAATCCTTTTACCACCTAATCGGACTGAAAAAACAGAGATATTCTTTTTCTCATCCAAGTCAATTAACAACTTGTTCATTTGATTACTTTTATCCCAAGAATTGTCTCTGAAATTTTTGATATTTAAAGTAATTAAATCCAATATC
>JAZUBA010000077.1:0-140130 GCA_045638265.1 Alphaproteobacteria bacterium | reverse complement strand
GTATGCTATGGAAAAACATCGGGCAAATGATATCGTCAATGAAGTTAATTTGAGAACACGTGATACGTGGAATATGTATCAAACAAAAGATTTACCCGATGAAGAAGAAATTACTGAATGGGCAGATATGACACAAACAGGGTTTCCGATTGGTGTTTATCCCCGTTCTGAAATCTTATTTGATGTTGAAGTAGAAAATGTGCCGAATGGTGTTTGTAAAAAAGTATTGAATATGGATATTCAAGGCCCGTTATTTATCTGGGTTCCAAATGGGGAAGAACGATTGATTTATAATGGAAACAATCCTGAAATATGTGGAGAAGACGGAGACGAACCCGTTAATATGGTCTTTACAACTTCGCTTGAATCGTTTGGAGGTGAGCAAGGTTTACGTGAAAACCCGCTTGGACCGGATGGTCGTCCATTTCGGTATTGTATGAGTGATGATGATTGTGCTGACTGTGCTATTTGTTCAAATTATACCTGTCAATCTAATTGTATTGGAGATAAACCAATCTGTACGGATGACAAGGGATGTGTTGAATGTGAACTTAATACAGATTGTCCTGAAAATCAAATTTGCAATGAATTAGATAATACATGTATAACAATTCCTGCAAAATGTGAAAAAGGAAAAGAATACCGTTCAGCCAATGGGGCATGTATTCCTTGTTCAGAAGATGGCGTTGTTAAAATCAGTCAAGATGCTTATGAATATCCAGAACTGAACATTAAAGATGAAGAAAGCGGTGTAGATCAATGCATGGCTTGCGGTGAACACAATGTTGCTTATAATGCAAATACAGAAACAACTTATTGTAGTGTTGGATGTGTTAAAGGGATTAGTTATGAAACAACATCAGAAGGCTGTATCTCTTGCCGTAATTTAGATGGCACATTGAATACGGAAACACACAATATCCCTAATTCTAAAATAGATATGTGCGCTTCCTGTGGTTTAGATTGGGTACAATATCATTATGTTACACAATGTACAAAAGTGCCAACATGTAATGCAAATGAATTTTTAAGCGGAACAAATACAGCATATTTTGGTTGTGTAAAATGTTCAGAAAATAAAAACCGTGCTATTTGGAATATGCCATCTAATCTAATAACAAAAAACCAATTAGAAACTATGTGTAATGCATGTCCTGAATATGATTCGGAAGGTAATTGGAGTAAAAGAAAAGTAGTTGGTTCAAATTGCAATAGAATTTGTTACCAACCAGAAAACCAAGAAACCTGTTCTTCTGCAACAGATGAGAATTGTAAACGTCAATTTCAAGATACAAATGGTGTTTGTTATCCTTGCAATACAACATCCAATCCCAGTGTCGGAACAGATACAACTTTACACACATTGTGTACAGCTTGTGGTAGGCGTGTTAACGCAGCGGGTTATTGTCTGTTAGGTACAAGCAATTGTGATAACAAGACTCCTCCGCATTTTATGGCTGCTGACGGTACTTGCCAACCTTGTACGTATAATAGCGTTGATTTTTCTATAGAAATAGAAAGTTCTGACGATAGTGATTCGCATTGTGTTGCAAATTGTAAAGATTCAAGTGGAAATCCAACACGATGGATTTACACAAAAAGCAATGGAAAATCATATTGTTACAAAAAATGCAATACTGGTGAATGGCAATTATTTAGTGGTTCATGTCGTTCTTGTTCAACAAGTATGGTTCATGGTTATTATAATTCAACACCTAGTACTGAAACCTGTGATGATTTGTGCACAACTGATCCATATAAAAGATATAGAAATTCATCAGGGTATTGTGTTTTTGAAACATGTCCTCCAAATGGTTCTGAAAAACGAATTAGACAAGAACCTGATGGAGCTTGTTTGTCTTGTAACACAACATCAAGTGGAAATAATGATGGTAGACATATTTTAAAAGAACAATGTAATCTTTGTGGTAATCGTTTGTATAATCCAGATACAAAACAATGTTTTCTTGTTGATCCAGGAAACAGAGGCGTTTGCAATAACTTAAATCCAAGTTTAGATGCTCTTGATTCTGATACAACAGCAAACGTAAATAACTTTCTAGCTTCTTATGTTGAAGGAACATCATTTAGAGATACATCAGGTAATTGCCAATCCTGTACAACACCAAATTCTATTACTGCAACCCAAGAGCAATGTTTACACTGCCCAAGACGGATATTTACCATGACCAATACCACAAATAAAACGGGAACTTGCTCATTTGGTGGTTGCCAAACGGATGAATATGAAAACCATAGTTCTGCATGTGTAAAATGTAATGTTTCAGCTAACAATTATGTGATAGATACCTATTTGTTATCAACAAATAATAAAGCAAAATGTAGTGAATGTGATGAAAAACAAATCATGACACAAAATTCAACAGGTAATATTTATTGCGTCCCGAATAATTGTGCAAAAGGGTATGAATGGCAACATACTGCTACTGGTAAATGTATCAATTGTACAGCCGACAATGTCGTCAAAGAAATTGGTTCTGAATTAATTTATCAAACACAATGTCGTGAATGCTCACGTGTTCCATTTTCAATAAATACAGCTGATAATAAAACCGTATGGTATTGTTCGCAAATAGCAACTAAAGGAGCTCATTTTATTGATGTCAATGGTAATACGACTAATTGTTCAACCTCAAATGACATTGAAATATTGAATGTTCAAGATGCCAAAACTTTATGTACAGGTTGTATTGATGCAAAACGAATTTATCAAGCAGATCCTGATGGAAAGGTATGGTGTGTAAGAGAATAAATTTTGCTGTATTAAACTAAAAAAATCGGTTGATATTTGTCAGCCGATTTTTTTTATGTAACACACTATTTTCATGTTATAAAATCACACGCATACACCTAATATTTCTAGCTATTATTCATATATCCAAAATAGTTTTACACTTATATTTTTAACACAAAAAAACGGACTATCTTTTACCAAGATAATCCGTTTTAATTCTATAACATGACTTTATTGAGCCACAGTTTCTTTATTGCGAGCCTCCAAGACTTCTTTATCTCTATTAGCTGCAATTTGACGGTAACGCATTGTTTGAGCACCCGTACCTGCCGGAATTAAACGACCGACAATAACGTTTTCTTTCAAACCAAGTAATTTATCACGTTTACCTGCTGTTGCTGCTTCTGTCAAGACACGAGTTGTTTCTTGGAAGGAGGCAGCTGAAATGAACGAACTTGTCTGCAAGCTGGCTTTCGTAATACCTAATAAGACTGGCATTACTTTAGCCGGACGACCACCGGAATTGACCGATTTTCTGTTTTCTGCAATCAAATCTTCTTTTTCAACTTGTTCACCAACTAATAATGTTGTATCACCGGCATCAACGACTTCAAGTTTTTGCATCATTTGGCGAACAATAACTTCAATATGTTTATCATTGATTTTAACACCTTGTAAACGATAAACAGCTTGAACTTCTTTAACCAAATAATGTGCCAATGCTTCAACACCCATAACACGCAATATATCATGTGGATCTAAAGCACCTTCGACAATCATATCACCTTTACGGATAATATCACCTTCATTAACGGCAACCGTGCGACCTTTCGGAATTAAGTATTCACTCGTTGTTTCACCGTCATTACCGATAACAACGATACGACGTTTTGTCTTAAAGTCTGCTCCGAATTCAACACGACCATCAATTTCAGAAATAATAGCCGGATCTTTCGGACAACGAGCTTCAAACAATTCAGCAACACGAGGCAAACCACCGGTAATATCGCGTGTTTTAGAACTTTCACGTGGTAAACGGGCTAATACGTCACCCATATGTACTTCTTGACCATTTTCAACGGAAACAACCGCATCAACAGGCAAGTAATAACGAGCTTCCATACCGTTACTGAACTTAAAGACTTTGCCTTTTTCATCTAATAAGACCAAACTTGGACGACGATCTGTTTTAGATGTTGTCGGACGTGTAATCACTTTTGAAGTCAAACCAGTTGCTTCATCAACAACTTCACGAACCGTTTCACCGGCAACAAGATCTTCATATTTAACTTTACCGTTTTTATCTACGATAATTGGCATTGTATATGGATCCCATTCGGCAATACGACAACCTTTTGTAACTTTATCACCGTCTACAACCATTAATTTAGCACCGTATGGCAATTTATGACGCGCTTTTTCACGACCGTTTGCATCCAACAAAGAAACTTCACAGTTACGTGATAATACAATTTTATCACCTTTGGAGTTTTCAATCATGTTACAACCAGTCAATCTGACTTTTGCATCAAATCCGACATCAATGCTTGATTGTTCAGCACCTTTTTGAGCAGTACCACCAACGTGGAAAGTACGCATGGTCAACTGTGTACCCGGTTCACCAATGGATTGAGCAGCAATAATACCGACAACTTCACCTAAATTGACAGGTGTACCACGAGACAAGTCACGACCGTAACAACATGCACAAATACCGTTTTCAGCTTCACATGTCAACACTGAACGAATTTTAACGGATTCAACACCGATTGCATCAATTTTATCAACATCATTTTCGTCAATCAATGTATTTTTAGCAACAATAACCTCACCTGTTACCGGATCAATAATATCTTCAACTACTGTACGACCTAAAATACGTTCACCGGTTGTTGCAATAACATCACCACCTTCAATAATCGGTTGAATAGTGATACCATTTTCCGTTCCGCAATCTTCCATTGTAATAATGGCATCTTGTGCAACATCAACCAAACGACGTGTTAAGTAACCAGAGTTAGCCGTTTTCAAAGCTGTATCGGCCAAACCTTTACGAGCACCGTGAGTAGAGTTAAAGTATTCCATAACTGTCAAACCTTCTTTAAAGTTTGAAGTAATCGGTGTTTCAATAATTTCACCGTTTGGTTTAGCCATCAAACCACGCATACCGGCCAACTGACGCATCTGTGTAGCAGAACCACGAGCACCGGAGTGAGCCATCATGTAAACAGAGTTAATAGGTTTACCGACTTCTGCTTTTGAAATTTCTTTCATCATGGCATCAGAAATATCATCTGTACATTTTGCCCATGCGTCAACAACTTTGTTGTATTTTTCAAGGCGTGTAATTAAACCATCTTGATATTGACGTTCATATTCGTTTGTTTTGGCTTTTGTTTCTTCAAGCAATGTTTTCTTGGCTTCAGGAATAATCATATCATCTTTACCGAATGAAATACCAGCTAAAGCAGCTTGACGATAACCTAAGCCCATAACTTTATCGGCAAAAATACATGTATCTTTTTGACCGCAATAACGATAAACGGCATCAATAATTTCAGAAACTTCTTTTTTACGGATTAAGCGGTTCATTAAACTGAACGGAATTTTGCTGTTATCCGGTAAAACAGAAGCAAGTTTTACACGACCCGGTGTTGTATCAACCATATGTGTCCGTTTTTGACCATCATCATCCATAACCGTCAAACGAACTTTAATTTTGGCGTGTAAAGAAACTTTCTTTTCAAACAATGCATGTTCAATTTCTTGCGGACCAGAGAAAATCATACCTTCACCAACTTCACCGTCACGTTGCATTGACAAATAGTACAAGCCTAAAATAATATCTTGTGTCGGTACAATAATCGGTTTACCGCTTGCCGGTGATAAAATGTTGTTTGTTGACATCATTAATACACGGGCTTCTAATTGAGCTTCAATTGACAACGGAACGTGAACAGCCATTTGGTCACCGTCAAAGTCAGCGTTAAAAGCTGTACAAACTAACGGGTGCAACTGAATGGCTTTACCTTCAATTAAAACAGGTTCAAATGCTTGAATACCTAATCTGTGCAATGTCGGAGCACGGTTTAACAAAACAGGATGTTCACGGATAACTTCTGATAAAATATCCCAAACTTCCGGTCTTTCTTTTTCAACCATTTTTTTAGCAGCTTTAATTGTTGTAGCCAGTCCGCGTTGTTCTAATTTAGAATAAATAAATGGTTTGAATAATTCTAATGCCATACGTTTTGGCAAACCGCATTGATGCAACATTAATTCCGGACCGACCGTAATAACGGAACGACCTGAATAGTCAACACGTTTACCGAGCAAGTTTTGACGGAAACGACCTTGTTTACCTTTAAGCATATCTGCCAATGATTTTAACGGACGTTTATTAATACCGGCAACGGCACGACCACGACGACCATTATCAAACAAAGCATCAACAGCTTCTTGCAACATACGTTTTTCGTTACGAATAATAATTTCAGGAGCTCTTAATTCCAACAATCTTTTTAAACGATTGTTTCTATTGATAACACGACGATATAAATCATTTAAATCAGATGTTGCAAAACGACCGCCATCTAATGGTACCAATGGACGCAATTCTGGTGGGATAACCGGTAATACATCTAAAACCATCCATTCCGGACGAGCACCTGAATCAAGGAATGCTTCAACTAATTTTAATTTTTTAACAATTTTTTTGCGTTTCATATCAGATGTTGTACCGATTAATTCACCACGCAATGCTTGAGCTTCAGCTTGCAAGTCAATTTGAGACAACATTTCTTTAATGGCTTCAGCACCAATTCCAACACGGAAAGCATCTTCACCATATTCTTCCAAAGCAACCTGATATTGTTCTTCTGTTAAAAGTTCGTGTTGTTTTAAGGATGTCAAACCCGGTTCAATAACAATGTATTTTTCAAAATACAAAACAGCTTCCAAGTTTTTCAACATCATATCCAATAAAGTACCGATTCGGCTTGGTAATGATTTTAAAAACCAAATATGTGTTACCGGACAAGCCAATTCAATATGTCCCATACGTTCACGACGAACTTTTGATAATGTAACTTCAACACCGCACTTTTCACAAGTAATACCACGATATTTCATACGTTTATATTTACCGCACAAACATTCATAATCCTTAACAGGACCGAAAATTTTGGCACAGAACAAACCGTCTTTTTCTGGTTTAAATGTACGGTAGTTAATTGTTTCCGGACGAGTTACTTCCCCGAAAGACCACTCACGGATTTTTTCAGGTGAAGCAATAGAAATGCGAATATCATCAAAAGATTGCGGAGATGGGGCTTGCCCGACTGTACTAATTAAATCATTCATTATGTGTTACCTCTTTTGTTTTATATGACGTATCGGGGAAGGTATAACCCCTCCCCGTTGGAGATTATTTTTCACTCTGGTTCAGTTCAATGTCTAAGCCTAAAGAACGAATTTCTTTGACCAACACGTTGAAAGATTCCGGAATACCTGCTTCAAAATTATTATCGCCACGAATGATTGTTTCATACGCTTTGATACGACCGGAAACGTCATCAGATTTAATTGTTAACATTTCCTGTAATGTATAAGCAGCCCCGTAAGCTTCCAAAGCCCACACTTCCATTTCACCAAATCTTTGACCACCGAATTGAGCTTTACCGCCAAGTGGTTGTTGTGTAACAAGACTGTAAGGTCCAATTGAACGGGCGTGAATCTTTTCATCAACTAAGTGGTGTAATTTCAACATGTACATATAACCGATAGTTACTTTACGATCAAACGGTTCACCTGTCAAACCATCATATAAGGTTACTTGACCTGATGAATCTAATCCGGCTTTTTGTAACATATTGCTAATATCATCTTGATGAGCTCCGTCAAATACCGGTGTAGCAATAGGAACACCTTTTTTCAGGTTTTCACTCATAGCTAATACAGCAGTGTCATCCATATCGGCAATTTGACGATTATATTCACGATCACCGTAAACATCTTTTAATTTTTCACGCAAATCGGAAACTTGTGCATTTTTAGCTTTAACAGCATTAACCACATCACCAATTTGGCGACCCAATTCACGACAAGCATAACCCAAGTGTGTTTCTAAAATTTGTCCGACATTCATACGAGAAGGAACGCCTAACGGATTTAACACGATATCCATTGGTGTACCATCTTCTGTGTATGGCATATCTTCAATCGGCAATACACGGGAGACCACACCTTTGTTACCATGTCGACCAGACATTTTATCACCTGGTTGTAATTTACGTTTTGTTGCAATAAATACTTTGACCTTTTTCAATTCACCGGCCATCATTTCATCGCCACGTTGCAGTTTTTCTACTCTGTTTTCAAATTTTTCCTGCAATTCTTTTTCAGCTTGTGTTAATGTTTCAATCAATTCTTCAATGTTACGCATGATTTCATCATTAACAATGCTGATGCGACGTAAATTATAGTTAGCAACATCTTTCAAGTTTTCTTCTGTTAAAACCGTTCCAGATTTGAAACCATCAGCTTTAGCAACTTCTTGACCAATCATTAAAGCACGAATACGTTCGTAGAAGCTGTTTTGCAAAATAGCTTTTTCATCATCACGGTCTTTTGCTAAACGGCTGATTTCTGCTTGTTCAATAGCTTGAGCACGTTCATCTTTTTCAATACCACGACGTGTGAATACACGAACATCAATAACCGTACCAAACACCCCTGGAGGAACACGCAAAGAAGAGTCACGTACATCTGCAGCTTTTTCACCGAAGATTGTTCTTAATAATTTTTCTTCCGGAGTCATAATTGTTTCACCTTTCGGTGTTACTTTACCAACCAAGATATCGCCGGCTTTAACTTCGGCACCGATATAAATAATACCGGTTTCATCCAAGTTTTTCAAACCTTCTTCACCAACGTTCGGAATATCACGAGTGATTTCTTCCTGACCCAATTTTGTATCACGGGCAACTACTTCAAATTCTTCTAAGTGGATAGATGTAAAGACGTCATCTGAAGCGATTCTTTCAGAAATCAAAATAGAGTCTTCATAGTTGTAACCGTTCCAAGGCATAAAGGCAACTAAAACGTTACGTCCCAAAGCTAATTCACCCAATTCTGTACATGGACCGTCTGCAATGATTTCGCCTTTTTTAACAACATCACCCGTACGAACCAATGGTTCTTGTGTCATACAAGTACCTGTATTTGAACGTTGGAATTTTTCTAATGTATAAATATCAACACCGGCTGACGTTGTTGTCAATTCGTCTGTTGCACGAATAACGATACGAGAAGCATCAACTTGTGTAACAACACCGGCACGTTTTGCAGCAACAGCAGCCCGAGAGTCTTTAGCAACTGCAGCTTCCATACCTGTTCCGACTAACGGAGCTTCATTGTGCAACAAAGGAACACCTTGACGTTGCATGTTAGAACCCATCAATGCACGGTTAGCGTCGTCATTTTCCAAGAACGGAATCAAAGATGCCGCAACGGAAACAACTTGTTTTGGAGAGACGTCAATTAAATCAATTTCTTCCGGTTTAGCTAATACAACTTCACCCGCATGACGTGCTGTTACTAAATCTTCACTGAATTCACCTTTCTCATTTAATTTGGCATTGGCTTGAGCAATTGTATGTTTTGCTTCTTCCATAGCAGATAAATAAACAACTTCATCTGAAACTTTGCCATCAATAATTTTACGATACGGGGTTTCAATAAAACCATATTTATTAACTTTTGCAAAGGTAGATAACGAGTTAATCAAACCGATATTTTGACCTTCAGGAGATTCAATCGGACAAATACGACCATAGTGTGTCGGATGAACGTCACGAACTTCCATACCGGCACGATCACGTGTCAAACCACCAGGACCTAATGCTGACAAACGGCGTTTGTGTGTGATTTCTGACAATGGATTGTTTTGATCCATGAATTGTGATAATTGTGATGAAGCAAAGAATTCACGAACAGCTGCTGATAACGGTTTTGCATTAATTAAATCATATGGCATAACCGATTCAATTTCGCTGGATGTCATTTTTTCGCGTATCATTCTTTCCATACGCAACAAGCCTAAGCGATATTGATTTTCCATCAATTCACCGACTGAACGAACACGACGGTTACCTAAGTTATCGATATCGTCGATTTGACCTTTACCATCTTTAATTTCAACAAGTGTTTTAATGATTTTTAAAATATCTTCTTTACGCAATACACGAACACTGTCAGGAACTTCGTTTGTATCAAAGCCTAAACGGGCATTCATTTTAACACGACCGACAGCTGATAAATCATAGCGTTCCAAATCAAAGAACATACCTTGGAACAAAGTTGCTGCTGTTTCAACAACAGGTAATTCACCCGGACGCATAATTTTGTAAATATCAATCAATGCTTCTTCACGAGTCGTATTTTTATCTGCAACAAGTGTATTACGAATATATGGTCCTACATTAACATAATCAATATGCAAGACCGGAATTTCTTTTACTTTTAATTCGTTTAATTTGGCAATATCATCTTCTGTAATTTCATCACCGGCTTCCATAACAACTTCACCGGTATTTTCATCAACAAAATCAACAGCAACAAAGCGACCGATTAAATCCTCGTTTGTCAAGCGGTATTCGTCTAAACCTTCCCGTTTTAATTTGTTGATTTTACCCATATTTAATTTTTCGCCTTTTTCAGCAACTAAATCACCTGTTGAGGCATTAATTAAATCATGAGGTAATTTGACACCTTTCATTAATTCCGGAACAAAAGCTGTTTTCCAATTTTTCTTATCTTTAACAATAACAATTGTTTCATAGAAATAATTTAAAATTTCTTCTTTGCTCATACCTTCAGCTTCAGAAACATCAAAAGCCTCATCATTTGCCAAAGCTTCTGCACGACGTTGTGCTGTTTCTTCATTATCCAAAGCATATAACAATGATGTAGCCGGCAATTTACGACGACGGTCAATACGAACATTTAATGTGTCTTTGGCATCAAATTCAAAATCAATCCATGACCCACGGTATGGAATAATACGAGCAGCAAATAAGAATTTTCCGGACGAATGAGATTCGCCATTGTCATGATCAAAGAAAACACCAGGGGAGCGGTGCATTTGTGAAACAACGACACGTTCCGTTCCGTTAACAATAAATGTACCCTTTTCCGTCATTAACGGTAAATCGCCCATATAAACATCTTGTTCTTTAATATCACGGATTGAGCGTGTACCCGTTGTTGCATCTACATCCCAAACAACCAAACGCAAAGTGGCCCGAACAGGAGCTGCAAATGTTAAACCTCGTTTTAAACATTCATCAACGTCAAATTTAGGTGTGTCCAACTCATATTTGATAAATTCCAAATCACCACGACCGGCAAAGTCATGAATTGGAAAAACCGATTTAAAGACTTCTTGCAAACCGGCATCAACACGTTTATCAACAGGAATACCCCATTGTAAAAAATCTCTGTATGAACTGGTTTGAACGTCAATCAAATTTGGCATTTCAACAACGGCATTAATTTTTCCGAAGTTTTTACGAACTCTTCTGCGATTGATATCGGATTTGATCATGTATTTTCCCCATTTTAATTAAAACTTTTCCGATTAAAAGGAATCGGAACCTTTATTGACTTCAATAGGGTCGACACCAATTTCAATCAAATTGATGCGACCCGATTGACATGTTTTGAAATAAAATTATTTCAATTCAACTTTAGCACCAGCGGCTTCGAGTTGTTTTTTGATTTTTTCAGCTTCTTCTTTGCTGACGCCTTTTTTCAATTCTTTCGGAGCACCTTCAACTAAGTCTTTAGCTTCTTTCAAGCCTAAACCTGTGATTGTACGTACTTCTTTAATGGCGTTAATTTTGTTTGCACCGCCATCAACTAAGATAACGTCAAATTCTGTTTTTTCTTCAACAGCAGCAGCGCCAGCAGCAGCAACAGCAACAGGAGCAGCAGCAGAGACGCCCCATTTTTCTTCTAACATTTTAGCTAATTCAGCAGCTTCCATAATTGTCAAAGCTGATAATTCGTCTACGATTTTATTTAAATCAGTCATTTTATTCTCCATAAATATTTTTTTATAAGTTAAGCTTTCGCTTAATAAGTTAATGCAAAATTATGCCGCAGCTTGTTCTTTTTCAGAATAAGCTTTTGCAACCCGAGCCAATTGACCACCGGGAGCTTGCAACAAGCCGATAAGTTTACCGCGCAATTCATCTAATGACGGCAATTCAGCGATAGATTGAACAGTTTTAACATCAATTAATTTACCGTTCATAATACCACCGGCAATTTCATACTTATCGCTTGCTTTTGCTAATTTACAAACAGCTTTAGCAGCAGAAATTTCATCTTCTGAATATGCTAAAGCAGTCGGACCGACCAATAAGTCAGCCATAGCTTCGCAAGGTGTTCCGGCAAGAGCCAATTTTGCCAAACGGTTTTTAACGACACGATAGTTAGCTCCGTCATTACGAACGTTACGACGTAATTCTGTTGTTTCTGTCATTGAAATACCTTTGTTTAAGGCAACAACAACTAATGCAGAATTATTAAAAACGTCTTTCATTTCAGAAATAACTTGTTGTTTTTCTTCACGTTTCACGATTTTGTCTCCGCTAGTATGAAAATGGTTTTCCATTTTCTCTGGTTTTCACTTAAAGCGCCCTTAGGCACTTCACTCTTTCCTGTCCAGAAACATCCTCTTTTTCCTTATGGATAACCGATTTGTTTTCTGTCTGTGTCGGCGGAATGCTTTCCCTTAACTCTTACCCTGTGATAAGCACCAACAGTCTCGGACAGGCATCTGCCCCTACCAAAGGCAGGGGCAAAAAATTCTTATTATGCAACGCTTGATACGCTGACTTTAACACCAATACCTTGTGTTGTACTGATTGCAACTTGTTTCAAGTAAACACCTTTTGATGATGCCGGTTTTAAAGCAGCCAAAGCTTTAACAAATGCTTTTGCGTTTTCTTTAATTTTGTCATCATCAAAACTGACTTTACCGATACCGGCATGAACAATACCAGCTGAATCAACACGGAATTGAACTTGACCGGCTTTAGCTGCTTTAACAGCTTCAGTTACATCCATTGTAACAGTACCGAGTTTTGGGTTTGGCATTAATCCTTTCGGACCCAAAATTTTACCTAAACGTCCGACAACACCCATCATATCCGGAGTTGCAATCAAACGTTGGAAATTAATTTTACCAGCCATAATATCATTCATCAAATCTTCATCACCAACAATGTCAGCACCTGCTTTTTTTGCTTCTTCAGCTTTTGGACCTTTTGCAAAAACAGCAACTGTCAATGTTTTCCCTGTACCGGCCGGCAATGAAACAGCACCACGTACCATTTGATCTGATTGACGTGGGTCAACACCTAATGCAACAGCAATATCAACTGTTTCATCAAATTTGGCTTTTGCGTTTTCTTTGATAACTTTTACAGCTTCTTCAATGTCATAGACTTTTGTCGTATCAACAGTTTCGTAAGCTTTTTTCAATCTTTTACCGTATTTCATATTCTTACTCCACCACATCAATACCCATTGAACGAGCCTGTCCAGCAACCATTTCCATAGCTGCTTCAACTGTATGACAGTTCAAGTCAGGCATTTTTTCCGTAGCAATTGCTTTTACTTGTTCTTTTGTAATTTTAGCAACTTTTTTACGACCCGGTTCTTTAGAAGCGCTTTTAACGTTAGCAGCTTTTTTAATCAAATAACTAACCGGAGGTAATTTTGTAACAAAAGAGAATGTACGGTCTGCATAAGCTGTAATAATTACAGGAATAGGCGTACCCGGTTCCATTTTTTGTGTTTTAGCATTAAATGCTTTACAAAATTCCATAATATTCAAACCACGTTGACCCAAAGCAGGACCTACTGGTGGTGATGGATTTGCTTTACCAGCTTCAATTTGAAGTTTAATAAAGCCAATTACTTTTTTTGCCATTTTTTAACCTCATAAATGTTTCAATCCTAGATTTTGAAGTTTGTGGTCTGATAATGGCTTATCTACCACACAAAAGGAAATACGGATTGTTTATATTTCCCTTTAAGCCTTTTTAACTTGTGCAAAGTTTAATTCTAATGGTGTTTGACGTCCAAAGATAGATACAGAAACTTTCAAACGTTCTTTTTCAGCATCAACATCTTCAACCACACCTGCAAATGATGCAAAAGGACCTTCACAAACAACAATTTGTTCACCAACCTCATAAACAACCGCCGTTTTTGGTTTTTCAATACCCTCTTGTACCTGATGCAAAATTCTATCAGCCTCAGCTTGTGTCATCGGCACTGGTTTTTTACCACCCAAGAAACCCGTAACCTTTGGAGTACTAGACACCAAATGCCACGTTTCAGGAGTCATTTCCATTTTTACAAGAACATAACCCGGAAAAAATTTCCGAGTCGTTTCAACTTTTGACCCATTACGCACAGAAACAACATTCTCTGTCGGAACCAACACATCTTCAACCAAATGAGCCATTTCTTTTTTTTCTGCCTGTTCTTTAACAAATGCTGCGATTTTATTTTCAAAACCCGAATATGTATGAACAATATACCAACGAGCAGCCATAAAACTAACCTCCCAAAACAACCTTAATAATGCCGGCAAAAATCATATTAATCAAAAACAAAAATGTCGCCAACAAAACACTGATAATAACAACCATAATCGTTCCCTGCATTGCCATTGAACGAGTCGGCCATGTAATTTTAGAAAACTCTTGTTTAACTTGACGAACAAATAATGCCGGTGATGTTTTCATTTTTTCCTCTAACTTAAATTGGCAGGGGCGGCAGGGATCGAACCCGCGACCTTCGGTTTTGGAGACCGACGCTCTACCAGTTGAGCTACACCCCTAAATTATCCGTATCATACCATACAATGGTAACATTCCTCTAAAAAAGGTCAAATCATCTTACATTTTTTTTTACGACTTGTCAAGAACTTTTTTAAACCTTTTCTATTTTTTTTATTAGAAAAATGAAAACAATATGCAGACACATATACATTACACAAAAACAAACTATTTTGCAAGCTTTTATTTCATTTTTTTTATTTTTGCACTTCTTGATAAGCAAGATATCCACAAACGCCGTTAGTATATTCTCTGTTCAAACACTTTAAACAACTTTCTTTTGTAGTTGTAATTGGTGTTGTAATATTACATGGATAACAGTTGCCATCCGTTCCTAACAATTGTTTATCAGGTGAACAAGCATCACGAACACAACTATTTCCATTTAGTTTTCTGTTAGGACATATCTCAGTGCAACGATTGACATTCCCCCATGTACCCATTGTAATACCACCATTATAATCACAAGCAAAACAAATACCATCCGCATTAGCCAATGGTTTTCCTTCTGTGTATGTTCCCATTGTATCACATTGCACCATACATTTATCGTTTTCACTAAATCCATATTCCCGTTCAGAACATTTATCACATTCTATCTTTGTCGCTTTTGTAGAATAATTACCCGAATCCAAACAATCAACACATTTCTTTGTCGCATCTCTGAATTGATCATATCCACAAGGAATTGTACAATATTTTATACCAGCAATTGTTTCCACGACTCGCCCATCCGATGCGCAAGTATCACAATTATCTTCCACTCCTGTAACATCAATTAATGCTGTAGTATTACAATCATAACATATATTGTCTTTTCCTTTTAGCGGTTTAGTAGAAGGACAGTCTTTTAACACACAAAAACCATTACAACCTCTCTTTCTGGACACAAACTGCTACATAAATCAACAGTTTCATCACCACCTGTCATTGTAGCCAATGGCACCAATGAAGAAACCGATACCTGCCCTTCATATCCACAAGCATAACATTTTCCATCTACACCTCGCAACGGTCTGTCAGACGGACATGATTTCACAACACAATAATTGCCGACAACTTCACGATTCGGGCATAGTGTTGAACAAGATTTTCCATTTAAAAAACCCACATGAACCTGACCTTCATAATCACACGCTGCACAACTATTTCCAACAGCATATCGTAATGGTTTATCAGCAGGACATTTTATAAAACACCGTAAATCACCACTGGTTATATTTTGTTTAACTGTTTCTCTATTATCACAAACATTCTCACAACGGTATTGTTCTACAACATCTGTTTGATAAACAAGAGAAGAAACATCACAACTAAAACAGGTACCATCATCATTATCAGGAAATAACGGTTTGTTTTCCTATTGTTCCGGCAACTCCACATAATGTACAATAATTATTACCAACCGCTTTCCAATCACCTTTTTAACCCGTTTAGGATAAATTTCAGCACATTGACCGTTCAGACCAACATTAAGGCCTTTTAATTCATTACAAGAATGACATCCACCTCTTTTATCTTTTAAAGACTTGTCTTCCTGAGAATCATTTAAAACACAATAACTGATTATTTTTGTGCTTCATTCTTTTTATTCGTAATATTTTTTTTTGCCTCCTTCTAAAAATCATTTTTATTATAAAATCATTTCTTGCAAACACAAGTTTATGCACATAGAAAATGATTATAAAAAAAAGCCTTTCCGTAATAACGAAAAGGCTTTTGGCTATTAAAGCGAATCTATTTATTCCGATTTTTTCCAATTTCCTTCAATATTATAAATTTCTCTCATTTCTGATGTAAATAAGTGTACAATAACATCTCCTGCATCAACAACAATCCAATTACCATCCCCCGTATCTCCGGCAACCTGCACACGGTGTCCCGCCTTTTTCATATCTTGTGCCAAATTATTAGCCAACCCAAACACATGACGACTTGATGTCCCTGTTGCAATAATAAAATAATCTGTTAAAGTCGTTCTACCAACAACTTCAATCTGTTCAATCTTATCAGCTTTTCCTTCATCTAATTTTTTTACAATAAAAGCTACTAAATCCTTACTTGTAGTTAAAATTGTTTCTTTTGTTTTAGAAACACATTTTTTACGGGTTCCTGTTTTGGTTTTACCAGCTGTTTCTGAATTTGTTGTTGTCTTTTTAACTGTTTTTGTTTCTTTTTTGATAGCCATTTCTTTTATTCTCCTTCATATACATATTTTTCAGCTGATCGTAAAACATCTTCTATACCCTGATGTGCAACACCCGAAATCGGATAAACTTTATGCCCAACTACTTTTTCTAATTTTTTCAATTTTTTCTCTAATTCATCAGGCAAAATAGCATCTGTTTTATTTAACGCCACAATTTCAGGCTTTCCAATTAATTTTGAACTATATTTTTCCAATTCATCACGTATCATTTTATACGGTTCAACAACATCTTCTGCCGTACCGTCAATAAGATGAATTAACACTTTACATCGTTCAACGTGTTTTAAGAAACGTGTACCCAAACCAACACCTTCCGAAGCACCTTCAATCAAACCGGGAATATCGGCAATTAAAATTTCTCTGTCATCAATTTTAGCCATACCCAAATTTGGATGAATGGTTGTAAACGGATAATCGGCAATTTTAGGTTTTGCCCGAGAAACAACACTTAAAAATGTTGATTTTCCGGCATTAGGCATACCAACCAAACCGGCATCAGCAATTAATTTTAACTTTAACCAAACCCAACATTCTTCTCCTGGAGTTCCTTCATCAGCCTGATAAGGAGCCTGATTAGTTGATGATTTATATGAATTATTTCCACGTCCGCCTTTTCCACCACGAGCAACAATAAAACGTTGACCTTTTTCCATCATATCAGCCAACAATGTTTCATTATCATTTGCAATAATCTGTGTACCGATTGGCACTTTAATAATCAAATCATCACCCGAAGCACCTGTACAGTTACGTCCTGCACCATTACATCCTCTTTGAGCTTTAAAATGTTGTTGATAACGAAAATCAATCAACGTATTTAAATTATCAACTGTTTCAAAAATAACATCTCCACCATTTCCGCCGTTTCCGCCGTCAGGACCACCAAACTCCAAAAACTTTTCATGCCGAAAAGAACAGGCGCCGTTTCCGCCATCACCCGCTTTAACATAAATTTTAGCTTCATCTAAAAATTTCATATCTTTTTCCTTTATTTTGTTATCATTTTTTTATATATAACAAAAATAATCAAAAAATGCTATCTTTTTTTCATATTTCAACAAAAAAACGCACAAGTAAACAATTACTCATGCGTTTTAAAGAAGATTTATACCTTAATATCCTTCTAATTGTACATCAATTTCATTCCCGGGTAAATAGTCAATTATCGGACGTTCAATAAATGTAAAGACCCCATAATCACCTTTTTTATATGCCCGACGACAAGCCCGAACAGATGAAACCATAATATTTGCCGTAAATTCAGGATTCGTTCCTTCAACCGTATAAGATTGATTCACCTCCATACCTGTCCGTTCAATAACAGCGGAATGATGTAATGTATTATATTTATCAATACTCTTAACAGCAACAACTTCCGTTACATCATTTTTAAAATACGCATCAGCAATGATTGCCTTTTCAATTTCAGCAATATCCGCACCTTTTTCCAATTCAACATAAACTTTGCGTTTGTGTTTACCCCGACCGTTTTCTAATGTCAATGCAACAGCATCCTTAACACCGGCAATACTTTTAACCTGTACAGTATGACCCATACTCCGACCGCCTTTTTTACCGCCGAAAGTTGTTGTTGTATATCCGGTTAATGAAACAACTTTCATTAAAGCACGAATCATTGAATCCGTACCCGGATCCCAACCGGCTGCAAAAATAGAAACCGTTTTTTTGACTTTTGCCGTTACATCTAATTCACGACGCAAAGAGGCGATTCGCTGATGTTCATCAAAACTATCAACCGTATTAATACCCAAAGCATGGTATTCTTTAATACGTTGAGGCACCTCACGAGAAGGTATGCATAACAGAGCCACATCAACATCACCCAGTTCACGAATATCGGATACAACAGTTATTTCATCCAATTCCGGATCATTAAAACTTAAAGATGATGCCCGACGAACAACCCCTTTCAACACCATATCCGAACATTCTGAAATTGCCCGTTTACAAGCACGTCCGACATTACCCCATCCGACAATCGCAACTGATATTTTTCGCATTAATAAACTCCTGCCATTTTGTTATATAAATTTTTGTAATCCATAGAAGATTTTGCCCATGAATAATTTTGTTTCATCGCCATTTTACGCATCATACGGATATGTTCCGGTCTGTCAAACCATGTCGCATTTGCCCAACCGATTGTATTATACAAAGCTTGTGCCGATATATCATGAAATTTAAAGCCCGTACCGACTCCGTAATATTCGTTGTAATTTAAAATAGTATCTTCCAAACCACCTGTTGAACGTCCGACCGGTAAAGCACCATAAGTCTGTGAAACCATTTGTTTTAAACCACACGGTTCATAAATAGACGGAACGAGCGAGAAATCAGCACCGGCATCCATTAAATGTTCCGTTTCTGAATCGAAGCCGATTTTAACCGAAATTTTACCAGGGTACTTTTTAGGCAATGATTCAAAATAATTCTGGATCCAACCATCTCCGTTACCCATAATAACAAATTGACAATGCATAGTATTCAATACCGGCTCAATACATTCCGTCAACATATTCACACCCTTTTGTTCTGTCAAACGAACAGCCATAGAGAAAATCGGCTTATGAATTGTTTCCAAACCAAATGCTTTAACCAATGCTTCTTTATTAGCGGCTTTTCCCTGTTCAGCACTATCCCATGAAAAACGATGCGGAATAATTAAATCATTTTGAGGATTCCACATTTGCGTATCAATACCATTTAAAATACCGGATAAATCATTTTGACGCTCACGCAACATAAAATCTAATCCGGCACCATATTCAGGTGTTAAAATTTCCCGAGCATAATTTGGTGAAACCGTATTTAATTTATCAGCAAAACGAATCCCACCTTTTAACAAATTAATACGACCGTAATCTTCAAAAGCTGTCCAATTAAAATCGGCCCAATCTATTTTAGCATATGGTACAACATCAGCACCAAAACGGCCTTGATACGGCAAATTATGCAATGTCAACAAACTTTTTGTTTCAGCAAAGAAAGAATCGTGATCATGTTTTAAATAATAAGGAGCTAATGCAGTTTGCCAATCATGGACATGAACAACATCCGGTCTAAAATTTAAGTCTTTTGCCGTTTGTAACGCTGCTCGTGTAAAGAAAGAAAAACGATAGGCGTTATCCTGATATTCCGTATGCGTTGTTGCATCATCATACAAGCCATGCTGACGATAAATCGGACGCCCAAAATACTTATTAAATTCAATAAAATATGTTTCAACATTCGGAATATAATTAGATTGATGCACACTAAAAAATTCCTGACAGGTTCCCATAGAAACACAGTTTCCTTGCATACATGGGAACAATCCGTACTTATTATAATCAATACATGTGTATAACGGTATTACAACCTTAACTTTCACATCTCCCTTAGATGCTAAAGTTTTCGGCAAAGAACCGACAACATCCCCTAATCCGCCTGTTTTTACAAACGGTGTCATTTCACTGGCAATAAACAATATATTTTTTGTCATTAATCCCCCTCAAAAATTTACAAATGTATTATAAAGAAAAAAAATTTCAGATGCAAGCTTTATTTTACTTTTTTTATTTTACTTTTTGCTTGACTTTCAATTTAAAAAAAAGATAAACTGCTTTTGATTAAAACGAAAACAGGGAAGATATATGACAATAACAGAAACAGAGCATTCTTTTAACGGAATGCGGTGGCAGATTAAAGAATACGATTCACGTTTGGCACGCACATTACAACAAAGATTTCAAATACCGGATATTGTTGCACGTATTATGGCATCACGCAATATCACTTTAGATAATGCAGAAGCTTTTTTAAAACCGACTTTACGACAACATTTACCTAATCCGTTCTCATTAAAAGATATGCGAAAAGCAGCAGAACGTATGGCTGAGGCCATTATCAACAGCGAACCTATCGGTTTAATGGGGGATTATGATGTTGATGGAGCTACTTCAACGGCTTTATTAAAAATGTTTTTGGAAAAATGCAACATAACCGTTCACTGTTTTATTCCAGACAGGGAAGACGGTTACGGACCAAATGCCGGCAAAATGAAAGAATACAAAGAAGCAGGATGTAATGTTGTTGCAACTCTTGATTGCGG
This sequence comes from Alphaproteobacteria bacterium, assembly GCA_045638265.1. Taxonomy (GTDB): domain Bacteria; phylum Pseudomonadota; class Alphaproteobacteria; order CAAHEQ01; family UBA3637; genus RGIG4140. The sequence goes on along the minus strand of JAZUBA010000077.1, from coordinate 119,137 downwards.
TATGACAGCCTTTGAACCGATTGAATATGGCACTCAATGCGGTTTAGATGTTATTGTGTTAGACCACCATGATGCAGATGAAACACGCTTACCAAATGCTTACGCGGTTGTTAATCCCAAACGATTAGATGAAGATATTAATCATCCTTGTCATTATATGGCTGCAGTCGGCGTTGTCTTTTTATTTACGGTCGGACTAAATGCTGTTTTAAGAGAAAAAGGATTTTATCAAAACAGAAGCGAACCTAACTTAATGGAATTTTTGGATTTGGTTGCATTTGGAACAGTTTGTGATGTCGTTAAATTGCAAGGTGTTAATCGTTTGTTTGTCAAATCCGGTCTTAAACAAATGCAGTTAGGCAAAAACCTCGGATTAAGAGCTTTGTCTGAATTGGTAAAACTGGAAGAAGCTCCAACAGCCTACCATTTAGGCTATGTGTTCGGTCCAAGAATTAATGCTTGTGGCCGTGTCGGAAAATCAGATATCGGTATGCGTTTATTATCTTCTTATGATTTATTAAATGCTCAAGTTTTAGCTCAAGAATTAGAAGAATTAAACACACACCGTCGCGAAATAGAAACACAGGTATTAAATGAGGCCATGGCACAAGTGGAATCCGAATCGTCTGACACACCGTTCATTGTTGTTCAAGGCGATAACTGGCATCAAGGGGTTGTTGGTATTGTTGCCGGTCGTTTAAAAGACAAATACAACCTACCTGTCTTTGCATTAAGCATTGAAAATGACGAAGTCAAGGGTTCTTCCCGTTCCGTACAGGGTGTTGATTTAGGCACTTTGGTTATGAATGCCATTCAAAAGGGTATTTTATCACGAGGAGGCGGACATCCAATGGCTGCAGGATTTTCTTTAAAGCCTGAAAAACTATCTGATTTTAAAGCTTATTTAAAAGAACATATCAAACCCGATATGATTGGTCATGATTGTTCAACAATTATGGTTGACGGCATATTAAGTGCCAATGCGTTAACGGACGATTTAATGAATCATTTGGCAACACTTGCTCCTTTTGGCGAATCCAATCCGGAACCACTATTTATTATTAAAGATGTATTATTAACACGGGTAACCTTGTTGAAAAATGGACATATCAGTTGTACTTTATCAGCACAAAACGGTAAAAACATTCATGGGATTGCTTTTAGAGCTGCCGATACACCGTTGGGCACTTATTTACAAAAACCTCAAAACAGATATATGCATGTTTTGGGGGTTTTGAAAAAAGATACATGGAAAGGACGAACAAAGATTCAACTTCAAATCAGTGATGCTGTTTTTGCTTAAATCAATCATTACAAAAAATTCTTTCATTATATGAAAGGGATTTTTAGAAATATATTTTGCTTGCGTTTTTATTTAAAATTGTTTACAAGTAAGCAACTACAACTTATCTGAAAGGATATTATAATGACACTTGGATATATACTTGCTTCATTTTTTGGTTATATTATCGGTTCAATACCGTTCGGACTTGTCATTACACGTCTGGCCGGGTTAGGTGATATACGAAAAATCGGCTCAGGAAACATCGGAGCAACAAATGTTTTACGAACAGGACGTAAAGATTTAGCTTTGTTAACACTCATTTGTGATATTGGCAAAGCCGCTCTTATTGCTTTTATTTTTCAAGGTATTTATAACTCGCAAACAATCGGATTAATTGCCGGCGTTTGTGCCGTTATTGGACATAACTTTCCCGTTTGGCTCAAATTTAAAGGCGGAAAAGGGGTTGCCTCAACACTTGGCTTGTTATTATCTATGACACCATTAGTCGGTATTTTAACAGCCTTGACATGGTTGGCTATGGCTTTTATTTTCCGTTATTCGTCTTTATCTGCCTTAACGGCATTAACATTAGCACCGGTTTATGCTTTTTTCATTGAACCGAACAAAGCCGTTGCCGGAACTTATGCCTTATTAACAATTCTTTCGTTTTATAGACACCGTTCTAATATAAAACGTTTAATTAAAGGCGAAGAAAGCAAAATTCAATTTAAGAAAAAGGATAAACAATAATGTTTTCTTCTAAACGGACAGACGAAACATATTACAAAATCAAACTGGCATTCAGTGAAAATGTCGGACCGATTACATATCGTGATTTATTAAAATATTTTCCGACAGCACGTGAAGCTGTTCTTCATTTATCAGAATTTGCTAATCGGGGTGGCCGAAAACGTCCGTTAAAAATCGCATCAGATGAATATGTAGAACAACAACTGGAAACTGCTGAAAAAACAGGGGTTGAAATTTTAACATGGGATTCGGATTTATATCCGTATTTGTTAAAAGAAATTGAAGACCGTCCACCAATCTTATTTGTAAAAGGCAACAGTTTATTGTTTAGAAATACGGGTATCGGCATAGTTGGTAGTCGCAACAGTTCTATTAATGGTCAAAACATTGCCCGAAAAATTTCACATGATTTAGCAAAAAACAATTATGCCGTTATTTCAGGAATGGCATTAGGTATTGACAAAGCAGCACATGAAGGCGCACTAAAAAACACAAACGGAAAAGGCGGTACGATTGCCGTTTTGGGAACAGGAATTGATTATATCTATCCGACAGAGAATGAAGCGTTATATCATACATTAGCGGAGCAAGGATGTATTGTATCGGAATTACCATTCGGCACATTACCACGCCCACATTTTTTCCCCAGACGTAATCGAATTATTTCGGGCATGTCTGTCGGTGTTGTTGTGATTGAAGCCAATAAATTATCAGGCTCACTTATTACAGCAAAATGTGCCTTAGAGCAAAACAGAGAAGTTTTTGCTGTTCCCGGTTCGCCTGCCGATTCTCGTAGTGATGGCCCTAACAAACTCATTCAAGACGGAGCACATCTTGTTACTTGTGCTGAAGATATTATGCGAACACTGGATTTTGATACAACAAAAATGTTGTTTGATTCCGTTGTTGGGACCAATCCCCCTAAATCATATACTTATATTGACGAAAAAGCATTATCTGATGCCCGTGAAATCATTTTAAGTTTATTAAGTCCGGAAGTTATCGGTATTAATCAATTAATCCGCAATACCGGATTACCAACAGAATTAGTCAACGTTATTTTGGTAGAATTGGAGTTAGCCGGTCGCATTGAACGCTTTGCCGGTCAACAGGTATCTTTAATTTATAATAATGAATGGTGAAATGTATGAAATTAGTTATTGTGGAATCTCCTGCAAAAGCAAAAACAATCAATAAATATCTCGGTAAAGATTATTTGGTTATGGCAAGTTTTGGTCATATTCGTGATGTACCGGCAAAAAACGACTCCGTTCGCCCGAATGAAGATTTTGCTATGGATTGGGAAGTTCAAAGTCGTGGCGAAAAAACAGTGCGGGAAATTGTTAAAGCCGTTGCCAAAGCTGATGCTTTATATTTAGCTTCCGACCCTGACCGTGAAGGAGAAGCTATTGCTTGGCACGTTGTACAAGAATTAAAACGTAGAAAAAAATTACCGGATACATTACCTATACATCGTGTCGTTTTTCACGAAATTACAAAAAAAGCCATTTTAGAAGCTATTGCGAATCCCCGTACAATTGATATGCAATTGGTTGATGCTTATTTAGCTCGTCGTGCATTAGACTATTTAGTCGGTTTTCAAATTTCACCGATTCTATGGCGTAGTTTGCCAGGCGCTCGTTCCGCTGGACGAGTTCAATCGGTTGCTTTACGTTTGGTTTGTGAAAGAGAAGATGAAATTACAACCTTTAAATCAGAAGAGTATTGGGGTTTAACAGGTACCTTTAAAACAATCAGAGATGATACCTTTCAAGCAAAACTGACTCATTTAAACGGTAAAAAACTGGCAAAGTTTGATATTAATACCGCACAATTAGCACAAGATGCTGAAACATTGATTAATCAAACAACGTTTAAAGTCAAAAGCATAGAACGCAAACAAACAAAGCGTAATCCGGCACCGGCCTTTACAACATCTACCTTACAACAGGAAGCTTCTCGCAAATTAGGTTTTGGCGCAAAAAAAACAATGCAATTGGCTCAAGGATTATATGAAGGGGTTGATATTGGCGGAGAAACGGTCGGTTTAATTACTTATATGAGAACAGATAGTGTTGCTCTATCCCAAGATGCTATTGATACTTTAAGAACATTAATTGAAAAAGATTACGGTAAAGATTTTCTACCTGCCAAAGCACGGGTTTATAAAAACAATTCTAAAAACGCCCAAGAAGCACACGAAGCCATTCGTCCGACAAATGCATTACGAACACCCGATTCTATTGCTTCACATTTAACGCCCGATCAACGAAAATTATATGAGTTAATTTGGAAACGAACAGTTGCCTGTCAAATGGAAAGTGCGGTTTTAGATAAAGTCGGTATTGATATTTTAGCAGATAATGAAGCAGCTCAATTTCGGGCAACGGGTCAAACAATTGCTTTCCCTGGGTTTATCAAAGTCTATAAAGAAGACATTGATGACGCCAAAGAGGAAGACGGCGGATTATTACCCTTAATGAATGAAGGGGAAAAATTAGATACAATATCTGTTTTATCTGAACAACATTTTACCGAACCCCCTCCCCGTTTTTCAGAAGCCAGCTTGGTTAAAAAACTGGAAGAATTAGGTATCGGTCGTCCGTCAACATATGCAACTATTTTATCTGTTTTACAAGATAGAGAATACGTTAAATTGGTTGCCAAACGTTTTATTCCGGAAGACAGAGGTAAAATTGTTACCGCATTTATGGAAAACTATTTTACACAATATGTCCAATATGATTATACTGCCAATATGGAAAATAAATTGGATGATATTACAAACGGAAATGCACAATGGAAACAGGTTTTAAACGACTTTTGGGGTAATTTTGATAAAACAGTTCATTCTGTCCCGACAAAAATGGGAGAAATTCTGGAAAAAGTATCCGCAAGTTTGGAAAAACAGATTTTTCCGTCAGAAGAATCTCGTGTCTGTCCTGATTGTGAAAATGGCAGATTAGCATTGCACATTGGTAAATTCGGAGCATTTATCGGATGTTCCAATTATCCAAAATGTAAACATACAAAACAATATGCCTCCATTACACCGCCTCCGCTAGATGAAAATGGCAACCCAATTGATCTAGCTCAACAAGCCGAAAATCAATCAATTGAACTTGGTAAAAATGCTGCCGGTCTGATTGTGTATTTGAAAAAAGGACCATACGGACCATACGTTCAATTAGGTGAAGGGAAAGAAGCTAAACGAACAGGATTACCCAAAGGAACAAAACCTGAAACCGTTACATTGGAAAGTGCTTTACAGTTGTTGGCTTTGCCTCGTTTGTTAGGTAAAGACCCAGAAACAAATGAACCAATTGAAGCATCACTCGGCAAATTCGGTCCCTATGTCAAAAGAGGTAAAACATTTCAGTCTTTGGAACCGACAGATGATATCTTAACTATTGATTTAGACAGAGCATTGGCTTTGCTTTCTTCGGCAAAAACAAAGAAAAAAGAAGTTGAAATTGGTGTTTGGAACGATAAAAAAATAACATATCAGGTCGGTCGTTATGGTCCTTATGTCAAATGGGAAAAAATAATGGCCTCTGTTAAAAACAAAAATGATGTTCCTACTTTGGAAGAAGCAATTACACTATTACAAGATAAAATGCATCAAAAATAAAAAAAGTCTTGAAAAAAAGAGATTTTTTGTATATAAGTCTACAATAATGTAATTTAACAATAAGGATTTAAAATTATGATAACATTTTTTAACAAACTTGGCAATTCTTGGGTTGCAAAAATCATTTTAGGTGCTTTAGCATTAAGTATGTTTGCTTTTTGGGGACTTGGCGGATTAGCGAATGTCTCATCATACAATACAACAAATGATGTTGTGCAAGTCGGAAAAAAAGGTATTTCCGTTCAACAATTACATAATGCTTTTGAATCAGCTCGCAAAACACTTAATCAATTTGCCGGTCAAAATTATTTATCTCCGGCCAAAGCAGTTCAAACAGGTTTGTTGGATAAAGTTATGCAAGCAGAAATTACGACAGCCGTACAAGATTCTTTAATTGATGAAATGGGATTAACAGCTTCTAATGAATCTATTTCTGCTTATATTGAACAAAACAAAACCTTTGCTGATAATACAGGTAAATTTGATAAAAATTTATTCTACGCTTATCTCATGCAATCCGGCATGAGCGAAACGCAATTAGCGCATAAATTAAAAAAAGAATTAGCATTTAAACATTTTCAAGACAGTATTCTTGGATTGGGTTATGCCCCTGATGTTTTTGTTAAAGCAATTAATGCTTATAAAAACGAAAAAAGAAATGTATCGGCTTTAATTTTAAACCCTCACAATATTAAAGTTGAAACAACTCCGACAGAAGATGATTTAAAAAATTATTATGAATCTTATGCCGAAGAATTAATGAATCCTGAATTCAGAACATTAACTATTGCGTTATTAACACCTGATATGATGATGGACAGAGTTACGGTTAATGAAGAGGATATTGCATTAGCTTATGAAGAACAGAAAGACAAATATAACAAACCGGAAGAACGTGATTTGTATCAAATGTTTTTCAAAACACAAGAAGAAGCTGAAGCTATCATGGAAACAGTAACTGCAGAAAACTTTATTGCAACAGCTTCTGAAAAAACGACACAAAAAGAAGAAGACACTCATTTCGGTTATACAGCTAAAAATCAATTAATGGAAGAATTAGCCGATATTGTTTTTGATGCTGAAATGAATGAAGTTGTCGGTCCTATTCAATCACAAGCAGGTTGGCATATTTTGTGGGTAAAAGACATCAAAGAAGCCCAAATTACACCTGAAGATGAAGTCAAAGCAGAAATCAAAAAAGCTTTGGCTAGTGAACAAACGTATGATGCCATTGAAGATTTATCTCGTCAATTAGAAGATATTTTAGGCGCTGGAAAATCATTAACAGAGGCAACAACACAATTAAACATTCCTACCGTTCAAATAAAAGAAACAGACGTGTCTGGTCAATTATCTGATGGTTCCTCATTAAATCCGGAATATAAAAATGCTGAATTATTACAAAATGTGTTTACATTGAAAAAAGGTGACGTATCCAGTTTAATTCAACACCAAAACGGATATATTATTGCACAAATAGATGATATTACCCCTGTTGCCGTTAAATCTTATGACAGTGTCAAAGATCATTTAAAATCAATTTGGATGGAAGATCAACAAAAAGGTGCTTTTGATGGGATTGTCAATTCCTTTAAAGAACAAATCCAAAAAGGCAAATCCGTAAAAGATTTAGCTCAAACAGAAAAAGGTAATTTTGAATTAATTGAAGAAGAAGCACTTTTGCGTTCAGACACAACTATCTTACCAATTCAGGTTATTAATACTGTATTTAATCAAGAAATAGGATTAAACAATGTACAATCCGTACCTGTTAATAATTCCGTTATTTTAACAGTCGTAAATAGTGTTCAAAAAACAATAGACACACCGATTACGCAAGAATTAACAGAGCAAACAAAAACAGCAACCGGAGTGGAATTAGATTCAGGATTCTTCCAAGCCTATTTCAATCGATTAGGTTACAAGGTTAATCCAAACCAATTACAAACTTTAATCAACCAATATAAAGTTCAAGATTAAATATTTGTTCAAAAAAGATACCCCGTAGTTATACGGGGTTTTCTTTTACAAAAAAACCGATATTCTAATAAATACCGGTTTTGTCATACGATTAAAATATTCGTTAATCTCTGGCCTTCCAGAATTTTGCTTTAACAATATTAGGAGCAACCTTTTTCCATTGATTTAGCGAACGTCTTTCACCAACGTCTAATGATTCTATAGCATCCTTGTATTCCATAGCGGGTTTCCAATTTCCATATGTAATATCACGAACATCTGCCGCAACATATTCATAGGTAGTTCTGTTACCATCTGTATCTAAATACAAATATGTGAATAAATCTTTGCCCAAAATTTTACATCTGTCATGAGGCGGATTAATCAATGTTGCTGTTAAAAATTGTTCATCTCCTTCCGGATGAATTGACTTTTCCGTTTTTTGAGAGCAAAAACTAATTCCCATACCGGCAGCAGCCAAGGCGCCTAAAGATAATAATATTTTCTTTGTATTCATTGCATCACTCCTTCTCTTTTTATATAGTATATCTTAAAGGAGTTTGTTTGTCAACTTATTTTTCAACTTAACAAGCATTTATTTATTGGCACTTTTTTGGCAGACAGTATAAATACCCCGAAGTAAATTTTCTTCCTGTTTCTTAGGTGTATATAAATCTAAATATGATTGATAAGCTTGTTTGGAAAATTCATAACAACTTTTCGGATTTTTGATTAAATCAGCCATTTTTTCTGCCAATTCCGCTGTGTTTTCAATTTCAAAACAACAACCCGCTTTATTACGATTAACAACTTCAACCATACCGGCACACGAACTTACAATAACAGCTTTTTTATAAGACAAAGCCTCCAACAAACTTAAAGGTTGACCTTCTGAACGAGATGGCATACATAAAACATCTATTGAATTAAAAAATGAAGCCTTGTCTTCAATCCACCCGACAAATTTAACAACATCCGACAAATTATTATCCCGAACAAATTGTTTGTACGTTTCGGCAAGTGAACCATCTCCGGCAATAATTAATTCAAACGGCAAATGTTTATCTTTTAACTGAACACAAGCATTTAATAAAACATCGCAACCCTTTACATTTTCCAATCGTCCACAAAAACCAAATCTAACAGGATTATGAATTTCATATTTCGTTTCTTGTGAAGGTACAGGAACTGCATTAGGACATTTAAAAATTTTCTCAACCGGAATATGAAATTGATTAATCAATCCTTCTTTTAACGGCTCGCTAATAACAAAAATACCATCTAATCTATGAAACAATTTATTACGATTATTGTGCGTTGTTGCCATTAATTTCGGAAATGGACGTATAAATAATTTCAACAATCTAGACGTAAAAAAATAAACTGCCCTATTACCATGCAAACAAATTATATCCGGACGAACAACTTTAATTGTTTGTATAATCTTCAACCAAACAAATGGATTCCAGCGAGATGCCGTTGTTGTATATGTCGGAATATTCAAATCCATTAAATGTTGCAAATAAGGTGTTTTTTCATGGCATAATGCAACAGATTGATTGCCTGAATTTTTAAATAATTCCGTATGTGCCAAAAAAACAGTTTCCAAGCCACCTTTTCCCTTACTCAACATAACATTTAACACTTTGATATTCATTGATATTTTCCTTTTTACATGACAATTTAATATAAACATATCACATAATCCGCCATCGTGCAAGTTATTTATGAATTTTATCATTTCACAAGTTAAAAATACTTATCAAGTAGATAAAAACAATTTTTACACATTAAAAGATAAAAAAAACACAAAAAATCAAAAAAAATGATTGATTAGAACAAAAAAGTATGATAGAATAAATTAAAAATAAAAACATTCAAGCACTAGGGAGAAAACAATGAGTTTGGGAAAATACAGATTAATTCATACCCCGTCCAATCAAGCGTTATGTGATGAATACGAAAACAAAATTCAATATTTCATCAATGACAAAGAAGATAATTTTTGGAGTGATGATTTTTATCCGGCTTGGAAAGATGACCGTATCGGTGGTATGCGAATCGCCATGGGTAAGAGACAGCAATATCAAGAAATGTTTATCCAAAACACTTTTGAGCAATTTAAAAAAGCCCGATTAGCTGAACTTGATGCTTTATTAGAATCAGAAAACAGCATTTCTGACAAAAGAGAAATGCGTAATGAAAAATACCACTTGGAACAATCTAACAGTTATAGTGAATTTGGGAAAAAAATGGGTTTTATTGACTCTTATTTTCATTCTATTTTTCCCAATAATCCAGATAACAATGAGGACAAAAAACAAATTATATGGACACACGAAAAAACAAACCCCATTATTGATGGGCGCTATGAAATGATGCAAAGCATTGCGTTTCAAATGGTACAAGGCAATAATTTGCCAAAAATCACACCACAGACAGAATATTTTCGTCAGCAAATTACAAATGGCGTTCAATATTATAAAGATCATAAAAATGATGGTGCATATGCAACCAAAGATGGCAGAGAACATTGGGTAGATAATTTATCTTTTCAATATATTCGCACTTATGCACATCAAGCAAACGGCTATACAGAAACATTAAATGATGCATTATACGCAATCACATCTTCTCCCGAATGGCCCTACATTTGCAAATATTTTGAAAACAAAGCAAACAAAGAACAAAAATATCAAGAAGCTGCTTGTTGGGAACAAGGAACGATTGAATATTTACGACAACTTGCCGTGAAAAAAAATGTTAGCATAAACAATATTATTTCAAGCGGAATTGATTTTAAAAATATTAAATCACTTGTTCAACCGGCATTATATGATTTAAACAAAGCTGAGCAACTATATACATACATTTCAAATTGTGTTAATGAATATAATACATACAAAAAAGAACACCCGCAAGAAATTGAAAATTTAAAACCGTCAAAAAAAGATTATGTTTCATTAAATCCGCACGCCTATTTAGATATGATTTCCCAAACAAGCGGAACATTGAGAAGTTTATCTAATCGTATGGTTTCAGACCATCAAGCGATTTATACAACTTATGAAGTTGGAAAACAAGCACTGATAGACAGTTCGTTTTTTATACCGGGTTATGGGCTTGCAATTGGAGGAGGACTTTGGGTTGCTAATATATCAACGATTGAAGAACAAGATAAAATGATTAAATATATTGCTGATAAAGTAGATTTTTCTTGGGCTACGGAGATTAAAAACAGTCATGTTATTGAGGAAGGGTACCGTATTGTTAAAGATGCACAAAAAAGCATTAAGAAGAATAAAAATCGTCTCAAATCAATTTCAGACGAAGATTTTCGACATGCTGTTACTTGGGCTTGGAAAAACGGAGATGTAAACACCGGAGCGTTGATGGATATTATCAATGAAGCACAAGAATGGCCAACATTTTCGGAAAAAGAAAAGCAAGAATTAAAAGATTTTTGGGAAGGAGAACGTCAAAGAGCTATCCAATTAAAAAAAGAAGATCCTGAAGATCCTGAAATTACTGAAATTGAACAAGAATACTCACGATTTGTTATGTGTTGTCGTGCTGCTGAAACAGGAAATTATTTTACACATGCTTATGTAGGAAGCGAAGTAGAAAAAGCACTTAAAGGGGATTCTCGTTTTGTTGCTATTAAGAAAAACGCTCAAAAATTCAACACCACAGAACAAAAAATGTTAGAAGATGTTGAAACCGCCTTATCTGCTCAATTTGCTACCGAATATGAAGCCAATATGCGAACAGAATTGGTCTTAAAATGGCGCCAAGCTGGTCGACCTATTGTCAATGAGGAAAATAATACGGCATCTAAAGCGGAATTACCACAGCCAGAAAAGCAAACAACGAATGCTACATTAAGCCATTCAGCAGAAAAAAATCTGACACAACAAGAAACAGTTGACAACAATTCATATAATCAGTATAATTCACAAAAGCATACAAAATAACCGTTTCAAAATAAAATAGTAATCTGAGGAGGAAAAAATGACAGATATTCAACCAAATACCAATAATAAAGAAATTCAAGAAATAAATGTAGATGAAAATAAAATTAGAGGAAGAATTGCCGCTATGGCAGGGACACTTCAATCAAAATCTGAAGACATTATTTCTGCACAAGAATCAACGGGGATACTTAATGGACAACTAGGAGGCACATTAATTGCAGGTGTTAGTGGTTACGCAGCTTGGAGAAGATGGGCAAACGCACGCGAAGCATGTGTAACGGCACGTGTACAATTAACTGATGATGTTATCAAGCACGCTGATGATCTAGTTGCAAACAAAACATTTGATGCCAAAGTATTAGAAGAATTAAAAACAAAAAATCAAGCTTATAAAACAGCAGAAGCAAATTTAAATTCTGCCACTTCAAGAAGTCAAAGACGTGCCGCCAGAAAAGCTCTTTCTTCAGCACGGAGTGATCTTAATAAATATTTAGAAAAAAGTGTTGTTCCGGAAGTAGAAAAAGCAGTTAACGGATTAGATGATATAACAAAAACATTTGTACGGACAATGGAACAAGCCGGAGATGATATCACTAAAAAAGTTGCGGCAGTTAAAAGTTATGCAACTACAAAAGGGGGATTAAAAACAACACTTACTCATTGTGATGAAGTCGTAAAATCTCTTGAACAACTGAAAACATTGGCAAAAGATTTACCGGAAGATTTGCAAAAATACGTAGATGACATTGTTAAAAACCCATACAAATTTGATCCTTCTGTATTTCAACAAAAAGCTGCAGCTGCTGGTTTTGATGCCAGTAGTGAAGCAATAGGAAATATTGGTAAAAACGTACAAAGTGCACAAAAACACTTAACGGCATTAAATAAAGACATTATCAAAATATATAAACCATACCAAGCTCTTGGAAAACTTGACGATGTTGCCCGTGGGGTACAAGAATTAGACCACATTATTAATGCCAAAGGATATGTAACAACAAGCCGTGCTATTAATCCTGCACTTAAAGGTGAAATTGAATTAATTAAACATCTTGATGATGTAGCAACAAAAATTGGTCGTAATCCAAGCAGATTATCAAAAGTGGTATCAAGATTGAGCAAAATGAAACTTCCTGCTGCTGGTATGGCTCTAGGTACTTATATGGCAATTAGCGGATCAATGGATAAATTTGATGAAGATGATTTGAGTGAAGATGGTGATGGCAACCAATTAATTCAACAATTAAAAGAATTACCTAATATTGAAGTAAAAGAAGATACTTTTTCAAAAGAAGATAAAAAACGTTATCTTGATTGGGCAATTGAACATACAAAAGATCCTGAAAAATTAAAAGTACTTCAAGGTATTAAAGAAAATGATTATAACTATGCTGCTTATTTAGAAAAAACAGGCGAATTAAAATTAAATGATGAAAATGGTGATTTTGTCTCAACATTGAACCAAATGGTTAGAGATACAGCTAATGCTGAGTATTATACAGCGCTCCAAAATGAATATAATCGTTTGGAAGCGATAAATACCAATACAAACGGAAATGAAAATGAAAATGACAATTCAAATGGTACTGATGATACTGAAAAAGATACAAATACTGAAGAAACTGTCATTGATCCGTTGAGCAAAGAAAAAATGGAACGCTTAAAGGAGTTAGAAGGCAGAATCAAAAACGGAGAACAACTTTCTGATGAAGAAAAACAAGAATTCCGTGAATTGATTGAACATCAATTAGCCTTTTTAAAACAACATAATCCGAATGATAAAAATGGCATTGAATTACTCACAACACAATTAGCTGATCTTAACGCTGAAAAAACAAGAGATCGTGAACCGGAACCACAACCGGAACCACAACCGGAGCCGCAACCGGAGCCGCAACCTGAAGAACAAACATTACCTGGTTTAACAGAAGAAGAAACAAAACGGTTTATTGAACTTGGAACTAAATATAGTAATCAGATTGAATTAAATTCTGATGAAAAAACGGCATTAAGTCAGCTTTTAGATAAACAAATCAAAGCATTAGAAGAAAAAGGCACTGATTTGTCTGATGCAGAAAAACAACAATTAGAAAGTTGCAAATTGTTTTATAAACAATTAAATCCTGAAAAGAAAGATGCTGACAATCAAAATGAAGGAACAGAAACAAAACCATTAACCCAAGAGGAAGAACAGAAATTAGAAAAATTACATATAAAACTGCAGCTTCATCAACAGAAAAAAGGAAATGCTTTAACTCCAGAAGAAGAAAAGGAATATAGAGAGCTTACTGGTAGATATATTAAACACCATTCTAATGATGAAAATGCAATCAAACCTTTTACGCAAGGATTAAAATATTTAGATCAGCTAAAAAATGCTAATACACAAGGCGGTCGTTCCAGCACAAGTACAACAGGTGGCCGTGGTGGTGCTGGCGGTGGTTACAGTGGTGGTGCTGGCGGTGGTGCTGGCGGAGCTGGTGCTGGACAACCGGGTACACAAACCGATTCAGGCGTTGAAGCTTCAGGAAATACCATTCCGGCAGGCGTTGCACAAGCTGAAAATTTAAGCTTTTTAGAACGCAACTGGCAATGGATGCTTGGTGCATTAGCAGCTATTGGCGTTGCTGTCGGAGCTTACTTCTTAATTCGTAACCAGAAAAAGAAAACAAAGAAAGCCAATCAGGAAGTATCTTCTTTACAATCAGAAGTTTCCGGATTAAAAGGCCAAATTGCTGAACTTGAAGCCGCACAATCTGCAGGCACAGGAAGTGAAAATGCTGGTGCATCCAGTGATACGACAACAAACTCAACATTGTCCAATTCCGGAACAAGCGTTGATACTGGTGCTATAGATAGCTCAACGACAACAATTACAACGATTCATTCTCGTTAATTGTTATAAAGCAAAAAGAATCGGAGTAGAATTTCTGCTCCGATTTTTTATAGAAAAACAAGCAACACCATCTTATGATATTTGCTAGAATTTCCAAAATTTATTTATTACTTATATAATCATCATCCAAAATATCCTATTGTACAAAAAAACTCCCTCACATATAAAAATATGTTGATTTTTTAAAATCTTTATTTTATGCTATTGTTGTTATTAAAATTTTATGAAAGGATTGTTTATGAAAAAAATTATTCTTGCTTCTGTTGCAGCTTTTGGCATGATGATTTTTGCTGGTACAGCACAAGCTCATGACAGCACAGGTTGCGGTTTAGGTAGTATGGCTTGGCGTGGTCAATCGGGACTTATTCCACAAGTATTAGCTGTTACAACAAATGGATTTTTTGGGACACAAACTTTTGGTATTTCAACAGGCACATCCGGTTGTGATCCAAACGGCCGTATTACAGGTGGAACACAAAAAATGTTCTTAACGTTTTTAGAAAACAATATGGAACAATTTGCTTTTGACGCTGCTCGTGGTGAAGGTGAAACAATTTACACAATTGCCGGCATTTTAAACGTTCCAGCTGAACAAGTTGCTCATATCTCAAAAACACATTTCAACGAAATTTTTGCTTCAGAAAACGTTGAAGTTTTGGCCGTTGCCGAAGAAGTTTTACAACTTTTAAATATTCAAGCAGCTTAATATCATCATGAAAAAACAGAGAATCAGATTTGTATTTTTTTTGGTTCTCTGTTTTTTTTGTGCCTTTTTTACAAAAACAGTTATTTCTGCTGAAAAACCTAAAACGACATCTTATTGCCAAGTATCAAAACAATCTTCATTTAATTTAAATCAACTGGCTTATTCTAAAGAATGGCTTGCTCTTGTACATTATCAATCAAAACCTTTCCGAAAATATATCAGTTCCATTGATTCAGATAATTTCTTTTTAGCAAAAAACGGGAAAACAAGTCCTACTGATGAACTAAAAGCAACTATTCAACTCTTTCAAGGAAATGATACCAAACAAAAATGTTTCTTCCCTGCCCGTTACTCATATCTTAAATCACAAGGCATTCAACTACCGCCTTTTCCTGAATGCATTGACTATACGGAATTTAAAAAAGATTTAAATCCTGCCGGCATAACACTTATCTATACAGATGCTTATATGAACAATCCATCTTCTCTATTTGGACATACATTAATGCGAATAGATATTCCGGAAGGAAAAACACAACTGGTTGCACATGGAATGAATTACGGTGCCAATGTTGACCCCAACACTATCGGTCCGGTATATGCATTATACGGTTTAGCAGGAGGTTATTACGGTGGTTTTACCGTTAAACCGTATTACAACGTTATTAACACATACAACAATCTTGAAAACAGAGATATTTGGGAATACAAATTAGATTTGTCCTCATCGGAACAAGACTTTTTTGTCGCACATTTATGGGAAGTCGGTCAAACACAAACACGTTACTACTTTTTCACAAAAAACTGCTCTTACTTATTAATGGAAGTTTTAGATGCTGTTCGTCCTAATCTCAATCTTGCACAAAAATTTCCTGTTCAAACCATTCCGTTGGATACATTAAAAGCTGTTTATAACCAACCAAATTTGGTCAAAGACATCAATTATCGCCCTTCCCGTCAACGACGTATTGCTTATCGTTATCAACAAATGTCAAGGAACGAAAAAAATGCATTAATTGCCTATATCGAAAATGAAGATTTTTCACTTTATGAACAACTCTCAGATGAAAGTAAAGCAAAAGTATTAGATACCGGTTATGAATATATTCAATATGCCTGGGTAAAACAGCAAATAGATTTAAAAACATATCGCCGAAAATCATTAAACATTCTGAAAAAAAGAACAAATCTTCAAACAAGCGGAACAGAAGTCAAAATAAATGGCAAATCCGTTATTAACAGCCATCATTCAATGCGTTTTCAAACAGCGCTCGGAACACAACGTGGTAAAGCTTTTATTGATTTAGGATTACGTTCTGCATATCACTCTTTGACAGAACGACCACAAGGTTTTTTAGATGGAGCTGAAATTAATTTTCTGGATTCAGTTATTCGTTATCGTCCGCAACAAAACACAATACGTTTACAAAAATTAGGATTGGTTAAAATTACATCTTTATCACCTTACAATCACTTGTTTAAACCCTTATCCTACCAAGTTGACATGTATATTAATCGAGAATGGAATCCCAAAACAGATAAAGAAAAACTGATGTTTACCTTTAAAGGCGGTTCAGGACTAACCGTTCAACCATTTGATAAAACTTATTTATATAGTCTTGTCAATACCACATATAGATATGGAGGCGGACATTTGCCTCATAAACATGGATTAGCACTCGGTATCAGTGGTGGATTATTATACACTGGTGAAAGATGGCAAGCACAAGTTGAAGCTGAAAAGAATTTTTCAGATAATGAAATGTTGCAAGATTTAACACTTAAAAACACTGTTAATTTTGCCACTTCACAAAATACTGCTATCGGGATTAAATATCAATTTAAACACCAATCCTATCATTCCGATAATGAAGTCCAACTTTATTTCAACCGTTATTTTTAATCGATCACAGAGTAAAATGAAATAAATCAAAATTAATCACGTGTATGATTTTTTTCTGATGTTTTTCCAACACGAGTAGCTCTGCGAATGCACAATGCAGAAGGACGAGCGATAGTTGCTGTATAACGTTCTTCAGACGGACTTTTCAAATGTGGGTTATCTTCCTTAGAATTACCTAAATCAGGATACAACACACAAAACGGCATTTCTTCTCCGTTATATTTTGAATTATCATTAACAGTAGGCCGTAAAATGAGGGGTATTTCATGAATATCCGGTCTTTTTTGTGCTTCATAATTTTCTTTGGAAATACGAACATTATCCCAATTCTGTTCAATTTCCATGCGTTTTTTCCGTGAAGCATTCAACTCATCAACAATCCGTTGAGATTTTGTTTCAGTAGTTTCTGCGTTTATTTGATTTTCACTCATCATAAATTCTCCGTAAAAAAATAAAACTACCAATTTATTGTATCATACAAAACAGATTGTGTCAACAATTATTAAAAAGTCTTATTCTTTATATCTTTGTTTTAAATTTTTTGTAACAGAAACAGGAACACGTTTGACAGGTTTCCATTGACCTTTTGTATCATATCCCATATATGTTTCAATATAAACATCAGATACATCTGTTAAAACAACCCATTTTTCAAAAGCCTGTTTACGTTCAGAGAGCGGAATTTGTTTATCAAAATTCGGAACTGTTTGATAGGCATACAAACCTTTTATACCTAAATACTGACTTAATTTTTGACATTGATCAGAGCTTTTAATAAAATTTTTATGCAACAATCCGTACGGAATATTATAAAAATAATGACTTATCAATTTTTCACACACGTGATGCACTTCTGTTTCTGCTTGCTCATATGCCAAAACATCTTTATCGGTTTTGTCTTTCATATTTTTTAAATACAGAACTTCTGTTTTTAAGGATTTAAATCGCTGTTCATATTGCTTAATCTTATCATTATTATGGGGATTTGAGGGTAAATTCTTTAAAATGCTATTTCTCACTTTTACTTTTTCCTGATAAGATGAAGCAAATCGTTTTTCATCCCACAACACCCGCCATTCGTTATTCTTTTTTAAATTAATCAAATACTCTGTTCTGATAAGTAAACGATGTATATCCTGCATATTAATATCCAAAACATTACAAATATCTGCAACATCAATTTTTTTGATTCTGGATTCTTTGAGTGTTTTTGAACCATCTATAATACCTTTATCATCCGATAACTTGCACTTATATACTCTACGTTTCGGAACAGGCACCTGTACAACTTGTTTACAAACAGAATTATCATATAAAAACGTCAATAATTGCTGTGTATTTTCACTTTTTAACTGTTTTGTCTTAACATAATCATATTGATATTTTTCTATAAAATCATTTTTATTCTGCTTTGGAAAATCCACACGCTCTGATAATATCATTTGAACTAAATCTAATTTTTCTATATTAAATTTTTTTTGTAAATATAGCGCATACGTTTCTGCATCTACAAAAGCAGAATGATTAACAGAAATACGTTTTTGTTGTACAAACTCCGATTTTGGCTCTTGTGTAAAATCATATTGACCTTGTACAAAATTCAAAATATCAGATGTATATATACCAGCCCCTAATGCTTCATGTAACGGATTTTTCAATTCTAAATTGAATCGTGAAAAATCTTTTGTTGAAAAATGGTATAAATACAAACCAGACATACACACTCCATTTTTTAGTTTGTTGTTTTATTATACTTGATTTTTTATAATTTGAAAAGTAAAAAATTTGAAACAAGCACCATACATTATTGTAGTTGTTTATGCTCGGCACAATATCGTTCTTTTGCATTATCTATTTCATCAGATGAAAACCACTTTTTTTCACGATTAATCTCTTTTAACCAATCCAATTTTGCACAACTGGAATATTCTATCACATTTCGTTTTTCCCCTAATATTTTTTCCCATAAAGCCGTATGTTGCGCTCTACCGGTTCTTATTTGTGTAGAATAATACTGAACACCGTTTGTATTATGCCGACGATATGCCAAAACAGGTTTTTCTACCATGCCAAATCGTCCACCGGCAAAAAATATATCTCGCCATAACACACAATCAGCATTTACAATTAAACTTTCATCATACCGAATCTGATGTTTTGATAAAAAGTCTTTTTTAAACATAGTAGAAGGGTCACACAAACCACATTTAAAAAACAAATCAATTGGCATATGACCTTCTTGATGAGAAAAACCCGTTATCATTTCTGTTTCATCTTCAATAGCAAGTATCTGTCCTGATACAACAGTAATATTGAGATGCTTGTCTAGATAATCAACTTCATCTTGCAATCTGTTCGGCAAGGATTTGTCATCACTATCCATAATGGCAACATAAGATGCTCGTGCCAAATCAAGCAACTGATTCCGATTATAAAATATTCCTTTATTTTTTGCGTTAAAATAAACACGAACACGGGAATCATTTTTTAAATAATTCATCAATACATCTTTTGAATTATCCGTTGAACCATCGTCAATGATAATCAGCTCAAAATTTTTAAATGTTTGTGTTAAAATAGAATCAATGGCACGAGGCAACAAATCCTGCCGATTGTATGTTGTCATTAAAACAGACACTTTGGGAAATGGGTGTAATATCTTTGTTCTGATATTATACATAGACAACTGCATTTTTTCTAATGTATATTGAACAGACTTTTCATAATGAGAAAAAAACAAAACACCAACACAAATCCCAATTACACAAAAGAGAACTCCCAAAACTTTCATCATTGTTTTCATTGATTAAACTCACTTACATCATTTAATTCTGCCATCCACCGACCAGCATCTCTTTTAAATTGAATACGACCGTATTTTCCGCCAATATTTAACGTAATACTATTTTCATCTCGTGCAACAATTGGATAAGTGATGTTTGTCATTCTGCGAAAAGCTGTATTATTTTCTTTATTTTCAATGACAAAATCTTGCCACATTGAATGATTAACATTATCAACAAAATAGAAATACCCTATTGTTTCGGGCGGTAAATTACAATCCCTATCCGCAATTTCCTGAAAAATATAATCCTCAAACCATTTTAACTTTTTATTTCCCTCACGCATTAAATTTAAACGATTGCAATATGTTATATATTCCAATTCTTTCGGAGGCAAATCAATCATAATACTTTGTAAATCCTGATGAATTTGTCGTGTAGAACGCACTTGATGACTATAATATTTTGCTGAATTTGTATTATGAGCCCGATAAGCCAAAACAGGTTTTTCAACCAATCCAAATTTTCCTTTTTTCAATAAAATCCGTTTAAATAAATCATAATCCAAATTAGCCACTAATGTATCATCATACCGCAAATGACTTTTGTCTAAATAGCTCTTACGAATCATAGATGCCGAATGCGAAATAGAACACTTAAAAAACATATCAACCGGAATATGTTGTTCCTTTTGAGAATAGTAAGTCATTAAACAATCGGGATAATCCATAAAAACAACCAAACCCGAAACCAAATCTGCATCCGGTCGTGAATCCAAATAATCTACCTCATCTTGCAATCTGTTTGGCAAAGATTTATCATCACTATCCATTATAGCCAAATAATCAGCACGTGCTAATTCAATCAAATGATTACGAGAATACCCAATTCCCTTGTTTTTGTCATTTTGATATATCCGCACACGAGTATCTTTTTTTTGATATGATTTCATCACTTCAAATGTGCTGTCCGTTGAACCGTCATCTAATAAAATCAACTCAAAATCGGTAAATGTCTGTGTTAAAATAGAATCCACGGCACGAGGTAACAAATCTTGACGATTATAAGCCGGAATCAAAACCGACACTTTGGGAAACGGATGATAGAATCTGCTTTTTAAATTATAATAAGATATGATTATTTTTTCTCGTGTATAAGGTGGTGTTGTTTTGTAAAACACAACAGCCGTAATGCCCGTTATTAAAACAAACACCAACACACAGCCAATAAACATCCCTATTTTTTTCTTCACAATACCCTCTTAATATAAACCGTTAAGTGTTATACTGTTACATACAACACTTAACAAGCTCATTTTAATCTATATTCAAATGTGTTATTACCGAACACATTTGTAACCATGACTGTAATAAGAACCATATGTTTCATCAACTACCCTGTGCATATCACTTGGACAAGCCGTACATTCGGAACCATTCCAATATGGCTTATCTTCCTGATACACATATCCACAAGGCCAACAAGCTTTTTCAGAATCCTGTCTATTACTAAATGGGTAACGACGATATCCATAAACAAATCCTTCTGGACAATCTGATTCTTCGCATTGTCTTGTATTGGAATTCCATATAGGTTTATTATCCGGACAAGCTTCACATCGTTGTGTTGTCTCATTCCATACTGGTGTATCACCCCAACATCTATCCCAACATGTATAACCAACACTATCATAAGAACCATATGTATAATCTTCACCACGGCTCATACCACTCGGACATGCTATACATTGAGAACCGTTCCAATATGGTTTGTCATGATATACATATCCACAAGGCCAGCAAGCTTTTTCGCTATCCCGTCCAGATGCATATTGACGATACCCATAAACAAATCCTTCTTCACAATTTGCTTCTTCACATTGTTTTGTACTGGAATTCCATTTGGGTTTATTATCCGGACAAGCTTCGCATTGACGGTTAGTTGCATTCCATACTGGGGAATCTGACGGACAGGCTTCGCATCTGTACTCATAAGCATTCCATACCGGTGCATCATCACCACATCTTATCTCGCATTTATAACCATACTTTCCAGAACCATAAGAACCGTATGATTCATCCATTGTCTTGGACATATTAACCGGACAAGTCGTACATTGTGAACCATTCCAATATGGTTTATCATGATCAACATATCCACAAGGCCAACAAGCTTTTTCACTATCTTGTGAACCCCAAGAAACATGACGATACCCATAAACAAATCCTTCTTCACAATTTACTTCTTCACATTGTTTTGTACTGGCATTCCATTTGGGTTTATTATCCGGACAAGCTTCACATTGTTGTGTTGTCTCATTCCATACCGGTGCATTATCCCAACATCTGCTATAACATTTAAACCCATGTCTACCGGCACCTGCAGAACCATACGTTTCATCGTAGTATACAGTCATATCATTCGGACAAGGAGTACATTGTGTACCATTCCAATATGGTTTTTCTTCTAAATAAACATATCCACATGGCCAACAGGCTTTTTCAGAATCCTGACCACCATAATCATATTTACGATACCCATAAACAAATCCTTCTTCACAAGGTGATTCTTCGCATTGTTTTGTATCAGCATTCCAGATAGGTTTGTCAGCTGAACAAGATTCACATTGTCTCGTACTTCCATTCCATACCGGTGTATCTTCTGGACAAGCTTCACAATCCCAATATTCACCTTGCCATACTGACAATGGGATATCATTTGGACAAACTTCACATGTTCCATCATCTTTCAAATATGCTGTTTCTTCGGCACATTCACAATATTTAAATTCATCATACCAAACCATACCTTCTGGACAAGCTTCGCACTTCATTGCATCATAGTTAAATACTGGTTTATCATCTGAACATGGCTCACATGTGTTACCATTCCAATTCGGTGCATCATCTGGACAATAATCACAATATCCATCTTCTGAATTCCAAACAGGAGCAAAAAACGGACAAGCAACACATTTATATGTATGCATGTAATTGGCATCATCATTATCACACAAAGGTTTATCAGTTGGACAATCTGAATTATTTGTACAAACACAATCGTGTTTTTGCATATCCCATTGTTGAGAACCCGGACAAGCTTCACATTCTCCTGTTGTAACGTTAAAACTTGGTGCGTTTATGTCATCACATCCATTTGTACAAGCACCTGCTTCAGCATCCCAATTTGGTACATTTGCAGGACAATTTCCTGAATTTTGCTCAAAAGATCCTTCCAGATGTTCTGTTCCTGACACACAAACCACTCTTGTTCCCCAATGACGTCCGCCTGGAATAATCATACCCTCCTCCATTGTCGGAATAGCACCAAAAGCTAAAGCATGACAAGAACCGTCATTTAAGTTAGAAAGCCAATATCCATCAGGATTAGTATTAGTTAATTCTTCAATAATAGAACTGACATTTCCGGTTTCATAAGCCGTGGCATCCCCAAGAGCTGTTCCATGACAAAAGGACATAGCAACAGGGACAGAAACAGCATCTGCACATCCCAAATCTCCTAGTGCCATCATTCTTTTACCGATTGCATCACAAAAACGTTGTGCGCTCCACCAGGTCATATATTCGTTACTGACATATAATTTTGCCGTTGTGCCATCTTCTTTATCAATATTAATTATCTGAAATGCTGAATTTGCCAAGCGACATTCTCCTGTGTAATAATCAGAAGTATTGTTTTCTGTTTCAAATTCTACGTCACAAAAAGCACCCTCATCCATATGGCAATATTCGCCGGCATTACAATCTGAATTGACACGACATTCATAATCTATACATTTTTTGCCATTCCAACGGGTATCTTCCGGACAAGCTTCACATTCTCCTGTTTCTTCATTATACAAAGGTGTTTCGGGAGGGCATTCATCCACTTCATCACTATTACCACCAGCGCCATAACCTGTTTCAATATTATAAAATATGACAATATCATTCATTTCTTCTTGACAAGCTTCACCTTCTACCGTTTCCGTATCCCCAACAAGTTGACGAACATAATATTGGGTATACGGCGTCATTTCCAACAATTTTTGACAGACCCCTTTAGAAATATTTCCCAATGTCATATGATAATTTTCTTCGCCGGCAACACATTCTTTATCCAATGTTGCTTCATCTGTACACCCATAATCAAACGGCGTATCTGCTATACTTAATTTATTATCTCCGAAGGGTTTTTCTAATGCCAAAGTAATTCCTTCGTCATTTTTTGTCATTAATGACGTTGCAATATCCAAATCAGCAATACGTATTTCATTCGCTATTTGGTTAGCCACATATTTATCCATTGCCCACTTATAACCCATAATACCACCAATAGCCAACACACCGATAATGGCTAACACGCCCAATGTTTCCACCATGGAACGACCTTGTTCGGTTTGTGCTTCTTTTTGCATATTGATATTGGTTTCAGATAAATTTTGCATATAAACAATCCCCCAAAATTGATAAATAAAAACATACTTGTAGTTAATCTTAATAAAAGATTATTCTCTTTGCAACTATTTTTTTTCAACTTTCTTATTTTTTAAATCAAACATTAAAAATCATTGAAATTTTCAAAATTTTCCAACTCAAACACTTCTGTTTCTATCTGTTTTAACGATTCTGACAATGCTTTTTTTGCCGTTTGAAATGAAAAGCCTTGTCGCCCTAATGCCGATAAATCTTTACAATATATTTCTTTATCAGGTGTTTTTAACCGAAAACCACCTTTTTTATGACGTTTTAACCAAAGAATTGCACGTTGTACATCCGATTCGGATTCGTCATCCAATAAAGTACAAATCGTCTCCGAATCTATTCCGCTTTGTCGCAATTTTTGAACAATAAATGATTTTGACTTTCCTTGGCGACTTAAAATACGAACCTGATTTTCGGCATATCTTTTATCATTAATATATCCCAAAGATTGCATTTGTCCGATAATTTTTGTTATCCACTGTTGACTTTCATCTGGAATTTCAATACCTTGTTGACTTGCTTTTAACAACCGACGTTGTAACATTTGACGAACTTTTTCTGATGAAGACTCATATTTTGACAGGTAAAAAAGCGTAATATTATATAATCTTTTTTCAGTTATCTGTTTTGTCATTGACATTTGCTCCTGATTTTTCCATAATACACACAGTATAAAATAAACAGAAAGGAAATGCAAATGGATATTATTTTACCGTTTATGTTAGATAACGGATTTTCACGCGGGGTATATATTAATGCTGACAAAACAATTTCTGATATTTTAGCCTGTCATTCTTATCCGCAAATTGTTGAATCCGTTGTTGCTCAAACCATTGTGTTAACATTGGCATTATCTGCCAATTTAAAATTTAATGGGACTTTTTCACTCAATATCAGAGGTGGCGGACCGATTCAAACAATTTTTGTTTCGGCTACAAATGATAAAAAGGTAAGAGCTTATGCCGTTTATGATAATGACAAATTACCACAACAAGATACTTCATTAACTAATCAAGATCTATTTGGAAACGGCGAACTCTTATTTTCTGTTTCCCAAATCGGACAAGAACCATATCAAGGGATTATTCAATTAACACAAAACTCTTTAATTGAAACAGTATTGGATTATTTTCGTCAATCAGAACAAATCAAAACAAATTTGGTTTTACGTCAAGACGGAAAAAAAGTTCGTTGTATTTTATTACAACAAATGCCTTTAAAACAAGATATTGAACCTGAACAAGCCAATGATTTATGGGAAACGGAAAATGTTTTATTAGAAAGTGTGCGCAATACAGAATTGTTTGATGACAAATTAACGCCTCAAGAAATTTTATACCGTTTGTTTCATGCCAACACGGCAACCGTTTTCGATGGACAAACACCTGAATTTTCATGTCCGTGCCATCGTTCACAAATGGAAAAATTTTTGAAAAAAATGTCTGATGAAGAACGAGAACCTCTTTATCAAGATGGTAAAATTATTACAGAATGCCAATTCTGTCAAAATCAATTTACATTTACAAAGGAAGATTTCTAATGCGTTGTTTCATTACTTTTTGTTTCATATTGTTATTAAGTGCTTGTCAGGCACCTCAATTAAATCGTTTTACGGTTAATACAATGGCAGATATGCGCCCCATTGTTTTAAAAGTCAATGATGTACAAATCAAATCTGAAATTATGAAATATGACAGATTACCGCATATTGAAGAAAAATTACCGATTTCTCCTGAAGATGCCTTAACAGAATGGGCAGAAAATCGTTTCTACGGCGCTGACAAACTGGCCCATACGGATGTCGTTATTACTATCCGTAATGCTTATATGGTTCAAAAAGAGGAATTAGGTACAAATTGGTATACGTTAGATAATGATGCTTATAAATTGACATATGAAGTTAATATGGCATTTGTACAAAATAATTCTGTTTTATATCAACATACCGTTACAGGTTGGGAAAGTTCTTCTTTACCACAACGCAGTTCTATGGCTGATAAAGAAGCAA
This sequence comes from Alphaproteobacteria bacterium, assembly GCA_045638265.1. GTDB lineage: Bacteria > Pseudomonadota > Alphaproteobacteria > CAAHEQ01 > UBA3637 > RGIG4140. The sequence goes on along the minus strand of JAZUBA010000077.1, from coordinate 92,758 downwards.
TATGGCAAAAAATGATGAATGCGATGATTCGCAAAGTCAACAAACAATTAACCGAATCCGTACCGGATGTTTTTAAAGTCCGCTAAAAAAGGATAATCAATGAGGTTCTTATATAAACTATCTTCATGGGCAGAAAAAGAACCTCATTTGCCTTTATTACCGCTTGTATCATTTATTTGTGGCGTATTACTTTATTTCAATTTACCTTTTGAACCTAGTATATGGACAGAAGTTCTTATCATTTCCTTATGCTTTATTGGTTTGTTCGTATTTAAGAACAATTTAAACCGTCTGTTTTTTGTTATTACCCCACTATTTTTTATTCTCGGATTATTTGTTTGTTCCGTTCATACCAAAATAACAGATACCGTATTTTTGGAACAACCCATTCAAAACATTCAAATTCGGGGCAAAATTATATCTGTTTTATCAGGGCTTAATTCATCTCATATTGTAATTGAACCGGATTTAATTGAACAGGAAAATGAAACAACACAATTATATGAACCGATTATCGTACCGGTTTTACCCAAACGAATCCGATTATCCATAGCCGAACAACCGACTTTCGTACAAAATGGTGAATATATTTCAGCATCTGTCAAAGTATTAACACCACCTTCTCTACCGATAATACCATTTGCACAAAATGAGGCTCGCACATTGTTTTATGACAACATCGGTGCAATCGGTCATGCACATCATATTAAAAAAGCTTTTGCAAACAATACGTTTATTGAAGAAAATACTTCTTGGATTACCTATATTAGAAAACGCATTAAAAATATATTACAAGCAAATTTATCAGAAGAAAATATCGGTATAGCACAAGCACTCATTTTAGGTGATACCTCTCAAATTACCACATCTTCCCGCATATTATACAGAGACTTAGGTATTTCGCATATTTTATCCGTGTCTGGTTTTCACATCGGATTAGTTGCATTCTTTATTTTTGGATTTTTTCAATTTATTTTTAATTTATTGCCTGAAAATATCCCAACTGTTTTTATTAAGCGATTTTCAGCCGTAACGGCTTTAATTGTCAGTGGACTTTATGTTGTTTTATCAGGAGCCAATCCTCCTGCTTTAAGAGCTTATATTATGGTTTGGGCAATATTTGGGGCCATCTTTTGTGACAAAAGAGCCATATCCATTCGCAGTTTATATATTGCCGCTTTTTTATTACTCTGTTACCGTCCTGTTTTGTTAATGTCAATCAGCTTTCAATTGTCATTTATTGCCGTTTTATGTTTAATCGGTATCTATATATTTATGAAGCCATTTTTTAAGGGTAAAAATTTCATCGGCAGAATTTTACTCTTGTTTATTGGCTATTGTTTGCTTAACTTGATTGTAACACTGGTTACGGCACCATTTGTCTTATACGCATTTCATCAAATACCAATGTATTCTGTGTTAGGCAATCTTTTATTCGGATTTATTTTTTCGTTTGCAATTATTCCGTTATTATTTATCAATGTATTATTCATAGAAACACCTCTTGCATCTCATTTATTATTTGCCATTGATTATTTATTAAATGTTGTTCGTTTCATTGGTATGCCCATATCACTCTTACCACAAGCATCTGTTTATGTATCTTATTTTTCAAGTTATGGACTTGTTTTATGGAGTATCGGATTAATGGGATTCACACTCTTCCAAACAAAAATACGTTATCTGTTTTTAGGCTTAATGCTCTCATTTTTTGTTGCATTCTTTACCGTAGAAAAACCAACTGCTTTTATTACTGCCGGCGGTCAATTTATTGGTATCAGAATAGGCAATACTTATTATGAAACAGACAGTTTTTATTACAAACGCTTTCATCAGGCATGGATAACATATGGCGGATTTAACCCCGAAAAAGATCATATAGAACCATTAAACAAAACTGAACCGGCATTTATTGCTCAAAGCATTCACAATTGTGAATATGCTTTTTTATCCGTTCAAAAAAACGCCAATATGATAAATTGTCCCCGTTTAATTACACCGCAACAAATTTATGAATGGCAAAGTTTACTGATTTATCATAAAACAGATAATCAATATACAATTAAACGTGCCTGTGAAATAGATGAGAATCGTCCTTGGCATATTCTCTGCCCGCCAATTATCTATAACAAAGACTTATTAATGCGAAAATAACTTGATTTTTATTTTGATTATCGTTAAAATACTTGTATGAAAAAAGGATTAATATTTATTTTATGTTTATTTTTGAGTGCCTGTGCAACCGAACCAACAACTGTTCGGCCAAAATTAAGTACGCCCGTACAAGAACAAACAACATTAAACGGTTTGAATCAACAATCCGTTCAATCACTCTTTGGAAAACCACTTACACAAAGAACGGAAATACCAAATTGTATGTGGACATATCGACAATCCGATTGCACAATTCTTGTTTTTTTTGATAAAAATCAAAAAGTGCAACATAGTGAAGCTCGTGGAAAATGCACTCAATTTAAAGAACAACTATTGCAACTGACGTTAAACAAACAGAAAGGAAATTAAAATGGCACAAAAAGTTACTCCCCGTATTCTATCCGGCTTTATGGAATTATTACCGGAAGAACAGATTGTTTTTGACAGAATGAAAAAAGTTATTGCCGACACATTTGAATCTTTCGGGTTTGTTTCATTAGACACACCAGTGTTGGAATTATCCGAAATCTTGTTAGCCAAAGCTGGAGGTGAAACGGAAAAACAAATTTACCGATTCAATAAAGGTGATAATGATTTATGTATGCGTTTTGATTTAACCGTACCATTGTCCCGTTATGTTGCACAACACCAAAACGAATTAGCCTTTCCATTTAAACGGTATCAAATTGCCAAATCATATCGAGGCGAACGTCCACAAAAAGGTCGTTTTCGTGAATTTTATCAAGCCGACATTGATATTATCGGCAGTGAAAAATTATCTGTTCTTTATGATGCAGAAGTTCCGTGTATTATGTACCGTGTTTTAACAAAACTCGGATTAAAACGTTTTCATATTCGTATGAATAACCGTAAGTTATTACAAGGATTTTATGAACATTTGGGATTAACGGAACAATCAGCCGAAATTTTACGCATTATTGATAAAATTGATAAAATCGGAGAAGACAACGTTCGTTTATGCTTATCTGATTTAGGCATTAAAGCCGATTTAATTGACAAAGTTCTTAATTTTGCTCAAACAAGCGGTTCTGTTGCCGATATTTTACAACAATTAGAAACTTTAGACATTGATAATGAAATGTATCGTTTAGGCATTAATGAATTAAAAACGGTTACATCAGCCATGCAAAGTACAGGTATACCTGAAACAAACTTCATGATTGATTTAAGAATTACTCGTGGATTAGATTATTATACCGGAACAGTTTACGAAACGTTTGCTGATGATTTTCTAAATTGGGGTTCTATTTGTTCAGGCGGTCGTTATGATAATTTAGCCGGATATTATACAGATAGAAAACTACCAGGGGTTGGCATGAGTATTGGATTAACCCGTTTTTTTGACTTGTTAAAATCACAGGATTTATTAAATACAGGCGCTAAAAATCCGGCAGCTGTTCTTGTTATCCCTATGAGCGAAAAAGAAGCCGAGCAAGCCTTAAAAATTGGTCAATTATTACGAATGGAAGGCATTAAAACAGATGTATATGGGGCTGACACAAAATTTAAAAACAAAATGGTCTATGCCAACAAAATCGGTGTTCCTTATGTTGTCATTTTAGGTGAAACGGAAGTACAAAATCAAACAGCCGTTTTAAAAAACATGCGACAAGGCGAGCAACAAATTGTTACACAAGACAAATTGGCTCCTGCCATTCGGTTATTGCAAAAATTAGAACCTACCTTACCTATCATTAAGGATTGTTAAAAAAACAAACTCAAAAAAACCTTTTCGCTTTAACGGAAAGGTTTTTTTTATGAATAAATTAATAGCGATTGCAATTAAAGGTAAGTTAATATGTAACGCAGAATCAATTATAATTGCTTATTTTAATCATATTATTAAAATAACCACTATTTATTTCATATTTTCTGAATTTTCTTCTAAAAATGATTTTAATTCAATTAAATCAGTTGGTAAAGGCGCTTCAAAAGCCATACGTTCCCCTGTTTTAGGATGAATAAAAGCTAAAAAGCCGGCATGTAATGCCTGTCTTGGAAAATAACGCAAATAAGCCGGTGCCGATTTAGGAACTTGACCATAAACCGAATCACCAATCAAAGAATGATTTAATGATGTCATATGAACACGAATCTGGTGCGTACGCCCAGTTTCCAAAACACATTGAATCAATGAAACTAATCCGTTATAATAGACAGCTTTCCGTTGATAATGTGTAATAGCTGATTTTCCACCCACTTTAACAATGGCCATTTTTTGACGGTCAGAAGAACTACGTCCGATATTGCCGACAACGGTTCCCGATTCGTTTTGAACAAAATGCCAAACAAATGCCTGATAGACACGTTCAATCGTATGAGCAGAAAATTGTTCAGACAAATGATTGTGAGCAAAATCATTTTTTGCAACCACTAAAATACCGCTTGTGTCTTTATCAATTCGGTGAACTATTCCCGGTCGTTTAACGCCACCAATACCTGATAACGATTCAACACAATGATACAACAAAGCATTAACAAGAGTTCCTGAATAATTACCAGCACCTGGATGAACAACCATACCCGCCGGTTTATTCACAACCAAAATATCGTTATCTTCATACAAAATATCTAACTCAATTTTTTCGGCAACAGGTTCGGCAGGAACGGCATCAGGTGGTGTTATCGTATAACATTCATCTGTTTTGGTTTGATAATCAGCTTCTTCAATAAAAGATCCGTCTTGTTTTTTAACACAGTCTGTTGTTATAAAGCGAATCAGTTGATTGCGTGAAAATTGTGGAAACTCCAATTTTAAAAATTTATCAATACGCATATTTTTTGTGTTATCCGTCACTTTTTGCGTGACAAGTTGTGTTTGTTCGGCATATACTGCATCAAAATGAGTGTCCATAAATTTTTACCTCTTATTTGAAAGGATTGAAATGAATCTTGTTCCCTTTTATAAAGCCTCTGTTGCCGTTATGACAATTTTGTTGTTGGCCGGTTTTACTTTTATTATTTATAAATTATCAGATAAAAATTTTCAAAGCAAGTTAAAAACAAAAAATATTGTCATTAAAACAGAACAATCGGTTTCAGCTAACTTACCAACAAGTGTAGAAACCACTAAAACGAATCGGTTTTTAACTGCTGATGAAGATATTTTTTCAATACTGACATGCGGTGAACATATATGTGTAACAGTTAAAAACAAAACAGATAATTACCGATTGATTGTTCTTCATCCACAATCGGGCAGACTTATCAATGAAGTATTTTTAAAGTGATTTTTTCAATATCTTTTTGAGATAAAAACACTTTTGACAGGAATTAAAGATTATTTTTTTTTGGAAATAATTTTTTTTCAAAAACAGGTGTTTAATTAACAAATTCTTCACTCTTTTTTGTAACAATACAGTCAATTTTTAACAAACGAGGGTGCATTGAGGAAAAAGAATACCAAACGAACTTTATGCAACGTGTCAATCGGAGTTATTCTGATTGCAGGCATTGGGTATTTTGCTCCCTCATTATGGCTCAAAGAAACGGATGTGAATGACAAAGAAACGTTTATTCGCCAATTTGTCAATAAAATGCCGAAACGAAACCAAGACTTTATTTTTCCGGAATATGATACATTTTTAGAAAAAAAAGTAACAGAACTTTTTGCGCCTGTTATCGGTAAAGAAAATATCCGTGTTGTTGTTCACGCTGATTTGGATATACAAAAAAAGAAAGTTACAACAGAAAAATTTTTGCCCGATACGGGTGTTATTATTCAACAGAATACCCAGACAACGACAGATAACAACACGGTAACAAACACAACTTATGCGTATTCCTCCGAAAAAACAACAACGTCTTTTACAGTAAATGATGTTAAACAAACAAATGCCCTTGTTTTTGTTTCACATATTGAGGATAAAATCCGTTCCAATTTTTTTCAGGAACAAAAAAATGTGTTATTTGAAACAGCACAAAGCATTATCGGATATTCAAAAGAACGGGGCGATTCATTTCAAATCATAGAATTTCCAAAATCATTGAGTTTTGCCAAAGAGCCTTTGTTTACGACACAAATCAAACAAGTTATTGCCATTTTACTTATTTGTGTTTTTTGTATGGTTGGACTATTAGCGGTTATTTTACCGTATTTCTTTAATCGGCGTAAAAAATTGTTAAAATTGAGTTTAATGCCGTTTTCCGAAGATGAAAATTTATATCAAAATCAAATTATCGGCAAACCCGAAGAAACATTATTAACCCGCATTCGACAGTTGTGTATGGAAATGCCGGAAGTTGCCGTTAACTTAATTCGCAGACAATTTGCACAAAATGACAAATCAAACATTATTGAAAACGATTCGTTCTCTCCGGTACAACACGCTGGTATCGTTTTGTTGTGTTTAGGCGATAGATGTGTTAAAACTTTATTTAAGCGAATGACTGATTCTGAAATAAAAGCTTTATCCAAAATTATGGTGGGATTAGGTCGTGTTAAAGCCATAGAAATTCAACCGATACTCCTTCGTTTTTTTCAAGAAATGCAAACACCACAAGACATTATTTCAACAGATAAACAAACTATCGGCTTAATCAAAAATGCCTTACCGATAGAACGGGCTTCTTATATTTTACAATCTTTAAACATTCATGCCCACGGTAAATCCGTTTGGCAAAAGTTGAATAAGTTAAGCAGTGATTCCATTTCCGAATATTTGCAATCAGAATATCCTCAAACGGTTGCTGAAATTTTATATCATCTTTCTACAAAAAAATCAGCTCAGGTATTAATGTGTTTTAAGCCGGATTTTGCAACAGAAGTTATTGTACGATTAAGTGCATTAAACTATATTACCCCTATGCGAAAATTCGCTTTGGAAAACCAACTCAACGAACAAATTGATATGATAGCACAAAAACAAATTATTCAGGGCGAACAAAAAGCAGCTGCTATTTTAAGCTTGGTAGATACGGCTATTTGTAAAGATTTATTAATACGCATGGCAAAAAACACACCTCAAACAGCGGATAATTTGGAAAAACAATTAATTACATTTAATGATTTTGCTTTTTGGAATGAAACCGATTTGGCCGTTTTGATTAAGCATATTGATACAAAAACATTGATAACGGCACTGGCTCATGCAAATAATACAACCAAAGAAGCTTTTTCAAAAGTGATTGACCCTCAAAAATGGGCTAATCTTTTAAAACAAATTAATACACCACAAACAAAACGATTAAAAGATATTGAAGAATCGCAACGAGCAGTTATTCAAATTGCACAATATTTAATTGATTCTCAAAAATGCAAAGGAAAACTGGTATGAAATTAAAAACATTTTTAGCCCCGACAATTCCGGAAGCTATGAGTTCCGTCCGTCAAGTTTTTGGTGAAAATGCTGTTATTATTTCATCCGTACGAACCCCGGATAATTCCGTTCGTTTGATTGTTGCCTCCGATAATGACATTCCAGAAAAACCCAATCAATCACCTACTGATTCGTTAAGTCAACAAAGACTGATTTATTTCCAATCGGTTTTGGAAACACACCATCTGCCGGAATCGTTTTTCATACGGTTACTCAACAGTACTGTTCGCCGAAGCAGTAAAACAACGGAAGAAAAATTGTTAATTTCTGTTCTAGATGATATTTATGATTTTAAATCTGTTGAGCCTGCTCAAAAAAACGGATTATATGTTTTTATCGGCAATAGCGGTTGTGGCAAAACAACAACAGTTGTAAAATTAGCAATGCACGCTAAATTGAACAAATTAAAAGTGGCCTGTGTAACACTTGATAGAAAAAAAGTTTGCGGTGCATTGGAATTAGCTCGTTATTTGGGATGGTTGGATGTTCATTGTACTTATTTAAACGATATTTCTAAATTAAATGAAACAATTACGGTATTACGTTTATCCTATGATGTGATTTTCATTGATACACCGGCTTATAATCCATATGACATTAAAGATTTGAACGAAATAAAACAAATAAAAACACAAGTATCTGAAGCAAATATGGTTTATATTCAACAAGCCGGTATGGATTGTACAGAAGCACAAACGCAAGGTGTATTATTTGCCAAAGCCGGATGCACTATTTTATTAGGTTCAAAATTAGATACTGCACGTAATTATGGCGGTTTATTGCAAACAGCTCTTTTTTCTTCTTATCAATGGGGCGGTTGGACAAAAAGTTGCAAAGTTTCTGATTATGTGTTAAAAGCAACTCCGGAACATTTAAGTCGTATTGTCAAAGGTATTTTAGTGGAAAAAGAGGAAGATTGATATGGCACAATCAGATACAAAAGAAATATATAATCGTTTAAACGGAAAAAATATGATAGCTGTTGCCTCAGGAAAAGGAGGAGTCGGCAAAACATTTTTATCTATTACGTTAGCACATGCATTTGCCAAAAAAGGCGAAAAAGTTTTACTTATTGACGGGGATTTGGGTTTGCCGAATATTGATATTCAACTGGGCATTAATTCCTCCAAAGACATCAAAAACGTTTTAGATGGCGATATGCCTATAAATCAAGCCGTTACACATAATGAATCTTTGTCTTGTGACATATTAAGCGGACGGTCATCAAATGAGGTTTTGACCGGTTTGTCAGATGGGAAACTTCAATTATTAAAAGATGATATATATATTCTAGCACAACATTATGACAGAGTTATTCTAGATTTAGGCACAGGTATTGATAAATCCATGACATTACTTGCAGGTTGCACAGGAACAATTTTAATTGTTTGCAATGAAGAACCGACTTCACTGGCTGATGCATATACATTGATTAAAATTTTATCTGCTCAAAAAAAAGCACATCTCATTAAAATTATTGTTAATATGGCAAGCACTAAAAAAGAAGGTGAAAGAACTTTTCAAACGCTGTTTAAAGCTTGTCAGAGTTTTTTAAACATTGAGTTGGCATTAGGTGGTATTTTACATCAGGACACACATATTAAAGAAGCCATTAAACAACAAGCTCCGCTTTTAAACGTTTTTCCAGATAGTGTTATTGTAAATGATATTGAAGCATTATTGACACACATAACTGAAAACACATAAAAACAAGATAATTTTAAGCATCGTATATTATGTTTTTTTCACATTCAAACACTTGACTTTCGGTTAAAAATAGATTATCTCATATACATAATTTTGATATTGAAAGGGATAATATGGTATTTAAATCAATTTTCGGTTCTGCAAATGACCGTTATTTGCGTAAGTTTAATAAAACAGTCGCAAAAATCAATGACTTGGAAAGTTCTTATGAATTGTTGTCAGATGACCAATTGAGAGATAAAACACAAGAATATAAAACACGCATTCAAAACGGTGAATCTTTGGAGAGTTTGTTACCGGAAGCATTTGCAAGTGTTCGTGAAGGAGCAAAAAGAACTTTGGGATTACGTCCGTTTGACGTTCAATTGTTGGGCGGTATTATTTTAAATAATGGTCAAATTGCTGAAATGCGTACCGGTGAAGGTAAAACACTTGTTGCAACTTTACCCGTTTACTTGAACGCATTAACAGGTAAAGGTGTTCATGTTGTTACCGTCAATGATTATTTGGCAAAACGTGATAGCGAATGGATGGGACAAATTTATCGCTTTTTAGGTTTAACAGTTGGTTGTATTGTCCATGATATGTCCACAGAAGCTCGTCGTGCTGCCTATAATGCCGATATTACATACGCTACTAACAACGAATTGGGTTTTGATTATTTGCGTGATAATATGCGTTTTGAATTAAGAGAAATGGTACAACGTCCATTTAATTATGCCATCGTTGACGAAGTTGACTCTATTTTGATTGATGAAGCCCGTACACCATTAATTATTTCCGGTCCGGCAGAAGATTCATCTGAACGATATATTGCCGTTGACAGATTAATGCGTTCCATTCGTCCTGAACATTATGAAAAAGACGAAAAACGCCGTTCTGCGACATTAACGGAAGCAGGTACGGAATATATTGAACAATTATTGCAAAGTGAAGGATTAATTCAAGGCGGATTATATGAAACACATAATATTGCCTTTGTTCATCACGTTGATCAAGCTTTAAAAGCACATACATTGTTTACAAAAGATAAAGATTACATCGTTAAAAACAACGAAGTCGTTATCATTGATGAATTTACAGGTCGTATGATGGCAGGACGTCGTTATTCAGACGGCTTGCATCAAGCTATTGAAGCAAAAGAAGGCGTTACCATTCAGGCAGAAAACCAAACGTTGGCCTCCATCACATTCCAAAACTATTTCCGTATGTATCCGAAATTGGCTGGTATGACAGGTACAGCTATGACTGAAGCTTCTGAATTTGACAGCATTTATCATTTAGAAGTTATTGAAATCCCGACAAACAAACCGGCAACCCGTCGTGATGAAAACGATTTGGTTTATGCAACGGCAGAAGAAAAATACGATGCCATTATTAAAGAAATTCAAGAGGCTTATGACAGACGTCAACCAATTTTAGTTGGTACAACCTCTATTGAAAAATCTGAAATTTTAGCTGATTTATTAAAACGTAAAACAAAAATTCCGTTTAACGTATTAAATGCTCGTCATCATGAACAAGAAGCATTAATTGTTGCACAAGCCGGTGTTCCGGGTGCGGTTACCATTGCAACAAATATGGCTGGTCGTGGTACAGATATTCAGTTAGGTGGTAACTTTGAAATGAAATTGGCTCAGGAATTAGCAAAAAATCCAGATGCCGATAAAGAACGTTTGGCTGAAGAAATCAAAGAACAAATTGCCAAAGATAAAGAAATTGCTCTTAATGCCGGTGGTTTATATGTTTTAGGATCTGAAAGACATGAAAGCAGACGAATCGACAATCAATTGAGAGGACGTTCCGGTCGTCAGGGTGACCCTGGTTTATCTCGTTTCTTCATTTCTTTGGATGACGATTTAATGCGTATATTTGGTAACGGAACATTCCAAAGTTTTATGCAAAAAGGTATGATTAAAGGGGAACCGTTACAACATCGTTGGTTAAGCAAAAGTATTGCCGTAGCTCAACGTAAAGTAGAATCATTCCATTTTGACATTCGCAAAAACTTATTAAAATATGATGATGTTATGAATGACCAACGCAAAGTCATTTATGAACAACGCAAAGATTTAATGGTTGCACAAACCGTTACTGATACGTTAAAAGATATGCGTGATGATTGTATTCAAAATATGATTTATCAATTAGCACCAAGTCGTTCTGTTGCCGAACATTGGGATGCTGATAAATTACGGGAAGAAACTTTCAAATTATTGGCAATGGACATCCCGTTCCACTCCTGGGTTAATGAACCAGGAATGACACCTGAAACAATGGTTGAACGATTAAGTGATATGTCCGTTAAATCTTTAAAAGAAAAATTGGCAATCTTGCCGGAAGATATGCGAAATAGTATTGAAAAGAACATTCTGATTCAAACAATTGATTCGGCTTGGAAAGAACACCTACAAGCACTTGACTTTATGAAAACATCTATTAATTTAAGAGCTTACGGTCAAAAAAATCCGTTGAATGAATATAAACGGGAAGCTTTTATTTTGTTTGAAAGTTTGTTAGAGCGTATTCGTGAACGGGTAACACAACTTATCTGTCATATGCAATTACAGATTGAAGAAAAGAAACCGGTTCAAACCCAAGAAAGTCATCCAAACCCCGCTGACATTATTGAAAAAAATGAGGAAAAAGCTATTTCCAGAAATGCTTTATGTCCTTGTGGATCAGGCAAAAAATACAAACATTGTTGCGGAGCGATTAATGTTTAACAAATAAGTTGAATGACTATATATTTAAGAAAAGGATTACATTTTTTGTAATCCTTTTTTACATAAATTAGATGAAAAACAGTCCTTCTGTGTTGCATATTAACGTACGTTAAATTGCAACACTTTTTTTTCATTTATTGCATTTTTTTTGATTTGAATGAATTGTAAGCATTGGCTTGTTTGTGATATTCCCCTGTTTTATCCCATTTCCCTTTTGTTTTTGAAATCGTTGCAATTAAACGTACCTTTAATTACAATGCTGTTATACTGTATTTATTAGATAATTTGGAGGTATTATGTCATTTAAAGCACTTATTACACAAAACGAACGTGGTCGCTCAATGGTTGAAATCTTGGGCGTTTTAGCCATTGTTGGCGTGTTATCATTCGGCGGCATTCAAGGATATAAGTATGCCATGGATAAACATCGGGCAAATGATATCGTCAACGAAGTCAATATGCGTGCCACGGATATTTGGCATTTATATCAAGATGGTGAGAAAGAATTACCCGATTCGCCTGAGGCTGATGCCTTTCCTGAATATGGCGAAATGACGCAAACGGGGTTTGAAATTCTGGTAACCTCTCATCCCCCTGTTGCATTTAGAACATGGGTAAATGATGTACCCAGTGCTGTTTGTCAGAAAGTATTGCAAGAGAATTTAAATGATGCCATTCAAGGATTAAAGTTCGTTCAAGTTGATAATGGTGGTGGATTAACTCGATATACAGGAGATACCGCTATTTGTGGTGAGAGTGGTACTATGAACCAAATGGTCTTTACTTCCTTTTTAGATGAGGACGGTGGAGCTGTTGCTAATGAAGGTAATGGTGATAATAATGCCATGGAATCATGTGTGGAAAATGAAGATTGTAGCAATTTGTGTGGTATTGCATTGTGTGATACCAATACGTTTCAATGCGACAATGCTTGTGCAAACGGACAAGTATGTAAACCTAATGAAGACGCTACATCAGGCACTTGTGTTGATTGTGTGGTGAATACTGATTGTCCTGTCAGAGGTCAAATTTGCAATGATTTAACCAATACATGCGTTACACCGCCTGATAGTTGCGAATTAGGGGTTACTTTCCGTTCTAAAAATGGTGTATGTATCCCTTGTGAAGATGCAAGCAATATTGTGATTGATACAGAAGTATTTGAATTTTCAGACTTAAATATTAAAGACGAATTAACAGGTGTTGAGCAATGTCAATCCTGTCAAAACACACATTATGTCGGTACAAATCAAGATGGTACAACATTTTGTTCAATTGCTTGTATTAAAGGGGCTTCATATCAGTCATCAAAAGAAGGATGTATCCCTTGTTATAACACGGATGGCACATTGAATACAGAAACACATGAATTAAATAATTCAAATTCCGCAGCTTTTGAACAATGTTCTGCTTGTGGTTTGACTTGGTATAAATATTATTATTCTAGCGATTGCAGAAGCACAATAGAATGCTCTTCCGACCAATTTTTAGGTGGCGAATCAGATGTTTCACGCTTGTTATGTAATAATTGTTCTACTAATAAAACGATAAGAATGTATACATTCTTTGGTAATTCATCATCTAATGAGCAAAATCTTCTTCAAAAAATAAAAGATTCTTGTACAGCCTGTCCTGAACGTGATTCTACCGGTGCTTGGTCTAAACGTCAAATTATTGAGACTTCTTGTTGGCCAGTTTGTGAACAACCAGAAGCAGGTAGTGAAGCAGATGTAAATTGCACGAAAGAAAATGCAACGGAAGAAGAAAAAGCAAAATGTAAACGTAAATGGCAAAACAGCAATGGTGTCTGTTTTGATGCCAATAGTACAACAGGCGATACAAACATCGGTTCAAACGAACGATTGATTGATTTGTGTCAGAAAAGCGGTAGAACCGTTTATGGTGGGTATTGTGTTATTCCGATAGATGATTGTGGATTAGGTAAATTTAAAGCCAGTAACGGCAAATGTCGTAATTGTACTGATTCGGATTATAATTTCTCTATCACAGTTTTAAATGAAGAAGATTCAAAATGTGTCGCAAATTGTCATTACGATGAAGCAACCCAAAAATATACTTCTGATACATCAAAACCGTCAAAACGCTATATCTATACAAACAGTAGCGGAACAAACTATTGTTACAAAACTTGTCCTGAAAACCAATGGCAAAACTCTCAAGGAACGTGCTTTAATTGTAGCAGTGATCCAGGAAGGTATTACACGGGAGCTGTCGGCGGATATGGTGATTTAGGAAAATCATTATGTGATAGCAGATGCCCAAGCGGAGAATATGCACGTAAAGTTTATGAAGATACAGGTCGGTGTTTATGGATAACATGTCCAACAGTTAATAATGTTACCTATTTCAAAAATAAATACGGTGAATGTCAAAATTGTGATACGGCAAGTGGTACATCTGCTTATGGCAATTCAAGAGCAGAATGTCACAGATGTGATAACCGTATTTTCTTACAAAGAAGCGGTTATTCTTGGGGTGGTTATTGGGATAACAACGGTAGCACAGGTTTGTGCGTTAGTTTTAACCCTGGTGTCAGTGGTATTTGTAACAGTGTTGAATTAGACTCAATTCCTATTCCATCAACACTAAAACCATCGTTGGTCAGTGCGGCTGCTGATTACGTTAGCGGAAAATATGACGGTCTAAAATTCAGAGCATCCATGACTGGTAACTGTATTGATTGTTCTTCACAAACAGATGTTCAAACGACACGTGAACAATGCAAAAGTTGTCCGCAACGGCGTTTTAGTGCCGGCGCCAATCAATTAGGAACGTGTAGTTTAGGTCAATGCGAAGAAAATGTTGAATTTTTAAATATTAACTATAATTGTGTAAAATGCTCAAATTCATATAATCGCAGTGCGTCTGAAATTGAAGTTAAGAAAAAGTATTTATGCGAATCCTGTGAAAACCGTCGTATTATGACACAAAATTCTACTGAAAAGAGTTATTGTGTGCCAAATGATTGTTCTTTGGGATTTGAATGGCAAACAGCCACAGGCGGTGCTTGTATCAGTTGTACATCAACCGACAGCAAACAAGAAATCGGAGCAGAATCTGTTTATCGGGAACAATGTGAAGAATGCAATCGTGTTGCTTATTCCATAACGGACGACACGAAAGAGATTTGGTATTGTTCACGTCGACAACCGGATAATAAAAAATATTTTGTGAACATAGATGGTGGATTAACGGCCTGTAATACAAATGGGGACGTAGAAATACCGAATACGGAAAAAGCTAAAACTATTTGTTCGGAATGTTTGGATGTGGCCCGTGAAGCCTATGTTGAAGACGGAAAAGCTTATTGTTCAAAACTTTAAGTTTGACCATCAAAAAAAATCGGTTGATATTTGTCAGCCGATTTTTTTTATGAAATACGATAAACTTAAAATTCTTTTTCCATACAAATGGCATCACAAAAACCCGTCTTTGTTTTGTAATATCCTTTACGAATCCCTATTTCCTTAAATCCACATTTTTGATATAAATTTTTTGCACAGATATTTTCCGTTGAAACTTCCAGAAAAATACGTTTAATCCCATTTGTTTGTGCATATTGCAATAAAAAATTCATCCAACAGAAACCATACCCCTGATGCCGTTTTTCAGAAGTTACACAAATCGTTAAAATCTCCATTTCATCACAAATTTGTGAACAAACCAATAAACCGTTTTCATCAATCCACGCAACCGTTGTTGGCAAAATAAGTAAGGATTCAAACGATTCTTGATCCCATGGATAATCAAAACCTGTTGCGTGTATCTCTGCTGCCGTTTCACAAAAAGCAGATGTTAATTGCACAGGATTAAACATTTTAGTTAAAGATGTTGTCATTTTATGTTAATTGCATTTCTTTTGAACGGTTACATCTGCTTCCCGCAAATAAAGCGGTTCGGCAGGAAACAAGCGTTCCGGATAGGTTAACACTGTTTGAATAAGTTGAACAGCCATTATTTCCGGCATTGGATATAATGTAACTTTGTCCGTATCAAACAATTCAGGTTTGTCCGTTACAATCGGCAAATGCAATTCTTCAACCGCCTGTTGGGATAGTACACAAGCTTCTGTTATATTGTTTTCATCATAAATTTGTGCATAAAAATCTCCCCGTTTGGTATCTAATGCCACAACACACGGCTTTGGTGCCGATAAAGCAATTGCATCAAAATTAGATACACCTTTAACCGGAATATTCAATGCTAACCCTAAACCACGAGCAACCGACAATCCGATACGAACGCCCGTAAACGACCCCGGACCAACGGCTGACACAACCATATCTAATTCTTTGAATGAACACCCAACCTCTGCAAACATTTTTTGCAACAATGGCATCAAAGCTTCGCCTTGTCCTCTTTCCATATAAACAGAGTGTGTGGTCAAAACAGCATTATCTTTGTACAATGCAACTGTTAATAAATTTGATGTTGTATCAATAGCTAAAATAAACATTCTATCCTCTTTACCTTCTTATCGTGTATGATGTTTTTGTTGTGTCATCTGCATAATGGCATACGTTTCTTTGACAGCATTTATCAACTCTGTCATACTTTCTTTTGAAATACCCAAAATACCACTCATTTTTTCAGTAGATATTTTCATCTCTTTTCCAGCTTGCTCAAAATCAATTAAATATGGCGTTTTTTGTTGCAGTTGAACGGCCAGTTTTTTTAAATCTTCCCCCTGATGATTGAGTTGAACAGAAGCCAAATACCAAGCAGATAACCATTCATGCGGATACCGATAATCTGAATTCATATCTCTTGTCTCATTTTTATGAATCGCATCTGTATTCGGTTTGCCAAAATGAGTTAATGCTTCTGTCAATTTCATTTTTCTGAAATGAGCAACTTCTGTTTCCATCTCTCTATGATTTTCATTAGAAATATGCACAATCTTGTTTAAAACCGATTCATGTGTCTGAACCAAGTAACAACAAGGAGAAATGGCATAAGAAATCCCCTGCCCATTCCAACGGTTTAAAATGTAATTATCATCCTTGACGTCATCTAACGGAACCGAAATCATTGAATCAAATGCCAATACATTTAAAGAAACGCCAATATTACCTAACTCTTCCTGTGCTTCACGCATAACATTATTACGGCTAATAACAGACATATCTTTTGTCAAGACAATCTGATTGTTTTCATTACGGACAACATCATCTTTCACACCGATTAATTTCGCTTTCTCATCCTCATTCAATAAGGCAAAATCACTTTCCGATGTCCGTTCAGATAATCCGCCTAAATTACCTAATCCGTCTCTAACACCTGTTTTTGCCGTTAATCGTTCAATTAAACCGACATATATATTTTCCAATTTTTCCAACGGAGTCTGTGCCTCTTGAAATTCCCCTGCGTACAAAACCATACTGGTACCGGTAGACAATACTTTTTGACGATTTTCCTGATTATCCAAAATTTCAGATCGTTCAATGGAACCGGCAGGAAATTTTGCCAACGCATTTAAAACATCTTGAGCCGTATAAAAGATATCAGTCATTTTTACTCCTTTATGAACTGCGAAGATTATATATCAACTCCTATTTTTTTTCAAGATTTATTTAAAATGCTAAATAAATGGGAATCAACTTCTCAAACAATATTTTCAATCATCATAAAAAATGGTTGCAAAAAAATGTTTTTTATTATAATTTTATACGCTATAAAAAACAAAAGGAGACTATTTCATGTTTCAAAAACCGTTTTCATCTATTCTTCGCTATGTGCTTATTATTGCAATTTTTATTGGTTCTGCAATTTGTAGCTATTATTTTTGTCGGTATGCGTCTCAACGTTTCTATACTCCAACAATTTCTGTTGTTATGAGTACTTATAATCGTTCAAAAGATGATAAAGATTTATTATCCAGAGCAATATCTTCTATTTTAAATCAAACATTCAAAGATTTTGAGTTGATTATTATCAATGATGGTTCAGATGATAAAACGGCTGAAATTTTAAAAAACTTTGCCAAGAAGGATAAACGCATTGTCATTTTAACAAACGAACAAAACAAAGGGTTACCATATAGTTTGAACAGAGGATTAGATAAAGCACGTGGGAAATATATTGCCCGTATGGACGATGATGATTATTCACTTAGAAAACGTTTTGAAAAACAAGTTCGTTTTTTAGATGAAAATAAACACATTACGGCAACAGGATGTCCGCTTGTCTTTGAGCATAATCATACAGTATATCCATTTCCTACTGATCCGGACGAAGCAAAAATTTGGACATTTACAAAAGTTCCCGTCATACATCCTTGCGCTATGATTAGAAGAGATTTTATTGAAAAAAACAATATTCGGTATGTAGAAACTTATCCCAATGCAGAAGATATGCCTTTTTGGTATGATATCACAATCAAACATAACGGGTTAATTTCTAACTTACCGGATACGCTTCTATATAAAAAAGCTAATGCAAAAAAAGCAGAAAATTACGTTCCAATACAAAACAACTCCGTTGAACGTTATCAAAACGATGCTTTCCGTCAAATCATAAAAGATAAACCTTGTTCAAATGTGTGCGAGTGTTATAAATCTCTTGCCCAAAGTGAAGGCATATCCAAAATACTTAATGTTGAAAAATTAAAAAACTATATAAATACGCTTAATTGTCCGCCTGATAGCGCATTACATGTTATTCATACTTCTTGGAATGATTATCTTGTTTTTGATGAGGAAAAACGCATACATCGTTTTCAAACCAATGACAAAGCAACCATTTTAGAAAAAACCACAAATCATATAACAATAAAATGGGACAAATGGGGTGTGGAAACATTTGTAAAAGACAAAAATGATACTTATCATTTAAACAAAAACAATTAATAAAATATCTATATGCATTCAAATAGATTGTAATTATTTCAACTTGTCATTGGCGGATAACAATGTCCGTCTTTATATGACCGATTAACACATTTTTGACATTCATCTTCTGATGTTTCTATTAATGATTGAATGTTGCATTGTTGACAAATACCACTTTTATCAGCAAAAGTTCCGTCAATACAATATGTACGGACACAATATGTTTTTTGAGCATCTAATTCCCGATTTGAACAAACATCGGAACAAGGAGTAGCTAATGCTTTACCAGAATAATTGCAATCATAACATTTTCCATCTGTACCCGTTAAAGGTGTTTCATCCGGACATTTGGGATTACACATATTTCTAACCGCTTGTCTACCGGGACATGTTTCAGTACATTTTTTCCAAAAATTTGCACCTAAATGGTTGCCCATATCAAATCCTTGATTATAATCACAACTATAACAATTACCCTGAAAATTATACAATGGCTTATTTTCCATACTTGTTCCGGCAACACCGCATAAAATACATTTTTTATCTGTGGTACTATTAACAAAACGCTTTGGACATATACTGCTACAACTGGATACATCAGCAACAGTAACAATAGCAGTATCATCACAAGAATAACATTTTCCTGAAACATCTTGCAATGGTTTATCTGATGGACAAACAATATTACAATACAAATTCACCGTTTTTCTATTAGGACATAAATTTTCACAAGTGTCAGTTAATGATTCGATTTTAATTGTATGAGTTTCATCATCACAACCATAACACTTACCATCTGTTCCCATTAAAGGTGTATCACCACTACATGCAGGATAGCACATTTGATTAACAGGACGACGATTATCGCAAGTAGATGCACATTTTTTCCAAAAAGTTGCGCCTAAATGGTTACCCATATCAAATCCTTGATTATAATCGCAGCTGTAACAATTACCTTGATAATTATACAATGGCTTATTTTCAAAGATTGTTCCGGTAACTCCGCATAAAATACATTTTTTATCTGCATTACTATTTATAAAACGTTTTGGACATATACTGCTACAACTGGATACATCAGCGACAGTAACAATGGCTGTATCATCACAAGAATAACATTTTCCTGAAACATCTTGCAATGGTTTATCTGATGGACAAACAATATTACAATACAAATTCACTGTTTTTCTATTAGGACATAAATTTTCACAAGTGTCAGTTAATGATTCGATTTTAATTGTATGAGTTTCATCATCACAACCATAACACTTACCATCTGTTCCCATTAAAGGTGTATCACCACTACACGCAGGATAGCACATTTGATTAACAGGACGACGATTATCGCAAGTAGATGCACATTTTTTCCAAAAAGTTGCACCTAAATGGTTGCCCATATCAAATCCTTGATTATAATCGCAGCTGTAACAATTACCTTGATAATTATATAATGGCTTGTTTTCCATACTTGTTCCAGCAACTCCGCATAAAATACATTTTTTATCTGCGGTACTATTAATATAACGTTTTGGACAGACACTTGTACACCGGTTTGTGTCGCTAACCGTTACTGCGGTTGGTGTATCACAAGAATAGCACGTTCCATTTGTGCCCATAAGCGGTTTTTCAGGTGGACAACATTTACCCTCCCAATCACAACATTCCCCACTTTCTGATACATACACACAACAATATGAACCAACGATATTATCTTTGTTACAACACATCATCCATTCAGGTTCGTTAAAATCTTTAACACATTTTTGGTCTGCATTACATTCTGATTCACATAACCCTGTTTGCGTGTTACACGTTCCACAATTACAATCATTAGAATGACGGCAACGCATAATTTCATGACGCTCTTCTTCTTGAATATCTTTTGCCTGCAATAAATCTTTATGAAATTCATAGGCTAATTCTACTTTTTCAGCTTCCCCACAAATATCAACGGAAGCTTTATATTCTGTAATGCCGACAAAAATAGAATACGGTGCTTGCCACTGACTTTGTAATAATAATTTGCATACGTCCGAAGGGACATCAGACACAAACATTTCAAAATAATCCGTATATTGAGGGCTCATTCGGGCTCTGACGGGATATCCTGTTCGCATTGTCGGACCCATTTCCATATTGATTTCACCCATATGATGAAGCTCAATTAATCGTTCCATACGTTGAGAAATGTCATTTGCACGTAGATTAAGTTCATTAATGGTTTCATTTGCATTGTATTTATTGAAAGCATATTTATAGCCCTGAATCGCCCCAATTGAAAGCACCCCAATAATGGCAAGAACGCCCAACATCTCAATCATAGACCTTCCCAATTCGTTGATTTTTAAATTTTTTTTCATTAACAGCTCCCGTTAAATATGTGAATAAAATGATTGTAACAAAACGTCCCTTTATTTGCAACGATTTCACGGGTATGGAGAGAATTAAGCCATTTTAAGACAACACTTGAAAATCTGCCAACCAATGCAAATTAAAAAAAATGGTATAAATTGAAAAAAAGTGTTGCAAATAAAGGGAGGTTAATATGCAACGATTTTAAACCTTATATTTTAAAAATCATTGATTAGATAGATAATTTTATTATTTTTTAGATTAATTATTGTTATTTTAAAGATATAAAATATAATCAACTTTATTGAAATTTAACATATTCCTATCTATCTCTATTTTCGTTCCGAACTCACGCCCGTGAGTCCAAATCTCAATCCGCATAAAAAAAACGCCTAAAAATAGGCGTTTTTTAATGGCGGATGGGGTGAGATTATTCGCTATCGCTCACCCATAAAGGGCTGTCCTTTCAGGACATTAACTCAAAAAATTTTGCTCCGCAAAACCGACATACTCCCGTCTGTCTTTTTTTTCGTTCCGAACTCACGCCCGTGAGTCCAAATCTCAATCCGCATAAAAAAAACGCCTAAAAATAGGCGTTTTTTAATGGCGGATGGGGTGAGATTCGAACTCACGGTGGAGTTACCCCCACGCCGGTTTTCAAGACCGGAGCCTTAAACCACTCGACCACCCATCCGTAATATTGTCTGTCGTTCTTGGCTTTCTCTCTTATGACACAAAAAAAATAAAAAATCAAGTGATTTTTTTTAAAAAATGTATTATAGTTATTTTATTATATTGAAAAGGAACTCTTAGAATGTCTCAAAAAAATATTTTGTTAAAATCTTTATCTTTATTATTCATATTGTTATCATTCAATGTTAATGTGTTAGCTGAACAAACAACTGATTCTGTACCTGCTGAAACTTTTTTGCAGTGGAAGAAGAATTTTCATCAAATTGCCCGTAAAAAAGGTATTTCCGATTCGTTTTTAAAGCGAATCGTCCCAAAATTACGATATTTACCTCACGTTTTGGATTCGGATAAAAAACAAAGTGAATTTTTATTAACTTTCTGGGATTATACCGACAGAACTTTAACAGAAAAACGTATTCAAGACGGTATAAAAATGTCTAAAAAATACAAAACATTATCTAAAAAAACTGCTGAAAAATACGGTGTTCCGGCTGAGTTTTTGTTGGCATTTTGGGGATTAGAAACAAACTATGGAACATTTAAAGGTGAAATTGATACACTCAACGCTTTGGCAACACTCGCTTACGATAAACGTCGTCGTTCATTTTTTACGAATGAATTGATTACATTGTTAAAATTAATAGAAAAAGGAGAAACAACACGGTTTAAAGGGTCCTGGGCAGGCGCATTCGGAAATTTCCAGTTTATGCCGACAACTTATGCCGCTTATGCTGTTGATGCCGATTCGGACGGTAGACGTGACGTGATTTATTCGTTACATGATGCTTTTGCATCCGCCGGTAATTATCTGTCTAAAATGGGTTGGAATAATCAATACGGTTGGGGCTATGAAGTCAAGATAACAAAACCGTTGAATTGGAAAAGCATTCCGGAAAATAACAAAATGACAGTAGCTGAATGGGAAAAAAGAGGTGTTTTACCTGCTTGTGAAGAAAAACGCAGCGATTCTGAACAAAATTTAACGGCAAAATTGGTATTGCCGACAGGTATTGACGGACCGGCTTTTTTGACGTATTCTAATTATGATTTGATTATGCGTTGGAATAATTCAACCTTATATGCATTAACTGTGGGTGCTTTATCTGACAGAATATCCGGCAAATCTACACAATTTTGTACTCCGAGAAAAGAAATTAAAATTTCAAGGGATGATATGAAATTTATTCAATCTCGCTTAATTGAACTCAATTTATATGCGGGTACGGTTGACGGAATATTGGGTAAAAATACACGCAAGGCCATTCGTTTGTATCAACAAAAAAACGGTTTAGATGTAGATGGATACCCATCGGCTCAATTAATTCAATCATTGAAAGGGAAATAAAATGAAACTGAAACACGCTCATTATCTGCTTTTGTTTTCTTTTTTAACTTTATCCGGCTGTTCGGATAATGGTATTTTATTTCGGTCGGTCGGCAGTTATGAGCCCAAGACAAACACCGGTGTTTATATGGTTGGTTCTCCATATGAAATTGATGGTGTAACGTATACACCGGCAGAAAATTACGATTATTTTGATAGTGGTGATGCCTTTTGGTATACAGCAGATAAACATAATCCATTAACGGCAAACGGCGAAAAATACGATGCAAAAAAAATGACCGCCATGCATAAAACACTACCACTTCCATCCATTGTACGTATTACCAATCTGAAAAATCAGGCAACGGCTTATGTGCGTGTTAATGATCGAGGACCATACGATAATAATCGGATTATGGATGTTTCGGAAGCAACGGCAAACTATTTGAATTTTTCCAAAACAGAAGTAACACCAATTCAAATAGAAATTATGGCATTGGAAAGTCAGGCACTAAAACAACAATTGCAAAAACAGGGGAAATATCAGATTAAATCTATTACATCGCCGTTAAATGTACCCGAAATGAGCAAGCCATCGGTTCAACAATCTAAAATACAGCGCCAAAACACACCGTCTTCATTTTCTCAATCGTCCGGCAAGCAAACCACATCAGGGGAAACAGTGTTAAATGCTGATGCTATTTTATACCCCGGATTAGATAAAAAAACAGTTCAAAATTTAAAGTTGGAAACAAAATCTTATCAGGAAGAAAAGGTTGATTCATCAACAAAATCAAAACCAACTCAAACTAAATCACTCAAAACCGTTTCAAAACCTAAAAATATATATGAACCGATAGTAATGAGTTCAGATGAAATTATTTATTCCGGTGCTGATAATGCGCCTAAATATTATGTTCAAATCGGGGCTTTCTCACAAGAAAAATCAATTCAAAAAATCAAGAAAAAATTAAGCAATTACAAAAACTTAATTGTGAAAGATAAAGTAAAAGATGATTTGATTTTACATTCTGTCAGAGTTGGACCGTTTAAAACACATAACGAAAGTGCAAATGTACTTGACAAAATCCATTTGTCAGGGTATCCTGACGCAAGAATTATTTTAGAATAAGCGAGGAAATATAATGAATAAATTATCAATTTTAGCCAGTATCGGATTATGTGCTTTTTCAATGTCCGGATATGCCTTTGAAACGTTGGCAAAACACGCTTTGCTTATGGATGCTAATACGGGATATGTTTTGTTTGAAAAAGATGCTGACAAGCCAATGCCGCCTGCTTCAATGAGTAAATTGATGACGGCTTATATGATTTTTGATGCATTGGAAAACGGCAAAATCACACTGGATACAGAATTTATTGTTTCAGAAAACGCATGGCGAAAAGGTGGGGCCAAAAGCGGTAGTTCTACTATGTTTTTAAACATTGATCAACGGGTTAAAGTTCGTGATTTATTAAGAGGAATTATCGTCCAATCCGGTAATGATGCCTGTATTACCGTTGCGGAAAATATGGCAGGTTCGGAAGAAGCATTTGCTGAAATGATGACGGAAAAAGCAACAGAACTCGGTCTTAAAAATTCGTCTTTCAAAAATGCAACAGGTTTGCCGGCTGACGGACATGCCATGAGTGCAAAAGATTTGGCAAAATTGGCTAAAATATTAATCAATGAATTTCCTGATTATTATCCGATATATTCAGAAAAATCTTTTAAATTTAACAATATTGAACAAGGGAACCGCAATCCGTTACTTTATAGTTTACCAGGGGCTGACGGCTTAAAAACAGGACATACCAGCGAGGCCGGTTATGGTTTGACTGCTTCTGCCAAAACACCGGATGGTCGGCGTTTAATTATGGTTATCAATGGTTTAAAAAGTATGAAAGATCGCACCAGTGAATCTAAAAAAATTATGAACTGGGGTATTATGAGTTTTGAAAACAAAGAAATTGTAACCAAAGGACAAATCATTGAAGAAATTCCTGTTTGGTTAGGCGTTGATAAAACCGTACAGGCTGTTTCTGCTCAATCTTATACAATGACAACGCCAAAAGGTCGGAAAGCACAGCCAAAAATGACGTTAAGCTATGATACACCCGTACAAGCTCCTGTTAAAGAGGGTCAAAAAATCGGTGAACTGAAAATTGAAACGGATGAGAGTGTTAAACGGATTAATTTAATCGCTTCCAAATCAATTGAAAAGGTTGGTTATTGGGGAAAAATGAAACATATTTTGACATCTTTATTTAGCAAATAAGGAGCAATTTTCTATGACACAAGGTTTGTTTATCACGTTTGAAGGCGGTGAGGGGGCAGGCAAAACCACTCAAATAGCCTTATTGGAAGATTGGTTGCGTAAACAAGGTAAAAATGTTGTCCGAACACGTGAACCCGGAGGTAGTGCAGGAGCAGAAGAAATCCGCAATCTGTTGGTTAACGGTTCAAAAGACAGATGGGACAGATTAACCGAACTATTATTGTTTTCGGCTGCAAGACGTGATCATTTAGTCAAAAAAATCATACCGGCCGTTCAACAAGGGGATGTGGTTATTTGTGATCGCTTTGCAGACAGTACAATTGCGTACCAATGTTTCGGATATGGATTTGATGAAACAGTATATAAACAGGCCAGTGATTTATATGCTTTAATTGCAGGTACATTTCATCCGAATTTAACTATTATTCTTGATATTGATCCTCATATCGGATTAACACGCAGTCGAACCAGAAACGGTAATACGGAACAACGGTTTGAAGATATGGATTTTTCTTTTCATAAAAATCTACGCAAAGGATTTTTATATTTAAGTGAACAAGATAAAAAAAGATACGTTGTTATTAATGCCAATCAAAGTGTTGATAAAGTGCATCAGGATATTATTCAAACAATAAAGGAACGGCTTGAATTATGACACCCAAAGAACAGATTTTAAGGGTTATTCAAAAAGGGAAAATCAGTGGTTCATGGCTGATTAGTGGTCCGTTTGGTGTTGGTAAGAAAGCCTTTGTTTCTTCTTTGGCACATTATTTAACATCAGGCAATTGGGCAGAAGATTATGCTTATAATTCACAAATTAAGTGGATTGAATGCGGTTTAACGGAAGAAGCAAAAAAAGAAATCCAAAAAATGATTTTGGCCGGTAAAGAAGTTGAAGAAAATGCCAAAACGGTTGCTCGTAAAAAAGAAATTACGGTTGATGATATTCGGGAGGGAATCCAATTCTTATCATTAAAACCAGGAGCAGGGGAATTTCGGATTTTAATTGTATCGTTAGCAGAAGATATGAATATCAATGCTGCCAATGCATTGTTGAAAGTATTAGAAGAACCTTATGAACGTAGTGTCATTATTTTGATTTCTGAAAATACAGGTAAATTATTACCAACCATTCGTTCCCGTTGTCGGAAAATTATTTTTCCATTGGAAACATTTGAAAATACGGTTGCTTATATTCAAAAAACATATCCGAATTGCAAAGCACCCGAATTGATGGCTGAATTGTCAAATGGTTCTTTTGGAATGGCTGATATGATTTATCAGCAAAACGGTATTGAATTATATCAAAAAATAAATGCTTTTTTGGTTCCCTTGCAACAGGTCAATATTGAACAACTGAATAAATTTGCCGAAGATGTGTCAAAAGATGAAGTAACATACGATTTGTTTTTAAGCTTTTTAAATCATATTTTACTTGACAAAACCCGTCGTTATGCTGTTTCCTGTCATCCGAAAGGGGAATTATTAACAGATTTATATTTTGATATACAAGCTTTATTTGGAAAAACCAATTCTTTATATTTAGATAAAAAACAAATTATTATCAATACATTATTACGTATTGGCGGAGAATTAAATTAATGATAGACAGTCATTGCCATTTAGGAATAGGTGCTTTGAATGATGAACAAAGTGCTGTTGAAGATGTTTTGCAACGGGCAAAACAAGCGAATGTAACCGATGTTTTAACGGTTGCTTGCGATTACGAAGATGTACAGGATTTAAAAATGATGATGTCATATCCAAATGTTTATGGGGCTTTTGGTATCCATCCTGAAAATGCAACCAAATATAATGAAAAACGCTCTCGAGCCGTTTATGCTGAATTACCGTCATTGATTGCCCTGGGTGAAATCGGGTTGGATTATTATTACGGAGGAGACATGAAAGAAAGTCAAATATCGGCTTTTGAAAAACAAATTGAGTTGGCTTCTCTTTTACATTTACCGATTATTATTCATACCAGAGAGGCAGAAGAAGACACAAAAGCCATTTTGAAATCAGCTTATAACGGTGGATTATTAAGAGCAGGGGGTGTATTGCATTGTTTTACAGCCTCTCAAAATATGGCTGATTTTGCATTGGATTTGGGATTGTATGTTTCTGCATCCGGCATTGTTACATTTAAAAAAGCCATTGATTTACAAGAAATATTTAAAACCATACCGTTAAACAGATTGTTGGTTGAAACGGATTCTCCTTATTTAGCGCCAATTCCGTACCGCGGTAAAGTCAATGAATCGGCTTATGTCGTTCATACAGCCCAAAAATTAGCAGAATTAAAACAAGTAACTTTGGAAGAAATTGATAAAGCAACAACAGATAATTTTAAACAATTGTTTTTAAAGGAGCCAGGTTAAAATGAAAGTTAAAATATTAGGATGTGGTCCTTCCGGCGGTTTACCATCTTTGGCTTACGGATTTGGTAATGTAAATCCAAACAATCCTAAAAATCATCGTTTAAGAACTTCAGCTCTTATTTTGACCGATGACGGAAAAAATATATTAATAGATACAGGTCCTGATATACGTACACAATTATTAAGTGTCGGCATTCCGAAAATTGATGCCGTTTTGTATACGCATGACCATTATGACCATATGGGTGGCGCAAATGAATTGGTTATGATTTCCAAAAAACAAGGTGGACATTTACCGATTTATATTTCCGAATATGATTTAAAAGAATTTCAACGGTTATTATATTATTTATTTGACAATAATATTCATAAAGATTTGTTTGAGATTCATATTATTGAGCCGTATCAAGCTTTTTTTATCGGAACGAATACAATAACACCATTGAAACAAAGTCATGGCGTAAACGGTATTTCATACGGTTACAAAATCAATAATATGGCATATACAACGGATTGGACAGAGTTAGATGACAAAGCTTTTCCTTATTTAAAAAATTTATCTTTATGGATTTTGGGCGTTGTTTCTCGTATTGAATGCCGTACACACATTCATTTGGATATTGCTTTGGATTGGATAAAACACATTAACGCTCAAAAAACATATTTGACCCATATGGGTAATATGATGGATTACGATGATTTATGTCGTGAATTACCGAAAAACGTTTATCCTTGTTATGACGGATTGGAAATCATATCAGAAGAATAAAATTATCTTTGACGCTGACCTCTGATTTGAATAACTTTATTTTGTGCCGACTGAATAGACTTTGATTTATCTGTCATATTAAAGTTGAGTTGTGAAAGAATGTTTGAAATTGGTTTATTTTCTGCCATTGATTGAAAGACATTTAAAATATCTTTAGCTTCAAAATCACCAGGTTCCCAATAAATGCCTTGTAAGATGGGATTAACCTTTTGTAAAGCAACTAATTTTTTATTTAAAGCATTAACATTTCCCTGATTAAAATCAGTCGTTGCTTCTTCTAACAATTCAGGAGTGATACCTTGATAGGTATATTTAAGTTTTAATGGAGTAGGGGCTGTATCTTTTGTATCAAAACCAAGCTGCTTCAACTCATCAACGGTAAAAAGCGCCGTTGGAGACGTATGGATGTTCAAATTGAATATTTCCTGTAAAATCGCATTGTTTTCATTTGGATATTTTTCCTCTTTGGACAATGTCAGATAGTGATTTAGATTATAATTTTTCCAATAATCTATATCCTCACATAAATCATTAAAATCATGACTATCCAGTGAAATTTTGTGTTTTATCAAAACATCATAAAGTGAGGAACGATCTTTAGCTAAATACATTTCCGTAATACATTGATGCATTTTTAATTCGGCTTCGGCTTTGATTAAATAATCTAACGAATACAGTCTTTGTTCCGGCAAAGAGGTGTTTAAAAGATATTTCTTATAAGTGTTTTTATCTAAATTTTGTTCAATAAAATCAAAACAATCGTCATAAATCTTATCGTATGGCGGATTTATTTCGTTAATAATACTGACAGCCGTTGAAGAAGCTTCCATCACTTGATTAATAGCAAAAGACTTATATTCCAAATCACTCAAAAATTGTGTCCGATGATTGATTTCATGGAGTAGGGTAGATATAAAATTATAACTATGAAGTGTTTTCGTATGCAGATTAATAAAATCCCCTGGCCAAGAATAAAGTCCCAACGCGTCAATTTCATCAAGACGTTTGTTTGTATCAGTTGATGAATCAACATACATATTTGTTGTTTTGAGTTCATCTTGCTTTAATAAAGTTAAGAATTGATTGTTTCTTAAAATAAACATATTAATCGGATGATCAACAGTGCTTTGGTATAATGTTTGTTTATAATAAGCTGAATCAGAAAACAAACGGCCGAATAATTTTGTCTGTTTAAAATGATGTTGCCATTCTTTGGCTGTAAAAGGGATAATAGTATCCGTTTTATAACAAATGGCAGGAATGAGAGCTTTAAAACCATCTAAATTTTTATAAAGATGAACATAATCATATTTAGAAATATGAATTTGTTTGTTTTTTTGTGTATAAGCAATATGATGTTCATCAAAGTAATTTTTTAATTTTTGCAATGATTTATCGGTTAAATCAGACAGATTAATCGCCATAAAAGATTGATTTGAAACAGATTTCCAATAATTTAATTGATATAAATAACGTAACTCGTTTGGTAAAGAGCGTAAAAACTTTAACCGTTTAGATTGTTTGATAAACTGATTGTATTCATTTTGAGTTAATGCCAAACGATTTTGGTACGTATAAGGTTTTAAGTGCAATAAATCCAAAAAAACAAAAGTACTGTTTTGCCAATCTTGATACACATCAGGACATTGAAAAATCATTTGATTATTTTCAGCATCAAATTGCCAATTTTGTTCTTTGGAAAGGATTGAATAAAGTAAAGACATCATAACACCTCAATGTAATGGATTATATCAAAAAATGATTGATTTTTCAAGAAAAAAGACATACAGGATAAAATTTATGTAAACATTTACATCAAATTTCAGCGTTCTTGTTATGGATTTGTATGATTATCTATAAGATTTTGCTTTAAAAATCATCTTTATTAAAACAACAATATTTGTATTTTTTTGACGATTTATAATTATAATGACAATTCAAATGCTTGAAAAAACTTCTTCAAGTTTTGGGTTTAAAACCTTGTATATTAGTTAACATAATAAAAATTTTATCACTCTACTAGGTTAATAGTTAGTATTTGATAAAATGCTATAAAATAAAAATTTTTTACTTTTTACAAGTAATATTTTTAATGTCAATTAAGACTTTTTTCACGTTTTCAAATTTGCCGTATTTTGAAAGCATTAATTCTAAAAACACTTCCTTTTCATCAAGTCCGGCAAGGTTTGCAAGTTTTAAAACGGTATGTGGGCTAGGTGTTGATTTTTCTAAACAGAAATTTGTTATTGCAGCACTTGAAATGCCTATACATTTTGCAACTTTATTGTTTGAAGAAATGTTATTTTTTACTTTTGCTAAATTTACATAGTTTTGAAAATTCATGTTATCCTCCATATTTTTTTGTAGAGGATAAAATTTTTATTATAACGTAACAAAAAGAATATTTTAGGAGCCTATATAAGATGTTCAACAGCACATTATGTTATATAACATAAAAAAAAGTTCTTGACAAGTACTTTTTACTAATTTATGGTTAGTAAAAATATTAACTACCAGTTAGAGGTTAGTAAAATGGCAAATATTGTTAACATACCAGCAAGAGCGTTAGGGGATACACGTTTGAAAAAAACGGATATTCTTGTATTGGCATCATTAAATTATCGTTCAAACAAAAAAGGGTATTGTTGGCCTGCTTATGATAAAATAGCAGAAGATGTTGGTTGTTGCAAAAGAAGTGCTATTTATGCCGTAAAACGATTAGAAGAATATGGTTATTTAACAAAACAAACAAGATTTTACAAGGGCATTATTGGACGCACTACAAGCAACGGATATTTTATTAATTATAACCCCGAATAAAGGATTGAAAAATATGATAAAAAATGACTTATCAACAGAGTTATCCACAGGCAAATCACGAAAAACGGCGTTTTTTCGTGATTTAAAGTATTGTTTTTTAAGTAAAAAAGTGAGTTATCCACAGGCTTGTGTTAAGGGTGCAAAATTTGCACCGGGGGGAGGGTGCAAAAATTGCACCCTAAATAATAAAAAAAATAAAGAATTTTTTGAAAGAATGTGGGCGTGTGCAGGCGTGCGCTTATGCGTACGCGTATGTGCGTACGTGTAGGTTGTAAATGCTCGGCAAAAAATGGAGTGTGATTTTAGGTATGAGAAAAAATTTTAACAACGGAGAAAAAAAATGGAAAAACTAAAAAAAGAACATGTGATAAATTTAATTGCTAAAATGTTAATGATAGCAAATATGCAAAATGAAGATATTTTTGAATTAATGTGTCTTTCTGAAAAATATGACATCTCATATGAAACAAAATCTTATAAGGTTACATTAATTATTGAGGAAAACGATGAAAAGTGATTTTAGCAGGGGAAAATGTCCGGTATGTGGTCAAACGACCACTTACAGGACGAATAAAAACGGTATTTTATACACATTCTGTCCGAATGGACATCATGCAAAACTTTCCAAAGTGGACAGTTGGGAAGCAGGAAAACAATTAACCGCCGGCAAGGCGTGGACAAATGGCGTCATTCACATGTACCCATTAACACAAGAACAACATCAGCAGGCACAGAAAGGAGAAATAACACATGCAAGAAATGATGATGGACGACGGGATTCAAATCAATCCGGAACAGTTGACAATTCAACCGGAACAAACGCCGGAAATGGTTTTGGTATCGGATTTTTCTAATTTTTACACGCAAGAAGAATTTTATCAACAATTTAAATCAATTTTTCAATATGCGACAGACCGCACCGGCATTCAATCCATAGCAATTAAGGAAAGTGAGGAGCGAGGGGCAAGAATAACGGCAAACCGGATATACGAGCAGGCGCAAAAATACGAATTTTTACGGTTTTTAATTGATAAAACAACATCAAGATTAGCAGAAACAATTTTAATGATTCAATTTTTAGCGTTTAAAAGTTCGGATATATACGCCGAAAAAACAAAGCGTAAACTAGGGGGCGACCTATGGCAAAAAATCAAAAGAGTAACAAAACGGTTCAAACAAACACAGACGGGCAACGCATCGGAATATTCGGCGCAAGCGGTTGCGGAAAAACAACCAAAGCAAGAAGTTTAATAACATCATGCAACCGTTTAATTGTTTTTGACCCAAAGCAAGAATGGATACGGGAGAAATGGCTTAAAAATCGTGTTATTGTGCAAACAATAGCCGATTTTAAGCGTGTTATGTCAAAAAAATTTGCAACAGGTTTTCACATCGTATACGTACCGAATTTGTCAAATGCCGTTAAAGAATTATCTGATTTATGTTCTGAAATTTTTAAAATGCAAGCCGGATACAAAGTGCAACATATGGCAAAAATAACGGTTTTAATTGATGAGGCACAAGAGGGCATACCGTCCGGAACATCAAGATTAAATCCGGCACATGGGGCGTTGACTATTGCAAAAATGGGCAGAGATAGAGGAATAAACATGATTGTTGCCAGTCAACGAATAAAAACGGTTGATATTGGTATACGGGCGAATTTATCCGGTATATACATATTCAGATTGTCAGAATTGGCGGACATTAACGAGGCAACACAGATTGTCAGGGATAAAGATAAGCTTTTATCAATGCAAAATTATTCTTATTTTTTCAAAGACTTAAACGGAAATATAAATTTTTTTGAAAAAAAGTGATTTTTCTACATTAAGTTATGTTACATAGGAAAAACCCGAAAAAAAGTGTGTTATAAATATACTTGGATTCGGGTTTTTTTAATGAAAGGACAAAAAAAATGAAAAACAATGTTTCAAAAATCGTAATGACAGCAGGCGCTTGCATGTTGGGCATTTGGTTATATAACAAAATTCAAGAACGCAGAGGTTAAAAAGGAGATATAACATGGCAGTACGCAAAATGTTATCACATACATCAGACGGTGTTTCATCTGGAAAATTAATCACGTTATCAATTCCATCATTTAGCACTATTACGCAAATGTTTTTGGAATTTACAAACAACGGCGCACCGGCTACATTGGCAAATATTCAAAGTTCAATTTCAAACATCAGTTTGTTAATGAATGGTGAAGAATATTTAAATATTTCACCGGCTAACTTAATAAAAGTATATTCAAGTTTAGGCCCACAAGTTGGCACTACAACACCGGTTAATGTTTTTCCATTGTTAGTAGCACCATTAATTTATAAATTACCAGCAGCAGAAGATTCATTTGCTATTGGTTGTGATGGTTTCAGCAAATCAAATGGACAATATCAGCCGTTGACTAACATTCAAATTCAAATTCAGTGCGGGGCAACAATTACGAATGTTACAGACGTAAAAGCATATACAGAACGTGTTGATAAAGGAGCAGGCGTCAATATTACAGTTTTAAAAACAAAATTATTATCCTATGCTCAATCATTCACAACAACCGGTACAAGCGAAGTTGACACATTGCCACGTGATTCGGCAATGGGTAGATTGTTCACATTAGCAATTCCAGACGCAACAGGTGTTATTTCAGCCGGTGAAGCATTAGTAAACAATCAACCTGTTATTCAAAACGTTTCAAAAAATGCAAATGATATGTTAATTGCCGAACGTGGTTTTGGTCCAGTTTCAGGCGTTTTCAATTATTCATTTACTGATGGCGGTACAAATGACGTTCTTTCGATGGTAGGTGTTACTGATATGCGTTTTAAAACATCATTCAGCACAGCACCGACAACCGGTTATACATTAGTTGACGCAACAGCTCGTAGCGTATAATAAAGGGGGTAATCATGGCAGAAAATACAAATAATGGGTCATGGTTTGACAAAGCATTGCAAAGTGTAACGACTATTGCAAGTTCTTATTTTACAGCCGAAGCACAAAAAGAGCAGGCACAAATCAATCAAAGTATAGCAGATTCAACGATTGAACAAAATCGTTTAAATGCAGTTACAGCCAACAATGCAAAAAATGTTCTCCTTGTTATTGGTGGTACGATTGGCGCATTGCTGGTCTATCGGATGGCAGTTAAAATTTTGAAATAGGGGTTTAAATGTCAACGTCAGGCACAGCAACAACAAACACCTCAAATTCCGGCGGTTCAAACGCCGGAGTTTTGAGGGACGTCAACGCAAGTATTGGCGCATTGGATTTTTTAAACAATTTTGGAGCATCTACATCTTCCGCAATGACAGGGGCGGTAACACTTGGGGATAAAATTGTAGGTGGTAATAAAACTGATAGACAATTCGGATTAGTTAAAATTTTAACCATAATTGCCGGTGGTATAATTATTGTTAAGTTGTGGAAAGGGGGCAAATAATGGGTCTTTTTTCATCATCAAGCAAATCAAGTTCAACAACTAATTTAAACGATAACAGTCAAAATTTTGCAATAGATTTTGGCGGTGGAGAATTGGGCGGTGGTTCTGATAAAAACATGATTGCAGGCGGTAATATTACGGTTGACGGATTAAGCGAAGACACAGCAAACGCTTTAATTTCGGCAATTACGCAAACAAATAATACATTTGTTGATGGTTCACTTGATTTGATGGCGGAAAATAATAAAGCAACAAATACATTAATTGATGGCGCTTATGATTTAATGACACAATCAAATAAAATTGCCGGTACATTTGTTGATGGTTCTTTGGATTTTGTAAACGAAGCAGGTAAAACAACAAATGATTTAATTGATGGAACAATAGATATTACTAAGCAATTAACAAATTCTACAACATCATTGATTAATGCAGTTTTGGACCAGTCAAACAATTTATTTAATGATACGTTTAAATGGATACAAGAAACAATCGGCAGTTCACAACAGCAAACAGAATTAGTAACATCATCGTTAGCGCAAGCTTATAATTCAGAGCAAGCGACAAATTCAGCGGTTAAAACGTACGCATTATACGCTTTAATTGGGTTTGTAACATGGGTATATTTTGGGAGTAAAAAGTAATGGCAATTAATAACAGTACAACACCGATTTCATACCGGCAGAATAAAATAACAGTTCCGGCAAATAAAAGTTATACATTATATCAATCATATAACACGATACGTATTTTAGAATCAAATGCGGTTAATTCATCCGATTTATTGTTTCGTTTTGGCGCATTGTCAACGGAAACAGAATTTAATTTAGGCTTGTGCATAACATATCCGGAACAATTACCATCAGTAACAATAACAAATACGACAAATTCAGACATTAACATTGTTATTGCAACCGCAGTAGGTACAATTCAAGATGACCGGTTGACAGTATCCGGAACGGTTAATGTTTCAAATTATCCTTATACAAATATATCCGCAAGTTTACAAACATTTCCGGCAAATGGTGTTTTACCTGTTAATTCGCAAGGATATAAAAGAGTTGTCATTCAAAATTCAAGTGATACATCAAGTGTATTTTTATTTGCTAATAATACTTTTGAATTGCAACCGCAAGCCGTTTTTGACATGGACTTGTCAACAAGTTTTAACATATACGGTACATCAGGACAAAAAGTATCAGTTGCATTGTTCAATTAAAGGAGCTTGTGCATGAGAAACAGAGTTATTGATAATTCGGCACAAAATAATTTAGTTGTTCATAACACAGGCAATGAAACAATTGCAGGTAATAAAACATTTACCGGCGAAATTAAATCATCAAGTTTAAATGTAACCGGCAGTGCATCATTTGGCGGAAACACTAGCGTTGCCGGATTAAATTCCACCGGCAATGTAACAGTAGCAGGTACAACCAGCGTTGCCGGTTTGAATGTAACCGGTAATGCATCATTTGGCGGAAACACTAGCGTTGCCGGTTTAAATGTAACCGGCAGTGCATCATTTGGCGGAAACACTAGCGTTGCCGGATTAAATTCCACCGGCAATGTAACAGTAGCAGGTACAACCAGTGTTGCCGGTTTAAATTCAACCGGAAATGCAACAGTAGCAGGAACAACCATTACATCAAATTTAACCGTTAATAATAATATGACAATTAACGGTAATATTGATAAGAATGTAACCGCAGATGTATCAACATTGCCGGATAACAATATGTATTGGGTTACATTTAATGTAGATAATTCTGATGAGTCTTTAAAGGCGTATCAACAAATATCATACTTGACAAACGGACTTTTGCGCAATACATACGGTTTAAGACGTACGGTTAATGGAGTAAATGTATTCAATACTATTGATTTAGGAATTGACAGTAGCGGTAATACATCAACTAGCGTTATCACACCGCCTTCAAACAGTAATTCAACAGAAATTGCAACAACGGCATTTGTTAAATCAGTTTTATCATCAAGTGGTAACGGATTGGCTACTTTAATAAGTAACGCTAATGGAAACGCAATAAAATTCTCTAATGGATTAATTATGCAGCATGGGGAATCACAAGCGAGTGGTTCAAAAATGACAGTAACGTTACCTACCGCATTTACAAGTGGAGATTCTTATCAAGTATTTACACAATTCATCGACAATAATCAGTCAGCAAACTGTAGCTATATTGAAAATCAAACTTCTACAAGTTTTCAATGGGATAGATATGGGGGAATTGCTCAATTCAAAGTGTCTTGGTTTGCAATCGGTTATTAGGAGGTTTAACAATGTCATACGAAAATTGGAAAATAAAAAAATCAGAAATTGAAGAAAAGCAAGAGGAATATTCACAAGTTGCTGAATGGTGTAATTTAAGCGGTAAATATACTATTCAAGAAATTGATGATGAATATTGTGTTGTTAAACTTCCAGAACCTACAATTGATGAATTAAATGATGAAATTAAAAAACGGCGTCAAAACCTATATATTGAACAGGCTGATCCGATTAAATTTGATTACGATGAAAATAGGGCAAGATATGGGGAAGAAGACGAACGCACTATTGAAGCAAAACAAAATTGGCTAACTAAAAAAGACGAAATTCGGGAAGATAATCCGTATATAACGGAGTAGGCGACAGATGAAGTACAATAAAGCAGGTGAAACAATTATTTTGATATTGGGTGTTTATTGGGGGTATAGAATGTTAAGAAAAGAATATACAACAACAAACGATACAGCAAAAGCGCGTGAAATTGATTTATTAGCAAGGACGGTATACGGTGAGGCGAGGGGCGAAACGTCAACCGGTCAACAGGCGGTCATGTCAACAATTTTAAACAGGGTTAAAAAGGGCGGTTGGTACGGGGCAACAGTTGAAGATGTTGTATTAAAACCGTATCAATTCAGTTGCTGGAATGCAAAAACAGTCGGCACAACAAATAAAACAGAATTATCAAATTATAATCAAATGATTAATGCAACAGTTGATAGTGATTTTATATTTGCGTACTTGCATCAGTTGGCAACAACGGCATTAAATGAGGGTTTGCACGACTATTCAGGCGGGGCAACGCATTATCACGCAAAATCAATAAAACCGTATTGGGCGGATAGATTAACAAAAACGGCAGAGATTGGAAACCACGTATTTTATGTTTAGGAGGTCTTTTTATGTTACCGGTAGTTTTGGGAGTTGTAGGAGCATTTTTTGGTGGGGCATATATCGGAACAGTAATAAATAATGCAACCGATAATCCAGATGTAATTATTAATGCCGAAAATGGCGTAATAACACAAAATAAGCAATTAGATAATCAAGATTTAGTTATTGCCGGCGTATTAGGTATTGCTGGTTGGTATGTTTGGAAGAAGTATTTGAAATGATAGAAACGTTAATTGAAACATACGGGGCTTTCGGGATATCAATCATTATCTTGTTTCAGGTAATGCGCATTGAAACAAGAATTTTAAAGATTGAATTTAAAATTAACATGTACGATGAACGTCTAAAAAAATTGGAGGGATATCACAAATGACAACAACAGCATTATATAGAAAATACCAAAAGGCGTATTGGGCTTGCATGACGCAAGGATTGCCGGCAGAAGAACGCAAGAAAATATACAACAAAATGAAGTCAAAAACAAAAAAGACAGCTAAACCGAAAAAAAAGACGGTCAAAAAACGCACAAAAAGACGCTCACAGCAACAAATGACATTTTTTTAAGGGGGGTAGGGCATGAAAGATAAAATCAAGGCTACAATCAAAAATAAATCGTTTTGGGGATATATTTTTACATCTATCGGTTCATATTTAACCGGTACGGGTGATTTAATGAGTTTCATTTCAACGTTTATTGGTTGGTTCAATTAACGTTGTTTCTCCTTGTTTTTCTTGATAAAATCGTATAGATATTTTTCGGAAAAACCGCATATTTTGGCAATTTGGCGCTTGGAAAATCCATTTTTTGCAAGCGTCAAAACCATGTGCCGGATTGCATACTGTTTCATTACATTTTCATGATTTTTTTCCACGTTATAAACAACTTGGCAACGTCTGAACGATTCGCACAATCTTTCGGACGTTTTAATCATGGCTTGGTCTAAATTTAAACCAGTTTTCAGATATGAGTTAATAGAACGCACAATAAGGGCGTTTTTTTTAACGTACAGCGGGTTATTTAAAAAACAGGCTACCAGTTCAGCCAAAATACGTGATTGTTGTTGTACGGCGTTTATTTCGTTTAAAATTGCCGTATGTTTGATTTGAATATCTTTTAATTGGTTTAAAATATTTTCAAAAAAGACTTGGGATTCGTTTTTCATGGTTAGACTCCTTTTTTAAAAAAAGTTAAAACAAATAATACCTTAATTATACCATTGATTTTATAAACACCTCGCTTTCAGATAAGAAATGTTAAATTTTAAGTGATAAAACTTTCATCATGTTAACTACAAGTTAACATAATAAAAATTATGCGACAAACAGATAAACAAGAAATAAGTAAAAATCTTTTAAAATCATATTCTTATAACATTTGTGGATAACTTTGTTTATAACTTTACTTGTGAATGCTATGTTGGTTCGTTTATCACAAATCATACTATTTGATATTGTCATCAATTATCACAGTATTAATCTACTTTTCTATTCTCTATCTCATATAATACCTTACGTAATACAACTCTGCTCTCAATACTCAATTTTTAAAGACATTTTTAAGTATTTATACACCAGAATTTAATTTGATCGTTCTAAAACGTCCTTAATCACTTTAAATATAAAAAACAAACTAAAAATATCAATGCTTTATGTTTATTTTAAAATGTTTTTTGATTTTAGTATCTTTTAAAGAAACAATATTTGTGCTTCTTTTAAATGAATGGGATAGAAAATTACCGGTTAATATATACGGTTCTGCGCCGTTACCATTTATCAATATTGCAACAAAATAATTTTTTATTGCATTTTTAAAACAAGCACCCTGCTCTCAACAGGATGTTTTTTTTATATAAAAACAATAAAATTCACAAATTATCATTGCATCATTTATCTGTTTTCTGTATAGTTATTATATACAGGAGGTTAATGAATGAAAAAAATAATTTTTCATACTATTATATTTGGTTGCATTGCAATCTCACAAACAGCTTTTTCTGAAACAGTATATAAACATAATCAAGTTCAATTAAAAAAAGGCAGTAATTTGGTTTACGATTTACAAGGAAACCCATTAAACGGTATTATCGAATATAAACCTTCAACAGATTGTGTTGCTAAAGATAATTAATAATTGTATTATTAAAACTACCAAACAAGCAAAAATCCCTTGAATATTAATTTCAGGGGATTTTTGTTGACTATCTTTCTGATTGAAGTTTTGATATTGGTTTTTGCACTTTGTTTTGATAAACTTTCCTTTCAAAAGCAACGGCCAATGCTTTATATAAATTATCATCCATAGGTTTGTTTTCTTGTAAATACCGAGCAGCTATCGGATAAAATTCTTTGCTTAATGTATCGGCGGTTTCCCACCCGTAATAACCAACTTTATCAGATGAAATAGAGGCAGAAAAAACGGCAACGGCTTCATCAACACATGCCAATGCATTCCAAGCCGGTATCATATTTTTGTTGAGCCGTTTATTCGGATTTTCAAAAAAGTACTTACTTAAAGTTAATATCAGCTTTCTGGCGCCTAATCCTTTTTGTTCCGCTAAATCTCTACGAACACCGGAATTAGCATATAACACATGTCCGGCTTCATGTAATGGCGTATATTGTTTACGTTCCGGCAACAATGAATCACCGATATATACTTCATCTTTTTTCTTTTCAGGCGTAAACAAGATATAAAACCCTTGTGGATTCCCTGCCCCGTCAATATCTTTAAACGGAACAGGTGTTACAATACCACTACATTTAAATTCAGGTTTAATTTTTAAAAATGAATACATTTGCTTTAATCGTTCGGCATAAGATTTTTGAGTATCATTTAATGCCTGAACATAAGCTTCAACGGAAATCTTGTTTTTATCATAAAATTGACTATACGCCTGAAAATGTGATTGAAATTCATTAATATGAGTAGTTTTCTCTTGAATTTTATTTAAAAAAGAATCATGAACAAAACGATATAGTTCTTCATGAGTTTGAATTTTGCGTTGATTTAAATTTTCCTGTAATTTTTTTAAGGATTTAAAAAAAACATTGTCCTTAACAATAGGTAATTGTGCAAAATAACCCTTCTCTAATAAATAGATATAAAATGCCGGTATTTTATCAGCTATAAAATCTATTTTAATTTGTTTGTCGTCTGTCATACGCTTGTTCCGTTTTTTTTATAACTTGTTTTATCATACCATAAAATATGTGTTATATCAAGGTACATTTGCTGTTTTTGAAAAAAAACATTTTACATGAAATTCTGCTTGCTTTTTAAATGACTTTACGTTAATATGTCCAAAGTTTTGTGTTTATTTAATATAACAGTGAGGAAAAAATGTCGCAATACAAAGAAATTAAAAAATTAGATGACAAATTTAATGCACCAGCCATGGAAGAACGGGCCATTCGTTTTTGGGAAGAAAATAATGTTTATCAATATGATAAAACTGCTTCTCGTGAAAACACATTTGTTGTTGATACCCCTCCTCCGACTGTTTCCGGTTCTTTGCATATCGGACATATTTTTTCTTATACTCAAACAGACGTAATGGTTCGTTACAACCGTATGCTCGGTAAATCTATTTTCTATCCGATTGGATGGGATGATAACGGATTACCGACAGAACGCCGTGTTCAAAATTACTTTAATATTGCATGTAATCCAAACGTGCCATATGACCCGAATTTTAAACCGGAACATAATCCGAAATCAACTGAACCAAGAAAAGAAGTCTCTCGTCAAAACTTTATTGAAGCCTGTGATATTTTGGTTGAAAATGATGAAAAAGTATTTGAAGATATTTTCCGCCATATCGGTCATTCCTATGATTGGAGTTTAAAATACGCTACTATTGATGAAAAATCACGCAAAGAAGCTCAAAAATCATTTTTAGACTTGGTTCATAACGGTTTGGCAAAATCAGTTGAAGCTCCGACAATGTGGGATGTTACATTCCAATCTGCCGTTGCACAAGCTGAAATTGAAGACAGAGAAACAGCCGGTTTCTTCCATGACATTCACTTCGGTGTTGAAGATAGTGATGCCAAATTCACAATTGCAACAACTCGTCCGGAATTCTTACCGGCTTGTATTGCCGTTGTTGCACACCCTGATGATGAACGTTACAAACCGTTTTTCGGTAAAAAAGCCATTGTACCGATTTTTGACATTCCTGTTCCGATTGTTCCGTCAGAACATGCCGAAATGGATAAGGGAACCGGTATTATGATGGTTTGTACTTTTGGTGATGCCGCTGACGTCGCTTGGTGGAAAAAATCGGGTTTGCCAATCAAACAAATCATTGGTTTAGACGGTCGTTTAATGGATATTGAATACGGTCAAGGTAATTTTGTATCATTGAACGCTGAAAAAGCTCGTTCATATTATGAACAAATCAAAGGATTAAAAGTCAAAGATGCTCGTGCTAAAATTGTAGAATTTTTACGTGAAAGCGGTGATTTAGTCGGCGAACCGAAACCGTTAATGCATCCGGTTAAATTTTATGAAAAAGGCTCTGTTCCTTTGGAATTCGTTTCTTCCCGCCAATGGTTTGTTTCTATTTTAAGTTTGAAAAACGACTTATTGGAAATGGGTCGAAAAATCAAATGGACACCGGCTCACATGCAATCTCGCTATGAAG
Source organism: Alphaproteobacteria bacterium (assembly GCA_045638265.1). Classification (GTDB taxonomy): domain Bacteria; phylum Pseudomonadota; class Alphaproteobacteria; order CAAHEQ01; family UBA3637; genus RGIG4140. The sequence goes on along the minus strand of JAZUBA010000077.1, from coordinate 50,094 downwards.
CTTGGGTGGACGGTTTAAATCAAGATTGGTGTATTTCCCGTCAACGCTTTTTTGGCGTTCCCTTCCCTGTTTGGTACAAAATCAATGAAAAAGGCATTATTGATTATGATTCACCAATTTACCCGACAGTTGACCAATTGCCGATTGATCCGATGATTGCCGTTCCTACCGGTTATACGGAAGAACAACGCAATCAACCTAACGGTTTTGTCGGCGATAAAGATATTATGGATACTTGGGCAACAAGTTCTTTAACACCGCAAATTGCAATCGCTCACGCACCGGAAGGTCATCATATTACAATGCCGTTTGATATCCGTCCGCAAGCACATGATATTATTCGGACTTGGGCATTCTACACAATTATGAAATCTTATGCACATGAAAAACAAGAACCGTGGCATGAAGCTTTAATCAGTGGATTTATTTTGGATCCGGATAGAAAGAAAATGAGTAAATCAAAAGGAAATGTTATTACACCGATGGATTTACTGGTCAAACATTCTTCTGATGCCGTTCGTTATTGGGCAAGTCGTGCAAAATTAGGTATTGATACTGCCTTTGAAGAACAAATTATGGAACAAGGCCGTAAATTAAGTATGAAAATATTTAATGCCTCTAAATTCGTATTTATGATGGTTGAAAAATCAGGTATTTCATTGACATCTGATTATCAAAACAATATTACAAGCGAGGAAGACAAAGCTTGGGTTGCTAAATTATCAGAAGTCATTGCAACAGCAAATAAATCTTTTGAAAACAACGACTACGCTTTTGCTCTTGAAGTAACGGAAAAATGTTTCTGGGACTTCTGCGACAACTATTTGGAATTAGTCAAAGGTCGTGCATACAGTGAAAACCCAATTTCCGCTGTTTCAACATTGATGTTGACAATTGATGTTTTAATGCGTTTATTTGCTCCGTTTATGAGCTTTACAACAGAAGAAATTTGGCAATCACGCCCATGGCATACAGGTAATGAATCTATTCACAAAGCCTCATTCCCCAAAGTAGCTGAATTAGAATCCATTAAAGGAAATCCAGCGGTTTATGATATGTCTGTTGCACTCATCAACTTAATTCGCAAACAAAAAGCAGAAGAAAAACGTTCTGTTAAAACACCTGTTTTAGAATTGGTTGTATCTGCTCCTGAAAAAGACATTCCCGTCTTACAAGCTTCACAAGAAGATATTGTTAATGCAGCAAACATCAAAGAAAATAATATTTCTTATAATGCAGGTAATGAATTATCTATCACAACTTGTGTTTTTGGAGAAGATGAAAAGAAAGTCAAAACAAACTAATTTTTTGATTTCTTAAAATAATTTAATAAAACAGCAGTAGCATTTCTATTGCTGTTTTATTTTAAGAAAAATATAAAATTATAGAAAATTAAACAAAAATTATTGCATTTGTTTTGAGAAAATGATATATTGAATAGTAATTTCAACTTATGGAGAAAAAAAATGATAGACATTAAACCTATCCTGAATATGGATTGTGCCGTATATTACCCACAAGCAGAAAAAAAATCTTTATTAATGGAGGCAATTCAACAAGGTCATGAAGAAAAAGCAATTGCATTAATCAATGAAGGCAAAGATATTCATACAAAAGATATGCTTGGGAATACACCTTTAATGGAGGCTGCTTACCATGGTTTAACTCAAATTGTAGAGGCTTTAATTCATGCCAAAGCAGATATAAACGTTAAAGATGTGAATGGTATAACACCTTTAATGTGGGCGGCAAGCAGAGGTCACAAAAACATTGCAGAAACATTAATTCAGAATGGGGCAAATGTTAATGATAAAGAAAAAAATGGGTTTACTGCTTTGATGTATGCTGTTACATCGGGGAAAACATATTTGACAGAATCGTTAATCAAAGCCGGTGCTGATATAAATGCAAAAAATAAAGACGGTAATACTGCTTTAATGTTGTTGGCTCATACAGGTAAAACAAGTGATGTAGAACAAATTATTCAATTAAATGCCAATTTAAACAAACAAAACAGATGGGGTGAAACGGCATTAATGATAGCCATTCAAAATGCGCGTTATAATATTGCTGAAGCATTAATCAATAACGGGGCAGATATAACGCTTCAAAATGAATTTGGGGAAACGGCTCGTGATTATGCTTATAAAGCTATTAAAGATAGCACAATGATTAAGAGTTCAATCCAATTTATTGAATTAAAACATTTAATTCAAAAAATGGATACAATAAAAACAGGTATATCAAAAGTAACAACACAACAAAAATCTTTGGCAGCACACCAAGAACGAGGTTGTAGAGAGTAAAATCACTCTACTCTACGATTAAACAACCTCCTGAGTATAACTAAAATTCAGGAGGTTGTTTTTTTGTGGTTGATATAATCCAATAAATTATCTGGATTGATTTTTATTTGAAATAGATGAATTTTTATTTTTAATATCCCTAGAATCTGTGTCAAATTTTTGTGCATTTTTGACCAATGTCTCATTGATAAGATTATCCGTATATGAATATGAATCATCAAAAAATGGAGAAAAATCTGTTTCTGCTATTGTCATTTCAAGTTTCTTCCTTTCCTTAAATTTATCAAAACGTATTTGTTTTGTTAAACGATTTTCATATGTTGGACAATTTTTATTTATACCATATGCATATTGATATAACGACATTCTTTTTGCAACAATGTCTATCATATCACATAAGCGAGGATTATTTAAATCATTCAAAGAATACCAGTTTGTTTCATCGGAAGAAGTGTCTAATGGTTTGTCTACTTCAATTAAATATCCATTGTTATCATATATTTGACAAATTGTTGTTTTTTTATCTTCAATAATTAATCCAGCAAATTCCCCCTTGTTTGAATTAATGCGATATACAGTTTGTGCTGGATTTTTTTGATTGTAACATTTTGTTATAACTGAGTTTTTTGTATAATTATCATTTTTTGATATATATTGATTGGTATCAATTTGGGTAGCGTGTGAAGGTATATAAAGACAATGCTTTGCCTGATTATCAAAAAGTAAAACTTGTTTGATGATATCTTGTGTCTTTTCATCTATTGGTTTTTGATACATTTCTTTTAAAATATTGCGTTGTTTTTTTAATGCTTCTTTTTGAGTTTTAATTGCTGCTGTTTGTTTTGGAATCCCGTTTAATATGGTTTCCAATTCAGATAAGCATTTCAGTTGGTTATCAATATATGTATCTGTTATAAGCTCTTTTTTGATTAATTCAGCCGTATATGTATTTAAGCGAATATATTGATTTTTTATACCAGATATTCTCAGAGGTTCCTTTAACATATGTTCGTATTTTGCTAATTTGGAGAAGTAATCAAATGGAATGTTAGTTTCTTTATGTTTTTTTGCCATTTCAAGAACATCATTATTGGAAAAAACACCTCCTTTGTCTGATTCGATAATCATTTCATATATGCGTTTATACCTATCAGAGTTTGAATTGTAAGCCCAATTTTCATCTGTGTTTATATCTCCATTAGGGACATCAATATAAATACAATTTCCATGGCGATTAAATGTATGACAAATTCCCGTTACAGCATCTTCTTTTACATATCCACCGTAATTTTGTGTATTTGGTGTTCCATTGTAATTAATTCTATAATAGTCAAAATTCCCTTCTCTGCCCATGTAAGAATAAAATTCTTGTGTATCGGTTTCTTCTATCGGAAAATCACGATGAGATTTATATTCTGATGTTTCAAAGGTAAGTGGATATCCCGTAAGCTGATTGATTTTTATGATTTTTTCTTTTTTATTGTTTTCATTTGTTACAACAATTTCCTTACCAATTATAAGCGGATGATATTTTGTTGAAATACGAATATTTCCATCTTTATTCCGCTGAATATGTTTCTTTTTAAGTTCAGTAAACTGTTTTTCAAATTGTTCATTTTTTGCAGTAAATTTTTCTAATTCCACATCAATTACTTGAGCATCAAAATTTTTTAAATCATAGTGTTCTATACTATTAACTATTTCAACCCATGCAGAAACATCTTCTGTTTTAGATAATTGATTTAGTTTGTTACGTATTTCAGGTAATGTTTTAACACCAAGAGTTTTTTTTAAGTAATCAAAATTTTGTAATAATTCTTTTTCTGCAAGTAATCGCTTTAATTTTTCTAAATTGGCAGTGTGTTCGTCCGATTGAAAGCCTAAAAATTCTCCCGTTGGAGCAAATTGCATATTAATCCCATCCGTATTTGTTGGAATGAAAATGTTGTTGGGTATATATTGATAATGATTATATTGAGAAGGATTATCAAATGTTACACTTAAAATTATATTTCCATCTTTGTCAAAAAAAGATTTTTCATTTATATTATAATCAATTATTTCAGAAATATATGTGTTGTCGCGTTGACCAAACAATGGATGTTTGCTAAAAAAATCTGAACGTTCATCCTCAGTATTCTTTATATAATTAACAGTTTGTCGGTAATATTGAAAATTTGTTTGAGTTGTTTCTTGGTAAGGTTGAATGATTTGAAAAGATTGTGTTGCTCTGATATAATGAAGTTTCTTTGAAATATCTTTTAAAATGCGTGTTCTTACATTTAAATCATTTTTGTCGCCATTGATATTGATACCTAGTTCTTTTAAATCTTCATATGAAACACTATTATATTCAGTTCCTTTTGTTATATTTTTCATAACGATACCTGCTGACTGAGATCTAGCAGATGTTTTTGTATTCATTTGTTCGTATATTTCTGCAAATACAAGTTTATCATCTTGACTATTATCCCAATCAATTACGGTATATGTTTCTCCTTTGCCGTATGTTTGTGAACTAATCCGTTTACCTATTTTAATTGATTTTAAAACATCTGTTGCTGTTTTTTGTCCAAAATAGTTGCCGACTTTTGTTTCAGGCATTCCGAAACGAGCAAAAATTTCATTTGTATTGATGATTTTATTTTTTAGAAAATTTTCTTGTAAGTGTTGATATTGCGGATTTTCATCATTATATGAATGAATAGTTTTTGTCCCATCTGAATTGTATTCAACTTCATATGTTACGCGGTCATTTTGAATGTCAAATTCTGCAACAGGAACCCTTAAAAATTCTCTTATTTTTTCACCATTAGCATCTGTTTGATCTGTTAAGCCTTCTGCTGGTCGATAAACAAAAAGTCTGGCTCGTGCTTCCGAGTCGGGACCATAAGGCACATATGAGTAGATATACTCTTGTTTCTCGATGGATAATTTTGATTCTCCATTTTCATCTATGTAGGACACTTTGTGCGCACCAAGACTGTCTGCAATCCAAGCTTTTGCTTTATGTGAAGGATCAATGACATGGCCTGTTAATGAAATGTTATCATGTAAGGTTACCGCTGTTTCACGAATGCCAGCAATTAATCCTTCTCCGAATAATTCATTGGTAACTTCTTTTGGATTATTTATGATATACGATGCAGCATCTTTTATATGCAAAAGGCCATCAATGTTGTTTGTTGCTATTTTAGCTAAATCAAATTTTGTAATTAATCGTATTAATTCGCTATCACCAAATACTAAGCCTGTTCCCATATAAGGAACTGCTTTCAATGATTTTCGTGCAGTTCTGAAAACTGCACTATTTTTTGCTTTTGCAAAAGTATGTGTTAAACGTATTGGTTTCCCTAACTTTTTTCTCTTTTTTTCTAATTTGAGTTTGGTTTCTGATTTTTGTTTTTTATTGATGTTTAACATTGTGTTTCCAAGAAATAAAAATTGTTTTAACTATATGTTTGTGTTTATATTTTGATATACAGTTTGTTTTGTTTGAATATTATGATTAATATTTAAACACCAAATTCATTTCTTCTCTTATAAAAATCAAGAAAAGCTGTTACAAACGGTTGTTTAAAATCATTAGGATTTTTTTGAACCATACCATAAACTTCATCCAGCGTAAAAGCACGAATACAATCGGCTTCCTGTTCATCAATTTGATACGGACCATCGTGTCGTACCAACCAAACCGTATAAAAAGCACCCGGTTTACCATTTCGCATATTACGATAAACGCCTATTTTGCAATCAAGTACACCCTTTATCCCCATTTCTTCCAAAAGTTCCCTTAAAGCACCCTGCTCTTGGGTTTCCGTTGCATCAATATGTCCGCCTGACGAAAATGTCCATTTTAATGCATCTGTTCGTTTATAGCGTGAGTTTTTTTGTAAAATAATTTTGTTTTCACTATTTAAAATAAAAGTTGCTCCGATGATAGGATACATACCATCCGGATGATGATAAGCTCGCCAATGCGAACAAACCGTTTCGCCATTATTATTTGCCAAACTGATTGTTTCATTAAAAAATGAACTATCTGGTGCACATTTTGCCAGTGCGGGAAAATATGGTTTATATTTAGACATATTATCTCCTTTTTAAAATAAAACAGGTTTATCATTTGCTCCGTTGTCTTCAAAATTTTCACAACCGGCATATACCAATTCATATTGACTGAATTGATGTGTTTGCGTATCATACAAACACGAAACACATGCACAATTATTTTGCTCAAAATCTATTCCCAGTTGCGTTATTAATAAATTTTGTATAATCCCATAATGCGATACAAACAGAATATGATGTTCAGGATATGTTAATGCCGTTTCATTAATACAGTCTAACACTCGTCTTTCTGCATCTCGCCAACTTTCACCCATTGGTAACGACAATGAAAACCGATTCGGATTTGTTTTATCCAACATATCTTTAATGAGAGGTGCATATTGCATAGAAATAAAACGCAAACTTTTCCCTTCACATATACCAGCTGATAATTCATTTAAATCTGTTGTTTGAGTTAGTGGAACGTTTAAAAAGGAATTAACAATATTTGCCGTTTCATAAGCTCGACATAAAGTTGCACTAACAATACGTCCTATCGGCTGATGTTGTAATATTTGTCCTGTTATATATGCTTGCTCACGTCCGGTAGAATTAAGCGGAATATCTTGTTGTCCTTGCATTTTACCATCCAGATTCCAATCTGTTTCACCGTGGCGTAAAAAATATAATCTTTTTTGCATTTTGCTCTCCTGTATATACTATACACACTGATTGCTTAAATTTTCGTTAAATACAATTATTTTTATGTGTAAATTTGATACAAAAAAAAGCCCTCTGTTTAAGGGCTTTTTAATAATTATCGTGTATAATTATTTGTTTTAATTGGCGTTTTAATATTCTTCTCAGCTGATTGAACTTCATGACGAACCGTATCAACTTCTGTCATATTAAATCGTTCAATTTGTGCTAAATCACGACCCTTATCCCAACAAACAATCAACATATTACGTACAAAGCCATACAGAGAACCGGACAGATTATAATCCGACTTTCCGGCTGTTGCCATTTTATAAGTTGAAGCAACCATTTTCTGCGTTAATTTGTTTGTATTTTGATTTTTCATTTCAATCTGCATTAAACGACCCCAACGATTGGCAACATCAACAATGGCTGATAACCCCTCTTTTTCAGCATTTGTTTTTAATTTATTAAAATGAATTGGAGATGTGATGGACAATTCTTCATTTTTAATAAGTTCATCAACCTGAATCCCTAATTTATAATCTTCAATTTCTCGCCGTTTTTCTTCTAATGCCCGTTTTTGACCCTCTGGTGAATTTTTATATGCTTCACTTCGTTCACTCACTTCTGTTTGAAAACCGTTAATAACCCCGTCAAGAGTTGAATGTTGATTAACGGCAAAGGGAACGGTATTGAATTTTGCAAATACAATCCCATTTAAAGCTTGAGCAACCTTAATCATATTATCTGTAGCAGTATAAATATCTGTTCCCATTGACAAATTCATCAAATATGTTTGTTTTAAATTAATCACAAACTTTCGCATTTCTTTATTTTCAGCCAAACGTGCTTTAGATTCACATTCATAAGATTTCACAATACCAGAAACGGTTGATTGCTCATCAACCATAATGGGAATACCTTTAAATTCTGAAACAATCATACACTTTTGTTGTTTTGCTTCTTCAATCATTTCCGTAACAGATTGTTCAACAGAGGTTTTAGGTTTAGTTTTATATATGCGAAAAGTCCCTTTAATCGGACGATGTACATTTTGACACAACTCATCTACTGACAATTCTCTCATAAAAAAAACTCCTTTTTCCTATTGCTCTTAATTTGATAAACTATAACATTTTGAGGTTTTCCTGTCAATCTTTTTTTTGTTTTTTTAAAAAATTTTATCAAATTATTCTATTTTATTAAAAAGAAAAACCCTTTAATAATTCACATCATAATATTTGTTTTTTCAAAAAATTAAAGAATATATTTTTTTTGTAAAAATTTACAGATAAAATTTTTATTTTGATTACTTTTAATTAAATAAATATTTTACTTTTATTGATTTTTTTATGTATAAAAATTAATAAATAGTAAAAAAAATAATATTATTCTTGCTTAATTTTTAAATTTGTGATATACTTAATAAAGTTAATCACAAAAAGGGGAAGTTGGTAATGAATGATATATCTTATTTGACAGATGTTTTTGCTGATATTATTAAACAATATCCACAAAATAAACCTGAACATATAAAAAAAGAACGTATACCTAATTCAGTATATTCGTTTGATATATTTGATACGTTAATAACCAGAAATACCGCTCAACCGGACGGAATTTTTGCCGTTATGTCAAAAACAATGCTTATGGATGAACATTATCATTCTATTCCAAAATCCGTTCGGGAACATTTTTTCAATATTCGCCAAAAAGCTGAATTAACGGCTCGTCAACGGCTTGTTTCTTCTGATATTCAAGAAATTACATTAAACCAAATTTACGATATTATTGCTGAGGAAGAAAAATTATCAGCCAAACAAATTACATTGTTAAAAAATCTTGAAATTCAAACAGAACTAGATTCAATTTTACCGATTAATATTAATATAAAAATGGTAAAAAAACGCATTGAACAAAACAAAAAAGTCATCTTGATTTCAGATATGTATTTACCGGAAAAAGTCATTCGTTCTTTGCTTGAAAAAGCAGATAAAATATTGGCTGATTTGCCTTTGTATATTTCTTGTGAACATCAAAAATCCAAATATTCAGGTGATTTATATAAAATTGTTCAAGAAAAGGAAAATGTTAATATAAAACAATGGGTTCATACCGGAGATAATTTATATTCAGATATTAATAGTGCATCTAAAATAGGTATTCAGCCAATTTATTACCGATTTGAACTTTTGTCTGATGATGAAGAAAAACAATTACGCAACAACCCTGAAAACACTGATTTACAACTCAAAATCGGATTAAACAGATACAAACGCATTCAAAACCGTCAAGAAAAACGAAATATAACAAGTCAAAATATTCTTAAACTTGTTGAAAACGGAGCTTTTAATCGTTGGTAGTTTAAAAACCACAAATGAATGGGCGTACAAATAAAAATATTGTACGCCCTACTTTTTTATAAAAAATTATCCATCATTTAATCACGTTGCCTTTGAAACCCAAAGAGCAACATTTTAAATACATCTTTCAAACCGGGTTCATGTATAGAAAATAAATACAATGCTGTTTTATTTTTACACTGATAGGCAATTTGTCGGGCCGTTTTGCATTGATTGTTTTTAATGGCTGTGTTTGCTTTGTGTAACAATAAAACATCAACAACTTTATTATGTCCTTGTTCAATGGCATGCATTAATGCTGTTTTACCACGTGTATCTTGTGCATTAATATCGGCGCCAACAGAAATTAAATCCATTAAGTTAGGCAACGACCCATGTTGGGCTGCTTTAATAACGGCTGTTTCATCACAAGTATTTGTATGCCGATGATTAGCTCCTTGATTTAGCAAATATCGTCCGGCTTCTACATTTCCGATTTCACAGGCAACCATCAACGGCGAATCATGAGATTCATTTTCCTGATGAATATCTGCACCACGTTCAACTAACAATTTTAATGTGTTTAAATGAAAATGTTCAATCGCTTTAATTAAAGCCGTATCACCATATTCATCAGTTATATTTAAATTTGCCCCTGCGTTGATTAACAATTCAACAACTTCATTATTTCCTTGTTGTGCAAATTTCATCAACGCTGTTTCACCATCTTTGTTTTGTAAATTAATATCAAAATTTTCTTTAATACAAGATTTTATCATTTCAATATCGTTTTTTTCAATATATTGAAACCATATTTTTTCCTGTTCACGATAATTTAAATTTGTCATTAATGTTTCTCCGCACTATTATCCGTTTTGCTTTTCATGATTGAGATATTGATTAACCATTTTCCGCATTTTGGGCTGATATTGTTGTATTAATTTCACAGCTTTCGGATTTTGCATTTTAATAGCATAATCAAGTACCGTTTTCCCATTCTTATCACAAATTTCCGTTGAAGCCCCTGCTTTCAATAAAACTTCAAACATATCAATCCGATCAGGAGTTGATGCCCAGATAAGTGGTGTCCGTTTGTGCATATCTTGTATATTTACATTCGGTTGTGCTTCCAATACAGCTTCCACCGCACTTAAAACGTTTGATTTAACAGCATATGTTAACGGACTCATATCATCATAATCACTAGCGTTAACATCAGCGCCGGCTTTTATCAATCGTTTAATTTGTGCCGTATTTCCATTATAACAAGCGTGAATAAGCGGTGTTGTATGAGATATATCTGAAATGTTAACATCAGCGCCGGCCTGAATAAGCAATTTTTCAATCTCAGGATGATTATAAATACAAGCGAGTGCTAAAGCCGTATGTCCCATTTTATCCTGAATATTTAAAGATGCCCCTTGTGCAAGAGCTATTTTAACACCGGCTATACAACCGGATAAAACACTTTTCATTAATCGTGTTTCTCCAAATTCATTTTGCATATCAATAACTTTGTCAGTTTGATTCATTTCGTTTTCCTTTTGCTTGAATTTCATATATTGTTATAAGATACATTAAAAAGAATAATTTGTCAATATTTATACAAAAAAAACATCCGACATTATCATATCGGATGTTCAATAAATAGTTATTTCATCAATAATTAATCTTCATTAAAACGTGCATTAACCAATTCTTCCAAAGCATTCACCGCTTCTTGTGCATCACTACCTTTTGCCGTAACGGTAATTTCTGTACCTAACGGCACGGCAAGCATTAAAATACCCATAATTGACTTACCGGAAACTGTCATTCCGTCTTCACTTTTTGCTATTTCTATATCGGATTGAAATTGAGAAGCAACTTTAACAAATGAAGCCGTTGCCCGTGCATGTAATCCTTTTAAGTTTTGAATGAGCAGTTTTTTTGTAATAATTTGCGACATTTGCAATCCTTACAACAAATTAGAGGCAATATTGATATATTTACGTCCTGCTTCCTGTGCATTTTTAACAGCTGTTTGCATTGTTTCAGAACGTTGTTCTGCCAATTTAACCAACATCGGCACATTCATCCCTGAAATCACTTCAATATTACGTTCTTCCATCAATGAAATAGCCAAATTAGAAGGTGTACCGCCAAACATATCCGTTACAACAATAACACCGTCACCCGTATCAACAGAAATTGTTTTTTCTAAAATTTCATGACGTTTTTCTTCCATATCATCATGTATATCAATACAGACACATGTCATACCGTCTGTATGACCGACAACATGTTTAACAACTGTCAACATGGCTTCCGGTAAATTATTATGTCCAACTAATACAATCCCTAACATTTAAACTCCTTATTTTTGAATGATTAAATTGACTTTAAAATCAATTTTTTTTTAATGATTTGTATAACAGTATTTATTTTGCTTGTCAAGGCAAAATCATACTGATTTAATGAAAACGACATTATTTCATAACCGTACAAATTTTCTTTAATATTTATGGGTAACCGATTAGGCTCTGTTTCACACAAATGTATAATGCAATGAATGGGCGTTTCTTGTTTTGTCGGCCACCCTGAAACCAAACCGATATGTCGCACTTCCATTAAATCATATAACAAAGACGGTGCTTTGGCATACAAAACACCGTCTTTATCAAATAAATCCGTTCGGTCATCGCTAACCAGATAAGCACCTTTTTCTATCAATGACAATGCCAATGAAGATTTTCCACATCCGCTTTTTCCACAAATGAGTAAACCCACCTCTTGATATACAACACATGTTGCATAAATATTTTGTAGTACCTTTGTCATTGATAAATGGCGTTCCCGGAGGGAATCGAACCCACGGCCTTAGGATTAGGAATCCTACGCTCTATCCTACTGAGCTACGGGAACTTTACCTCTGCTATTTCATTATTGTTCAGCCGGAGCTTCCGGTGCTTCAATCGGAGTTTCAGTAGCTGGTTGGTATGCTAACAATGTTTCACACAACATACGGAATACAATAAACCAGACTGCAGTCATAACAAGATTGAACAATCCTGCGACCGGTGAAGAAAACACACTTACCATAGCCATTAATAATGAGCATGTTAAAACAATTAAACCAATCAAATAAATCAATGACAAACGTTTTGCAAATTTTTCTGCTAATTTTGGTAAGAAAATCGGTTCTTTTAATTCCAAAATCGGTTTAATATTTTCCATCAATTTTTTTGCGGCTTCTGATTTTGGTTGTTCAACTGTTTGTGTTGGTTGTTCTTGTGTTTGTACTTGTTCGTTTTCCATAACGTTCTCCCTTTATTAAATTAATATTGCATATATTTAATATATTGTTTTTCCAAAAAATGCAAGCTATTTTTTACGCATTGTCGGGAAAGCAATAATATCTCTGATTGACGGATTAGATGTCAACAACATAATCAATCGGTCTAAACCGACACCCAAACCACCCGTTGGCGGTAAACCGTATTCCAAAGCTGTTACATAATCTTCATCCATCATATCGGCTTCATCATCCCCGGCTTCACGTTCTTTAACCTGTTCTTCAAAACGAGCCCGTTGATCTAATGGATTTGTTAACTCTGTATAGGCATTACAAATTTCCCATGTATTGATAAATGTTTCAAACCGTTCAACCAAACGTGGATTATCACGATGTTCTTTTGTTAACGGTGAAATGGATTTCGGATGGTCAATGACGTGTGTCGGTTGAATCAAATGATGTTCACATTTTTCTTCAAACACAGTTGCCAAACAATGACCCCAATCGACTCTTTCATCAACGGAAACGCCTAATTTGTCACAAGCAACACGAGCTTCTTCATCTGTTTCAATAGCAATAAAGTCAACACCTGTATATTCTTCAACTAATTCAGCCATTGTTTTACGAGGATATGGACCTTTTAAGTCAATTTTATTGCCGTCAATTTCAATTTCAGTTGTGCCATTGACTGTTAAAGCAGCGTTTTCAACCATTTTTTCAAACAATGTCATCATATCGGTATAGTCATTGTATTGGCGATAGATTTCCATCATGGTAAATTCCGGATTATGACGAGTATCAATACCTTCATTACGGAAGTTACGTCCAATTTCAAATACCCCGTTTAAACCACCGACAATTAAGCGTTTTAAGTGTAATTCAGGTGCAACACGCAAAAACAAATCCATATCCAAAGCATTATGATGCGTAATAAACGGTTTTGCCGTTGCCCCACCTTTGATAACGTGTAAAATCGGTGTTTCAACTTCCAACAAACCATCTTTTAACAACAACTCACGGATTGAAGTAATAATTTTAGAACGCTTAATAAGTGTTTGAGTTGTTTCAGGATTCATAATCATATCAAGGTAACGTTGTCTATACTTTGTATCTGTATCCGTCAAACCGTGATATTTTTCAGGCAATGGCAACAAAGCTTTTGCCAACATTGTGATTTTTTCTGAACAAACAGATAATTCACCTCGTTTTGTCCGTTTAACAAGACCTTCAACCCCAATAATATCGCCAATATCCAAAAAGCTCAACATTTCTAACAATTCAGCCGAACTATGTTCTTTGGATGTATAGATTTGAACTTTACCCGTTGCATCATAAACATCAATAAACATACCGGAATTACGAATAGCACGAATACGCCCGGCAACAATCACTTTATCTTCCGTTTGCGTATCGTTTGGTAATTCGGCATAACGTTCTGCCAATGAGGCAGATGTTGCATTCGGTCTGTAAATTTGCGGATAGGCATTAATACCTTTTGATTCCAATGCTTTTAATTTGCTTAAACGAACTTGACGTTGTTCGTGTCCTAAATTGGGATTTTCAGTCATTTTCTTTATCCTTTGGTTAAAAACAATAAATTCTCATACAATTTACTTTTTTTTTAGGTTAATGTCAAATAATTTTATTGACAGAAACGCAAAAAAATGTTATCAGATAAAAAAACAATTTTATCAAACAGTTATTTTAAATAAGGAAGTATTTTTATGACAATATGTCCCACTTTTGAACGATGTGGCGGATGTCTTTATCAGCATTTACCCTTGGAAGACTATCTTAAAAACAAGCATAATTTTGTGAAAACGGCATTTTTAAATCAAGGGATTGATTGTGATATTCAACCGATTATCACTATTCCTTTTGGCACACGCAGACGCGCAACTTTTGCTTTTCAAAAAGGAAAAATCGGTTTTAATGCCCTCAAAAGTCATCAAATTATTGCCTTAAATGCCTGTCCGGCCCTTGTTCAGCCGTTGAGTGATTTTTTACCTCGTTTACAAGAATTGATACGAGAACTTAAAGGTAGCGGTGAAATTGCTGTTTTAAATACACCTTTTGGTATTGATATGCATATTAAACGAAGCGGTGTCGGAAATTTAACACTTAATCAACGGGAATTATTAGCCGATTTTGCTCTTAAAAATAACGTTGCCCGTTTGCTTTATAATAAAGAACCGATTGTACAACAAATACAACTACCCTTCCCTCCTGATTCATTTTTACAACCATCTGCCAAAGGTGAAGAAGCATTAGTCAATTTGGTTTTAACCCATTTAGGTGATGCCAAAAAAGTTGCTGATTTATTTTGCGGAAGCGGTACGTTTGCGAAACCAATTGCACAAAAGGGATTATCCGTTCAAGGTTATGATATTGCCGGAGACAGTTTAAAAGCTTTGGGAAATATGGGTTTTGAGCGAGATTTGTTTCGCAATCCTCTTTTACCAAACGAATTAAATATGTTTGATACGGTTGTTATTGACCCACCTCGTGCCGGCGGGAAAGAACAATGTCGTCAATTGGCACAAAGTCAAGTTCAACGGATTTTGATGATTTCCTGTAATCCGAATACAGCATCTCGTGATATCAAAGATTTAATAAATGGTGGGTATAGATTGGAAAAAGTAATTCCTGTTGACCAATTTATGTATACAAATCATATTGAAATTTTCTGTGTACTGACAAAGTAGAATAAAAAAGACTGATTTTACATATAATCATATGTAAAATTTGCAAAATAAATCTTGACAACACTAAAAAACCTATCGTATACAAAAGAAAAACAGGAGGTTACTCATGGAAAACACAATATCAGACGAAACATTAAACGCTATTGATGAATATATCGGTTCACGAATAAGATTACGCCGAAATTTGATTGGATTAAGTCAAAATCAATTAGCACAAACATTAAACATATCCTTTCAACAATTACAAAAATACGAAAAAGGCAGTAATCGTATTTCTGGCAGTCGCATCTGGCATTTAGCCCGCACCCTCAATACACCTGTCAGCTATTTTTTTGATGGAATTGAACGGACATTAAGTGGTCGTGGTATTGATTTTTCTATTTTTGCAAACGATTGCTTATGTGATTCGTCCGATGATTTTGGTATTCTGCAACAACCTTATGAAATGCAACAAAATATTCGCGAATTAATCAACGCTTTTGTTCGGATTAATGATTCTAAAATCAGAAATAATATTTTAGCATTGATTCAATCCGTTGCAGATACAAATGTTAAAACAGATTAAACTTGAATACATTTTCTATATTATCGGGTTAAAACAAATGTTTTAATCCGGTTTTTATATAAAAAGTTGATTTTTGTAAAAATTTTCTGTATAATATATAAAATTTATTTTACGGAGTTTTTTTGATGAAAGTTACATTATTAGATAAATCAGACATTAACTCATCATCCACACTTGCACTTCTTGTTCAACAAGATACATTACAACCTTATGCCGTACAGGCAAGTGATTTTGCCGTTTTAACAGGAGCTTTTTTAGATAAATATTTAGAAAACAACAATCACCAACGTCAATATGCCCAATTTGTTTGGACAAAATCAAAATGCAAATACATTTACAATAACGAAAATTTAGATTTAGTTATGGATATTTCAACAAAAAATAATATCAGTCCCGATTCACGTGATGCCTGCATTGTTCCCGTTATTAACTTAAACGAAGCCGAAAAAGAAAAAGATTTTGAAATTATTAATACAGTTCCGATCGGAAATGGTATCGTTAAATTAGCCAAAGTTGGTTCTTATCCTCAAAGTTTGGCAGATATAGAAACCTCTGCTAAATTAACACGAGCTTTAAAACGAAATAAACTCACTGAAACTGGAAAAACTTATACCATTAATGGTTTGCCGATGTTGTCGAAAGGAAACGATACAAGACCTCAAACATATATTACCCTAAAAGAATATGAATTTGAAGGAAATAAATATGTTCAGGTTGTAGCATCATTATCTCAACTTATAAGTGAAACACGGGAAAGCGTTCATTTAGATGTTCCTTGTCGTTATGTTAAAAACAAAAAACCGTATTGGGTTAAAGTAGAACCATTAATATGGATGGTAGATGAAGAAAAAGAGATTTTAATTTCCAATAAAGCCATTTTATCCGGCATTCGTTTTAATCATACAACTGAATATAACGGTGATTTTTCTCAAACAGAAATGAAAGCATTTTGTGATACATATCTGTCAAATGAAATTACCAGTCGGGGACAAATCAGTTTGAATAATTTTAAATCCTTTGCAATGGCTCAACTGAAAAACAAAGTAGATTCCATGCAAAGAGTTGAATATTTTCAAAAACTTATCCAAACAACAAAATCATATCTCGGTAAATCAATTACAGATGGAACATTGTCTTCTACTGAAAAAGAAATTGTTCAATACACAAAGCAACATATTCAAAATATGATAGCACAACCAAATATTCTGCCTCAAGAAATGCTTAATCAATTCTGTCAAAAACAAGATGAAGATAAAGTCAAAAACAATAATATTTCAGGATTCCTCTGGTTTAAACACCTTTTTTCAAGAAATTAATTTTTATTTTAATCTATTGTTTATACAGTATAAAAAGTTGATTTTTGTAAAAATTTTGGTATAATAAAAAAAAATACTTATGGAGTTTTTTTATGAAAATAACATTACTTGAAAAAAACGATATTCTATTATCAAATGCCCTTAAAGTTCTTGCTCATCCCCAAATTGATAGTGTCTATGCAATACAAGCAACAGATTTTGCTGTTTTAACAGGAGTAAAATTAGATTCCAATTCATCTAATAATAAACAATGTGCTGATTTGGTCTGGACAAAATCTTCTTGTGAACGTCGTATTGAATATGATTTCGGGTTTCAAAATTACGATGTTGTTATGGATATTTCAGATAGAAACAAAGCCATGTGGGCAAATTCACGGGAAGCTTGTATTTTACCTGTTATTAGTTTGGATGAAGCAAAAAAGGAAAGAGATTATAAAATTATCGGCGAGGTTGTTGTTGAACCCAACACAAGTATCCCAATAGTACAAGTCGGCAGTTATCCGCAAAGTCTTGCTGATATAAAAACATCCGCTCAATTATCTCGTGCTTTGGCACGTAATCAACTGACTGAAACAGGTCATACATATACGATTAACACACTTGAAATGTGTCCTTATTCAAAAGATACCCGAACGCAATGTTTTAGCTCTTTAAAAGAATATGAATTTGAAGGGGAAAAATATGTACAAGTTGTTGCGACATTAGCTCAAAACAGTGATGAAACCAAACATAAAATTCATTTAGAAGCATCTGATCGGATAATTAAAAACAAAAAATCGTATTGGGTAAAAGTAGAACCTCTAACATGGGTGGCTGACGAACAAAACGGTATTTTAATTTCTAAAAAAGGTATTTTATCCGGTATTCGTTTTGATAATTCAGGGACATATAACGGAAAATATGAACAAACAGAAATGAATGCGTTTTGTTGCAATTATTTGTCAAACGAAATAAATAATCGGGAACAAATTAGTTTAAATAATTTTAAATCCTTTGCAATGGCTCAACTGAAAAATAAAGTAGATTCCATGCAACGCATACAATATTTTCAACAATTGTTAATTGAAGCAAAAGCCTATCTTGACAAATCAATTACAGGACAAAATTTATCAGATACCGAAAAAGAAATTGTTAATTACACAAAACAACATATTCAAGATATGACAAAACGACCTGATGAAACACCAAAATCAATGCTTCAAGAGTTTTGTAAAAAACCAGCTGAGCAGATAAAACAACACAATTCAAATATTTCGTTCATTTCACGTTTAAGAAATTTATTTATTAGAGATTAATCTTTAATTTTAACATATTATCATTCATAATTAATCAAAAACATTAAATTTAAAATTAAGTTTAATACTGTTTTTTTAACGGTTATTTGTGATGTTTATATTGTTCAATTCTGCATTTAACACATCATCATTTGATAAATTACTTTGTTGCGTTTGCATGGCGTTGAGTTTATCTTTTAAATTGGACACTTCTCCACTTAATTCACTTACTGTATTCTCTGCTGTTTTTGTTTTCTTTTTCTGGTTACGAATAAGGAAATATGCGCCAATACCAACTGCAATAGCAATGCCCAATCCAACCAACCATTCCCAATTTCGCTCTAAAAAGCTTTGTTTATCTGCTTCAGCTTTGGCATTTTGTCTTGTATTGTCTGACTGTGGCATCACGCCGGATTGTATGTCAGATACCTGTGGATTATTTTGTGGTGTTTCCATTTGTCTGGGAGTATTTTGTGGTGCATTAATGTTTGGCTGAACTACCGGTTGTGATGTAGATGGAACTGTTGCCGGTCGTACAGTTTTACGTTCTTGCGAATGCGTTTTAGGGCGTGTTGTTTGCGGACGAGCTGGTGTATGGTTTGTTTTTGGTTTATTCGGTTCAGATGGCGTTTGTTCCTCTGTGTTTTTATCCTCTGCTGATGTATCCCGTTGCACTTCTGTCTGATTAGTGTCTTCGGAAAGCGGTTGTGTGTTACTTTCTGTTGGATTTTCCGTTTCAGGTTGTACCTCGTTTTTACTATCTGACGGCTGAATTTCTGGCTCTGTTGAAGTTTGCTGTATTTTTTCCGGATTTTCTTCATTTTCAGTCGGTTCTGAAACATCTGTCAGTGTATTATTTTCGGCTGGTGGTGTTATAGAAGCAAAGACTGTTCTTAATTTTTCATCTTTAAACGGATAAGAACGAAGTTGTTCATACATTTCTGGTGATAAATCTGTTTGCGGGGAGCTTCCAAAATCAACTAACTGACGAACAATATTTTCATCCAGCGTAAATGTATCAAAAGATTGACGATGTTGAATATAAGTCAACAAAAGATTTTTATCTGTTGTATAAGCATTTTTACATTCTGATAGAACATAATTCAAAATATCGGCATTATCCGACCGTACGGCTTGTTCAAATAAAGAAGCGTTGTTTAAACTGATAATTGGTGCTTTTTGAGCAATCATCATCTTTGCCGTTTCTGTTACAAGCTGTTTATCCACATTTGATTGTCCGACTTTTGAGAGTAAAACACCCAACGGTGACTCTCCTTGTTCATTTTGAATAGTCAAATCAATGTTCGGATTTTGTAATAACATATGGACTGTATCCAGTCTGTTTTCTCTTAACGCATAGTGTAATGGAGTCAAGTTAATTGTTCCCTGCCCAATTTTGAACGACTGATTAACTTCTTGCGGATGTATCGCAAAATAAGACTGTGTTGCCAAAGTAGTCCCATTTTGAATAAGTGGTACTAACCCACTGATATTCTGATTTTGAGGCAGATTTAAGTATTTTTCACCCAAATGTTGAGCAAAATGAGCAGATGGAACGCCTTGTAAACCTAAATTTTCTTGAATATACGCCATAACATCAGACGTATGATATTGTTCAACAAATCCATTTATTCCCTTTTGTTCATTTACTGAATTTTCTAAATATTTTTTCATTTCAGTAACATAATTTGGTGCATAATAATGGATCCATGCATCTGTTAAATTTTCCATGTCATTTAAAGAATGCCATAAACCTGTATTTTGTGTTTCAGGAATCACTTTATTTGTTGCTGTTACCTTATCAAAATCATCAGGTAACTCTAAAACACCTTCTTTGCGTAATTCTTTATAATAATCAATACGTTCTTCCGGAGAAGACAAGTAAAGCTTCATCAATGTATGACGCGCTTTATCATTTCCTAAACGGATTTGTTCAGTTTGTGATAAATGACTATTTTCTTGAATGGCTTGTTGACGGGTTCTTTCTATAATAGATGACACAATTTGATTACCCCGAATACGACTATCAAAAAAACAATCATAAGCACACGTATCAACTTCTGAAATAAAGTGAAATATCGGATTTTGATTTGCCCGCATTCTAGCATCGTTAATTTGAGGAGTCGTTACATGATGGCGCATTTCGTGATAAATTGCTTCGTCAAATACATTTGATTTAAGTTGAATATCGGCCCCAACATATTGAATTTGATTCCCTTGTTGTTGATATTTCCAAGCATACAATCCACCTGCCTTACGGGCTTTTGCATCACCATCATCAAGGATAAATGCACACGGTCTGTCTGTTGCAACAAACTCTTTCAACAAATCAGCACATAAAACACTTTGATTTGCATTAACTATAAAGTTTGTTAATAATTTTTCTCGTTGAAAACCAAAACGAACACCGTTTGGAAACACTGCCTCTTTTGTTGTTACCAAAGCACATAATTTACGAATTTCATCGGCTGTTAAACCAGAAGTATTTTGCTCTATTAATCCTTGAATAAAACGCTCTGATACCGGTGATTGTGTGTCAGATGGCACATAAGCTAACGATTCATTGGCTTGTTGCAGAGCATTAACAAAGCGTTTGTCGGTTAACATTTCTTGATATAAAGCAACCTCTTTTTCAAATTGAGATTGTACAAATTGAATTTGTTGTTCATTAAGTTGACGACCGGATAATAATTCTGATACGGCTTCTTGACGAACACTTGCCGACGTATTTCCTTGAGCATAACGAACAAGAGCCGATGTTGTTAATTGCCCACTTTGCCAAACACCACTTGCATATTGCATTTGTCCGCCGACATTAACTGACATCGTTGCTATTGTATTGTTTTCTGCCATCAAGCTCTCCTTTTCATATTATAATGTATTTATCATACACTGATAATTTAATTTTTTCAAGCAAAATTTTTCAAAAAATTACCTGTATAACTATTTTTCAGAGTTTGATGTGATTTAATTTGATTAACTAAACGTACAATTTGTTCAACGGTATAATTCTGATGACAAAAATCCATACGATAAGCCGTAACGGGAACATTTTGACAGGAAGTGCCGATATAAAACGGTGTTTGTTTTGTAACAATGGTTTGACAATCTTTTGAATAAGCCATAAACTTGTCTTTCCCGTTTGTTAATTCGTACATTTGAGGAACACGGGAACAATCAGCACACGCATTTTCACGAATACAATTTGCCGAAATAAACAACGGTACATCCTGATAAACGACCAATGTTGTATTATCTCCGTGTTTGGCTAAATAGGAAATATTATCTTTTGTATCCTCTACACTGAATGTAACACCACTCATACCATATTCAAAAGCATGTGCCATTGCTTGTGTATTTAATATATGCATGGTATCATCTAAATCAACATCGGCTTTTTTCGGTAACATTTCCAATCCGCCAATATTGCCGATTTGCCATTTTGTGTAGCCGGCATTCCAAAATAATTCAATTTGTTTTGTTGGTGCTTCATGACGTAAAACGGTCGGCAAAGCAAGACGGATTTTTTCTTTTGGTAAGCCTGTCAAATCAGACGGTTTCAAATGAGATGACAACACAACAATCAATTCAGAAATATCCGTTAAATCAACAGATTGGAACAAATGAGGTTGGTCTGTTTTAATTTTCCAAACAGGTTTTTGATTGTTACTTTGCGTTTTTATATCTGTTTTTGGCAATGATGGAACAACATGCTCGGACTTCATTTCCTTTGATAACAATTCAAATAATTGTCTGCGAACTTCATTTAAAACAGATGCCGGAGCAAACAATGCATTCGGATTGTGCAAACGAACTTCCATAACGTCAAAGAATGTATCACCTGTTTTCATAAAACTGTTTTGAACGGCATTTTCAACTTTTGTTATGTCTTTTGCTAATGATAAAACACTATCTACCCGCACACTGGTTGTTTCGCATACAGCACAAATACAATCATCATTTAAATAAACATCTACAGAAATCGGCAAACGGTTTTTATACTGTCCTTTTTTTGGTTTTTCATAAGGATAAGAGCGTTTAACCCGTGTAGATGAAGAAAGATAAACTTTGGCATTTTTAGGAATAAACGGGCTTTTAGGCGGAAGTGAAATTGTTACACTCTGCCCTGCCTGTACTTGAAAAACACGTTTACCATTGACAAATAACTGTTCGGCAGAAAAACCAAACGGTTTTTCCGTATTCGGTATATCAATTTGAATACCATCATATCGTTCAATCGGATAACACGGTTTAACGGTTATCTGTTGCTTAACAATTTTTTCAACACGTCCGATTTCAAGCCCTCTATGTCCGACATAGTCCGGTTCAATCACATCTTTATTTTTTCCGTTAAAATGTAATTTTGTCCATGGGCGAGCAAAAATTTGTTTTAGATTGTCCGTTAATTTTGTATCAACTTTACCGGTATCTAAAATCCGACGATAGTAATCCGTTACAGCACCCACATAAAGTGCATTTTTTTTACGACCTTCAATTTTAAGCGATAAACCTTTTAATTGACACACTTCTTTTTCTAATGCTAAATCTTTCATTGAAAATGGATGATATAAGCGATTATTAAGACGATAAGCTGACCGACAGGCATATACACATTTGCCTCTGTTTGCACTGCGAGCCGTTGTCATAGATGAAAAAGAACATAATCCGCTGTATGAATAACATAAAGCTCCATGAATAAAAACTTCAATTTCTAACCCGGATTTTTGTTGAATGGTTCGTATTTCAGACAAAGAGAGTTCTCGTGCCAATACAACACGTTCAAATCCTAATTTTTTTAATGCCAACGCACCGGATAAATTATGAACAGCCAATTGTGTGCTGGCATGCAAGGTTAAGCTGGGAAACGATTTTTTAATAATGCGGGCAACGCCTAAATCTTGAACAATTAAAGCATCAATCTTTGTTCGGACACATAAATCCAGTTGTTCCATCAGCAAAGGCAATTCATTTTCCTGTAAAAGTGTATTTAAAGCAACATAAACTTTTTTACCGTTTGCATGTGCGTATGCTGTTATTTCATCTAAATCAGCTTCATCAAAATTAACGGCTTCCGCTCGTGCCGAAAATCGGCGTAATCCTAAATAAATAGCATCCGCTCCATAATAAAATGCACTATATCCTGCTTCCAAATCACCTGCCGGTGCCAATAATTCTGTTTCCATGTTATTCCTTTATATTAATTTTTTATATCTAAAAACGAACCGCCTAAAAAACGATTCGTTTTATGTTATACTCTCTCATTTTTAACAACGTTATTTATACGCATCAAAAATCAATGTCCCTGCATTTGCATCTAATCTAGCCATTTGTCCGATAGGGAAAACAATATGATCAGGCATATGTCCGTATGGGAAACCCGTTACAACAGGAATTTTCTTTTGCGCAAAATAATCTTGAAATACAGTTACAGCCAAACCATCTGCAGGATCTTTGGCAATACAGTCTTCGCATCCGGCTAAAATAACGCCTTCTAATTGAGATAAGGCACCGGACAAACGCATTTGATTAAGTAATCTGTCTAACCGATACGGTTCTTCATGAACTTCCTCTAACACTAAAATTACACCATTTAAATTTGGCATATATGGCGTTCCCAATAAACTGCAAATCATGCTGATTGTTCCGCCGACAACAGGAGCATAAGCCACACCCGGAACAAGAGCTTGTAAGTTTTTAACTGTTAAGGGTTTATTTTCCAATGCTTGAATAAGCGTTGTTTTCATTAATTCACCCATTGGTTTTCCGGCAAAATTAGCATTAAACCCTGTAAAACTTGAAAGTTGACATTGATGCCACAAACCTAACTGTAACGCCGTAATATCGCTAAATCCGAAAAATGGCTTTTTGTTACGGGCTATCATTTTATAGTCTAATTTATCTAACAAACGAGGAGAACCGTATCCGCCTCTCAAAGCCATAATAATATCTGTATTTTCATCTTCAAATGCATCATTGATGTCTTTTGCTCTATCAACATCCGAACCTGCCAAATAACGTTCGCAATCAAAACAATGCGGTGCAAACTTAACCTTATAGCCTAACTGTGTAAAAAAAGATTCGATATTTTCTTTTTCCGTTATCGGTGTTGGCGATGCCGGAGCAACGATGGTTATGGTTTTCATTTTTTCTCCTTCAATACTTCTAAAATTTCTTCTGCGTACGTTGTTAAAGAATTATCTCTTGCACCCATAATAACAATATGGTCACCAGAGTGAACGTTTGATTTTAAAAAGTCCAACGCTTCTTGTCGGTCATGCATTAACAATGCTTTTTTACCTGTTTGTTGTAAAGCCTCTATGGTTGTTTGAGAAGATATATCCCGATTAACTGTTCCACCGGCATAAAACGGCTCACTCATCAACCAAGTTGTTCTGTCATCTAATCGTGTTTTAAGCATCTCAATTAATTCGGATTGCATCATTTTGAGAGGTCCAAAACCATGAGGTTGGAAATAAACATAAATATTGCCTTTATGTTGTTGAACGGCTGATAAAGCCGCATTAATTTTGGCTGGATTATGAGCATAATCATCCGTAACGGATACACCGTCAGCCATACCGATACATTGTAAACGGCGTTTTGTTCCTTTAAATGACATTAAAGCCTGCATACAATCTTCAATAGCAATATCATAATATGAACAAGCACAAACAGCAGCCAATGCGTTTTCTAAATTATGTAAACCTATAAACGGTAATGTATATTCTTTGCCGTTTAAAGAAAAACGAATCCCTTTGGCATCACACATAATATCGGTTGGTGATAAATCAGCTTTTTTGCCTGTTACAGAAAATGTTTTGATGTTTTGTTGATATAAACGTAACAAGGCACAATTCGGACAATCGGCATTTAAAACACCTCCCAATGTTGCTTTATCAATAAAACGGGCAAACAAAGGTAAATTTTCGGATACTTCTTTATGATCTTGCGAAATATTGTTAAGCACACTAACCGCTGGTTTGTACAATTCAATAGAACCATCCGATTCGTCCGCTTCCATGACACCAATTTCACTTTCGTTATAAATAATATTGGATTCCCCAGCTCCATTATACGTATTTATACTGATACCGCCGTTAATCATCAAAGGATTTTTATTCAAAACGGATAATATATGTCCAATCATAGCCGTAACGGTCGTTTTTCCGCTTGTACCACCAACGGCAATATATTTTTTGCGGGCAAAAACATAGGCTAAAACTTGGGCTCGTGTTAAAATAATTAACTTGTGTTCCAATGCTTTTTGAACATCTATAATAGACGGCTCAACGGCACTGGATACAACAAAGCAATGAATATCAGATGTAACGCCTGAGCCGTTTTGGGGAACAATCCGAATACCTGCTTGTGTTAAGATTGTTTTCATCTGTTCTGACTGACCGTTATCAAAGGCTCTGTCAGAACCCAAAACAGTATGACCGCCTTGTTGAAGGCACAAAGCGATACCGCTCATGCCGATTCCGCCAATACCACAGAAAAAAAATGTTGCCATTTTAAAATATTTCCTTTATACTAGATATAATAATAGTAAGTTACTTATTTTTTCGGGTAGTTTACTCTAATTTTTTTCAGATGTAAAGGGAGGATTTAAAAAAAATGAAAAAGTTTTTATGTATGATTTCTGTTTTGGCATTTTCTATTTCTGCAAATGCACAAGATTCCGGTGCTCTTTTCCCGGAATTACAAAAGAGGGAACAAAAACAACAAGCGGTACAGAAATTTGACCCGAATGCACCTGTGCCGGATATTTTTGATACAAACACCTCTACACAGTTACAAAGTGAAAAAGATCGTTTAGAACAACTCAAACGAGAAAACATCCTTTCAAACACAATTGAACAACAAATTAATCGTGACGCCTCTACTGCTCAAAAACGCAAAGTCAAAAAAGGACAGGAAAATTTCTTTATCATTACCCCTGATGAAGTACAAGTCATTACACCGGCTGTGAGTCGTTTTCAATTTTGTCGTGCCAGTCTAACGTTACAAAACAATACAAAGCATAACATAAGAGCTTTAAAAATTACGGCCGATTATTCTCCGGTTCAAATGCCGTTAACATTTGGAGCTACACCGGCAGGCGAATCATTTTCGGGTCGTTTCTTTTTGGCAGGCACCTCTTGTGAAAAATTAACAGGAACACCTAAAATTACGATAGATGTTTGTCAGGCAGAAGGAATGTCAGTTGAAGAATGCAAAGCATCAGTCAAATATATTACAGATTTAAGACTTGCAAGCGAATCCAGTATTTAGTTTTCGGTCTTGCTGTTTCTTTATGCACCGTTCCTGTCAACGGTGCTTCTGTTGATGTATTATCTCAATCAGACGTTCAAACTTACAAAAATATTTTTGAAGCCCACCAAAAGGGAAATTATCTAAAAGCAAAACAATTATCCGGCAAATTAAAAAATCATTTGTTGGATGGTTATATTTTATACGATCGTTTCTATTCCTCAAAATATCAAACCAAACAATCTGAAATTGAAAACTGGTTAAAAAAATACGGTTATTTACCAATTGCCGATGAAGTATACAAATTAGGTGAAAAGAAAAAGTTTAAACTGAAAAGCAAAAAACCGAAAAGCATTCTTCATGGCGGTCAAACAAATGCTTGTACATCCGTTCGTCGTGATGAACCGATTGATTTATTGAAACAACGTCAGTTTTCCGATTTAAAAGGAACCAAAAAAACAGAAGCTCAAAAATTATTTCAAAAATTGACAAAACTGATTGAGAACGGACGAACCCTCCCTGCCCGTCAATTAATTGAATCACGACAATTTTACAACGCTATTCCACAACAAGACAGAGCTTTGGCTCAAACAGCACTTGCTTTTTCTTATTTTCTGGACAGAGAATATGATATGGCCATTAAACAAGCAAAAAATGCCATAAAAAATGCTCAAAAACCTATTCCTTTGGCTTATTGGACAGCTGGTTTAACACAATGGCAACGTGAAGAATACGCCTCTGCTGAAAAATATTTTTCTCAAATTACAATTATGGAAAATGCAAATTCTCTGTTACGGGCAAGCGCCGGTTTTTGGACGGCACGAGCTAATTTAAAAATCGGTAAATATGATAAAATCGGTGATTATTTAGAAATTGCTTCACAAGAACCACAAACATTTTACGGTATGCTAGCCGTTCGTATGATGGGACTTGATTTAACTCATCATAACGATAATTTACCGCAAACAACGGTAACACAACTCAACAATCCGGCTTTGAAACGATTTTATGCCCTTAATCAAGTTGGACACAAACAACTGGCAGGTAAAGAATTGGCTCAACTGTATTTAAAATCAAATGATAAAGAACGGGCTATTTTAAAAAACATTTCACAACAAAACAATTTTGCTGAACAATTAAATCGTCTCATCAAACTTTATTCAGATGATACGGAATATTTTCCTTTGCCGAATTGGAAACCGACAAACGGATGGAAAACGGATAAAGCTCTCGTTTATGCTTTTGTTCGTCAGGAATCTTGTTTTGACTATAATGCAACAAGCAAAGTCGGTGCCAAAGGGCTAATGCAATTAATGCCCGCAACGGCAAAAGCTATGGCAAAACAAGCCGGTTTAAAATGGAATACTTATAATATGTATACCATCAGCTATAATTTAGCTTTGGGTCAACAATACATTCGCTATTTGTTAAATCTTCCTGCCGTTAATAACAATTTGATTTATTTGGCTGTTGCTTATAACGGCGGTCCGGGCAATTTGATTAAATGGAAGAAAAAAACAAATTATCCGACAGATGCTCTTATCTTTATTGAAAGTATACCCTCTCGTGAAACACGAGGGTTTGTAGAACGAATCCTTGTTAATTATTGGGTTTATCGGGCATTAATGAATCGATCATTGACGTCTATGGATTTAGTTATATCCGGACAATGGCCGATGTACGAGCCATACAATTTAGAACAAGGCAAAACAAAAAAATTGCATTAAACCGAACGTTGCATACCAACAAAATAACGAGTCATTTTTGCCAAGAATGACGGTTTGGCTTCTTGACATAATTTTAAAATTTGTCGGGCATCATTTTTCAATGCTAATGGAGCTTCTTGTAATAATTCAAATGCCATTTTACAAGGTGTAAGCCATGCACCATTGCTTATATCAGATTTTGCACCATATTGTAACAGTTTTTCAACAATGGAAAGTGTCTTACCGTTTATGCCATAACACATAGCGAAATGCAACGATGTATTTCCTTTATTATATCTGATATTTGGATCTGCCCCGTTTTCCAACAGGCAATTCACCATAAATTCAGCATTATGACAAAAGCGTTTTGAAAGAGTCTTTCCACCCCTCCCAACACAATCTACATCTCGTTCCTTTGTAACAATGTGTAATGGTGTATAACCATTATCATCTTTTGCATTAATATCTACACCGTTTTGAACAAGAAGTTTAACACATTCGGAAAAATCTGATTGTTTGGCAAAATTTTCATCATTTAAATGATACCATACCAATAAATGTAAAGGTGTTTCATTATTGATATATTTACGGGTCATATCAAACTTAAAATCTGCCAGATTTTTTATCATTTGAGTTTTACACCATCTGCTAGCATAAACCATTACATCACCATAGAAGCCTTTTTGATGATTCACATCATAACCCTTATTTATCAACTTTTGGGCTATATCCGTATGATTGTATTGTATAGCATAATCAAACATGGAAAGCTCACAAATATAATATGGATTTTCCCTAATAAAATACTCCGGTCCACTACCTAAAGTATCCGGAACCAGTGAATTGACATCAATTTTTGCGTTATCAACAACTAAATTTAAAAAATCAGTTTTATTCTGATGACAAGATAAACTCCAAAAAGAAGATTCACCATCTCCGAATGGTTGAACGCCCCGTTTTAATAATTCCACAAAAGTTGTTTTATCATTTTTTTCAACACAATCATATAATGCCTGAGCAGACAAAAACGGATAATAATCATCTATAATTAAATAATATTCAGGACATTCGATACCGTGATTTAACACATCCTTCAATGCCTCATGATTTTTTGTTGTCCGGATAAATTTTTCAACCAACTTGTGATTGTTGGGTGTATCAAACATTTTTAAGATTTCTTTCCAGCTTTGAGGCAACAAAAGAATTTCATTTCTTAATTCATCATATATTTGTAAAGGTGTTTTGGCTTCATCTTTTTGAAAATCAAGCATATATTGACGAACATACTGCTTAATTTCATCTTGTTTAGTCTGTTCGCCTGATGATATTTTTTTGACATATTGAGTACAGATTTTTGCTAATAATGTTAAAAATTCAAATCGTGTTAATTTTTCAACATCACTTTTTTCAAGTTGTTTTAAAAAATATTCTTTAAACTGTTCAATATTCTCACTCATTTGATACTCAAATAATACTTAACGATGCACTCCGGAAAAATATCGTGTCATTTTTGCCAAGAATGACGGTTTGGCATCTTGACATAATTTTAAAATTTGTCGGGCATCTCTTTTATATGTATCCGGTGCATTCTTCAACATTTTAAAAGCCAACGCATAAGGTGTAACCAGTTTATGATTGTAAATGTCGGGTTTGGCACCATGTTTTAATAAATTTTCTACAATCGGCAGTGTTTGAGCATCTATACAGTTTGATAAAACCAAGTGCAACGGTGTATTGCCGTCTTTATCTTTAATGTTGGGATTTGCACCGTTTTCTAAATAGCAATTTGTCATAAATTCTGCATTGTGGCACAACATTTGCGTTACATTTCCCCAATCAAACACATAATGACGTTCTTTTGTAATAACATGCAACGGTGTATCACCATTTTCATTTTTGGCATCAACATCAATATCATGATTAACCAGAACCTGAACACTGTCAAAAAATTCTCCCTTTTTATTAAAATCTTCTTCATTTAAATGGCACAGTGTCAATATATGATGTTGTGTATCTCCTTTAAAATATCTGTCTGACATATTATATCCGAAATCTGCCAAAGATTGTATCATATTCGGATAGCATTTGCAACAAGCATAAATCATACTATCATGACAATTATTATACCGATTAACTTTATACCCTTTCTGTATTAATCTTTCTGCAATATCTGTATGGTTGTATTGTATCGCCGAATCAAAAACAGTTTTATCTACATACGAATAAAAGATGTTTTTAAACGCATACAAACCCAATTCATCACGATCAAAATATTGAGGAGCCTTAAAGTGATGTGTCATAGAATAATTGACATCATCAGATGCATAATCAACCATTAAATTCAAAAAATCTTTTTTATTTTCTGCACAACATAGACCCCAAAGCGCTTCATTATAATAAAATGTATTTGCACCACGCTTTAACAGTTCAGTAAATGTTTCTGTATCATTTTTATAAACACAATTAATCAACCCATTTGAAAAACCACTACAATTATTATCTACTATAATCAAATAATATTCCGGATATTCAATACCGTGCCGCAATACAGTGTAAAAAGCACTGCGAAGCTCTTCAACATCGCATGTCATCTTTCTTATTTTTGAACCAAATCCGATTGATGTTTTATGATTATCATACGAAACTAATTTAGCAATACTTTCAACTTCTTTATGATTGTTTGGCGTATTTAAGATATCTTGAATATATGTCTCTAATGCAGTAAAATTTGAATGCTTGCCAAATTCAATCTTATCTTCGTCGGGGAACGGTTCACCGATAGATGTTGGCGTTAAAGACAAAGTACTTTGTGCAATTTTTGATGTCCGTTTATTCGTATGACGAAAAGAATCAATGTTTTCTTTTAAAATCTCATATTCCTGTTGAGGTGTTTTACTTTCATCTTTTTGAAAATCAAACATATATTCCCGAACATATTGTTGAACTTCGTCTTTCATATCCTTTTTATCAGCAGGAATCATTTTAATATATTCAGGACATGTTTTAGCAAGTATTTTTAAATATTCCAATCTGTTGATTTTTTTTATCTCTTTTTTTTCAACTTGTTTTAAAAGATATTCTTGATATTGAATAATATTCTCGTTCATGTATCCCCCTAAAATATTAATTAACGTATATTTCTATACATTTCTTTCATTTTTAAAGCATGCGTAAAGTGACCGTTGTAAAATTGCAAACGAATTGCTTTTGTTTCTTTTAAATCATTTCGCAATTTCTGTGCAAACAAATTTTTCACACCTCTTTTATTAGACAACTTCATTCCTTGTGCCTGATAATAACGATTAGCCATATGTTCTAATAATACCCAATCTTCGGCAGAACGATTTTCATACACATCCGGATTGTAAGCTTTATATTTATAAAATAATTCAGAATGAGCAATAGATGTTGTATTGTTGGGTGTAATATAAACACCTTTACATTTTTCACCCCGTTCCACTTTTTCAATCGCTTCCAATAATTCTCTGTCATATGCTCTACGAATTGCATTTGCTTTTTCTTGAGGAACTGTTTTAATAATATCTGAAATTTCATCAGCTTTTAATTGAATGAACTTATTTTCACCCCATTTATATGCCTGATGACCGGCATAACCTAAACCGGCTACACCGGCAATTACCCATAAGCCGGTAACAATGCCGTTTTTAAGCGCTCGTTTGCATGCATTCCAATTTTCTGTTTTTTGAGCTTTTTGTTCAATTTTTTTGATTTTTTCGGCTTTCTGTTCAGCACGTTTTTGTTCAATTTGTTCCATATAATCCTCCTGAATGTTAAAATATTATATAGGATTATCTTTTGTTTGTCAATATTTTTTTATCATTGCATTATTGATTTCATAATAACATATAAGATAATAAAAAATTATTTGATTGACTTGACAAAACAAACTTTAAAACATACCTGTTTTTTGTTCAGAACGCATTTTATCAAATACTTTCAAGATAACTGAATGCGTTAATTATCAACTTTTAACATAGGAGGAAAAAAATGAAAGAATCAATGAATGAACATATTAAATTAACAGCCGAAGAAAAAAAGATGCTCAAAGATGAAATTAAAGAAATATGGAGTGAATTACCGTCAGAATTACAAGAATATATTATTGAAGTCAAACGTCAAAAACTGAAAGCGCTCTATATGTTGCAAGATTGGGCTAAGAAAAACGGACACGAAACAATGAACGAATTGTTATCTCGCAGAATCACTTGTAAAGAACACAAATTAAGCGAAATTGAAAATCGTGATAAATAAAGGAGCCTTTATGGAAAAAGAAACAATCCCTTATCATCGTGAAGATTTTGCACTCGGAAACGGTGTTTATTTATCTGAACGACAAGTGGAAGTATTGCGATTATTAGCAAAAGGCTATTCAAACAAACAGATTGCACATTGTTTAGGTGTTGCCGAACCGACTATCAAAATGCACGTCAGTTCTTTATTACGTACTTTAAAAGTGCAAAATCGAGTGCAAATTTTACTGAAAGCATTGGAATTAAATTTTGTAACACTTCCATAAATTGATGAAATCATTTGTTGCGTAAAAAAGGCACTCTCTTTGAGTGCCTTATGGTTTTACATTTACCAAAATTATTCACCAATTCCTTTTTTAGCTGAACGAAATAATTTTGAGAATGCAGAGCGTTTTTTATTTTGATGACGCAAACGGTTTTCTTTTAAACGCTTACGAATTTCCCGACGCTGACGTATTTCTTCTTTTTGCACTTTTTTTGCTTCTGTATCATTAGCATAATAAGGATTTAATCCATTGCGTTTCCGTTCTAACGTTTCCAATGTTTGATTGGTTGCTTTTACATTTAAAGCTTGTAAATCTGCAAAAGCTTCATCCCGTAAAGCTTTTCGTGTGAAAAAATCGCGTGTTTCCAACAAACCTTCTGCCTCAGTTGCTGATATATTTTTATTCTGATAATTTACCAATATATGTTGTAAATCTTGAGAACAAGCTTTTATTTGTTCTTTATCAGCAAATTTTTTGGAACCTGTCAAAGCATTTTTAGTATAGATATGCACATATTCTTCAAACGAACAGTTTTGCACTTGCTCATAACCTAAAACATCCAAAACAGCAATTCCGGTTTCAAAACGAAAATCTTTTAAATAGGTCATACATTCTTCTGTCGGTTGGTTGTGCAATTTTTCAACCGCCGTTAAAATTTTTGCCGATTCGTTTTGTTCAAAATCGTTTGCAACGTCCAAAGTGTAAGATTCAATGCGGGCATTCATGTGTATTTTTTCAGCCAACAATTCACACACAACGGCTGAAACCTTATCCGGCAAAACATCTGTCAATGTAACACAATTTGCCGGATTTTCTTCAATTTTATCCAGCGTATCCAACACCATATCATAAGCTTCCAATGTATGCTTATTTAATTTAGCCATCCAATTATCTCACAAAATTAAAATTTTTCAACATCTTCTGCTAAAATAGACATATTCCAGTCAAAAGAAATATCACCGTCATCATCATTTTTATAAATAACACCGACAAACTCTTTACCGATATAAACTTCGGCCGGTGCATCAACACCTGTTCCGGGTTGAATATTTAATTCCGGGTTCCAAAAAAGTTGTTGCAAATAGGTTTGAACTTTCATCATTTCAGCGGGTGTAAATGCCATTTTTTTGTTTCCTTTCATTTTTTGCTTTTCATTTTTGAATAAACGTATTATAGTATAAAAATGATACAGACACAAGAAAAAAAGCAAAATTTTAATAAAATATCTATTGCTCCGATGTTAGATTGGACCGATAGACACTTTCGTTATTTTCTCCGCCATATTTGTCGGCAACCGTTGTTTTATACAGAAATGATAGCTGTCCCTGCCCTGATTTTGGGCAATCGTCAGCAACTACTGGATTATAACAATCCGGAAGAACATCCGTTGGCATTACAAATCGGCGGTAGCAATCCCGATATGATGGGACAATGCGCCAAATATGCGTATGATTGGGGTTATCAAGAAGTGAATATCAATGCCGGTTGTCCGTCTTCACGAGTTCAAGCAGGGAAATTCGGTGCTATTTTGATGAAAACACCGGACTTGGTAGCCGATTGTGTGGCAGAAATGAAAGCCAAATCGCCCCTACCCGTTACCGTTAAAACACGCATTTCATTGACAGATGTCGGGGGAGACGGCTTTCAGGCTTTGTTTCATTTTGCCGATTGTGTAAAAAAAGCCGGCTGTGATACATTAATTGTTCATGCACGCCAAGCCCGTTTAAATAAATCGCCAAAAGATAACAGAGGTGATTGTGTACCGTTAAATTACGATGTGGTTTATCGTTTGAAAAAAAGTTTTCCTGATATGCCGATTATCATTAACGGCAATATTTTATCCCAAGCAGATATTAATAAGCATTTATCCTATGTTGACGGCGTTATGATTGGACGTTGGGCATATGGGAATCCTTATGCTTTGGCACAACTGGATAAAGAATATTATCAAGATGAACATCCTGTATTATCCCGTCTTGAAATTTTGGATAAAATGATACCTTATTTAGAGAAAAACACGCGTCATTTAAGTATTATTACCCCTCATTTACTCGGATTGTATCACGGTCAGCCCAATGCCAAACGTTATAAACAAACAATTATGACCAGAGATTTGAACGAATTAAAAAAATTCATCAATGAAGAATCTAAAAAGGATGAAACCAATGAAACGAACGGCACATCAAATTAATATTGCCTTTGTTTGGGGAATTTTTATGATATTGAGTGTCTTAAACACGTATATGTTTAATTTTAACGCTCAATTTGCACTGAAATGTTTTGCCTTTATTATGATATTTATGCACTTAACACCACTGTTAGGAAAAGCAAAAGAAAATGCTGATATTTTCGGTTATGCAAAACAAAAGATACCGTTTTTAATAGCTATTGTATCGGCAATCGGTCGTTCTTTTAGAATTATTATGGTATATTTGTTTATGGTTGTTTTGGCAACTTCCTCTGAAACAAGAAATGCATGGACACAAAACGACATTTTATTAATTGCAGGCTTACCTTTATTGATTATCTTTCTTATATTTCTTTTTTCTATCATTCTTCAAAAATTAAAAACATACAAATCTAAAGAACCCTACACGTTACCAATTGGTGTTTGCATTCAATCAAGGAATGATGTCTGGCATATGGTTTCATGGGCTTGTTTCTGGGCATTTTTAGCCTATATGTTTACTGTTTTCTAAAGCAATCAAATATAGAAAAAATGTTTTTAATGATTGTTTGCGTTGCATATTAACGTACCTTTATTTGCAACATATTTTTTCAGTTTTTGTAATTTTTTTTAATTCGCTACCATTGGCGGATTGCTAGGGATTATCGAAAAATGCCTCAATAGTCCCTTTATTCTCAAAATCGTTGCAAATAAAGGTACGTTTTGTTACAATCATTTTATTCATATATTTAATGGGGGTTATCAATGAGAAAAGCTTTTAAAATCAACGAATTGGGAAGATCAATGGTTGAAATGCTGGGTGTTTTGGCTGTTGTTGGTGTGTTATCTATCGGTGCAATTCAAGGTTATCGTTATGCTTTTAATAAATACAATGCTAATGAAACAATAAATGAACTTAATATTCGGGCTCATGATATCTCACAACGAATGGATCAAATCATTGAAAGTAATTTTGTCGGCATAATAGATATGGAAATGGGCAATGTAACACGTTCGGGTTATCCCATAACAGCACGTACACATCCGCAATATGTTGATTTCTTTGAAATGTTTGTATCTGATGTACCCTCTGATGTTTGTAAACAAATTTTACAGTCAAATTGGACTTTGCCGTTTTCAACATTTGTTAATATTAAACGATATGAGGGAGATGTTTCTATTTGTGATGATACTGAAACAGTTACGATTGCTTATGAATTTCATGAAGATTTGTTGGGCGAAACAGATTTGGCGGAAGAAGACCGTCACGAATTACAACGGTGTAATCATACCAACGATTGTTACTGCGGAACGTGTAATACCGAAACAGGAATTTGTGAAACATATTGTGCCGTGGGAGAAAAATGCTCCATTGATTATAATAATCCACGTAACAGAGTTTGTTGTCCGACAGATTATGTTGCGGGTCAATACTGTTGTTCATTTGTATCACCTGAAGGTAAGTGTTGTGATAAAAACGGCACCTGTTGTCCTGAAGACAAACCGATTGTAGACAAATACGGTGGTTGTCATAGTTGCGATGAAACATCCAGTTTTCTTATGGCAAACACAAAATTATGCACAGATTTATGTGAAAATAGAATTTTAGAAGGATCATATTGCCATTTAGAATGCGGAACAGGTACGTTTACATCAATACATGGTATTTGCCGTTCTTGTACATATCCAGCGACAGCAAACACAGAAAATCACAAGGCAACAGCAACACATTGTGCCTCTTGTCCAAACCGTACCCGTAATAATTGGGGTGCTTGTTATCCGACTTGCGATAGTGAAGAAAATGGAACAAAAGGTAAGCCTTTAGCAAATGTTTTTGGCATATGTTATTCATGCGAAGAGAATGCTGGTATTTGGATGTATGAGACAAAAGATTATTACAAATGTAAAGAAATTTGTCCTAATCGTGTTATGGATAGACCGGGAGGAGACGGATATTGTCGCAAACCATGTACTGATCCGGCAAAACCTTTGTTAGCAACAGACGGTAAATGTTATCCGTGTGATTATGATGGAATCATCTATAATGTTGCACTCACAGATACATGTGAAAATTTATGTCCTAACATCAGAAAAACATCGGGAGATAAATGTCTTTTAAACGCATGTCCAAGCGGTAAATTTATGAATAATTCCGGTAAATGTATTTCTTGTACATATCCTCCTAAAAATCAAGATTCAAACAATCTTACTACTGCAACAAATTGTTCCTCTTGTTCAAATCGTTCTATGAATAGTTATAGTGTATGTTATCCAACGTGTGATAATGAAGAAAACGGCACAAAAGGTAAAAAGTTGGCGGATGTATGGGGTATTTGTCATGATTGTGATGAAGACGCTGGAATTTGGATATATGATACGAGAGATTACCATTTGTGTAAAGAAATTTGTCCTGATAGAGTGATGGACAGATCTGGAGGAGACGGTTATTGTCGCAAACCATGTACCGACCCTGAAAAACCATTGTTAGCAACGGACGGCAAATGTTACCCTTGTGATTATGACGGGATTATTTATAATGTTGCACTGACAGATACATGTGAAAATTTATGTCCTAACATCAGAAAAAAATCAGGCGACAAATGTATTTTAAATAGTTGTTCCAGTGGTAAATTTATGAATAAAAATGGTTCGTGTATGTCTTGCACATATCCTCCAAAACATCATGATTCAAACAATCTTGCAACTGAAACAAATTGTGCTTCTTGCCCAAATCGTTCCATGACTGGACATAGTGTATGTTATCCAACGTGCAACAGTGAAGAAAACGGCACAAAAGGAAAACCTCTACCTGATGTATGGGGTGTTTGTCATGATTGTGATGAAACGGCTAATGTTTGGATATATGAACCAAGAGATTATCACTTATGCAATGAAATTTGCCCTAATCGCAAAATGAATAAAACAACCGGAAATGATGGTTACTGCGTTCGTGAATATTGTTCTGATAACAACAAAATTTTAGGTAAAGATAATAATTGTTATCCTTGTAATACTGCCATTTCAGTTGAAACAACGGAAGAATATTGCCAAAAATGTATGAACCGTGAATACAGAAATGGCCGATGTTATCCGAAATAACCGTTGGACATTAAACGATAAAAGAAAGAAATCTGTCAGGTTTCTTTCTTTTTTTATTCTTTTATCGGGTAAAAATTTTCTGAATAGATTGACATATACCTTTCGCCCGTTGAATTAATGTCGGTTTAGCCGGTTCAGGTGTAAATAGCTTAATTATTTGTGCTCGTACATACGGTGAAAAAGTATCTTCATGTAATTGATTAAAACAATCCAATGTGGTTTCTCCTTTATAACTGGCTTTTGGATTGGCTGTATACTTCAACAAAATATTTATATTATCAAGCGATCCTGCTCTAATAGCGCCAAACAACGGTGGACACGTCGTGGTTGGATTTATTTCGGCACCGGCTAAAAATAAGGAAGTAATCACATCCGAATTATCCTCACATACATTGGCCGCACAATATATCGGTGTTTCTTTGTTATTGTTGGTTGCATTGATATTGACTTTGTATCTGTATACCAAGTCTGATATAACATAATATAAATCAGAGGCATAATCTGATTTTGCTGCTGCATGTAAAACCGTATCACCTTGTTTGTTACGTGCATGAACATTCATCCCGTGGTTAACAAGCAGTTCAATAAGTGTGCTTCTTCCACTATTTTGTGTTAATTCAAACACCAAAGGACGTGTTGTACCATTATCATCAGCAAGAAGGGGCAAGTACCTTAAAAATATTTTTAACATCTTTTTACTACCAACACGAACAACATGTCTTAAACATCGTTTAGCAAATTTGGCTTTTTGTTTTTCAGTTGTTAATCCATATTCAAAAATCAATGACACAGCTTTTAGATTTTCAGTATAAACGGCACATTGTAAGGCATGATGAATTTGATTGTTTTTATTGTTTTTCAACAGTTCTGTAATATAATTCTCATCTTTATTTTGAATGGCTTTCAACAAAGCATGATGATTTTGGTAATAAGATGTTTCTTTGTCTAATTGATGTATCACATCAATCGGTTTTCTTTCTACATGAACAGAATATTGTTTTAAAATTTGCCGAACATATGCCATAATTTTGTTCTTATCATCAGGATTATATATTTTTTGACGACAATAGTGTGTGGTCGTTTCGGATAGAAACGTCATAAAGGCTATCCGAGACATCGTATAAATATGTTCACTTTCTTTTAATTTGTTATTTAAAGCGGTTTTAAACTGATTTAACATATATCCCTCTTAGTCGTATTGTGAATATTACACAAAAATCAATAATTTGTCAATATGTCATACAGAAAAACGGCAAGTCGTAACACCTGCCGTTTTCATATTTTTTGAACCAACTTTAAACCGATTAAATCATCCGTTCAATCGTTTCACGGGAAATCGAGGATAAATTTTTATCCGATGCCAATTCTTTTAACACCGCTTGAGCAGATGATTTGGTTGCTTCATCTAATTTACGATATTTTGAAAATGCCGTAAATAAACGAGCTGCCAAATTCGGATTGATTTTGTCAACAGCCATTGTTTGTTCCGCAAAGAAACGATAACCTTCTTCACAATGGAAATATTCTAAATTGCCACTGAAAGCACCTAATACACCCCGTACTTTATTCGGATTTTTCAGATCAAATTTCGGATGTTGTAATAATTCACGCACAATCGGCAACGTATTTTTGGCACTGTTGCGAGCTTGTACGGCAAACCATTTATTTAAGACCAAATCGTCATTTTCATAACGTTGATAGAAATCAGCCAATGCGTCATCCACACCAGCCAAATCATTGTTAACCAAGATGTTTAAAGCACTTAATCTATCAGTTAAATTATTTGCTTCATCATATTGTTTTTTAACCAAATCTGAATATCCAAGCAAAGCCAGATATCCCAAAGCAACATTTTTAATTGCCCGTTTAGCAAATGATTCATTATCCGGCACATAAGGTCCTTTGATTTGATTATCCTGATATAATTTTAACAACTTATCTTCATATAATTTGGCAAAAGCTAAACGCATCGCATTACGAATTTGTTTAATTCGCTTGACATCGGCAACCTCTACTCGTTCAAAAATCTCTTCTTCTGTCGGCAAGACAATGGCTCGTGCCAAAAAGGCTTTATCCAAGTTCTTTTGTGATAAATAAGCGCCCAGAGCATGAATAACTTCCATATCAGCTTCCGTTGTGCCTTTTTCATACATATTGACCATACTGTCTAATGCATATTGATGACCGACATCATATCTGTTGAACAAATCAGAATCATAAGTCATCAAATGCAACCGCATGGCTTTTTTATGATGAATTTCTAAATCAATCGGTGATGTAAAGAAACGATTAAGAGATAAAGCCGGTTCATAAGGGACATTAAAAGAAAATGTTTGTGATTTTTGAGATAAAACAAGTGTCCCTGATTTTAAATCTTCACCCTTTTTACCGACTAAACCGTAATGCATCGGAATAACAAACGGACGACGTGTTTTCGGGTGTTTTTGTGTTAAACGAATAGTATAAATACCGTCTTCGTATTTTGTAACAACTTTAACTTTCGGGCGACCGGCAATAGAATACCAATGCTTAAATTGAATTAAAGAACTACGGGAAACATCTTCCATTGCTTTGACAAAATCATCAATGGTAACGGCTTGTCCGTCATGACGTTTAAAATATAAAGCACAGCCCCGCATAAATTTTTCCTCACCCAGTAAGGCTTTTTGCATACGGATAACTTCGGCACCTTTTTCATAAATGGTTGTTGTATAAAAGTTTTCAATTTCATGATAAGAATCCGGTCTGACAGGATGTGCCAACGGTCCGTCATCTTCGGGGAATTGATAAGCTCGTAATTGAGCAACGTCATCAATACGACTGACGGCACGTGAGAATGTATCATAACCGTATTCAGAATCACGGAAGACCGTAAAACCTTCTTTTAAAGAGAGTTCAAACCAACTGCGTACTGTTACTCGGTCTCCGCTGTAATTATGGAAATATTCGTGTGCAATCACATGTTCAATATATTCATAACTGGCATCCGTTGCTGTATCAGGAGAGGCAAGCAAGGCCGCATCATTGAAAATATTTAATGATTTGTTTTCCATCGCACCGGCATTGAAATGAGAAACGGCAACAATACTGAAACGGTTTAAATCATACTCTAAATTAAATACTTTTTCATCCCAGGCCATAGAGCGTTTTAAAGCACTCATGGCAAATGTCAATCTGTCGGCTTTACCTCGTTCGCAATATAACCGTAAATCAACGTTTTTACCTGAACCTGTGGTATATGTATCTTCAATACTGTCTAAATCACCGGCAACAAGAGCAAATAAATAACAAGGCTTATTGTAAGGGTCTTCAAAAACGATTGTATCTCCTTCGTCTTTAATTACGTTTCCGTTGGACAATAAGACAGGATATTTTTTTCGGTCTGCATGGATGGTTACGATATATTTACTCGGCACATCCGAATGATCGGGATAGTAAGTGATATTGCGAAAACCTTCCGGTTCACATTGGGTACAGAATATACCATTTGATACATATAAACCCATTAAACGTGTATTTTCCTGCGGATTGATTTCAACTTCCGTTTCCAAAACAAAATCAGCTGTTTGCGGATTTAAAATTAAGTCTTTATCCGATAAAGCGTAATCAGACTTATCAACAGCAACACCGTCAATGGCAATTTTGTTTAAAGTCATATATTGTCCGTTTAAAACCAACGGTTTAGATGTATCCACATCTTTAAAATGTAATTTAGCCTTAACAATGGTTTGAGTCGGATGCAATGTAAAATCAAGTTCCGTTAACGGTAATTGATAATGTGGTGCAACATAGTCTTTACGATATTTTAATTCCATAGTTTCCCCTTCCTTTTTTGTTATATTGTAATTATTATTTCTTTTTTGGTTTCAATG
The DNA here is from genome assembly GCA_045638265.1 of Alphaproteobacteria bacterium. Taxonomy (GTDB): domain Bacteria; phylum Pseudomonadota; class Alphaproteobacteria; order CAAHEQ01; family UBA3637; genus RGIG4140. The sequence continues at coordinate 7,926 of JAZUBA010000077.1, read as the reverse complement.
CATTATTAATTTCTGTCAATGCCGTTTTCCAAAATGAAGCCCGTTCGGGATTAGGTTCAACACCTTCTGCCGAACCACCATATAAAGTTATTAAACTTGTCATGGCATAAACATTTCCTTGAATAGCGGCTTTTTCATAAAGAGCGATTGCTTGTTGCATATCGGGTTTTCCTAAATAACCCCGTTCAATCCAGACCGCCATACTATAAAAGGCATCCGGATAATTATTGTCAACAGCTGATTGCATTAATTTAATGGCTTTTTCACGATTGGCTTTAATTTTATCCCCTGTATCATACATGAGAGCTAAATCGTATTGTGCCTGTGGCATATTTTTTAAGGCTGCCTGTTCTAAAAACATTTCGGCTTTTTGCCCATTAATCGGAAATCCATCGCCTCCTGTACGATAAAGATTTCCCAAATAATATGAAGCTGTTAAGGCTACATTCGGATTCCCTGCCGTTGTTGCCCGTAGATAATAACGTTCCGCTTTGCGATATGACCCGTTTTTTTGTGCCGTTTGTGCCGTTTCAAACAACTCTGCCGGAGTCATATTAAAATCTCTTAAAATCACATGGCAAATGCCAAAAACGGATAAAACAATCAATAAAAAGATTAAACGGGAACCTGCCGTTCTTTTTTTTCTTTGTGTCATCTGTAAATTCCCTTTGCTTTTTTTTGAATTTGATGTATAACAAGATAAACGTTATTTTAAAAGGAAAAAATATTTTGTGCAAGGTTTTTTATTACAAAAGTTATGATTTTAACGAACAAACGGGTGATTTGGTCTTAAATTATGCCGTTTCAGAGGGAAACACCGTTCTGCATACGTTTGAAGAACATCTTTATTTTCCCCAAATCCCATTTTCTTTAACCGAATCACAACGGTTCATTTTAAATGATATTTTCTTTTTAACCCATATTGCCTTCGGTATCAGTTATTACAAAACGTTTTGTCCCGAAACAATTATCATTGAAAGCGGAGTTCTTTCAAAAACACAGGCAGATTTTTTTAATCGGTTCTATGTAAATGGTTTAGGCGAGTTTGCCGTCCGTAACAATATGAATTTACAAGGAAAAATATCATTCCCTTACGGTGCAAGCACAACAAAAAAACATAACACTGATTTAAAAAATCGTTATCTTGTTCCTGTCGGCGGTGGAAAAGATTCGTGTCTGACGTTGGAAATATTGAAAAAAATTGGTTTAGATTGTCAGGCAATTTCTGTTGGATTACCCCGTCCCATTCAAGAGTGTATACACGTTTCCGGTTTAGATTCAATTGCTTTGACAAGAAAAATATCTCCGCATCTGATTGAATTAAATCAATCCGGCACTGTTAAAAACGGTCATGTTCCGATTACGGGGATGTTAGCTTTTGTGTTATGGGCTTCTGCCGTTTTGTACAATTATCAATATGTTGCTCTCTCGTGTGAACGCTCTGCCAATAACGGCAATCTAATGCAGGGTGATTTGATGGTAAACCATCAATACAGTAAATCATTTGAATTTGAACAAAATTTTTATGAGATAACACGAGCCATTACGCCTGATTTCAGATATTTTTCACTATTACGACCATTATCCGAAATAGCTATTGCCCGTTTATTTGCCTGTGAATGTCAAGCCTATTTTCCAGTCTTTACCAGTTGCAATAAAGCGTTTAAATTAGACGAAACAAAACGCCTTGAACGTTGGTGCGGTAATTGTGATAAGTGTCGCTTTGTTTTTTTAATATTAGCTCCTTTTGTTGATAAAGAGATTTTAGTGCGTTACGTTGGAACCAATCCATTAAATGATGACACACAAACGGAAGGCTTTAAAGAATTATTAGGATTAAGCGGTCATAAACCATTTGAGTGTGTTGGTGAAATTGAAGAAAGCCGTTGTGCTTTTATGATGTTAAGTGAACAACCGCAATGGCAAAATGACACCGTTATTCAGGCGTTAATTGATTCTGTGTGTCAGGTACAGAATTTTAATGACTTGCCGAATTTATTTACTCCGTCGGAAGAACATTTGATTCCATCGGAAATTGAACCCGAAGTCATACAAAAATTTCGCTCATAAATAAGGATATTTAACTAATGAAATGGCTAGACTTACAAAATAAAACCGTTGGTATTTGGGGGATGGGTCGTGAAGGACTGGCAGTTGTGCAAGCTGTTAACCGTTTTGTTCCCTCCGCAACGGTTTTGTCGTTTGATGATAACAATTTAACGGTGTTAAATAACTGTGATATTGTCATAACCTCCCCTGGTGTCAGTTTATACCGTCCCGAAATACAACAAGCTCAAAAACAAGGTATTATCTTTACAACGGGAACAGATTTATTTTTGCATAATAAATCTGAACAGACAAAAGTCATTGGTGTTACGGGAACAAAAGGAAAAAGCACAACATCTTCTTTACTTTATCACACACTTGTCCAATGTGGGTTCACAGTAAAACTGGCGGGTAATATCGGTATTCCGTTAATTGAAATGCTGTTTGATGAACCGGATATTGTTGTTGCGGAATTATCCAGTTATCAATGTGCCGGTTTAACAAAAGGATGTGATATTGCCGTTTTGCTGAATTTGTATCCCGAACATTTACAATGGCATTTATCACATCATAATTATTATCAAGATAAATGTAAATTGATTCAATTATCTGAACAAGCCGTTATTAACGGTTCAAACGAAACAATATTATCTGAATTAATAAACGTTCAAAATCTGCATCAATTCAACACATTCAATACAATTCATTTAGAAAAAGGACTGTTTTTTGATAATGATACCGCTTTATTTGCCATAGATTTTTTAAACTTAAAAGGTGAACACAATGCTTTAAATGCCTGTGCTGTTTTAACGGTGTTAAAATTATTCAATCAAACGATAACAGATAAAGTTATACAATCTGCATTTCAAACGATGAATGCATTACCGCATCGGTTACAAAATGTGGGAACTTTTAATGGTTTAACTTTTATTGATGATAGTATTTCAACAACACCTGAATCGGCAATTGCTGCTTTAAAAGCTTATGATAACGGCGGATATTTAACATTATTAGTTGGAGGATATGACCGAGGTCAGATTTATGAACCTCTAATTGACTATGCAAGAACGCTAAAAAACAGGATTTTGTTTATTACGCTCCCTGATACGGGTACACGCATTGCACAAATGGCTGAACAAGCGGATATTCAAGCATACTCAGCTAACTCAATGCAAGAAGCTGTCAAAATGGCTCAACAACAAACACCGATGGGTGGTAAAGTTATTCTTTCACCGGCAGCACCCAGTTATAATTTATATCAAAATTTTGAAGAACGAGGAAAAGATTTTGAAAATTGCATTCAAAAAAATAAGGAAAATAACTTAAACTAATTATTTAACTCTAAAATATAATTGTTTGAAACAAAAAAATAAACCATCAAAAAAATGACGGTTTATTTTTTATTCTTTTTATCTAATAAAGTTTGTCGGCGTCCAAGTTTCACGAGAAGGTGTCAACAACCCTGCTCTGCGTCCGCTTTCAATACATTTTAGCATCCATGCCATATTACGTCCTAATGTCCGCATAATTTGCATACCTTCAACATCTTTACGAACTTCCTCAGGTGTGTTACCATGAACTTCATTCCAATATTGTGAAGATACGATTGGCATATTTGAAATAGAAAAATATTTATTCAATCTATCCAATGCGCCGGTAGAACCACATCGACGACAACTGACAACGGCAGCAGCCGGTTTAAATGCCAATGATTTACCGGCGACATAAAACATTCTGTCCATTAATGCACAAACAGCACCGTTTGCACCTGCATAATAGACCGGAGAACCGACAATAATAGCATCAGCTGCTTTGGCTTTTTCAATGCATAAATTAACGCAATCTTTTGAAAAAACACATTGTCCTATTTCCCGACATTTACCACAGGCAATACAACCGTGTATCGGCTCGCTTCCGATATGAAAAATCTCGGTTTGAACACCCTCACCTTCTAATGTTTTAGCAACTTCAGACAAAGCGGTATATGTACATCCTTTGGGATGCGGACTGCCGTTAATTAATAAAACTTTTAATGTACGCATATTATCTCTCTTTCATTATCCAATGAAATATTATAAACTTCTTTATACGTTTTGCAAGCATTTGTTTTTATTTTTATCATTTTTTTTATAAAATACCCATTTTTCTTGTTTTTTTATTTCTGAATTGTCCATACAAAAAAGTTCCCTGTAAAAACAAGGAACCTTTTTGCGTTTTGCAGACTTAAAAGTTTGAAATTAGAAGTTATATTTCAAACGAGCCATACCACCTTGTGAGGAGTAGTCTTGACGTAAACTTCCGTTATATTCAAGAGTCATATCAATGTTCTTGTAGGAAGTTGTTAAGCCTAAACTACCTTCAACACCCAAACGGTGTAAGCGTTGACCTTCAACACGATATGTACCGCCACCATAAACTGCTACATTGGCATCTGTGCCGTCTGAAATCAAGTCATAGGTCAAAGCAACACGTGCTGTTGGTTGGAATTTCCAATTACAGTTGTAATATGTCGGAGCATATTTAACACCGGCAACTGCTGTTAAAACATCGTTATTCTTTGTTTTAACACGTTGGAAACCGTCAGAATATGTATCGGCATCAACTAAAACATAACGTAATCCTGCTTCCGGTGTAATACCGTTTGCAAAATCATAACCGGTCATAACCTGAGCACTGTATGTATTAACGTCATATTTGTCTTTCAATGCCATGCCCAATGCTGATTTTGATTCTTTGTATTTAGCAAAACCATAATTCAAAACGCTGTTGACATACCATTGAGATGGTTGATATTCACCGTAAACAAATACGTTATGTCCGTCAATTGTAGCATCACGACCACCTGCTTTTGTATCTGTTTCTGTGAAACCGTAACCTATACCCACAGTAACATCATCTGTTAAAGCATGGTCAATACCCAATGCCAAGCCACGTGAGTATGCATTGAAACCACTGTTTGAAGCAGTACGATCTTGTTTTGATTTATTATACAAGCCTTGTACCCACAAACCGCCACTATGCATAATATCACCGCCGTTTCTGCCTTTTCCGACTTTAGCCATACGTGTATCAGCTAAACCAATCATTGTTAAAACTTTGTCTTGTTCAATGGTTGGTACAATATTCGGTTGTGTCGGTGTAAGTGCTTGAGAAACCTTTAAGGCCGGTTCCGGATTACCTTGTTGTAATGCTTTTGACAATTCTGCCGCAATTACATTACCAATTGCTGTACTGTTACCGTCAGCATTAATCATAGCCATCAAAGCAGATGTTTCTTCGGATGATGCTCCGATTTCATCAGCAATTTGTTCTTCTGATTTCTGTGTAATTGTAATAGAACCGTCTTCGGCATTATCAATAAGATATTGACCATTATCAGCAATTTCAAATGCACCATTCAAAGTATCTGCCGTAATAAATTCATATGTACCGGCTTTAATACCACCAGTAATAAGCAAATCAACTTCGGCACCATTTTCAATTTCAACAGAACCCGCTTTAATGGTTGTTTCAGATAATGTAGCATTTAAAACTGTATCTGCTTCAAATGTAATTGAACCTGAACCCTCAATGCCGTTTGTCAATGTGATGTTATCACCAATTGTCAATGTACCATCATTATGAATATCTGCTGTTTCACCAGATACAGTCATATTACCAGCCAAGGTCACATTTGAACCAGAACCGATATAAAGACCATAGCTTTCTGCACCTGTTGCCGTGATAGTAGAAGTTTTTCCTTCGGAACCCAAAGCAACATTACCGGTTGTAGTTAAATAAGCACCATAACCACTGTTTGTACCTGTTGCATTGATTGTAACTTCTGCCAAATCAATATCAATTTTTGATGTGTCCATATTGAAAATACCAGCTGCTTCAGAACCTGTTGCAGTAATAGAAACAGGACCTGTTATGCTAATATTTGTTGCATCTTGGTTTGTTGCAAGACCTGGTGTAAACAAGCCTACAGCCAAACCATTTGTTGCATCAGATTTCAAGCTTGTTTTTGCATTACCAAATGAAAATGCATTTGCAGAAAGAGCATAAGCCGAACCAGTTTCTGATGATGCTGAAATATCTACAGTTGTAGCATCAATGGTTGTTGATGATAAACCAATAGATTGAATACCTGTCGCTAAACCGGATTTTCCGCTAACCGTAACATAAACATCCGTACCTGTAATATTCATATCAACATTTGTTGCTTGAATACCCATAACATCTGTTGCACCATTGGCTGTAACAGTTGTTGTAGCTGTACCCAAGTTCAAACTACCGTTGCTTAATACAATACCTGCAGCGGCACCGGCTTCACTTGTTGCCGTAACATCAACTTGACTGCCTGTAACTGTCAATGAACCATCCATATTAACGCCAACTGCACCTGCTTTACCACTTGCTGCTATCGTTAAATCAGATGTACTCAATGATGATCCCTCTGTCATATTCAATGCAATTGCTGTTCCATCTGTTGATGCAACTGTTGTGTTTAATGTTCCTGTTGTTACATCAACTCCTGTTGTTTCAATACCTGCAACATCTGTTGCACCACTGGCTGTAACGGTTGTTGTAGCTGTACCCAAGTTCAAACTACCGTTGCTTAATACAATACCTGCGGCAGCACCTGCTTCACTTGTTGCCGTAACATCAACTTGAGTGCCTGTAACTGTCAATGAACCATCCATATTAACGCCAACTGCACCTGCTTTACCACTTGCTGCTACCGTTAAATCAGATGTACTCAATGATGATCCGTCTGTCATATTCAATGCAACTGCTGTTCCGTCTGTTGATGCAACTGTTGTGTTTAATGTTCCTGTTGTTACATCAACCCCTGTTGCGTAAATACCTTGTGCTTTTTCATCTGCATTTACTGCAATAGATGTATCTCCTAATGAAACAGTCCCTGTCGTTTGCAAATATGCTCCACAACCTGTTCCTGTAGCATTAATCGTCATATCAACATCAGCTAATTCAATATCAACTTTTGATTTATCTTCATTATATATACCATAAGCATCATCACCACTAACGTTCATTGTAACTGAACCTGTTGATGTAACGCTTGTTTCTGATGATAAATCTGATGCCAAATCAGCCGTTAAAATACCAACTGCTTCAGAATTGCTTGATGTTGCCGTTAATGTTACGTTACCACTGCCTAAGGACATACTGTTTCCGTATTGAGCTGCAATTGCGTAAGCTAAACCATCTTCAGAAGTTGCTTCAATATTGACCGTATCTGCTTCAATGTTTGTTGTAGATGGTCCGCTACCAACAATACCAACTGACATAAGACCAGTTGTACCATGTGCTGCTATATTAACTTCTGAACCTTTAATATTAACGTTAGAAATTAAATTTGGATCAGATAAGGCTCGAATACCATATGCTTCGGCACCATCTGCAACAATACTTGTCGTATCTGTATTCAAATTGACTTCACCGATATTGAACCAAATACCTGTTGCCAATCCGTCTGCGTTTGTTGCTTTGATATCTGTTGTTGCTCCATTAACTGTTAAATCTGATTTAACCAAATTGGCACCCCATGCACCTGCTTTACCACTTACGTCTAATGTTAAGTCTTCTGTGGTTAATGAGCCGTTATTTATATTAACGCCTACACCTTTTCCTTCGCTTGATGCAACTGTTGTGTTTAACGTTCCTGTTGTTACATCAACTCCTGTTGCGTAAATACCTTGTGCTTTTTCATCTGCATTTACTGCAATAGATGTGTCTCCTAATGAAACAGTCCCTGTCGTTTGCAAATATGCTCCATAACCTGTTCCTGTGGCATTAATCGTCATATCAACATCGGCTAATTCAATATCAACTTTTGACTTATCTGCATTATAAATACCATAAGTATCGGCACCA
>JAZUBA010000076.1:0-32452 GCA_045638265.1 Alphaproteobacteria bacterium | reverse complement strand
CCGCCCCCCTTCATGATGTGAAGAATTTATTTTGAATTTCTAATAACAAATTAAACTGTCATATTAATTCAGATTCCAACAGTATTTCCAAGTCATGCAACACCGTCAGCAATTGCAAATCCGAATTCCATTGTTGCTGTGATTATATATCACTTTCCTGGGCATTCAGTTAAGTAAAGCTTTAATGGTTGTCCAAATCCATATTGAACTGCTGGTTTATAAATACAAGCAAATGATCCTTTTGTGTTGTTAGCGGCTGTTGCGTCAACAAGTCCACTTGTATTTGTTAATGCTGGTCGATCTCTTGCAACCAAAACATCAATTCCGAATGCTTTTGCTAATACACCAGTTACAACAGTTGCATTTGGTCCGAATTTATCCATTGTGATAACTTCGCTTAATGCAAGTGTCTTGTTGTAAACGTTAGCTGGCATAATATACAAAAGATTTGATAAATCTGCTTGGTATCATGCGTCAATTACGTTTTTAACTGCAAGTAATGAAGCACTTGTAAATGTTCCAACAGAAACTCCAGTATTTGCAATTCCAACCATTCTTATTCAGTTGTCTTGCTGTGTGAAATATGGATTTCCTGAATATGTTCCGTTTACATTTCCGCTTCAAGAAGCTGTATCGTCGGCGTTAATAATAACTGCGTCGATTGTTCTTGCGGCTGCTCTGTTGATTCTATCTCTAATTATAGCTTCAACATCAACAACAGAATATTCAACTTCTCTATAAGAAAGAGCAATGTCGAATATGAATTGTCATTGTGTGATTGTTACATCACCAGTTGCTGGTCAATTTTTAGCTGGTGTAACAGAATATGCACCAGTTGTCCATTCACTGTTTCCAGCGAATAAATCAGCTTCTCCAATTACTGGAACTTTTGCGCTTACTGGCATATTGTTTCCATGATTTCATGGTAACAAGTTTAATAATGAAGAATACTTTGGTAATAAATCCAAAGCTGGATCAAGAACAACGTTTGTTGGGATTAATTCAGCACCAAATCAAGTGTTTGTTGTATGCATAACTTCATTGGCTTTTGTTTCTTCAACAACGTCTTCTTTTACTTCTATTCATGAAAGCTCTTTTGCTTTCAAAACTAATTCTTTAATATTCATGTTTGTAAAATATTAATGATTTAAAATAATTATTTGGATTGTTGCACTTTTTTAATTAAATCTGCAACTTTTCCATATGGTCATGCGTTCTTTGTTGCTGGTGCTTGATAAGAACTTCATGATTGAATTGCTGTATTTTTTACGGCGTGGTCAAGTTGAACCATAACTTCAATTGCACTTTTCATCAATTCTTGATGATCGTTTAATTGCTGTTGTAATTTCTTGATTTGCTCGTCTTTTTCAGCCAATTTGTCATTGGTTGATTTAACAAAAGATTTGAATTCAGCAATTTCCAAACCTTTCGTTTCAACATTTATTGATTTGCTCGCTTCAACAACTTCTTCGTTGTTTGTTTCACCAACGTTTTCATCGTCTGTTACATTTTCAGCAACATTTTCAGAATTGTCGCAATCGCAATCCGTTGATATTTCAGAATTTTCATCTGCTTTTTCGTTATCTTCCACTTTCTCGGCTTCTTCTTCGCAAGTCTCTTGCGTTTCCGCTTCTTCGTTTGGGATTTCTTCCGTTTTTTCTTCAATTTCCTTTGTTTCTTCTTCGCTTTCTTCCTTTACTTCTTCTTCAATTTCTTCTTTTTCTTCGTCTTCCACCTTTTCGTCGGCTTCAACGTTTTTGTTTTCTTCCGTTTTTTCTTCTTCTTGAACATTCTCTTGGTTTTCTTCTTCAACTTCGCTTGTTTCGTTTCCCCCTTCATTCTCAACTGGTATTTCTTCAACGTTTTCTTCTTTTTCTTCTTCTTTGGTTTCGATTTCTTCTTCCGCTTTAAAGCATGAATCAAAACTTTTTACCAATGCGAATGGATTTGCTGGAACTGAAACAAGAGAAATTTCAAATAATTCGAGCATTTTAATAATATTTGTGTAACTGTAATTTCCTTCGGAATCCACATTTTCGATTGTTTCATAATCTTTTACTGAATAACCGATTGAAAATGTTCTTAATACACCATTTTTCAATTTTGAAAATACGCCGTCCGTATCTTCCGTTATTTTGGCTTTTATGAATAACCCCTTTTCGTCAATACTTGCTTCCGTAACTGTTCCAATTGGTTTATCCATATCATGTTGCAATAAAACAATTGGATTTGTCATGTATTGCTTTAAAGTTTCTTCAAATGCTGTTGGTTCAACAACATCATTCATACGATCCTTGTCTTTTGTTGAAGCATATCATTCTATTTCATATGCTTTGGTTTCTCCGTCTGTGATTTCTTTTACTGATTTCTGATCACATACGATTTGAAAGAACTCTTTGTCCTTGATAAGTTTAAATTTCATTTGGTAAATATTAATGAATAAAATTTATCTCTTTCTTTGGTATTGCAAGGTGCAACGGCAATTGACTCATCATGGTGGCATATCAACTCAAACACTTGGATATTCATAATCAATTGGAACTCGCCCTTCTTCTTCGCATTCCATGTGTTCCGGTCTTACACGCTCGTCTCATACGGTCAACCGTTTCTTTTCCATTTCAATTCATGCGTCTTGCAATGCTTGAATTGGTTGTCTGTTTCCGTATTCATACGCCTTGGCTGTTTCAGTTACTGCGATTGCTCTTGCACGTGGTAACCCAAACAATTTGTCGTCCAATGCGAATATTTGGCGTTGTATTGTTCCCCATGATTCGTGATTATCAATTCCATTCTTCAATATATTTATTACGTCCCATTTTGTTGTATAACTTATTGTTCCTTTATAATTTGAAAGCTGTAAATCTCACCGTTTATTTGCATATTCACTTGGCAAATTTGGATAATATTCGATTGCATTTTCACTTAATAACCTTGCAAATTTTCTGTATGATGTTTTATAACCACGCTCGAATACTTTCTCCAAAGGTAATTCCAAATCGTTTATTAAATCCATTATTCCCATTGCTCTCCAAAATCCGCTTAATGGTTCGTCGCCCCGTATTTCATTTTGTCGGTCTTTTTTCGGATATAAATTCACATTTTCATTTTGTAACACATTATATTCTGTTGCTATCAAGTATATGTGGTTTTCGTATAAGTCTTGAACATGTTCTTCCAAATACTTTCTTTGCTTTTTAAACGATTTTTGAATAATCGTGTATATTTTCGATTCCTTGCGTAATAAATTTCTGTAATCTTGCGAAAGCATTTTTTATATTTCATCTCATGGTAAAACTGCGTCCAATGCTATATCTTCCAATAATACTTGATTTCTTGAAGTAATTAATTTGTCGGCGTTTTCATCTTCCACCCTTTCCAATCATCTGTCAACCCTTGCTTCGTTTATTGTTATTATTCACGCCAACACATCCGCCCTTTGTCCATTCAACCATTCTTGCGTTTCCTTTAATTGTTCGGAATCTGATTTTATCCAATATTTGTTGAATATATCCGGCTTGAACATTTGCAATAATTTATTCAATATTGCGTCGAAATCTTGCTCGAATGGTTTTATTGTTCCTTCCAAAAACTCTTCCTTTTGGTTTTGTCCATTGTTATAATTCACATCTTCAACGTATCATAACATCGCTTTTGGAACTCCAAACGTTGCACTTATTTTTTCCGTTGTTAATTTCCTTTGGTTTATTGTTTCCATATCCCTTGCGGTCAATGAAAGTGTTTTAATATCTTGAATTCCACCCCCAACAATAACTTTATGTGCGTTGTTGCTTCATGTAAATTGTGCTCTGAATTTATCCGTTGCGATTTGCTGTTCTTCTTCGCTTAAATTTCCGTCAAGCAATAACAACATATCTGGTCTTGCACTGTTCTTGTATAAACTGTAATTCGTTTTTAATGCTTCCAAATCCAACACTGCGTCATATAATACGCTTGTTAAAATTCACATTCCATTTAACGAATTGTTTATATCGTCTTCATATTTGAAGTATGCGATTTCATCGGCTTTATATTCTTGAATTTTTACGCCGTCTTTTTCAACCACTCTGTATCATGTAATAACACCATTACTAATTATTTTTGTAACCGCCCTTGAATCTATAACGTCAAATCTGATCGTTTCATCAAAAGCATTCTTCAATGGTTTAATATATAATTCTCATGAAATTAAATAATTTCTGTATAAATCAATTTTGAACTTTGCAAATGTTGGAGCTTTAAACAAATCTGAAACTTGATCCGTTAAAACATTATCGTCAACGGTTTGTCTGTCATTGTCTTGTAAATATATTCAATTTCTCGCAACACTTCCGGCAATTTTCTTTACGGCTTGGCGAATATCACCGTTTTTTGCGTATAGATCATAAAATGTTTGTTTTGAAAAAACAACATCGTTATTGAATAACAAAGACAAATCCAATCAATAATTCTTTGCAATGCTCTTTTTATTGATTCTTGAAATATTCCGGTTGAAAATTTTCATGCATGATTATTTCCATTTAAACACAATGCATTATAATCACGAATGTAAAATATCAAAGCTTGAAATTAAACAAAAAACACCGCTTTTAAACGGTGCTTTTATAATTTACAAAAATTTATTAAATTTTATTCGTTATTTTCATTGCGGTTTTGTAACATAACTTTGAATGTTTTATCTTCCGTTTCATAATAAAACCCTTCGGAATCTTTGGCAACTTCATAAACAACTTTTCAAACAACTGGAATTGAAGGTTTTAAATCAACAAATGTTATTAAATCGTCAAAATATATTTCGCTTGTTGCTTCGCTCAATACGTTATATTTTCTTCCTTTGGAATCTATAACTTCCGAAACATCGCTTGAAAACCACATTGCTTTTTCTGTTCCTTGATTTACAACGGCAATTTCAACAATTAAATATTTTGAGAAATTTCAAGCAACCAAATCTTCCGAATATTTATTTTTACTTTTCAACGTGTCCGCTTCTTCAACGCTCATTGGTGCTCGAACAATATCACCTTGAACAAATCCGGCGTTTTCGTCGTCCAAATAAACAATTTCTTCTTTTTGCTCTTTTGCTTCTTGTTTTTCCGTGGTTACTTCTTTTAATGTTTCATTTTCTGTTGTTAATTGTTGCACTGGCTCACTTTGGCAACCGCATAATGTCATTACGAAAATTGCAATTAATAATAAACTTGTTTTTTTCATGTTGCAAGTGTTAATAAGTAAATTGATTCTCTTATATATAATATGAGAATTTTTTCAAATAAAAAAACGAGCTTTCTTTTTGCATTGTTAAGAGGCACAAGCTCGTATTGGTAATTAATTAATAATTTATTTTTCTTCCTTTTCAAGGTCTATTTTTGGCAATTTTGTTGGATCGCATGTTATAAGATTTTCAAGGTCTTTCATGTCAATTGCAACCAAATCTTTATAATCGAATCCGCACTCCTTTTTTGCTTTATTCAATATTTCAACCCGTGTATTATACCAATCAACGTGTTGTTTTACTGAATCTTGCATTGTTTTTGCTTGCTGTATCATGCTTTTGATTTTATTCATTGCGTCTGCAAGCAATTTGAACTGATCCAACGCATTTATTTCTGAAACGGCATGCGTGTCTTTTTCAACCTTGAATTGGTTGTCTCACAATTTCGTAAATTGTGTTTCACCGTTGAATTCTCTTTTTTCTGTCATAATATATATGATTAAGAATTAAAAACATTTTTTGTATTCTTCTTTGTGCTGTTGGTAATATCTGAAATGATAATCGAACCCGTAATCCGTCTCTTTCATAAAATCTTTATCCACTTTTTCTCTGCATTCCATACACCATAAATTTTCTTTTCTGATATACTTTCAACATGCACGGCATTTGTTTTGAATTTCTTTTTCTTCCATTTATATGTTTAATTTTTAAAGCTGGTCTTCAAAGTATTCGTCCAATGTATCTTTTTTTTCTTCAAGATATTTCCGGAATTCATACAATGTTATTTTTGTCGTTGGGCGTATTTGTTCGTCTTGCATGGTGTTATGGTGCAAAAATTCCAACACCAACCTTTCCGCACCCAATAGCTCCAACCCCGCACTGCGGAATGAATCCCATGGTTTCTCTTGTTTATTATAATCTTTATTTTTTTGCATTTGGTTTTTTAGAACGAAGCAATAAAAAACTTGTTCCTTGTTTCTTGCATTGTAAATAACATTGAATCCACCATATCGTCATGTTCCGCATTTGGAAACGTTAATAATTCGTCAATTAATTCGTCGTTTCATGGTGCGAAATAAACACGTCATTCTTCAAATAATATTTGCTTTTCCATTAATCTTGTTGTTTTATCTTTTATTGTTTTTTGCTCTTGCACCGCCATTCACATGTTCGCAAATACCGTTTTTAATACTTGCTGATATGCAACGGTTTCAACAATTACCCTTTTTGCTTTTCGTTTATTGTATAAGTTTTTCACTGTTTCGCTCGCTCTTCAAATATTTTTTTCCATTCCTTCCAATCCCACACTTTCTAATATGTAATATCTGTCTTGTAATTTTCACGTTACACATATTGCGAATTTGTCCGTTCCTTCTTTTTCGCTTACTGCTGGATCAACACCAATTACAATTGAATCATATTTATAACCCTTGCAATTATGATCCCGCTGTATCATATCCCTTGTTATTATATGCTGTCAATTCATATATGGAATTAATAAGTAATTCTGATTGAAACTTATGCTTCCAAGTCTTCTGCGTTCCGTTTCCAATGAGACATATTTTTTCGCAATTTCACGTATTCATTTATTCAATTTTTCTGCTTCTGCGTCCGTTTCCACAAACCTATTCCAAACAATATTTTTATGTTCATCATATATTGGCAAATTTATAATTTCCCGTGTTGGATCGTTCTTTATATGTTCTTCAAACCTTGGCACGATTCAATCTTCATATATCGTATTTCATAAAAATATTATCTGTGTCGCTCCCGTTGTTCCACCCAATACTTCGTTTAACATGAATTCAAAGTTTTTGTCAATTTTCTTACGGCTTTGGCAACTTTGCACCGTGTCCACATCATCAAACACCAACAAATCCGGTCTGAATTTCCCGTCCGGTGCGGTGTAATTCTTACCACGTGGGCTTGTTCAAAGTGACATCGCTCTTACATAGCAATTGTTTTCTGTTACGAATTTATCAATTCTTTTTATTTTCTTTTGTCATTGTTTAATAACTGTTTCCGGATAATACAAGTTTCCATAATCTCTGCAAAATCTTTCTCATGCGTCCGTATCATTTATAAAGCTGTTGGCAATGTATGTTAAATTTTCTTCCGCATTATCAATTGTTTGTGAATACCACATAATATTACGGCGTGTTTTATACGCAATGCAATATGAAACATACATTTGGGCAATGGTTGTTTTTGCACTTCAACGGAATCACTTGAAATAAACATTTTTTCATGATTCCAATGCGTTGTAATATTTCTCCAAACACTTTGGCGTTTCAAAGTTGTAATATTCCATGAAATAGAATTTACAAAAGTCAAAGAAATTGGTTGAAAAATACGTTTTTCTTAATAATGGGCTTTTCTTGAATATGTTTATTGCTTCGTTGTAATCCATTTATTTGTTTTTCTTTAATATAATTTTTAAAGCTTCCAATTCTTCGTCCGTTAAACTCACATTTTCTTCTTTATTCATGTTTTCATTTTTCGTAATTTTCGTTGGTTCTCATAATTCCGTTTTTATTGTTCACAATCACCTTACCAAATCCTTTACGCTCATTAAATCATTTGTTGTTATTTGTTTTGCAATTTTAATTAATGCGTTCTTTTTTGCTTTCTTCAAGAATTCAATTGTTAATTCCAACGAATCCGCTTGCTTTTCCGCACTTTTCTCCAACGCCTTTTCCAATATCTTTTTCTTCCGTTCCACTTTGTCTTTTGTCCGCCCCTTTGTATTTTTTGCAATTTCTCAATTATAAATATTGTATTTATCTTGCATAAATTGTTTCACTTCGTCGAAATCTGATTGAATAAACTCCAATTTTACCTTGTTCCAATCTCGCTTTTGCTTTGGCATTTTTATTTATGCGTTACCAATTAAATTTTATGTCTTGTAAATTGTTTGGTTAAGAAATCGATTGCTTCGTTTTCGTCTTTATCATACGCCATGTTTATTGCAACCTTTACGATCCATTCCAAATTTTCGTAATTTTTCTCAACCCTTTTTGTGGTTCTCAATAATTGGTGATATTCAATTTCTTGTTGGCACACCAATTTATTCAACCTTTTAATTTCTTTTTCCATTTGCTGTTTGTCCATGTTTCTTTTTGAATTAAATTATTAAATGGAGCGTGCGGATAAGATTTGAACTTTCTCCTTCCACTGGAATGTGAACATGCAACCATTACACCACGCACGCATAACACACACTTTTTTTATTTTGTGTGTCTTTCTTTTCTTGTTACCTTTTCCCCTTTATACATTCACGCACCATAATTGTCTATTTCTGAATATGGGATTATTTCATAATTTCTTTTTAAGTTTGGTTTTAATAATTTTATATATCTCAACATGAAGCCGTCAATTTTTTCCATTTTTCTGAATTTATCCATTTCGTTTGGTTTATGGGCGGAGAATGTTACTTGGCTGTAAACTTTACCATTTTCATCAACCCTTAATCATCTGTTTTGGTTTATTTGTGTTAATTCAAACCCACTTGCACGATATATTGTTCAATCCCCACATTGACAACCGTCCGCAAAGCTTATTATTCGTTTTATTTGTGGTGCTTGCTTTTTTATCATTCTTATTGTTATTGCAATACACCTTGATTCGCTATTTCTTGGCAATACATCACTGAAAGCCATGCGGTTTAATTCGATAAATTCGTTTCGTTCGGTTCACTCCACCAACCCAATTAATTTGCTTTTATCTGTGCTTGGTCAATAAGAGAGAACCCCCCCCCAAGATTCAGTTTAAGAAGCACCCGAAATGCAACTGTGAATTTGGCACAACCTTTCATGAATAATGGTGCTTTTTTACGAATTCATTTGCAATTTTACTTGGAATCACTTTTACAATTATTGATTTAACGCTATCCATTGGCTCACAATACAATATAAAGCGTTTCAATTGCTGTTTTCGTTTCCATAATTCATTTGGCTTTTATACAAATCTGTTTCCTTTACCTTCTTTATTGCTTCTTCGATTTCTTTTTTCTGTTCGTCGGCAAGCGTAAACGTTATTTGTCCAAATGGTGCTTTTTCTCCGCTTGGCAATGAAAAGTTGTCGTCCAATTCGTCCGGATCAACTGGAAACAAATCATTGAATAGATCATCAACATTTATTTCTAATTCCCCAATATTGAAATCCGGAATTGTCGCCAAATCGTATTGCAAGTTTTCCAAATCCCATTCTGATTCGTTTAATTTATTATCCAATATTCTTAATTTCTTTACTTGTATTTCCGTTAAATCTTCCATTTTTACACATGGAATTTCTTTTAATCATAATTTTTTGCTTGCTTCCAACCTTCCATGTCCAATAATTACCACGTTATTTTTATCAATTACCACCGGTTGCGTAAATCCAAATTCTTTTATTGAATTTGCAATTCTGTTTACTTGCGTTTCATCATGCTTTTTATTGTTGTATTCATACGGTATTAATTCATCGATTTTTTTATTTATTATTTCCATGATTTCCCTTGTTTAATTATAAATCAATTTTTGCGCCATACTTGAATTTTGAAATATCAATTTTCATTTCTTCGCAAATTTCCCTTAACCATTTATTCCTTTCAATTATTCGTATTACGTCAATGCTTCATTTACCCATATATTCAACGTGTTTTTCTTGCAATTTATCATATCTTCACGGTCGCTTTTTGTTAAACCATTCGCTTGCTTCAATCGGGCTTTTATGTCGCCAATTTATGTGGCAATTATAACATAATGCTTTTATATTTTCCGGATCGCTGGCAAGTCTATGATCTCTTGCTTCGTTTATTATGTGGCTTGCATGAATTGCTGTTTCTTTGGCTGTTTTTCAACAATGCTGGCATATGTATTTATCCCTTACCTTTGCAATTAATTTGGCAATTTCCACATTTTCATCATTCAATTTTTTTTTATCAATTTTTGGTTTTTTGGCTTTTTTCGGCATAAATGAAAACACCTTTGAATATAAATCAAAGGTTCTACAAGAATTTAATTACTTATGCATACAAATAATATAATTAAATCCTTGTTGTTTTCAAAATCTTATTTTTTCTTTTCATGTTAAATTTTTTAACATATTCATTGTTTCATGTTAAAATTTTTGGTTTTCTTTTACATGAAGAAAAGAAGTTTTAATACCGCACATATTGCTAAAATATCCAATAGGAACTCCAAACATCACCGGCAACCTTCAAATTTTTCTTTTTTGTTACCTTCCAATTTGTCCATTTTTTCGTTTACGTATTCTTCAATAATTTCTGATCTTTGCATTTTATTTATCCAAAAAATATAAAAGGTCGTCTTTGCTCATTTCAATTGAACATTCTCAATGTCAAATTACATCTGGGCATGAATAATCATAAACCATATTTTCAACAACTCATGTTTTTAATTCCACCAACCAAACTTTTTCTTCATGGTCATTTTTGTAATATTCAGCAACTCACATTTCTTTTATTTCTCAATTAACCAATACATGTGCGGTATCTCATAAATGTGTTATTGCAATTGATCAATCTTTTATTTCATTTGCAATTGTCATTAAACATACAAAAAAACCAACAACAAATCAGCTCAAAAACACTCAAAGTTTTTTCATAAATTCCATGTTATCTCCAAGTTAAAAAATAAATTGTCCCCCCCCCGCACAATTGTATTGTCATTTGTGAATTTCTTTATATCACTGGGCTTTTACTTCTCTTTCTTTTTGGTCTCTTGCGGTTTTATTATTCAACCGGCTTTCATAATAGAATTGTTTTTTTCAATCGCACAATAAACTTTGTTTCATTTTGTTGTTATTTGAAATAAAATTATAAAATACCTTTGTCAACCAATGTATAAATCTGTTGAATTATTTGCTTTAATATTTCGCTTGTTGTTCGCTTTTTATTTTCCATTAAACCCGTGATTCATTGTTCCTTATAATACGAAACAAAATCGTCGCAATGTCCATAATCCCAACCAAGCCAAACTCACGGTGTAAATCACATTTTCAACCTTTGGTCGTTTGTTTTTTCAATTTCTTGTCAAAAGGTAAATCACCAATTCACACATTGAAACGGCACGGCGTCGTATCATTCCATTAATACCAGCTGTTTCAATGTGCGGTTTTCGTCTGGAACTCTGAAATATGCACACGGGTGTCACATTTTACCATAAAATAATATAAGAATATCAACCCCCATAAATTTTCATTGTAATATTATGTGGTCGCCGGTTTTATACATTTTTTCGTAATCAATTTCTTTGCGTTCGTCTTGTTTTCGCTCTATTGATTCCAATATTTCATCGGCAATTTTTGAATAATTTTTTTCCATTTTACCTTGTTTTTTAATTGTTAAATTATTTATGATCATGCACCACGTCCATAAACGCTTCCGATAAATGCTTATAATCCGTTTTTAATTCTTCATGTTCCGTGTTTAAATCTTTGAATTTTCTTGCAAGCATATTGAATCCGTTTGAAAATTGTTTTATTTCGTCTTTTAATTCTGAATTTTCTTTTTTTAACATCATAATTTCACGTTCCATTTGCTTTTCCTTGTTTCCAATGTTATCTTGAAATCTGCGGTGCATTAATTCTTGCTCCAAAAACCTTTTTGTGTCTTCCGGTTTCATTTTTTATTAAATATTATGACCTAAAAATATTTCATATTCCTTTTCAACTTGACGCTTCTTTTCCAATATCTCATTTGCTTCTTGCGGTTCTTCGCATTCATCATATTTGGCTTGCAAGTCTTTAATCAAATCTTCATACGCACTGGCAAAAACAATCGCTTCTTCTCGGCTGTATTTTATGTCAATTACTGTTCTTGCTGGCTGTTTTATTTCTCTTTTTGGTTCGTATATTCTTTTTGTTTTGTATTTATTCGCTGGCGTTTGAATCGCTTCAAATGGATCTCGTCCACAATTTACCCTTGAAACAAATGCATTATATGAAATTCCTTGGTTTATGTCTTGGTGTTCTCTGTAAAATTGCATATATTTCATTTGCAAGTGTTATTGAAATAAAGTCTTCCCTTGTTTTTCGTTATCCATGATTTGTTGTTTATTCAACCATGCTCTTAATCTGTAAAAATAATCTTCGTCTGTATGTCGCATATTGTTTTTGTTCAACCGTTTAATCAATTGCATTACTTTTCCCCGAACCATATCTTTTCAATAATGGTTGCATAAATAATTGAATCTGAATATGTCAATTATTGTGTAAACGGTGTTGTTTATCTCATAGCTGATATATCTTTCACTTGTTATTAAATATCACCCGTAAAATTCTTTTCTGTCCGGTGTAAAGCGGTTTGGATTGTTCCTTTTTAACATTAATCTGTGGCAATCTTTACATTCTGTTTGTAAACCGTCTTTTTTGGTTTTGTTCTTGTTGAAATCTGAATATAACTTGTATTGTTTACATTTTGGGCAACGTTTCTTTGGTGTGTTGTTTTCCAAAATGTCAATTCTGTTTTTCAAGCTTTGGTTTTGTTCCTTTAAACTTTCAACCACCGCTTTATCAATTTTTCTTCTCATGAAGAAGCTTTTAATTCGTTCAAACATGTTATTTTTTGTTAAAGAATAAATGGTTTAAATTTCTTGGCTTTTCTTTGTGTTGTGTGCAATCATTCCAATTGCTAATAATAAACGTTTTTGTTCACCGCATGCTTTTTCTGTATACCTTATATGTCCTTGATAATTGTGCTCTTTTTGTTTCCATGCGTCAATCATTCTTTGTTTTTCTTCTTTGTGGCTTTCAATTTTCTTTTTATCCATTTTATGCTGTTTAATTTTCTTGAAATATTTCTCTTTAATTATGAATAAACTGCTTCAAATTGCTGGATCAAGAACTTGGTCATTAAACCTTGTTTCCTTCAATGTTCAATCTACATTCATTATGAATTGGAAATCGAAGAAATCCACTGGCATGTCTTGTAATAAAAACGCTGGGTTTACTGTAAATGTGTTTAAGTTGTCCCCCCCCCTTTGATTTTTTGGTGTTTCCATGTTTCTGAAATAAGAATATAAAAGGTTATCTTCTAATACCAAACTCGCCGGCATTAATAGATCAATAAATTGTGCTCAAACATGCAACCATGTTTTTTTCTCGGCTTGATTCACTTGTTGCGTATCTTTTACCGTTGTCGTTGCTTTCTTTACAACTTCCGGCGTTTGATAAACAACCAAGAGTTTTTTTACTTCCCAAATATTGGTTGTTTAATGTTTTACCTATTGCTTCAAGTCAAGCTTCCATTAATGCATATGTTGGGCGGTCTCATCTGTCGTTACTTCCAACGCTTCCGATGTTTTTTCAACCGTAACCACGATTTCAACCGCTTGTTTCCGCAACTGTTATGCATAAAATAACTCCTTCCTTGATTCAATAATGGTTTTCAACTTCCCATATTGTTGACGGGTTCAAACCATATGCATTTGCTAATTCTTTAAACCTTTCATGTTCCGTTGTTGATTCAATAACTGGCATTTGCTGTGCGTCTCCGCTTTCGTTTAATTGTCATGGTGTCCATTCTTCATTATTCGGAATTTCCGAATTTGTTAATTGTAAACCATATTCATTCAATAATTTTGCTTTTGCTTCATCATTTGCTTTGTTTAATTCCGCTTGTTTTTCTTCCAATAATTGTAATTGGTTTTCATTTTCTGAAATCTGATTTAATATTTTTTGGATTGGCTCTTGTTTGTTGCTTGCGTATACAACTACCAATACTCATAATAAAATTACCACTATAAACGCAATTGCATATTTAATTAAATTCTTGTAGTTTTGATTTGTCATGTGTTAAATTAAAGAATAAAAAGTTTCATAATCTGCACGCATGGAACTTGCAACCATTAAAGCGTCTTTTCCTTCAAGCTCCAATTTCTTTGAAAGTAATAAAGCGATTCTCATTCTTGCTATAAACCAACTTTTGCTTTTTACAGATCATAATATTTCGTCAATTTCCACACTCCTTGTTTTTCCGCTATTGTCGGAAATAATTTTATTTTTTGTGTATGTTATCATTTTTGTTTATGTTAAATGCTAAAATCTTTTTTCATGTGTATTTTTACGATGTTTATATATTCTTGCACCGTTTCCGCTTTGTTGTTTAATAACTCGGCTTGTAATTTGTGAATTGAAATTTCATTTTCCCTTTGTCTGAATTCTTGGCGAATAACTGCGTCCGCTGTTGAATCCGTATGTTGCTTTTTCCCTTTTTCGTCCAACATTGCTTTTAATTCAACAAGTCTAATTCCTTTGTCTTTATCCATTTCTTGCTTTTCTTCGTAATATGTGCTTTTCAATTCTGTAATTTTGTCTTTCATTTCTTCCCATAACCTTATCCAATCAAACATATCTTGATCCGTTAATTGCAACCCCTTTGCTTTAAATTTCTCATGTCTTGCAATTAATTCATCAACGGCTTTTCCGTTTTGTTCTTGAATTTGTAATAATACTCAAACATCGAATTCTTTTATTTCTTCATTCATTCCTTGTTTTGGTTAAGAATTAAACATTTGCTCGAACTTCCGCAATTTTTATTTTCATGTCCTTTGAAATCTTATATTTCGTTGAAATTGATTTGATTAATTCATCGCTTGTTTTGAAACTTTGCAACCATTCAACATTTACTTTTAATTGCTCCAATTCTTTGTCGTTGAATCGTGCTGTTGGTTGCATGCTGGCTGTTGCTGTTGTTGTTTCTTTTTTCTCTGCTTTTGCTTCGTCTCATGAAACGGCGTCGAATGTGTCGTTTTCAACCAAATCAAATGCATTTAAATATAAATATCTCCTTTGGTATGTTTCAACCCCACCCAATGCTTGAATTTTATTACAACCCTTTAATTCAAGCTCACGCATTGGTGATGTATAAAACACTGATTCTTCGGAATTATCAACGTTTGAAATTTCCAACGTTGCATGTTCATTGTCAAATGAAATGCGTGTAAATAATCCATACTTTGTGCATAAATCAATAATTGCTGGGAGAATATCCGCCAATTCGTAATACTTGAATCATGCATATTTATTTTCTCCACTTTTCTTTAAATTCATCGCCAATAATTCTGATTTTACGGCTTGAATTTTTGAGTATACGTTTGTTGTTTTTTCTGACATTTGAATAATTGTTTAAATAATAAATTAATTTTTTGCTTGGTTTGGGTATGTTTCAATAAACCACTCGCAAGCTGTTTGTCTTTTTTCCCAATCTTCACGGAATAAATCCATATAATCCGCAAAGTTTTTGCAACCAACACGCCTTATAAACAAATGGAATGCTGGCTTGCTTTCTATTGCTTCAATTTCTTCCTTGCTCATGTTTACTTTGATAAACGATCTAAAATGTTTTTGTAAATTTCCATGTTTAAACGGCTTCAAGTTTTTCTGCGTTCGTCCACTTCCGCTTGCATTCTTGCACGTAAATTTTTGTCTGCAATCTGCAATAATGCGTTGTCGATTTCGTCTGTTTGTTTTACGAATGCACGTTTAATTGAGCTCTTGGCGATCATTTGATTTCATACATTCAAGAACCTTTTGTCGTTGTTTAATTCTTCCGCAACCGCTCCAAAGTCTTCGGTTAATGCGATTACTTCGCCGTCAAATGTTTCGATGTATGAAAGCTCTTTGTAAAGTTTTATTGAATTTTCCATTTTCCTTGTTTATAAAGCGGTAAAAACTTTTTGTCCTTGCTGTTTTTTAAATTGCTTTCTGCATACTTCCATTAATGTCGCAAGGTTGTAAAATATCAATTCCGGCGATGTTGTTTTTGTGCTGTGGTATTCGTCGTTTTTTCAAACTTCCAATATCATTTTTAAAACTTCTTGCCGTTTAATTGTTCAATTTTGCACGCTGTCGATTTTCTTAATTTTCGCAATTAAAAGCGTTGCATACTGTCTTGATTTTTTAACCGTTCAATTACATATTCCGTTGTTATACGATTTAATTAAATTCAAACATTCGTTTACTTCTTCGTTTCCGTACTCTGTGCTTGCACCATTATCTTCGTAAGAAGATAATGTATTAATCTTTTCTTTTTCTTTTTTCTCTTTTTGTTTTTCTTTTTGTTTTCATTCGCTTTCGTTCGCTTTTTTTGGGTTTTTTTCGGTTTCATTCGCTTTTGTTTCGCTTGTTTCCGATTGGGTTTCGCTTTTTTTTGGTCTTCCCCCCTTTTTTCCGTTTTCGGAATTTTTTTGAGAAATTTCTTTACCAGTGTCAATCATGAATTGAATTTGAATCATCAACGCTTTTATTAATGGATCGTCCGGCTCGATTCCATATAACCCGTATTGAATGATTGCTTCCAATAATTGGCTGGCGAGTTGTGGATCATGCTTTTTTAATTCTTCCACTGTCTCAAAATACGTTTCCATGAATGTAAATTTTTTCTTTTCCATGATCCTTGTTTCATACAGAAAATAAAATGGTGTGTAGTAGCATTGATTCACATGTGAATTTTCACAAATTAAAACAACCATATGAATCAACTGAAACGCTTGCGGTCGCCCAGTTGACTCATATGGTCGCTTTCGTGATCCGCAAGCTCTGTTTCCTTTGTTAAACAATCGCCTTGCTTTTCACTTGTAGAACCTTATGCATAAGTAATTATGAAAAAGCAATGTGGCTGTATACACATTGCTTTATTTCTGTTGGCTTGTTTCCACACACTCACCATATAGAATGTATAAGTGTTATTGAATAACAAGAATAAGAAATTTCGCAAATGTGTATCTTGTTTAACAATGTCTATTATATACAAAAATTTTTAAAATGCAAATTTTTTGGCACTTTTTTTACGAGAAAATTACAAGGTATTGAAAACCTTGTTTTTAATTATGGTTTTTGCATGTTACAAAAATCTTAAAATGTTTGATTCGCTTTACATTTTAATTTTTATGTGTGTGTTATCATATCAAATTGTGATTTCAACCAAGTATCATTCATATGGTAATATCATTCTGTGGTTTTTGGATCACGGTGTCTCATTAAACGTGTTGTTGCTTGCTGGCTTAATCATGCATAAACGCAATTTGTGGCGAATGCGTGGCGTTCCATGTGCGGGTGTAATCTTCTTTTCAATTTTCATTCTTCAATTAATTTTTCCGAATATTTGTTAAATACAAGGTTTATATATTTTGGTGCAAGTTGTCTTCATCGGTTCTTATTATCCAAACCAATAAAAAGAAAGTCCGATTTAATTGGTCTTTTTTTGGTGTATTCTTTTAAATTGGCTTCGTATTGTAAAACTTTTTCTCATAATTCCGGAGTAAAAAACACTCGATCATAATATCCACCTTTTCACAATATTTGGAATTGTCTGTTTCATGAATGAAAATGCTCGAATTTACAACGTAATATTTCCGCACGGCGTAATCATGTTTTATATGGTATTTCAATTAATAATTCGTTTCTTTGTGCAATTATTGGTATTTCTTCATAAAGCGTTGGTGCTTTTAAAAATATTTCGTATTCGTCTTTATTCATCATATCGTATGGTTTCCTTTCTTTTTTTATTATTGGCAATTGTTCCACGTTGAATTGTAATTTATAACCCATTGTTGCACAATATTTGAAGAATTGACGCAATGAATTTGCTTTTCATGCTATCGTGTTTCTTGAAACTTTTCTATTTTCCTTGTATGTTTCAATCCATGAAACGCAATCTTGCATTGTTATATTTTCAACGCTTATTTGGAATTCTCATTTTTTATATAATATGTATTGGTGCATGTTTAATAAATCATATTTGTAATGATTCAAAACATCGTTTGTCCTATAATGTATGTCTTTTGCATATTGTAAAAAGTCGAATATTAAATTTTTCATTTTAAAAATAAAAGCAAATAAATAATATTGGCTCTACGTTTTACTTATGCAATGTATATATTTTAATTTTTGTCAATAGTTATTTCAAGATAAAATCGCACATTTTACGATGTGCAACTGATTTTTTGAATAAAAAAGAAAACAGAACTTGCGGTTCTGTCTTACACACTTGCAAATGTAATATATCTTTTTTCTTACAAAATGCAAAATCTTATTTTTTTATGAAAGCTTTTTTAATTGTGCGTTTATATCTTCCAGTTTTGCACGGTTGCTTTCATTCATTGTATGTAATTTATTTTGATATGTTGTATCTTCCGTTAAATGTCGCATTTTGCTATTATTATCAATTGTTTGTAATATTAATGTTTTGAATTCGTTTAATTCCTTTACTCTTTCAAGGTTATCTTCCGCAACCTTTGTAAACAAATAAAACCATGTTCAATAATTTGTTAATTCTGAAACTTTGTGCTTTAATTCGTATCTGTTGCAATCTTTTTTTCAATCGCTTGTTTTTCTTCCCTTGTATGAATCTTTAACACTTCTTTTTCCATTATTCCAAATTATATCAATTGCATGTCCATTTTTATTTATTCCGAAATTGTATCAATCCAATATTGCGTCTTTTCTATAATCTGCGGAATATTCCCCAGTTGGGCAAAAGTTACCGTTTATTGTATATCACTTTTCCAATATTTCGTCCAACCTTTCTGAAAATTTGCTTATTCTGTAATATGCAATTTTTCATAAATCACTGTGTTTTTCATTCCACCATTTACAAACAAGATCAACCGCACTTTTAACATACCAACCTTGTCCCCTTATTCTTCATTTCTCATATGAAAGCTCGTCCACTTCTTTTAATTCATCAAGCGAAAATTCATAATCCATTAAATCTGAAACCATACCCATTGCACTGAATATTGTGCATGAAACCTTACTCCGGCTTTGATTTGCTTGGTTGTATTCAAACCTTGTTTCATTTTGTTTATAAAGGTTTGGCAACGAATCAATGTCGCCGTCACAAAGTAAATAATCGGTGTTTTCTTCACCGATTCACAAACAACCATAAATAATTTCTTCCATGTTTTTATAATTAGAAAGTAAATTTTACTGAATAACTTTGTCTTTGTATCGTTCGTATGGATCATAAATGTTTTTGCTTGTTAATGTTTCAAGCAACCGTTCTTTTACATCTTCCCTTAATGCTTTTTCGCTTATTTCAACCGTTCTTATTAATTGTTCCGCAATCATTTTGTTTTCAAATAATGTATGTATTGCTCTGTGGGTAGTATCCCTTATTAATTCAACGTTTGTGCTGTTATTCGCTCCATGCTGGCTTGTTGGCAAAAGGTGATGTCTTGAATACAATATTTCTTTTTTGCTCATATTTTCTTTTTGGCGAGATAAAAACCCTTGTTTTTATCGCACTTTTGACGTTAATAAAAGCCATAAAACAATTATTAATATTAATATGATCCAAAACTTTTTCATGCTTTACATGTTAATATGTAAAGTTTAAATCTTGTTTTCTTCTTCCGTTTCTTCCTTTATTAAACTGTCCACTTCCTTCATTTCTCCAACTTTTTGTCCAAAGTAAAAAGAAATCATCGAAGTTACGGCAAAACTGAATATATTTAATATTGTTTTCAATGTTTCATTTTCCACGTTTACAATAACGGCATATGAAACCAAAAAGCACAATTCCAAAACAATTATTAAAAATGTTAATTTGGTGACGGATAATTTTGTAATTCGTTTCATTAGGTGAGTATTGAAGCAAAATAAAAATTAGCAATGTTTTTTATTCCATGCGTGCGTTTTATTTCCTTTCTTCCATTTTCTTTATTATTCGCTTTAAATTTGTTTGTATTTCCGTTAATCTGCTGTCCAAATCTAAACTGTCCAATTTATCCAACCTTTCTTCATGTTGTTTAAGTTGCATTTCTGTTTCCTTTTGAAATTTGGTAATACTTGCGGATAATTTCCAAAGAAAAAACGCAACAGCGATAATCGTTCACAAACTTATATAAAGAGTTGTATTTGCTCAAATTTCCATGTTTTATTTTATACAAGTGTAATAAAAAATTCTGTTGAATCCGAAGCAATAACGAAAACTTGTCACAAATCAAAAGTTTTAAATCTGATTGAACTTGTAACTTCAATTGAATCTGTTGTTGAAGCTTCATCGTCTATTGTTTCCAAAAATATTGAATCACCCGAACCAACGGAAATTTCCACTTCAATTGGCTGGTTGGCTTGTCTCTTTGCTTCTATTGCTTCAAGCACTGCGTTATCGTTTATTAATTCCGCAATTGATGTGCTTTCTGTTGTTGCTGTTAATTTCATTTGCTTTATGCATAAAAGGTTAAAATAAGTTGTAGCAAACTTTAAATATAATATAATCACGATGTCAAAATATCAAAGCTTGTTTTTTATTTTGCAACGCAATATTTCTTTTTAATCAAGTTTTTATAATACCTTTTCAATTTTTTCTCGTTTTTATTCACAATCACATAAAAATAATATCTGTTTAAACTTTTTCTTACTGGATCAATATATTTTTCAAACAATCTGTAATGGTCGCAATAAATAATTCGCCCCACATAACTATTAATACTGCACCATTCCGAATAATTTAATAATTCGTTTTTGTCTGTTTTATGTTCCTTGATTCGTTTTAATTTCCTTTTCATTCTTGTTGCTGTCTTTTTTCTCAAAAGTGTGTAATCATAAAAGAACCTATAACCCACAAAATCCACGCCCCTTTTCTCCGTTGGAAATATTTGATAATTTCATTTCACTTGTAGATTTAAATTTTCATGCAAATATTCTTGAATTTTCCCCAATGTTTCACGCAACCATTCTTTGCTATTACTAAAAATCACAATATCGTCCATATACCTTACAACATATTTTACATGTAATTTCTCTTTCAACCGGTGGTCGAAATATGCAAGGTAATAATTGGCGAGATATTGCGATAAATAACTTCAAATTGGCACGCCCTTTCATCATGGAGCACTTTCAATTGTTTTATCCAATAACCTTAATACTTTTTTATCTTTTATTTTTCTTCTTAATAATTGTTTCAATATATCATGATCAATTGACGGGTAGAATTTTTTAATATCTATTTTCAAGCAATATTTCGTTCAATCCCTATCTTTCATGTATCTTTTCATCAATTTATATGCGTAATGTATACCACGATTTTTTAAACTTGCACATGTGAAATTACAAAATACTTCCATGAATATCGGCTCTAACGCTTGCGTTACGTCCCATTGAACAATACGATGTGGATTATATTGTAATTTATCCAACCTTCTTTCTTTTCATTTATCGTTTATAAATTCCGTCGAATAATCACTTTCTTTTATTTCGTATGTTTCATTTACAAGCATTTCTTGAATTTCTTTGGCAACTTTCTCCAAATTATTGTCAACTTCCCTTACTGATCCATAAAATGTTTTATCTTTTCTTGCGTTATAATGTGCAATTTTGATATTTTCAATATCTGTTATTTTTTCAAATAAGTTTCAGTGTGTTTTCATTTTTATTTGATGTTCCATGTCACCAAGCGTTCGGATTACCTACTAACACGGCTTTAAAAGTTTTTATGTTTTGGCAAGAGCCAAGGTAACGGAGCCGTTTTAATTTGCTCGCTTTACTCTTTTGGAATAAAACAAGCTTGACATGGTTTTGGAAATTAAGTGAGCCCCGATATTAGTGTTACGATTCGAAGAAGTATTATTCAGATTCATCACAAAAGCCCCTGCTTTCGACGTATTATTCCAATTCGCACTGGATTTCACGACGCGAGTACTGTTGAAATTTTTGCTTCATTTTATATCGGTTTCTCCGTTACCCAAGAATATATTTTTTATAATTCATCAATATTTATTTTCTCGATTTTATTTTCTTCTTTTTTGTTTTGGTTTACAACTATTTCAATTTTTGGCTTTTTACTTTCCCTTCGGATTCAATCCGGTCAAAGTATCAATTCTTCGTCTTTTTCTTCAACCGTGTTTATTATTATTTTGATTTCCATTTTGTTTGAACCAGTGAATTAAAACGTTCACTTGATGTTCCTATTAAAGGAACATCAAGCGAGCCCCGAGATAAGCGCTACGAGCCGAAGAAGCATAATACAGACGCATCACAAAAGCCCCCGCCGTCGACGCATAATCCCAACTCGCACCGGAAAGCACGACGCGAGCACCGGAATTAACTCGGTAATTATCGCAATAATAAGTTGAATCGCTTCCACCGACGCTTGCTGGTAAGAATCAACCTTTTGTTGTTCAAAGCACTGTTTTAATATAAGAATCTGATGTGCTTGGTAACGTTCCAATATCATAATATGGAGTTGCTGTTGAATCATGCACCCAGTTATCTGCGTCGCATGAAGCATATGCATGGTAATTGTTTAAATTTATTCAATCTACCCATTCCCAAATATTTCCCCGTGGATCTTCTATTCATGCAAATTTTACTCTATTTACAGAAATGTCTGTTCCCGTGCTTGTTACACCATAATCCAATCACCTTGAATTTGTTGCTCATGTTTGGCAACTTGTAGAACTCCAACCACTTGTTTTATCCACAAATCCGCGTCCAAGTGTTGCTTGCGAATTCATGTTTTTATATTTCATTGCGTAATATGCTTTTCTGATTTCCAATTGATAAAATCCGCTTTGTTCGTAACCGGTTCAATTGGCTCTTGCGTTTGTTCTTGCGTCATAAATATAAATCGTTGTTGTTGGTATTTTTCCGCTTATACTTCTTAATTTTGAATCTTGCACATACCCTTTATATGCTCCCAAATAGAAATAATCCTTTGCATATTGGATTTCGCTTGCGCTTGTATCATCTTGGCTCAAATCAACTGGTCACCTTGTATGTGCGTAATAATGGAAACCATTTGCATAATCTGCTGGATTATCTGTTATTGAAACTGTAATTATACTTCATGATTTACTCATTTTGAAACCACGCCTTGGAAATTCAACCATTACGTTATATGTTCCGTCTGTTCCAGTTACGTAATTTGAAACATCGTTTCAATCAATATCTTTTGTATAATCCAATGGATTCAAATATTTATAAACGTTTCCGCTTGCGTCCAACAAACAAGGTCTATAACCGAAGAAATCGTCCCAATCTGAACTTCCGGCTGTCATATCTGTTGCGTCGTCTCCATATGTTATCATTTGGCTTGGATCAGATTTGCTTTCGTCAATATACATTGTCATTGTTAAATATCTTGACGATATATATTCAATTGTGCTTTCTGAATTATGGTCAAGCCAAATTCCGTCAATGTGTCTTCCGTATGTTGTAACCCTTGTAATTTCTCCAAGTGTTGCTTGAACTCTTGGCAATGCATATGCACCGCTTGTTGTTACACGTTCCATCATTATACTTGCGAATCAATCCGAAATACAATACGGCATTAATTGCGTTCTTTTATAAGTTGTTCCGTTTACTCTTATACATTGAAAAGCGTCGCTTTTTTGTGTTGAATCAATTCCAATAATATAATAATTGCTTGCGTTTACTGTGTGGCTTGTTTGATATAATACAATATCCAACAATTCCCCTTCGGTTCAACCAAAAGAATTATTTAATGTAATTTCAACGTCTTTTCGGTTTGAATCAAAATCTGTATATGGCAAAGTTGCTGTTGCTATTATATTATTTGAATCACCATACCAATAACTTTCTCATGTGTTGCTATCAATTACGCTGATTCATTTTCTAACTTCCACAATTAAACTTGTTGTTGGAGATCATCATAATTTAACTTTTAATTTTAATTTATTGCTTTGTGTCCCGCTTCCTTGTCTTTGAATATGTATTTCTTTGTCGTCGTTTATATCTCCAATATTTACTGCATTTGTTGCGTTTTCGTATGTTGGCGTTAATTGTCTGAATAATTTATCCGTGTTTATATCATAATTCGTTCAAACAAGCCCACGGTCTTCAAGGTGGTCTGATGTTGCACCACTTCAAGCCATTAAATAATCAATTTCTTGTTGCATGTAATCAAGGTCGTATTGAACACCAACTTTTGTCCATTTTGTGCTGTCAAATTCTTCCGGTGTTGAAACGGCTGTTGAGCATGAATATCTGTCCCCTTTATACATTACAATATCTCATACTGCATATGTTGCTGTATTGTCGTATTCGTCCGCAATTGCTGGATCGTTTACGCTTGTTTCCAACCTTTCTTGAATATCCCTTACTTGTTCGGCTGTCCAATAAAGAGAAACTTTATCTCATGAATAAAATGCATGTGCTGTGTTGTCTTGGCTTCTGTTTGAAGCTGTATCGTCTTGAACACAAACCCCCGCACTTCTTTCAACTGTAAATGAATTTTGGTTACTTCATATTACTTTTACGATTTCCCTCAAAATAACATTTTCTTCCGAATCCAAATGTTCCAAAGTCAAAAGAAATGGAAAATGGGTTGGAAATAAAGATTGATCTCAATCTTTAATTAATAATGCTGTTGCACTTGCTGATATATCGGCAATAAGTGTTGAACTTGCATTATTGGTGTTTCTGAATTTCACAAATACCATGATATAATATAATAAGATGTAAAATAATTTGGCTTTTATTCACTGATTACACTCCATAAACTTTCGTTTTCTTCCAAAGTCAACGTAACTTTACTTGGAGAATAATTTATTTTTTCAATTGTTAAATTCTTTATTTCGTATTCTGAATTTACAATTGTTATTGTGTCTCACGGTTCAATTTTTTCAATATCATATTCGCTATTTACAACCACCGTGCTTGCGTTCTTCGGATTTGAATATTGGGCGATATAATTATTTCCAAATTCGTCTTGCGTTGTTGCGTCCACTATGCTTTGCTGGTTGCTGTATTCTTCTTTTATTCCATATAAACTTTGCGAAATATTATCTTCATACATTTTTACTGTTCCGTCTTTTCTTGCGACAAATATTCTGTTTACAATTGATTCAATGCTGTAATTTAAATTCATGCTTTCAACTTCTTGTTTATTCGCCATGATGTGCTCGGTTTGTGTCCCCTTTTTTCTGAAATAAAATTTTCACTCTGCATTTATAAACCGGTAATAATTGGCGATTTCGTTTACTTGCTCGATTGCTTTTTGGCAACTTGTTCAATCTTTAAATTCCACATTTATATTTTCTTCGTATTCATCAATTCCACCAACTGAAATTAAACTTCAAGCGTAATTGCTGTTGAACTCCGCAATAATTGCATTCAATATTGTTTCCGCCGTCCCGTTATATGATCATGTAAATAATACGCTTGTTAATAAACTCGCGATTCACAAACAAACCAGTTTTATATATCCTTTGTTTGTATCATACACCCTTGAAATCTGTGAAACAAATCACATATAAATCTGTTTTCCTTGCTTGTATCTTTCATTATAAAGTATCACTTTTATTATTTCCCCACCATGAAACGTTGTATCCCCAAAACTCAACGCAAGGTTTAAATTCAATTGTCCAAGCCCCCCGTTTACGTTTGAAGAAAAAGATATGTCATTCATAACAACATTTGGATTAATGGTTGTAATATATGTCCCTTCTTTTGTATATGCTTTTATATCGTATCTGATCATTACAAGAATAATTTCTTATAAATAAAAATCATATCGTAATTCGCAATTGCTCCCGAATTAATGCTAATTTCAATGTGGTTTAATCATGGTTCAATAACTGGAAATGGTCACATATACGCCGTTGTTGTTCCGTTTATTTTTACAAGCTTTGTTTCTCCGTCAATTATTATAAAATCTCCGGCTTGATATTCCCCCGAAATTTGGAATTTATAACCATTCATGTCAATTTGGAATCACGTCAAATTTGTTTCATTTTGCACCACAATATAAATTGTTGGGTAACAATTCACTTTTCAAGAATAATTTAATTCTGTTGCATAATTTCCGGATAATCCCGAATATCTGTTTGTAATACTTGTTAAATTGAAAGCTGACGGATTCACACATTCAAAAGTTAAAACCACATTTTGCAAAAAATTAATATTATAACCTTTTCTTCCGAACTGCAAGCTTGTCAATGTTGCTTCCCACCTTCTAACAAGTCAATTAATAATTATATCCAAATAACCTTGCATTTTGCTTGTTTGAAACTTCAATTCGTCAATTAAATCATTCAAGCCGTTTTCATCGTCCGCACTCAAACACATGGTTATTGTAATTGTTTTTGTTCTGTAATATTTACTCAATGCATTTCATCAATCCGCCCTTGAATAATCGTATGTTTCATATGCAACATTTCAAAGGTCATCGTGGTTTGATTCAAGCACCCTTCTTGTTTTTCAATTATGCAAATTGTATCAATTAAAAACAAACATACCACTTTCCGAAAATGTGCTTTTCTTCCCCTTTGGTGCATTTCATAATAAACCGCTGTTAAGTAGTATGTTGTCCATTTTTAATTGTTATATGTAATAAATGTTTTATGTAATATTAAATTGTTTTTCCAACTTTATTTGTCTGATCATTTCTTTTGCAAGAGCTGTAATATCGTTGTCATTTCTTACGCTTACTCATGAAATATTTATTGTAATTCAATTATTGTTGGTAATTTCATTATTTGGGATTATTTTTCCGCTTTGGTTCGGAACAAAAAGCTCCGGTCACTTTTCTCAAACCAAATATGTGTTTCACATTACAACTGGTCATCAACCAGCTTTTTTTCATGAAACCAAACTTTTTAATGAAGCAACCGCGCTATCATATTTGCTTTTTGCACTTGAAACAACGCTTTGAGCCGCACTTTTTACGTTATTCCATGCGTTTCTGATCCTTTCAACAACACCTTCAATTGCACCAACAAAACTTTCAACCCAACCCAAAACCGTGTCAATTCATTCTCTAAAAGCATTTTTTATATTTGTCCACAAATCACCAAAAGCTTCGGTTAATAATGCGTCGATGTTTTGAGCCCAACCAACCGCAATATTATTTACTTCTTCCCAATCACCATTCCATATTGCTTTGAAAATTGCAATTCATGCTTGGATTGTTTCCAATGTTCCGGCGATTGTAACTGCGATAATTTCAAGACATGTTCCGATTGTATCTGCAATTGCACCCATTATTTCTTCCACATAGATCATTACAGTTTCTCCATGTTCAACCCACCAATTATGCAACTTTTCAAACCGTGGTCAAAGTATCGCACTTATTTTTTCCGTAACTTCCGCCGTTGTTTCCCTTATTCCACCCCAATCATTAATCCATGCTGTTGCTAATAATGCAATCGCACCCGCAACAAGCCCAATTGGTCAAGTTAAAACTGACATTCAAGCACTCACAATTGGAATAATTGCACCAAGTCAAGACAAAACACCAACTAACGCAACCGCACCCGCAACAATAACGGTTAATGTTGACGCTAATTCTGGATTTGCTTCAACCCAATCGGCGATTTTTTCCACAATATTTGCAATTATTGGTAATATCCTTTCAAGAATTGGTAATATTGCACGTCAAATTGATTCTTTAATTGATGTAAAACTGTCATGCAAGTTTGAAACCATTCCTTGATATGTTTGGCTTTGTTTATCCATTAAATCTGCGAATCTTCCACCTTCACTTGTCATGGTTTTAAAAGCTTCTTCAACCATTGGAAATGTGATTAATCCTTTACTGATCATATCTTGAATTTCCGTTGTTGTTTTTCCAAGGTTCTTTGATAATTCGTCCAATAAAGGAACTCATTGAATCATAAAATCCCTTAATTCCCTTCAAGTCAATTTTCCTTGGCTTCTTACTTGTCCGTAATTCAAAGCAACACGGCTTAAATCAATACTTAATCACGCGGAAACGTCACCCAAACTTTTTAATGTTGGAATTATTTTTTCCGCTTCAATTCACATTCACAATAATTGTTTCGCATTATCCCTAATTCAAGTTAATTCAAATGGTGTTTTCTTCGCAAAATTTGTTAAATCTTTTAACATTTTGGTTGCTTCTTCCCCACTTCAAAGCATGGTTGTAAAAGCAACTTCCGCTTGTTCCAAATTTCATCATAACGTTAAAACTTCGTCCGCAACATTTTTTACACCCTTTAATAAAGTTTTTCAAACTGCCCGTCATCAAATAACTTTACCAATGTTTGTAATTTGCGAATTCATTTTTTGAAGCTCGGCGGTTGCTTGGTTTTCCGCCGTGATTTTTAATTTCAAATCATATTCAACTCATGCCATGTTTATTGCTTATTATGTGATGAAACAACCCTTGTTTTTTGTTCCATTCTCTTATTTTGGATATGTTCCCGTTTCCTTTCTTCTTGGATCATTGCAAAGTGTAAATCCAATACGTGCTCGTCTTCATTATCCAAATCTGACGGCTTGCAATGATATAATTCTTTAATGAGAATATAATCGCGGTGTTCTTTTGTTAATCCGTGTCATGTTCTCAAAGTTTTTCAAAATTGTTCCAGTATTAAATTATTTTTCACTGGGTATTTTTACTTTTAGCACTTCTTGCAATACTGCGTTGTAATCGTCCATATTCATATTTTCCAATTCTTCCGCTGTTAAATTTGTCATTTCTGTAATCAAAAAATCATTTGCTTTTTGTGCTCTTGTAACATCAATTTCAATATTCATGTTTTCTAATTGCGACGGATTCGCTTTTACTCATTCAAGAATTATGTCGTTGTAACCACGGTCAATTTTTCTTGTATAAGTTGTTGAAACGATAACTTCTTTTTCGTTTCCATTAATTGTAACTTTCATGTTTTCCTTGTTTATAAGTTAAAATTCCTTGTTTTGAAATACGTGCTTACAGAGAAACAAGGAAAAACTGCAAGCACGTGGATATATTAATATCCAGTTGAATTGTTATTTAATAACAAGATTTCGATTGAGCAACCGTCATCATTGTTGTATTGTCCAGTATATCCCATTGTTTGTTTGATTATTTCATCGTTTCCGTCTGATTTGCTCCATTCATTCATTCCAACCTTCATTAAATCAATATAGATTGAAGGATAAATTCATGTTGCCAATGCTGTTGCATTTCCATTTACTGCATAAAATCTCATTGCTTTTTTCTGTGAATTTAACACGTAATCACGCAATGTTGTTGATTCATAAACGGCTTCAAAATCTCCTTCGATTCCGAATTGTTGGTTATATATATCTGCAACATCTGTGTCACCAAAACACTGAATATCTGTTAAATTCTTATTAATTGAAAGTCTGAAATTCTGCATGCATTGCTCACTTGCACTATTCAAACCACTTTCATCACTTGCGAACCTTACACCCGCCATGCTTGCTGTAAATGCGTTTTCTGTTGCATATGCTGGCGTTACGCTTCCTTGTATTGCTTGCATTTGTTTTCACATAAACTCTGCTGTGAATTTTACATAATCCGCAACTTCGCATGATAATTCAAACGAATTAATCATACAATATGGAGCATAACTTCAAGCAACTGGATCATCATCGTAAAGTGTAAACGTTGGGTGTGAATTGCTTTGTAATACTTCAAAGAAATGTGCGTTAATATTTACGGCTGTTGCTGTCATTGTCCATGTTCCGTTTCCAATGCTTCCGCTTGTTGCTTTATCAAAGAAATAATAAGTTGTTGTTCCGATAACAATTATTTTCTTTAATACTGCACCATTTCAAGAAAGTATGTCACCCCTTGCTGGTGTTCCACCGCTTGGCGTTCCAGTTACACAATATAATTTTGTGTATTTTCATAAAGCACCAAGAAATAAATATCAAAGTGAATTATCCCTTGCAACACCGCTCAGAGATAAGTTTGAAGAATTTTTGGTTGTAAATGAATCGTAAACTCCGTCAATTACACCATATCATGATTCGTCTGTTGCACTTTCAAGGCTTGGATTTAAAACCCCGCTTTCTTTTGGAATCCAAACAACTGGTTGAACTGCCGTCCCCCTTGTTGTTTCTTTTCCAAGTCAAATTGCTGATAATCTTCCAATGTATGCCATTTTTTAAATTGGTAATGAATTAAAATAATTATTCTTTTTCTCATTCAGAATTTTCTCTATTCTTCATGATTTTCCTTGCTTTCTCTAATGCTTCAAGCATTGTTTTTCATTCCACAATTAAACCCCACTTTGGAAATGAATATTTTCTTACACCGTTATCGATCACAATATTTACGTGTTGTTCGATTTCCGGTTTTTTTTCTTTACATCATTTGCATGCCATGTTTGTATTGTATAAAGAGATAAATTATTTTGAAACACTGGTAAATGCACAATTTACATTAAACACTCTCATTGGTTCTTGCGTATCTGCAAATCACCAGTTATATGTAAACATACATTTTACAGTGTATCAATCGTCATTATTCCACACAATAGATTCAATTTCTTTTAATTTTTGGATCATTATATCTGCAACCGCTCTCATGTTTTCTTCCACGGTTGAAATGCTGTCTTGAATTCTGTCAATTAATCTTACTGTAAAATTAATTTCTGATTCGTAACTGCAAGAATCAAGATATCTTATGTTTCCATTGTCCGGAGTAATGATAATTGCCGGAAAACTTATTCAATTTTCAATTTTTATGTCATGGTTATAAACTGCTCAAATTCTTGCATTTTCTCATGTTGTAATTTCAAGCATTTTATTATATATTGTATCCCCAATTTGTTTAAATGAATATGTGGTTGTTTCTGTCATTATTTTTTCAAATTAATGTTTAAATCTTCCAAAATAATATTTGTAATTTCTCATTCGTGCTCTGTAAAAGCCCTTTCCAAATAATATCTTGTTTGTGGATTTTTATAATTCACAAATTCCCTTACACTTGCATATTTCAAAGGTGATCATACAACCGAAAATCATTTTTTTATTGAATTGAAATCCGGTGCAATACTTCTTCTTAAAGCTCATGTCAAATATGGTGCGTTTTCCTTCGCATTGTTTGAAATTTCCAATGCAACATCTGTTAAAATTATCTGAATTGTGGCGTTTAATCTTTCGTCCACTTCCATTAATTTTTCTATATCACCGCCCCATGTTACGCTCATTCGCTTTCTGAAATCGTTAATTTGTAAAATTTCCTTTTCAAACCGTCCCACCTTTGAACGGATTTTACAATATATGTGGTTCAATCAATGCTTAATTTATCACCAACAACAACCCCCGAATATTCGCAATATAATCTGTATACTTTATATACCATTGAACTGTCGAATCATGCGGATATGAATTCTTGCGTTGTTAATGGTTGCACATTACATGGAAACGAAACACCGGTTTCTCCATATGTTGATATTCCGTTGCTTCCCCTTGTATATCCGTATTTTGTCGCCGTTTTGTTATATAAAATCATTACAACCTTTTATATTGCTAAATTAAAGTTTTTATATTTATCAAGCATAATTCTGAATGAAAAAAACATATCGTCCGCACTTTCTCCATTTCTTCCACCAAAAACGATTTGTTCGTCACCCAACCTATAACTTGATATTCCTTCGTTTCATTTTTGCTGGTATCTTCCACTCGCCAACATCATTTCCATTAATTTCAAATCGTCCGGTAAAGTATCTTCGGTTTGGTCGCTTCATTCAATAGGTTTTGCCCTATCGTATCAAGCTGTATATTTAATTGTTACGAAACCGAATTTACAATCTGAATCGAACTCTTTAAAAATTATTCTCCTTTGGCTTGCAACCATATAATCAACCCCTTTTACTCCGCTGTATGTTTCGCCGTCTATTTCATCAATTGATGAAACTGGCTTATTTTTCACAAAAATATTATATCAAAATGAATTTACATAAATTTTTCTTGCGTCAATTTGTTCTTCATACGTGTCTTGATCAAAAGAATCAACACCGCATAAATGGTTTATTTGTTCGCATGCACTGTTTAATAACAAAGTCAACATTTCATCTTGGCTTGTATCACTTTGTGCAATTCCGATATAATCTTTAAATTGTGATAAACTTGAATACATTGTTTTTCAGTATATTTGGTAAATTGATTATTTTTTGGTTGTTTTCTTTGCTGGTTTTTCTTCCTTTTCTTCCTTTTCTTCCTTTTCTTCCACCAACTCGAATAAATTTGGATAATTTCTTAATATGCTCGCATAATGCACTGTTTCAAAAGTTGCTCATGCTTTTATTTCTTCCCCGTCAACAAGCTGTGTTTCTTTTGAAATATTTTTTAATTTCTTTGTCATGTTTATTGCATAATAAAGTTATAAAGCTCTCCACATAGGAGACGGTTCATCGTTATAACCGACAACCGCCCCCCTTCATGATGTGAAGAATTTATTTTGAATTTCTAATAACAAATTAAACTGTCATATTAATTCAGATTCCAACAGTATTTCCAAGTCATGCAACACCGTCAGCAATTGCAAATCCGAATTCCATTGTTGCTGTG
>JAZUBA010000075.1:0-1294 GCA_045638265.1 Alphaproteobacteria bacterium | reverse complement strand
CTGTGTTCATTTTTTATCACCCTTTCTCATACGCTTTAACTCTTTACAGAAATACAAAAAGTAAAATGCTAATCTGATTTTTTGTTTTTTCATTAAAGATATAGCAATACGGCTCTTAAAGGTAACATTTTCAAAATATGCTTTCCCGATTTCTTCTTTATGTATAGAACTTAATATAAGTTCCTTTAATTTTCCCACCGAATCAAAGTGATTTGCTTCAGCAGCTGCCGCGAGTATTGCAAAGCACATAAAACAAGAATAACGGGAAATCTGCTTTTCAAAATCCTTTGGTTTTTCTGTATTTAACTCACGGAGTCCTCTAATCACATCTGCTATCTGCGAAATCTGATGCGTTTTAAAATCTGTTGAAATGGAATCATTTCTTATTGTATAAAGATATATGGCTTTTTTGCTCATATAAACTGTTTGGGCTTCCAAAAAGCAAGGAACTATGCAGCTTAAATCCTCGCCTAAAGAAATAGCAGGATTAACACCCAGCTGATGTTTCGTTGCAAGTTCACGTTTTATTGCCTTACCCCACAAAAAATAGAATATGTGGTTCATATTTTTATCTGACAAAAGCTTTGGGAAAATATGCTGCTCGATTTCCTCTTTATGATACAAGCCTTCATCAACTAAATCGTAAACGGTTTCTCCGATTTCACCATTGATACTGCATTTATAAGA
This sequence comes from Alphaproteobacteria bacterium, assembly GCA_045638265.1. Lineage (GTDB taxonomy): Bacteria > Pseudomonadota > Alphaproteobacteria > CAAHEQ01 > UBA3637 > RGIG4140. The sequence goes on along the minus strand of JAZUBA010000075.1, from coordinate 607 downwards.
AAAAGAAACAATATCTGCATTGGTTTCTTTGATGATACTATGTGCACTTTCTAATGCATCGGGAAGAACTGCATCATCTCCGTCAAGATGGATGATATAATCTCCACTTGCCACTTTAATCCCTGCTTGTCTTGCACTGACTAAACCACCATTTTCTTTATGTATTACTTGTATCCTTTGGTCTTTTTTTGCATATTCATCACAAATTGCTCCGCAGTTGTCAGGGGAACCATCATCGACCAATATAAGCTCAAAATCAGTAAATGATTGCGAAAGAACACTATCAATGCATCTTCTTATGTACTTTTCAATATTATATATCGGAACAATTACCGAAAAAAGCATTACCAAAACTCCTATCTGTCTCTTAATATCAGCATTACCATTTGAAGCAAAAATAATTTATACTTCATAGCAAATGCAAACGCCGCCTGTTTTACGGGCAACCTATACCAAGGGTATGATTTTAATACATTTTGAATTTTGTCCTGAGTGCAGATTTCTTTTAATCTTTTCTTAAGATGAGAAAACTTTATTTTGTTATCCCTTGCGTACATAATCTCTTGGGAACACAATATTCTTCCAAACCCTTGTGTTAATCTATCTA
>JAZUBA010000074.1:0-1164 GCA_045638265.1 Alphaproteobacteria bacterium | reverse complement strand
GGGTTTGATTTTTGGGATTGTAATACTTACTGCCCTTCCAAATTTGTTCAGTTATTTTATGCAAGCTAAATACAGAATACTTTTAGAAGTTGACGGCAGAAAATATGTTATAACAAATTCTGAGACGATTTTGCAACTTTTCTACATATATGTTCACGCAAAACGAAGATATGAATGGTTAAGTGTTAACACTGAGCCTGATTATGAGGCAATTTCTCAAAGGAAATCTGTTTTGGTTCATCAGGTATCGGGAATGGTTTTTAATAACACCGATGTTTTGCTATTGTCATTTTTATGTGATTTTAAGGTGGTTAGTGTTTATACAATTTACAACATCTTCTTTTCACAGGTACAAACATTTATTACAAGTATTATTTCGGGGTTCAGTTTTGCCCTCGGTCAGATGTTCCATACCGACAGAGAGAAATTTATGAAGGTATATAATGTGTATGAAACATTTTATATTATGGCAACCTTTGTTATTTATACATTGATGGCAGTATTTTTATTGCCGCTTATTCAGATATACACAAAAGGAATAAACGATGCAAACTACACAAATGCGCTTTTAGTAATCCTTTTTGTTGTTATGAACCTTTTATCAAACGGTAAGCTTCCTTCAAACCATGTTCTTGAATATGCGGGAAAATTTGAAGAAACACGTTCCCATGCAATTTGGGAAATGATTATAAATATCGCAGTTTCAATAGTTTCAATTTTGAAATGGGGAATTTGCGGTGCAATAATCGGCACAATTGTTGCGCTTTTATACAGAGGTGTAATGATGATTTATTATTCAAACAAAAAAGTGCTTGGCAGAGGAGTGTTTAATACATATAAGCTTTGGATAGTAAACGGAGCAGTTTTTGCTACTTTAATGGCAATCTTTTATGTAGACAGTTTCAGCGGTCTTTCATTTATCAGGCTATTTATAAAAGGAATCATCCATTCTCTTTGGATAGTGCCTTTGTACATAGGAGTAAACTTTGTGTTTTTCAAAAGAGCATTTAAAAACTTAATTGAATTATGGAGGAATAAAGCATGAGTATTCCAAAAGTGATTCACTATTGTTGGTTTGGAAAAGGCGAAATGCCAAAGCTTGCAAAAAAATGTATTAAAAGCTGGGAAAAGTATTGCCCCGGGTTTGAAATAATCTGTCATAAC
>JAZUBA010000073.1:0-18666 GCA_045638265.1 Alphaproteobacteria bacterium | reverse complement strand
TAAACGTACCTTTATGCTACAATATATTTTATAAGTCAAAAGTGTATGTTTTTAAGGATAGATTGTTAAAAAAAACCTTTATTGTCAGTCTATTACAAAAAACAAATCTGATAGAAATATCATTTTTAGGAGAAAGCGAATGTCAAATAAATCAACGCAATTTGCTCAAAATACAAGTATTGCCAAACAAAATCTCCGCAACGGAAAAACCATTGATTATGCAAAGAATTTGGCTGAATTTCGCAATGTTATCTCCTACATTGATGCTCAACTCAAAGAGGGCAAAGACAATCCGTTGATTATTAAAACGTGTCAAAATTTAATTCGCACCATCTCCGGTTTAGATTTACCGGCCGATGTAAAACGTCATGAATTAGCGGTCGCTCCGAGTAGTGTACAAAAATTATATCAACAAATGACACAATCCAAAAACGGCAATAGCAGTTCATCTAGATTGAGACAGGAAGCAATGCACAATGCCATTCAACAATCGTTGAAGGAGCAAATTGCCAACTTGCATAATATGAGTAAAGCCGAACGAATGGAATTTTATAATAGCATTATGACAGCTGAAAGCTTACAAGAAGCTATTGATAAAGGTTTTGTTATTAATGATGAATATTTAAATGCATTTATAGACAAAGCTAAGGCAGATGCACAGCGACTTGCATATTTGAAAAATCGTTCTGCCGAACTGAATGAAAAAAGAATAAATGGAACGATGACGCAAAAGGAAAGAGCGGAATTGAAATTGTGTCAAAAAGAAATGGCTGCGGCTCAAATAACTGCAAATGAGAATAGAAAAGTTTGTATGGTAATTAATGAAGAATTCCAGAACGGGAAAACAAATGTTAGTCAAGGGACTTGGAATAATTTTAGGATTATTGATAATTCGGATAAGTTTTCAGTTCCAGTAAAATCTCCCCTTGCAAAGCCAAAAAGTGTTGATTGGAAGAGGCAAACAAATGTTCCGCCTAAGAATGGATCCGTAGATCCCTATTATATAAGGAAAGATGATGCAGGTAAAAATTTACGTCAAGGTATGTTTGGAAAATCTTATGATTCTATCCCTGACATACCCATTAATAATGCTGGTCGGAACGGGAATACAAATGTTAGTCAAGAGACTTGGAATAATTTTAGGATTGTTGATAATTTTGATAATTTTGATAAGTCTTCAGTTCCAGTAAAATCTCCCCTTGCAAGGCAAAAAAGTGTTGTCCAGAACGGGCAAACAACTGTTAGTCAAGAGACTGGGAATTTAAATGTACCCCATGATGTAGTTGCATCTGGTTCCGTTGAAACGAAGAGTTCTTTAGTAGATAATTTTTCTCAAACATATTCAAGTTCAACAATGTTGGCTGATGATACTGGGATGGTGAATAATCACAGTAAAAATGGCGGTTTAGATGAAAAAGATCAATCCCAAATTGAGGTGAAATCCGATTTTTGGACTAAGATGGATACTCCTGTTGTTTTAAATTATTCAACAAATGAGACAAAAACAGTATCGGAACAAACAGAACCTCAAAATAATTTAGTTTCAAATAAAACCGATGTGACAAATATGGTTTCGGAACCCAAAAAAGAATCTTCGTTAAAGAAAACATTGGCAGAAAAAGCGGAACCTAAAAATAATTTAATCTCAAATAAAACAGGTAAGAAAAGTGAAGCCAAAGAAGATGAAAATGCGATATCCAAACAATCGTCTGCACAGTCTTCTGATTCGTCAACTTATAATGTTTCTGATAGCATCACTTTATCAGCTGCTACTGAACAACAAAACAGTTCGTTGGCCAGTGCGTTAAGTGTGGCGTCTTACAACCCATACGAGCCGATGACACCAAGTTTTGCCAATTCCAGATAGCAATCAGGTTTATTGACTTTTAACAAACGGGGTAAAACAGATTTTGTTTTGCCCTGTTTTGTTTAATCAGCCGTTCTGTTTAAAAATGATAAAAAAAATGATGTTTTTAAAATATTATGCTTGATTTTTCATTTGAAATGAGATAATTTACTTCCTGTTGTAAATTATAATTAAGGAGTTTATTTATGCATCAATATCGTACACATACCTGTGGAGCATTGCGTGCCACAGATGAAGGTAAGTCAATTCGTTTGTCCGGATGGGTTCATCGCAAACGAGATCATGGAAACTTATTATTTATAGATTTACGGGATAATTACGGTATCACACAATGTGTTTTGGATACGTCAGCAACTTCTTTTGCGTTGTTGGAAAAAGTACATCCCGAATCTGTCGTACGTATTGACGGTAATGTGGTTTTAAGAACAAAAGAAACAGTCAATCCCAAAATGCCGACTGGTGAAATTGAAGTTCAGGTAACAGATGCAACCGTTTTATCAGAAGCCGAAGTTTTACCAATTCAGGTTGTTGCCAACACAGAAGATTTGTCCGAAGAACATCGTTTGACCTATCGTTTCTTGGATTTACGTCGTGAAAAACCACATGCCAATATTTTATTACGCAACCAATTTATTTGGTCTTTACGTCAAAAAATGTGGGCTGCCGGTTTCAGCGAATTCCAAACCCCGATTTTGACATCTTCTTCTCCCGAAGGCGCTCGTGACTTCTTGGTTCCATCACGTTTACATGCCGGAAAATTCTATGCTTTACCACAAGCCCCTCAACAATTTAAACAATTATTGATGGTTTCAGGCTTTGACAGATATTTCCAAGTTGCTCCTTGTTTCAGAGATGAAGATGCTCGTGCTGACCGTTCACCTGGTGAATTTTATCAATTAGATATTGAAATGTCTTATGTAACACAAGACGAAATTTTTGCAACCGTTGAACCGATTATTCACGATGCATTTGTTGAATTTGCTCCAAATGCACAAGTTACGCCGATTGGATTTGTTCAAATTCCGTATAAAACGGCTATGGTTAAATATGGTACAGACAAACCGGACTTGCGTAACCCATTAATCATTGAAGATGTATCAGACATTTTTGACGGTTCTTCATTCGGCTTATTTGCCAACCAAGTTGCCAACGGTGGATTTGTTCGGGCTATCAGAACACCGCAAACAGCTTCAAAACCACGCAGTTGGTTTGATAAAATGAACGGTTTTGCCGTTGAATCAGGTATGGGCGGATTGGGTTATATCACATTTGCCGAAGAAGGCAACAAAGGACCGATTGCCAAAAATTTAGATGCTGAACGCATTGAACGCTTGCAAGCTCAAACAGGTGCACAAACAGGCGACAGCGTATTCTTTGTTTGTGGTAAAGGCGATAAAACAGCCAAATTTGCCGGTCAGGTTCGCACATTATTGGGTAATGAATTACAATTAATTGAAACAAATCGTTTTGATTTCTGTTGGATTACGGACTTCCCGTTCTATGAACAAAACGAAGAAACAGGCGCTATTGAATTTTCACACAACCCATTCTCAATGCCACAAGGCGAAATGGATGCATTGTTAACAAAAGATCCGTTAGACATCTATGCTTATCAGTTTGATATGGTTTGCAATGGCTATGAAATTTTATCAGGTGCCATTCGTAACCATCGTCCGGACATTATGTATAAAGCTTTTGAAATTGCGGGATACGGTCCGGAAGTTGTGGAAGCTAAATTTGCCGGTATGCTCAATGCCTTTAAATACGGCGCTCCGCCACACGGTGGTTGTGCTTTTGGTATTGACCGCTTGGTTATGTTATTAACAGACGAATCATACATTCGTGAAGTAATTGCATTCCCATTGACTCAACAAGGGCTTGATTTATTGATGAAAGCACCTGCTGAAGTTACGGAAAAACAATTACGTGAATTACATATCAAATTACGTTAATTCGTATTTGTAACTACAAAAAAAATCCTTCCTGATTGAGAAATTCGGAAGGATTTTTTTTATGTTTATATTCTGTACAATGATTGGATATACATATCTTTTTGTTACAATAAACATATATTGATTTTATTGAAAATGTAAAATATCAACAAAAAAACACAAAAACACAATTAATCAATGGTTGAACCAGTATGATAAATAAGTATTTTATGCTTTTTGCGTTTGTTTATAGATTATCAATATAACGATATATCTTATTTTGTAAAATCATCATTGTGTTGGTAAGCAACATTTGAACCATAAGCAACAGCTCCTGCCCCAATACCCATACCTGCTGTTTTTAATATTTCTAAAACAGTTGAGTTATCTGTTTGAGCATTTTGGTGCGTTATTCCTTGTTGTGTATCGTTCTGTGGATTATTTTGCATCGATTGAAGCAGTTCTTCAGCATATTTTTCTGCGTCATTATGCAACTGATCAACACTTTGTGCTTCTACATGTACTTTTTCTTCTTCTTTTCTCTGAAATTCACTTTCAACACATTGGATTTCTCGTTTTTCATCTTCATAGAGATAATCGTCAGTAACGGTTGCGACATCATTTGTAATTTCAATCGGTTTACGCACAACAGTCAACACAGTATTAACCGGATAATGAACAATCGCCCACGTATTTTTTGACATATAATCACTTGCTTCACGCAAGGCATTATCAGCGGCATTTGTTCCATCTCTGACTAAATCCAATCCATCATCAATTAATTCGCTAATACAAGCGCCTGCATTAACCACCCAATCAAACATTTTATTCTCCTTTTTTATCTGACTGATAAATTAATTACATATAAAGAGATGTTTGTTGTACAGGAACAGAAACAACTTCTTCCTGAACAACCTGTCCGGAAGCTTTTAACGTTGCATTTGCAGAGGGCGTATTTTGTTTTTGAAACTGTTCATTTATCAAACGTTGTATTTCTTGTTCTGCGTAAGCATCAGCTTCTTGTTGTAATTGATTGATTTGTTTTTGTTCATCATTTTGATTTTGCAAAGACTGATTTACAAATTGTTTTTCAACATGTGAGATTTCTCGTTTTTCATTTTCAAACAAATAATCATCTACAATTTCTACCCCCTCTTTATGAATATATTGAGGCAATGTCGCAGCTGAAATAGCAGCATTAACAGGATAATGAACAACACTCCATGTATTATCACGCATAAATTCTTTTGTATTATCCGCAACATCCAATATGTTTTGCGAAACCCCTTTAGCCAAATCCAAACCGTCATCTACCACATCGGAAATACAGTCTCCGGCATTAACCATCCAATCTGGAATTATACTCATTTTGTCCTCCTTTTTTGTTATTATATTATATTTAAGAATAACATATCTTGTTATTTAAATCAATACATTTTATGTTATTACCTTTTATTTGTAGAATCTACACGTACAGATTATCATACTCTTTTATATGAGTCAATATTTTATTGTGTGTTTTTTATTATAATATTAAATCAACAATAAACAGAAGAAAATTTTATCTACCATGCCCGTGAGTGGATAAGGCTTTGATTTTGGCTTGAATCATATTCTCAACTTCCTGATGAAGCGGTGTCTGTTCTTTATGTTGATTTAAAAGAGTTAAGGCATTAAATCCGCCTAAATAGCCAACGCTTGCACCACGTTCAATGAGCTTTTTGGCAGCTTCCATGTGATTATTTGTTAAAGCAAGCATTAATGGCGTTTGATGAGTAGATTCAGTCATACGATTAATAGAAGCTCCAGCATCTAATAACAATTCAACCATTTCTGCTTGTCCGTTTTTAGCAGCATGACATAATGGTGTATAATCAGCTGCATTCTTACCATGAGCAGACAACCCTTTATCCAATAACAATTTAACAGCATTTATTGAACCACATGCCGCAGCAACATCAAGAGCTGAATAAGCGGTCCAGTTATCCATATCAGCACCCAAATCAATGAGTTTATTTATCATTTCGGTATTATCATTACGGCATGCCTGAGTAAGAGGTGTTTTGGCATAACCGCCATGGTATATTTCGTTCTCATTTAATTGATTGACATCACAGCCGTATTTGGTAATCAAGTCTTCAACCAACGGAATATCGTTATGATAAATGGTATTATACAAAACATCGGTATCTTTAACTTCGGCTCCGGCATGAATGAGCATTAACGTAAAGCAAGAACGATACTTCTCTAAGTCAGAAGCAATTTCAATTGGTTTACGTTTTGAATGAGATACTTCAACCGACTCATTGACATCAACACTGTTTTTAATAAGATTTTTAACGGTATTAATATCCCCAAAAAGCATGGCTTGAACCAACGGAGTTATTTTGGTGAAATTTTTTAACGGTTCGCAATAAATATACTTGTCTGTATACTCATCCTTTAAATTTTTGATGATTTCCCGAGGCGATTTTGTATCCAGCATAAGTTGTTTGGCATAGGTATGAATATGTTCTATATCTTCCGTTGTTAACTGATTTGATTTTAGATACTTTGGCGTGATTTGACTAATCAATTGTTTGAATTCAAATGATGAATCTGAATGATAATTTAATTTTAAATACTCTAACAAATGTTCTTTAAACAATAACAATGTACAATTGATCATAATTTATCCTTTCATAATATTCTTATCGACTGTTTCCGTGCGGGGTTATCGCTTTGATTTTGGCTTGAATCATATTCTCAACTTCCTGATGAAGCGGTGTTTTGTCTTGCATCTGGGATAATAAAGTAGAGGCCGATTTTCTACTACATGTTTTGTGAAAAACATCAGCTCCCCGTTCAATGAGCCTTTTGGCTGTTTCCATATGGTTGCTTTCAATGGCAATCATAAGTGGGGTATAATCAGTATACTGATGAATGGCATCAATGTCAGCACCCGCATTTAACAAAATATCAGCAATTTGTGTTTCTCCACGAGCAGAAGCATAGCATAATGACTCGGAGTCGTCGTGAAAGCCTCTTGCATTGACGCCCGCTTCTAATAAAATTTGAACCCCTTCTACACTGCCTTGATGAATGAGAGCATTTAAAGCAACATCCGCTTTATATGACTGTGTTTCTGCGCCTAACTCAATCAATTTTTTTATCATATTAATGTTACCTTGATGGCAAGCTTTAATTAACGGTGTATCAGGGTCTCCGCCATATTCGCAACCGCTACTATCTACCTGATTGACATCACAACCGTATTTTGTAATCAGTTCCTCTGTAAATGGAATATCTCCCTTTTCAACTGTATGAAATAATGCTTTACTGTTTTTAACGTCAGCCCCTGCATTGATTAAAAGAAGCGAAAATAAAATGCGGTGTTTGTTTAATTCAGTAGCAATATCTATCGGCTTATGTTTGGCATAATATACCTCTACCGATTCATTGACATCAGCTCCGTTTTTAATGAGTTCTTTGACAGTTGGCACATCACCATAAATCATAGCTTCAACCAAAGGCGTCATTTTGGTGAACTCTCTTTTCTTTCGGGGATGATTATATTCAATTGTTGCCTCATTTAAAAATTCCATGATTTTTTGAGGTGGTGTTTGAGTCATAATGAGTTTTTTGGCATAAAGTTTAATTTGTTCGGTTTCCTCATTACTTAATTGCGTCTTTTTTACATAAGCCGGAACACATGAACTGATAATTTGCTTAAATTCCAATGATGAATCGGAATTATATTTGAGATTTAACTGTTCGTATAAATACTCTTTAAAATGTAACAAAGTATAATCAATCATCAAATAACCCCTTTATTGAATACGAATAAACGTATTGTATCACACACTTACGTTTTTGTCAATAAATAAGGGCGGAAACAAAATTATCCACCCTTGTTTTTTTATGCTAAATACGGATTGTCTGCCCGAATTTCATCTTTTTTATCAAGCCAATTTTGTTTTGATGTTATTGTACGTTCGTCATTTTCGCCGTATCTCGCTCTGTTTTCATCGTAATCAAATTTAATCGGGTCAGCATATTGCGTAAACAAATATTGACGTGTCTGGCTGATTTGAGTGTTACGTTCCTCAATTGTCGGTTCAGGTGCTTTGACCACACAATAGTCATCGCCGATTTCCTGTATGGTATAACCGGTGTGTTCATCACACCATTGAGCAACTTTTGCATATTCTGTTTGTTTTTCAGATAATTCTGATTTGCTTATTTTCCAATTTTCATATGTCATTTTATTTCTCCTTAAAATCCACAGGCATAAAAAGTGATACCCATTGAGTTTTGATGATAATTGTTAGCCGTACTTCTAGAACCGAATGAAAATGCCGTTGCACTTAAACTTTTCATACAATTATATCCTTCCCCTTGTGTTGCTAAAAAATTAACAAAAACACAGGGTGTTTCTTTAAAGGGTTGGTAAAATGTTTTTGTAAAGTTAATCCAGTTGCCATCTGGTGTTCCGCTAGAAATAATACCGCCTTGTTCAACCCAACCGTTGGACCATCTGCGACACCAACTGTTTGCATTACTACCTATCCAGACTTCAAGAATTTTGTTTGTCGTTTTGCAAAATGTATTTACCCATTCTGTTGTGGCGATGTTTGTGTCGTTACTGTTTGAGGGCGGAGTTACAATGCCAGTGCTGATATTACCGGACGGATCAATCATTAAATCAATTGAATTAAATATATTTGACCCGTTAACGTTTCGTCTTAATCCGTATGAATTGCGCAGTATGCCGTTTGTGAGATGTGAAATTTGTTGATAAGCAAATAATGATTGATTTGAATTACTGACTGAAAAGGGAACACTGTGTTTGACATCAGTTGGATTGATTGTTGTATCTATACTGAGTTTACGTATAATATCACCTGTTAATGTTTTTGTGCCTGCAATTGTTTGTGCTGTATTTAATGTAACAAAGTTATTCATCACTTTTTGCGGACTCATTGCTGTGGTATTATCGGTACCGGCTTGTGCCTGTGCATTCGTTGCAATTTTAATTTTACCAGCGGTTGATTCGGAAGCAGAAGGAATACCATTCACAACTTCATTGGCTTTTTGAGCCCAATATTTTGCCGAACCGCTTGCTTCTTCCGAAATGCTACCAATAGCCCAGTTACGTGCCGTTGTTGTAAGCGTTTGCATATTATTTATATGCGTATTTGCCGTTGTGTTAATTGTGTTTGTTTGTGTTTGTCCTGTTGTTTTAACATTATTAATTTGTGCTTCACCAACGTTATTGATACTGTTGATTTTGGTTTCTCCTGTCGTATTTATACTGTTTTTCAGAGTTGTTGCCAACGTATTTAATTCTGTTTTTTTTGTATTAGATAAGGTCGTTATTTGATTTTTTTCATTTTGAGCATAACTCGTTACGTCCGGTTTAACAACTTGATTCGTATATCCTTGAACTTCTGCTTTTCCATTGCGTACCCAAACACTTTCGGGTTGGATACACAATGCCTGCATACCGACATCAACATAGAGTTGAATCGTTTTCATTTCGCAGGAAATGGTATTTGTTTGTATCATTAAGCATTCTCCTGTGTAATTTGCGGATTAACACAAAAACAGGCCGTTTTACCGACTATCGGCGGATAAAACGTATAACGGGTTCCATCAATAAACGTAATTTCCATATCGGTTTGATATGTACCAACCGGAATAGAGGTATCTTGACTGGTCAATGTGATTAAGGAGTGTCCTTTTAAAGCATCTGAATGTGTTGCAACTTCCTTATCAATAAAGAGTTTACCTGTCTCATCACGCACTTGCATATGAATAACGGCATCACTGATATCTTGATGAAAATCTAATACAATGGGTAATGTATCCCCTTGCGTAACACAAATCTTGGTATCTGAAATATGGCTTGTCATAATGAAAATCCTTTCTTTAAATATCTTTGGCTTTAATAAAGTAATTGACGGCTTGATTAATGGGTGTAACATGAGCGCTTTTACCATAAATAGCATTTGATTTAGAGGCATCAAAATTCAAATAATGCCATGGATATTCCCAATCCGGATATGTTGCCCCTCGGGCGCCTGTTTCATTACCCATACTGAAAGCCCCATTACTTTCGGTAATATCAAACGGCACACGAGATGCCTTAATGGCTTTACCGGCACAACCGGTAATATTCGGCAAACCTTCTTGTTGCGTTGTATACATATCAGACGCACTGTTTCCGCCCAATCCTCGCAAAAATTTACCCCGATAATCAGGTAAGTTAAAGGTTTTAGAACCATCACCGCTCCCAAATTTTGTACCGATAAGAGCAAATAACGCACTGTATGTCGTTCGGCTGACGGCTTGACCGTTACACAAAAGCCATCCGCTGTGATTTTGTGTTTGAACGGAAGCTTTAATATCGCCAATAACCCAAAAATTATTCATAGATTGAGTCAGTTCGGTTTTGTTTTGTGTGAGTTGAGATTTGACAACAACATCGGTGTTATTGACGGCCGGTGCGCAGTTTTGAATTTTAAAACCACCCATATTTAAATTATTTTCCATCGGAACACGCCCGTCCCGTAAGAATGTTTGATTTAATCCCTGTGCGAAATTATCATCTTCCTCATCATGATGGTCGGTAACAATTTCAATTCCGTTGACACGGTCATCTTCCCAATTATGTACTCTGGTAAAATTTCCTTCACTGTTAAATGGCATTTTTTTCTCCTTTGCTAAAATAAAAACATGTCTTGATTATATGAAAAACCAGATAAATATCCACAAGAAATATCTGAAAATAAAATGTTTTATCCGAAAAATAAGGTAAAAAACAGAAAAGAACGGTATTAAAAATAACGCTTGAAAGGTTGTTAAAAATCGTGTAAACTAAAAAAATATAAATTTTTAGGTTTTTGACAGTATATCGGAGTAAAACAAACAATGGTTGCCTCTAAACAACAAAAAAACAAAAAAGTAAAAAAAACGGATGATAAAAAACAATCATCTTTAAAAACACAAGACAAACCGAATACCACAGAGTTAACAGTCAATGAAAAACCAAAAAGAGGCAGAAAGCCCAAGCAAACAAAATCCATTGTTGCCAAACAAAATCAAACAGCCGTTTCACAACAATCATCCGTTGACGAATCGTTAAGTATGGAGGAATTGGCAAAATTATTACAAATACCCTCCTCTCCGACAGATACATACATTCCGTATCATTTAATCGCTCCCAAAAAAACGAATAAAAATCGCTTTATTTTAAAATTATTGCTGATTGTAATGTCTTTGTTTGTTTTGATGTCCTCATTGACAAAATTCGGTTATTTATTTACACCCGATGAAGACGAAAAAATCCACATTGTTATGGCATTTAACGGCAAATATGAAATCGGTGCCGGTGTTGCCATATACTCTATTTTAAAAAATGCCGATTATCAGGATTGGTATTCATTCCACATTTTGTCCGCTAATATTTCCGATGATTTCAAAGAAAAAATTGAAACGTTGAAATCAAAAAAACAATTTGATATTGAATATATTGATATGCCGACTTATTTAGGCAAAAATGCCTTAAATACCGAACAAAACCCCACGTTTTATCGCTATTATCTGCCCGATTTATTGCCAAACGTCAATAAAGTGTTGTGGTTAGATGCCGATGTACTGGTCTATCGCTCATTGCGTCCGTTATATCAAACAAATATTCAAAAATATTATGTTGCCGGTGTAGAGGATGCCAACAGTTGCAATTTTGCCTCCCTGATTGATATGGAAAAAATTTTTAATGCCGGTATTTTGCTGTTTAATTTAGATAAAATGCGTCAAGACGGGATGATGAAAACCGTTTTAAAAACAGATTGGGATTTGAAAAACGCCGGCAAACGCAAACAATATGACCAAACAGTGCTAAATGTCGCATTCAAAGATAATATTAAATGGTTACCGCCAAAATACAACTTTTTTCATCATTCATTGCTGACAAATAACATTCATTCGCAGTATAATATGATGTGTAACAGTTTTAAATCGGATGAAATTACGCAAAATTGGAAAGATATGGTTATTATGCATTATGTTTATGCAAAACCATGGTTAATCGGTCCTAAATTTAGTAATTGGATTGATTTTTTCCGTTATTTAGCTGAATCTCCTTGGAACGGTTACTGGGTGCAATCCAAAAAAGAAGAAGGCGAATTATTAATTAAGTTGGCTAACGGGAAATATGTTTTTTACAAAAATCCCCGTGTATTATGTGATATAACGGAGAGAGATAAAAATATGTATGTCTTTTGCGGTGATAACAAATTAAGAAAATATAACAAATTGTTTTTTGAGGGCGTCTTTTTCCTTTCAACAATATCAAGATAAAAAAAATTATTAAAATGTGTACTTTTTTATTGACTATCGTATTTTAATGTGGTATACACAAAATTGTCAGATAACACAAAACAACAAAAAGGAGAACAAAAAATGACAAACCAAGCTGAAAAAAGCAAAAAATTCGCTGAAAAATTAAATGAGTTATCAAAAGAAGATAAAATCAGAGTGATGGAAAATATGAACGAACTGTTCGGTCCAAACGGTATACGTGAACCAAATGAGGAAAGTAAAAAAACACTTCAAAAAATCACTGATGCATTAAAAAAATCAATTAAAAACAATGAATCTGTTGATGTTGAGGTTTCAAGTGATGAACTATTAAATATGATGCTTCCGGGATACGATATCATTACAAAAGATTATAAAAATGACATATTAGAAAAAGCTGAAGAAAATGGCGAAACAGCACATGCTAATAATTCAATTGAAGAAATATTAAGCAACCTTGGTCCAATCATCGATAAAAAGCAAGACAATGTTGATTTCTCCGAGTTAAAAAACAAATTGAAACAAAATACTGAAAATGGCGAAACACAAGCAGAAACAAATGAATTCAATTCGCAAATTAAACAGTTGTTATCAGATTTTGCCCACAAAGTTGAAGAATCTGAACAACAATTTTCAAACATTAAAGAAAACGACCAATCTCGTTAAATTAAAAAATTATTTTATCTAAAATACAGAACCGTTAAATGTTTTATGCATTTAGCGGTTTTTTTTAAGGATTAAATAAAAGCAGTTTGACAACAAACATTAAGGATAACAGCACTCATACCCATTGCAATTAAACGTACGTTAAATTGCAACAACTTTTTTCACTTTTTTGCATTTTTTTTAATTTTTATGATTTGAAATTGTTGGCTTGTTTGTAATATTTCCTTTTTTTCTCCTATTTTGGGCTTATAGGCGAAATCGTTGCACATAAACGTACCTTTAATTACAATGGTTACAGATTTATTTTCAACATAAGGAGCTTATATGTCAAAGAAAAAACACAAACAAAATCAATCATTAGTATCTGATGAAACAAAAAACAAGGTTGTATCCGATTCGCAACAAAATGCAACACAGCCCGACGCAACCAATCCACAGGAGCACGGACGTTCAATGGTGGAAATACTCGGTGTATTGGCTGTTTTAGGCGTTTTATCCATCGGTGGTATTCAAGGATACACTTATGCCATGAACAAATATCATTCTAATGAAGTTGTGAATGAGTTAAATCTACTTAACGCACAACTGGCTATTTTTATGAGTGGTATTCATGAAGATGAAGCGGTTATGTCATTAGGAGAGCCGTATGATGACGGTGAAACAATTAACGCTGGCGGATATGCCTTTGCATACGGATGCGGACAAGATCCTGAATCTGTAACACCTTGCGACCTTGACGAAACAGGGTATTATATGACATTAAACGGTGTACCTGAAGATATCTGTAAATCAGCTTCTCAAATGACGGCAAATATGATGAATTTGGTGGAACAACGCATTAACGGACATACGGATAATGACGGTATTTTATGTCAAGACGGTGATAATCAGTTAATCTTTTTATTTGACGCCAACCAAAACCCGATATTGAACAATGTTGAAACAACTCAACCGAGTGAAGATATTACAACAACAGAATATTACGAAGAAACAACATTAATTGAAAATACGACTACAACAGCAACGCCTTGGTACACCGGAACAACGACAACGCCTTGGTATACTGGAACAACGACGACACCGTGGTATACAGGAACAGGAACAACGCCTTGGCATACTGAAACATATACAGGTACAGGAACCTATACTTACAATCCGGATTGTTCTAAACGAGGTGTATTTTGTAAAGGGAATAACTCTGTATTCTCATCGGAAGCACAAACATTCTGTGAAAATTTAGGATATCGTTTAGCAACTAAAGACGAATTGTCGTATTCTGATTATCCTTATACATATGATTATGCTTGGGTTAATGATAATGGAACCATAAAAAGTGCTTATAAACAGAGTGATGGTTCAGCTTATTCTTATATTCTTTCTGCAACTGCACAACCAGCACTTTGTATAGAAATAGGTGCGGTTATTGAAAGACCAGCTGATGAATGTCAAACACATGTCGATTGCGCAGAAAAATATAACAACAATAATAAATATGCATGTATAACAAGAGATGATACCGTAAAAGAATGTAAACAAGCAACTTGTTCAGGTGAACTCTATTGTCGGGGTAACCTCTCAATAGCATCAGGTGATGCTGCTTCATTTTGTGCTGTATTTGACAAACGACTGTTAACAAAAGAAGAATATTTGTATATTGATTATCAATCATATTCTTATTCTTGGATTAATGATAACGGAACTGTAAAATATTCATTCAAATGGAGTGATGGTTCACTTCATGTATCAACACCATATTCTTCTGATAAATATCCTTCTTTCTGTATTGATAAAGATTCTGTTATTGAAAAACCTGCTGATGAATGTCAAACACATACTGATTGTGCAGAAAAACATGGCAGTAACCAATATTTTTGTATTGAAAGTACTAAGACATCCAAAGTGTGTAAAAAAGGTAGTTGTTCAGGGGATTTTTGTTTAAGTGGTAGTAGTGGTATCTACTTTGCTTACTCAGGTAATCCTGAATCTTTTTGTAGTGCTTTTGGTAAACGTTTAGCAACATTGGAAGAATGGACGTATGTGTCAACTTATAGCGGTAGTCCTGTTTGGATAAAAAATAATGGAACAGTTGAATCATGGTATAAATGTTGTGAAAATTATTCTACACCTTATAAACGTTCTTATTCTGAAACAACAACGCAATCAGCTTTGTGTATTGATCCAAATTATAACGTACAAGCTAGTGGATGTCAAACAACATCAGATTGTAAATCTAGCGGATATATTTGTATGACATATCCAAATAACAAAAAGACTTGTGAATACATGGGCTGTTCAGGTAATAACCAAATCTGTTATGTTTATGATAGTGTTATGTCAATTAATGCGAAAGACGCCTGTCAAGTCAATGGCAAACGCATTATTACAAAAAGTGAGTACGAAAATTTAGCTGGTAGTTCGTATACAGGGAATTATTGGGTTGATAATGGCGGTCGTATTGAACGATGGTATAAATCTGGTTCAAATTTTTATCAACAAAACACGTCAACAACTACAACAAGTTATACGCTTTGTGTTGCAACAAATTTCTCGGTTGATAAATATAATCAAGGAATAACGACTTCTTATACAACAACGTATCCTCGGACAACGACTACAACCAATACATATACCGGCACACGGACAACCACAACAACTCGTCCGGCTACGACAACAACGACACGTCCGTATACCGGCACACGGACAACGACTACAACTCGTCCAGCTACGACGACAACCACACCTCCGTATACCGGCACACGGACAACGACGACAACTCGTCCGGCTACGACAACAACGACTACAACCCGTCCGGCTACGACGACAACGACAACAACTCGTCCGGCTACGACGACAACCACAACACCATATGTGTATGAAACAACCAGATAATCGTTGTGGTTTTTGAAGTTGCATATAAAAACAATCACTCTTTTTCGGGTGATTGTTTTTTTTACCCCTAATCACCACCGTTCATTAACATCTATCTATCCTTGATCAGATATTGAAAATAAATACACGCTTCAACAAAATAAAATCGTTTATAACACGAGGAAACACATTTTCCGAACAAACATAAACATCAGCCCTTATGTATCGTGGATATAATGTATGTAATGTGCCAATGTGTATTGTATATAATGTGCCAATGTATATTGTGTATCGTCCATATGCATATACTGATATATGAAACCGCTAAAAGTTATATTATAAGATGAGCAAAATATACACATGTGAAAATATTAAGTAGAGATAATGTGCAAACACCACATCATTTAAAAACATACATTCTACACAGCAAAATTAACCAACAATCGGTCTGCTTCGTCCGTAAAACTTGTTCAGTGATTATCACAGCAAACGTTTCACGCTACAATATTGCCTGTTATTTTAACATAATAAAAAACATTAATTATCACAAAAAAACATTTGAATTATATAAACAATCAACACAAAACAAAACTATCTTTTTTTTTACCGTTCAAAAATAAAAGCACATCATCATTCAAATAGATATCTATACTTAAAAAAACAAAAACTATTCACTTACCCCTACTCTATAATCAAACAGCCCTACACTTTCAAACACCTTATTCATACCGAATTTCCCAACCTCTGCCATAAGCATTACGAGGACTGTCCGGATTATATGGATTCGCTACTCCATACGGATTATTAATACTATCCGGTGAATGCCTACTACCATATCGTCCATGGGGATTCGCAATGGAATCGGGGTCATACGGATTATTATTTAAATTACCTCTGAAATTTCCTTCTGCATCATACAATTTTGGCGAATCATCTCCGCTGGCATATCTGTTCCGAACAGAATGAAAGCCATATTCACTTCCAAATTCACCATACGGATTATTAATACTATCCGGTGAATGCCTACTACCATATCGTCCATACGGATTCGCAATGGAATCGGCCTCATACGGATTATCGGACAAACGCCCCAAATAACGTGCTTGAACTTGGGTTACACAAACACAGCAACAGAGAGCAAAAAAAATTGATAATTTGATATTTAACAACATAACAACCTCCTTGTATAACCTTATTTTATAATTTTTCATTTAGGTTTTCAATTTTTTTTGAGGGATAAAATTCATTTTTTGGAGTTTTGAGATATTTTTTTACCGATACAACAATCATAGGTTGTGATTTTTACAAATAAAGGATAACATCTTAACGGGAACATGATATAAAAAAAATAACGAACAAAATGAAAGAGTTATAAAAAAAACAAGTTTTTTAAAAAAAGTGCTTGACAAGTGAAAAAGAAAGATATATAGTGTCTTTATCCAGAAAACGCTGCCTCTATGGCGAAACTGGTAGACGCGACAGACTCAAAATCTGTTGATCGCAAGATCATGCTGGTTCAAGTCCGGCTAGAGGTACCAATAAAAATACCGTCCGTTTTTGGACGGTTTTTTCTTTATCTTTTCAAGCATTTGTGCTGGTTCAATAACAGTTCACTTTAGAAAATAGAATATAACAATTAAAACACAAAGAAAGAAAACCAAAATGGATAAAAAATTTTTATTTTTTATAGTATCCTTCCTGATGATTGTAGTTTTTTTTATTAATGAAAAAAAATTAAATGAGGTTATAATTTCGTTTTCTGTTGATGATAATTATGCTACTTTTTTACCTGTTACAATTGAATCTATAAAAGCACATAGTGATCCTAATAGATCATATAAAATATTTATATTAGGAGATAACATATCAGAAAATCATGCACAATCTATTTATTTAACCCAATCAAAAAATATAAATATTCAAATAATAGATATTCAGAAATTAGTACATGAGAAAAATATAAATACTTTAAAAACATTAGGTGATATTAATGCTGCAACATACTATCGTTTCTTTATCCCAAGAATCTTAAAAAATTATAAAAAAGCGGTTTATTTAGAAGCAGATCAAATCTTACAAGAAGATGTTGGAAAGCTTTTTGATATTAATTTAAATGGAAAGTCTTTAGGTGTTGCTCCTCAACCTTTATATTCTGGAAATCAATCTAAAGAATGGCAAAATTATTGTAAAAATCAATTAAAGATGGAAAAAACAGACAATTATTTTAACGCGGGCGTTTTGGTTATGAATTTGGAAAAATTAAGAAAAAATAATTTTGAAGAAGCGGCATTTAAAATTGCACGAAAAAATAATTTTAGATACTTAGATCAAGATATTTTAAATTTTATGTTTTCGGATGATTGTATATATATCTGATGTTTGGAATGTTGAGATATTTATATTAAAGCATATTCAGTATAATAAAAAACCAAAACTTATTCATTTCACTGCAAATTATAAACCATGGAAAAATAGTGCACCAGATTCTAATTCCTTTATGTATAGTGATATTTATTGGGAATATGCTAAAAAAACAGCAAATTATGATGAAATAAAAAACTTTAAACCATAAAAATTATTTAAATTGTTATTTTGATACCCAAAGGAAAATTATGTCAAAAAAAACAAAAAAATACTTTGAGTTAATTGTTTCGGAATAAATAATTAAATTTTTCCAGTAACTTTTTGAAATCCGCTAAATGCTTGGCTCGGTATTCGTTAAGCGAGCTGTACCAATAATAAAACAAGTCCCTGAAAATGGGACTTTTTTAATGCTTGTTTTTCAAAATTCAAAAATTAAAATCTGCAAATCAGTTTTTAGATATTTCATTTTTATACCCTCAAATTATAGGTACCGAAATTGATGATATAGAAATTATTCAAGATGAAACAAAAGAGTATCCAATTTTGTTAGCAGTGTTGATACGATTGAAAAATGGTTTGTATTTGACTGTATCGGAAGAAATAGATAATCCGATGTTGCGTGTTTTT
>JAZUBA010000072.1:0-1059 GCA_045638265.1 Alphaproteobacteria bacterium | reverse complement strand
ATCCATGGGAACCGTCAATAATAACATGATGCCTTTTTATAAAACTTGCATATCTGCTTTAGCGAATACAGATTATCAGGTTATTATGTCTGTCGGCAATTTAGTGTCTATCGAGGACTTTGGCGAGCTACCAGAAAATATATCGGTTTATTCGCATGTTGACCAAATTGCTGTTTTAGAAAAAGCAGATGTGTTTGTATCACACTGCGGAATGAACAGTGTCAGCGAAAGTTTATATTTTGAAGTTCCGCTTGTAATGCTCCCTCAAACATCGGAACAAAAAGGTGTTGCGGAGAGAGTATCTCAACTTGGTGCAGGTATAAAACTTGATAAATTGGACGGGGATTCCGTTTTGAATGCAGTAAATAAAATATTAAATGATAGCACCTATAAGAAAAATGCTGCGGAGATTGCTGAAGGCTTTAAAAACTCTTTGGGGGCAAAAGGTGCTGCAGACAAAATTATAAAGGTTTGCAATGAGGTATAAAAGGCGAAATACCAAAAATAAAACAGGAGGTTATAAATGTGAAGAAAACAAAATTTTATGTTTGCGAAAAGTGTGGGAATATACTCACAAGCACAGGAAATGCTGAAATTGTGTGCTGTGGGACAAAACTTTCACATATTGTTGCAAAAGAGGCTGATGAAGCACACAAATTAAATGTTGAAAAGATGGAAGATGATTTTTATATCACATTTTCGCATCCTATGACAAAGGAACACTATATTTCCTTTATTTCTTATGTTCGCTTTGACAGAGTGCTCAACATGAGGCTCTATCCGGAGCAAGGCGGAGAGTTACGCTTTTCGCAAATGCGTGGCGGAAAAATTTATTATTACTGCAATACACATGGGTTATTTGAACTTGAAATATAGAGGTAAACCATATGAAGAAAATATTATGCATTATATCAGCTATTCTCTGCATCTTCCTTACCGCTTGCGGAGATGCTACAAGTATCGGAATTATAGGCGGTGCAGACGGACCGACCGCAATATTGATTAGCGAAAAAGGAGAAAAAACGATGTATCAACAAATCACGGCAGAAGAGGCGAAAA
>JAZUBA010000071.1:0-29980 GCA_045638265.1 Alphaproteobacteria bacterium | reverse complement strand
CTTACCATAAATTTTTTACTAAAAAACTCACTCCGTCTTCATAGTTCCATGCACATGACACCCATCGTCTCTTCGCCAACAGCTGCCCGTGCATCTATTTCTTTCCCTTATTCAACTTCTTTTCAACAACTCTTTTCCGTTCGTTTCAAGCCATTCTTTCAAGCTCTGTTCCGTTTCGGTAGATGGGAATATATCAGAGCTTTTCTAAAATGTCAACACCTTTTTTCATTTTTTTTTGTTTTTTTACCTCTTTTTTTACAATTATTTGATTTTTAACAATTTTATTTTTGAAATATTTTCTTCTTATACGTGTTTTCTTTGTGATTCCCATTTTTTTTAGGATTTCTGACTTTAAAAAACCTCTTTTTTCTCAATTATTCATTTTCATATATATATGTTTCCATCTTTTTTTTCATCTCATCTGTTAAATCTGTTTTAATCATAAGTGCTTTACGGTATTGAGATAAGGTTTCACTATTTTGATTAAGTACTCTATATATATCTCCCAAATGCATAACAATTACAGCATTACTTTGAGCCAACTGAACAGCTTTTAATGCATAATTCAACGCATCATCATACGATTTATTTTTATAATATCCCCAAGCAACACTATCTAATATATGTGCCTGATTAGGCAAAAGTTTGTTTGCTTTCAATACGTAATCCATTCCTTTTTGAATATCTATATCTTTGTCAATCAACTCATATCCAAGAGCATTTAATGCTTCCGCATTTGTATCATCCAATGCGACCGCTTTTTCTAAATCGGTATACATTGATTGGTTGTCTTCTTGTAACATATACACCAAAGCTCTTTGTAAATAAATTTGTGATTGTAAAGTTGAATTTAATTTGACATGTGGCAAATCTAATATTTTATTAATATATATAATAGCATTTTGATAATCTTTTTGTTCAGTATACACATCTATCATCATATTATAAACAAAAGGAAGTTGTTTCCCTTTTTGTTCAAATTCCTTTAAAATACGAATCGTTGCATCGTACTGCTTTTGCAACATCAAATTATATGCAACACGCAAATGTAATAAGTCTGTTTTAAATTGAAACGAATCATATATTTCAAAAACCTGCTCTTTTAATTGTAATTTTTGTGATAAATCAGCAGCTAGCAATCGCAATAAAACAGAATTTTCATTCAATGACAATCCCATATTGGCCAATACCAAAGCTATTTTAGGCATTTTTAAATCATCAAATGACATAGCTGTCAAATAAAGTGCATCTGATATAGCCTGATGTGGTGTTTGAATAGAATTATCCTTATTTTTATTCATCAGATGAATAATATGCATATCTTTTTTCAAAACATCAATAAATTTATCATGCAATGCCGGATACATTACTTTCCCATTTGTTTTAAGCATTTGTGTGTAAATGGTATTCCACACATTTAAAGAAGGAGCTTTCACTGTATCATATTGTTTTAACAACTGTATTGCCGATTCGTTTTCTCCAAAATAAAAATGCAGAAGCGCCTGATGATAAAATTTGATACCATTTAATCTCGCATCATTAGAAAAACCATCAAATACCAAAAAGGCTTTATCTCGCTCTTGTAATCCGGCATAACTCCATGCCAATATTATCGGTTTAATTATCGAATCCGTTGGAATTTTTCCTGATTGAGACAAAAAAGATATAACATCTTGATATCTATTATGTTTTAACATATCCACCGCAACAAGGTA
This sequence comes from Alphaproteobacteria bacterium, assembly GCA_045638265.1. GTDB lineage: Bacteria > Pseudomonadota > Alphaproteobacteria > CAAHEQ01 > UBA3637 > RGIG4140. The sequence continues at coordinate 28,265 of JAZUBA010000071.1, read as the reverse complement.
TGTTGTTAAAAAAACATCCGTATTTGTACCGTTTAATTCACGAGCATACTGTGTTGCCAAATCCATTTGACCAATCATTCCGTTTAAAACCATTAATTCAGTTTTAATCTGATTATTTTGCGAATCTTTTTCTAATACTTTTGTATAATACGTCAAGGCCCGATTAAAATCTTCATTTTCTACAGCGATAACACCAGCCAAATAAGAACCAACATCAATATCTTCTGGAATTTGCCGAGTCGCCTTTAAAGAAACAACCGATTCGCTTTTTAAATTCTTTAAATATACTTCTAATCTATTTTCGGCAAGCTGTCTCAATACAGGAAAAATAAAAATAACCGTTAAAACCAAAAGACTTGTGCCCAAAATGCATTTTACATACTTCTTTTTTTTATTCATAGAACCTCTCTTTTGAAAAAAGCTTTACTTTTAAATTAAAAATATGTTATCATTAATTCAATTAAAAAAGAAGAAAAAAATGAATTATGGTTCTATTTTAAAATGGCTTTCTCTTTCCGGAATTACCGAATGTATCGGAGAAAAGCCTATTAATCGATTTTTAAACACGGATTTGCAAGAAAACAAATCTAAACAGTTTGTTGCACCCGAATCCATACAAACACCTCCAAAAAACAAGCAAGATATTGAAACAACGTTTATTTCTCAAGCAACAAATCTAGCAAACAATGCATCTGACTTAACAAATCTTGATTCCGCTTTAAATTCATTTGATGGATGTTCATTAAGAAAAACAGCACAACATACTTTGTCAGGAATGGGCATTTCAAATCAACCGACTGTTTTATGCTTAATCGATTCACCCAAAAGTGCAGATGAAAAAATCGGACGCTTGGCTGCCGGCGATTCGGGCGAACTTTTATTAAAAATGCTTAAAGCTATTCAATTAGATTGCGGAACAAATACCTATTTATGCCCTTTAATTCCTTGGCGCTTACCAGGGGATAGAGTTCCAACAGAAACAGAAGTCAATCTTTGTTTGCCATTTTTAAAAAAACGAATCGAATTAATACAACCGCAATTTATACTTATTTTCGGCTCTTTGCCGACTCGTGGTTTATTAGGAATTGAAAGCATTTCTAAAGCTCGACAACAAAATTTATCTTATTCACTTTCTACCGGTAATAATATACCGGTTATCGCAACCTTTGGCCCCGATATGGTAATGAAAGGCCAGTCTTATCGGAAAAATGCCTGGGATGATCTACAAAAACTGGCAAAATTAATCAGTAACAACTAACAAAAGGATAGAAAAATGTTAGATATAAAATTTATTCGTGAAAATACAGACATCGTAAAACAAGCACTTATTGACAAGTGTCTTGAACTGGATATTGATTTGCTTTTAGCCATTGATAAAGACATTATCAAACACAAACAAGCTATGGAAGCTGAATTACAAAAACGCAATGCTCTTAGCAAAGAAATGCCAAACGCTTCCCCTGAAAGAAAAGCAGAAATTAAAGAACTTTCAAAAGAATGTGGTCAAAAAGCAGCTCAAATCTCTGCTGAACTCAAACCATTAGAAGAACAATTTAAATCCCTTATTGAAAAAACACCAACCATTCCGGCACCTGATGTTCCCAAAGGAAAAAGTGATGAAGATAACGTTGTGATTCGCAAAGTTGGCACTATTCCGACATTTGACTTCCCAATTCGTGATCATGTTGACATTATGGAAATGCATGGATGGGGTGAATTTAAACGTATTCCACAAATTTGTGGAACTCGTTCATCATCCATCAGGGGAGAATTATTGCAATTAGAAATGGCTTTATGGCAATTCACGATCAATACTTTAATTTCTAAAGGATTTATTGCTATGAGTGTGCCGGCAATGACATTTGATACAGCCTTATATAATATGGGTCAATTCCCGTTTGATGTGGATTCAGTTTACAGTTTGCCAAAGGACAATTTATATTTAGCTGGTACAGCTGAAGTCATTTTAAACAGCATTCATTCTGGAGATATATTAAAAGAATCAGATTTACCGATAAAATATGCCGGTTTCTCTCCTTGTTTCCGTCGGGAAGCTGGTGCTGCCGGTAAAGATACTCGTGGTATTTTCCGTGTTCATCAATTTAATAAAGTTGAACAATATGTAATATGTAAAGCTGATATTACCGAATCAGACAATATGCATCAATTCTTGTTAAACAATGCCGAAGAAATTATGCAGGCATTAGAAATACCGTATCAGGTTGTTGCTTGTTGTACAGGAGATATGGGTGCCGGCAAATATCGTATGAACGATATTGAAGCTTGGTGTCCGGCACAAGAACGTTATCGTGAATCACACAGTTGTTCCTCTTTGTTAGATTGGCAAGCACACCGAACAAATATTCGTTACAGAGAGGCCGAAACAGGTAAAGTAAAATATGCTTATACCTTAAATAATACCGGTTTAGCAACACCTCGTATTTTAGTTGCCTTTATGGAAAATCATCAACAAGCAGACGGTTCTGTTCGGATACCAAAAGCTTTACAACCTTATTTAGGTGGAAAAGAATATATCGGAAAATAAGCAATCACAATAAAAAAACTCTTGAAAGTTGATATTCAAGAGTTTTTTTGTGCTTTATGTTAATTGTGAAATTTATTTTTATTTTAAAATCAAATTATAAAAAAACAATCAAACAAAAACAAACTATTGAAAAATTTTTAACCCAAAACAATCACCAAACTGATATTTGGATTGAAAAAGATATGCCCAAACCAACATATAAGTCTTTGATAAAACTATTAGAACCTTGCCAAGAATATGATATTTTTGTTGTGGCTGATTTATCTGTATTAGGTAAAATTTTATATGTAAAACAACAAGTTTTATCTTATTGTTTAGATCATAAAATTGATTTATGGATTGCCGCTGATTCGTCGTTTTTCAGCGAAAAAAATGTGCTTAAATACGTACTGTAATATATTTAGCTATTTATAAAAACACGGGGTATCCTGTTGCTGGGAACCCCGCTAACCCCACCGTCCCGCTCATTTTGGAGACGGAATTATTGGCCTACGCTACACTAAGCAGCGATTGCGGCCGGAGCAAAATTATCATTTGCATTTATATGTTCAGCCCGATAACGGCGGTACAATGCCGGATACAAGAATAAGCCTTTATTATGTGTGTCGATCCTATTTCACCCCCATAGTTAAAATATTGGTGGAGGTGTCGGGTACCGCCCCCGAGTCCACGGCCATCTATTCTACTTTTCGTTTAGCATCATAGCTGATAAAATCAGCACTTATAATATAACACATCCCTAAAAAAACAGCAAGTATTTTTATATCAAAAAATTCACAATCATGGAAATTAATTGATTTTTTGAACACGCTTTTCAAAAATTGGCAACTGATATGTCTGCAATTGAAATATATCAATTAACAAATTTCGAACACTTTGAGAAAGCTCTTTTTCAATCGGATAAACAGGAAAACCATCCCCGCCCTCTGCTAAAAATGAAGGCAAAACAACTCTATATTCTTTGTTTTTATCTAAATGACCATCTTCAACTTTAATATCTGTAATATATTTTTTTTGTGCATCAAATGTATAAGAAAGACCCGCCACTTGTAACAGTTCATTTGTTCTGTCATCAGGAATATAATTTTTAATACCGTATTGTAAATATCTTTCTACCTGTTCTCCTGTCATTTTAACAACAACAACCGAGGAATCAAAAGGATATACTTCTGCTAATTGTTTAAACGAAACAGCTCCTTGAAATAGACCAGACCGAATCCCACCGGCATTCATAAACACAAAATCAACATCTTGATATTTTTGTTTCAAAGCATCTGTTAAAACCTCCCCGATATAACATTCTTCTGAACAAAACAATTGATTTGGCGTTAAAGACACATTTTCCGATAACGACATAATTGGCTTGTTTAATTGTTCAGCTAATTCTTTCTCAATTTGTTCAATTTGTACTTTCATTTTCTGATTCGGACGAATTGACAAATCCAAACGAATCGTATCGCCATGATAAGATTGAACCGAACCATTTTTCAAAACAACCGATAACGCCCCTATATATTGCCCACCGAATCCTGCTGATACAACTAATACTTTTTCTCCAGATTTGTTGAATACAACAACAGGATATGAATCTTGTTTTTCTGTGTTGTTATTAGATAACAATGTATGAGAATGACCACCTACAATAATATCTACATCCGTTAATTGAGATGCTATTTCCTTATCTAAATCAAAACCAATGTGCGTTAACAAAATAATATATTGAACATTTTGTTTTCGCAATATATCTATTTCTTCTTGTATACTTTGTACAAGAGGTAACAAATCAATTTCTTTGGCAGATGTTGTCTCTGTTTTTATATCAGGAGTTAAAGCTCCTATAATGCCGATTTTTTGACCTTGTCGTTTTAAAATCACACTCTTTTTAATTTTTTTTGCTAAAACCGATTCTTTTGGAAACTTCACATTTACAGAAACAACCGGTGCAGTCACAACATTCATCATTTTTTCAATTTCTGATAAACCACTATCAAAATCATGATTACCCAATGTTAAAGCATCATATTGAAATTGATTCATTAAAGGAATAATATCCTGACTTTTCCGTAAAGTATAAAAAACTGTTCCCGAAAATCGATCACCAGCATCTAACAAAACCAAATCCGGATATTTTTGACGATGCGAATCAATAATTGTTTTAATAGTTGCAAAACCACCCAAACAACCCTCTTGATTATAAGTACATTTCCGATTATCGGGATTAAATGGTAACAAATGTGCATGCAAATCATTTGTATGCAATAAATGTAACTCTAATGTTTTGTTTGTAGAAAAATAAAATCCGATACCAATTAAAATACCTATCAATACTATAATCGGAAAAATATACTTATAATTTGAATTACGCATTTTTTTAAGCCATAAAATTTTCAAGATAAACAACCAAATCTTGTAAGTTTTCAAATGAAGCATCTGGTTTGTTTTCAACAAATTCAGGTGTTTCAGGATTTGTCCAAACCAACAAACCAACTCCGGTTACATAATTATGTCCCATCTGAATATCTGCTTTTCCATCACCGATACTGATAACATTTTCAACATCAAATCCCTCTATTGCTGAATCGGTAAAAGATTTAGATGGTTTATCACAAGGCGTATCTTCTGCCCCGATAATTCGGTCAAAATAAGAATCAACATTGAGCGTATGTGCTTCATTCCGCAAAATACTACCCGCTTTATTACTGGCTAAAATATTAATATAACCTAATGATTTCGCTTTTTCTAAAACATCAATAGCATAAGGTTTTAAAACAATTTCAGAAGCACTTTGTGCATAAGCTTTTAAATAGACGGCACGTGCTTCCTGTGCCTTTTCTTCTCCGACCAAATCTTTAATTAAATTACGACCGGATTTATTCATAGCTGCTTTTGCTTCCTCTTTAGACCAAGACGGCAAACCATATGTCCGACGCATCACATTTTGAGCCGTTAAAATAGCATCAAACGTATCAACCAATGTATTATCCCAATCCCATAAAATTACTTTTTGCGACATTTATATCTCCTTGTGGATTATTTTTATGTTAAATATGAACAAACATATCATAACATTTTATCAAAAAGCAAGTTAAAAAACAAATGTAATCCTTTTTTATGTTGCCAACACAAATAAAAAATTGTATGATATATGCGGAGAAATTATGCGTTTATTAATATACTTATGTTTCTGCTGTTTTGTTTGTTGTTTTTCAACATATTCTGTTGAAGCGCAAGTCCCACATTTAGGTATTACCACTCAAAAAAAACAAACAAAAATACCTCAACTCAATTATGCTGAAATTGATGAATATGCTTACAATGCACCGGAATTTCGTAATCTGTCCTCTTTAGTTGATTATCTCATCAAACCATACAGGAACGACGAATTTGCAAAAGCCCGTGTTTTGTTTGCTTGGATTGCCTATCATGTACAATATGATTATTTTCAATATAACGCTAATAAAAGAATCGCCGGATTGGGTAATACATACCAAACACGAGTCGGCGTTTGTGCTGATTTTGCAAATCTGTTTGTTGAAATGGCACGCAAAGCCGATTTAAAAGCCGAATATATTAGTGGATATGCCGGATATAATTTAACACTGAGTGAAATTGACGATTCGCGTCATGCATGGAATGCGGTTCAACTCAACAATAAATGGTACTTGTTAGATGTAACATGGGCTTTGGGCGGTGATTATAAAGCTTTTGAAGATGTGAAACGATTAAAACAATATAAACGCATGGTAAAACAAAGAAAAAGGAATCCTAAAACCATTGATATGGGCGAACAAAGATATATTGATAATCAATGGTTTTTAACACCGCCGGAAATCATGATTGAAACACATTTTCCCAAAAACATCAAATGGCAATTATTAAAAAAATCCGTTACACCAAAAAAAATATGGCGTGAAAACGAAATCAAAAAACAACAGAGTCAAAAGTCCAAGTAATACCCCATTTTTTGATTTTGTTATATTGTGTCCCAATACAAACACATAAACAATTATTTCTGTATGAAAAATAACGCCGTAAATCATACTTAAGTAACCGCCAGGCTTTTAATCTTAATTGATAACCGTTTAAATGCCTTAAATAACCACAATAAGAATTAAAAAAAGAACGAATATCTTCCGCTCTTTTTGTTGTTAAATGCCCTTTTTTTTCATTCATTTCACGGACTTTACTTAAAAATTGACTTTTTAGTCTTAATCCCGATAAAATATTATTTCCTTTAAACCGAACCCCAATAAAATTAAACCCTTTTTTATAATGCTGTAAATAAACTTTTTTCGGATGTAAAATAAGTTTTAACCGATTCTTTAAAAAATCTCTTGCTTTTTTTATTAAACGTTTTAAACCATTTCTGCTAGGATGAATCACAACAAAGTCATCTACATAGCGAATATAATCTACCGCCTTAAACGATTCAATATACGAATCAAATTCGTTTAAATAAAAATTAGCAAAAATTTGAGACGTCAAATTACCTATCGGCATTCCATTGAATTTTTGAGCATAAAATAGACTTTTATGTGGCGGTAAATCTGCCCAATTTAGTTTTTTCCCTTTACGAATGCAATTTTGTTGCGGTCTATTTAACACAACCAATTGTATCAGCCAAAGTAATAGATTTTTATCACCGCCCACATAATACCGATGAACAAAAGCTTTTAGTTTTTGATATAACAACTGACAATCAACACTCATAAAAAATGCCTGAATATCTAATTTCAAAACATAACACCCATTCACACAACGAGCTGATTGACGAATAATGGCCTCCCTTGTTTTGCGAACAGCATATAATGTTCCTTTTCCTTTACGGCAACTACAACTGTTCGGACTAAATATATGCTCAAAATATTGTTCTAATTTGCGAATAATTAAATGATGCACAATCCTATCCCGAAAATCAGCAGCAAAAATTTCACGTTTAACCGGTTTATTGACAATGAACGCAATAGACCGACCGATTTGATACGTTTTATTATTAATTTCCTGCCATAATTTAATGAGATTACTTTCAAAATCAAGTTCAAAAGCCAAAGCATTCAATGTACCGCGTTTGTGCTTACGACACTCAAAATAAGCCTCAAAAACCTCATCCAAAGTTATCGGTTGATCAAAATTAAATAATTCACCTTGTTCCATATCAATGAATAAAAAAACAAAATTAAGAGATTTCACATCCTTTATACAAAAAGCGACTACCCTCACTTACACACGGCGTAGTTGTTGTTGTTCCGATTGTTGTTGTTCACGTTTCCATTGTTGAAGTTAACGTTGTACGCGTTACAGGAATTTGGCATTTTAACGATTGAACGTAAAACACCGATGTTAGTTTTCGCTATTGGAAATTGACTCCCTTATTGAAGGAATAAGGAAGTGGAAAACCCTTTTAATATAAAAAAAGCTCACTCAAACCCGCACAAAACGGTATCTGATTCCGGCCCATCCCTTAACTGTTTTTTCTATCCCTCCGTTGTTAGAATCGAATCGTGTGTAATCAAATCCGATTCAGGTTGAACATTTCCCGCCGGTTTTATTCGGCGAGCCTTCTCATGTTTGTGCCAAGCAGTTGCCTGCTTGCCAATTGTTTCCATCATCAAAGCTAATTGAACATATTTTCTTTTTGAAATAATCTTCAATTCGGCCGCTAATCGTATTTCCAATTTTAACATTTCGTATCCGGCTAAATAATCTTCCAGATACGGGGCTTTGATTTGATGATGGTTTGCCCGATATATACACCGAAACAAATTCATGGCATCCTTTTGAATGTCTTGACCAAGAGAAAATTTATGTTCACGCGGAAAATTGATAACAACCTGATAAAGAACCATAACTAATTTATAGGTTTCTAAAAAAATCGGTAATGTATCACTTCTGGACATGAGTTATTTTTCCTTTGTTTTTTCTTTTTGTTTCGTTTTTTGGGCAACCAAAAATTGCACGCAATTTTTGGTTTTTATTTCGCATCATTATTTCTTTAAATAAATAAGGATACGAAGGGGAATTCTTCTCATCCGCTATCTACCCTCTTGACCGATAAAAGAGTCGGCTTTATCCTCTTTTGAGGGGCTTTAAATGCCCCTCAAAAAAAAGGGGTGAAGGGATGAGTACGATGGGGCCCCCGCCCCCATCTTTTAAAAGCGACTACCCTCACTTACACACGGCGAAGTCGGAGTTGGTCCGATGGGTGTCGTACACGTTTCCATTGACGAAGTAAACGGAGTACGCGTTACAGGAATTATAATCCGTATTCGTCCAACCATAACTACTACCGTATGCCGCTTTCATTGCTGCTACATTCGCTGATATATTGGTAGTACTACTGGATGTTACTCCCATTGATGTATCTGCATGGCAATACCCCCATGTACTATTACATCCGCTTGGGCATATCGTATGTGCACATCCATAATCACTCACTTCTACAAGCGTTTTGCCCAATGATTGACAGAAGTTCTTGGCACTCCACCACATCATACTCCTACTAGACATCACAAACGGTGGATTCGTTCCCGAATTTGGCGTCTTCACATCACTACTGGTTTTTCGGCATACACCTCCCATATTGCTTGTGTCTTTTGTACAATAATCATTATAACATTGTATATCGCAATAATAACCTGTTCCCTTTGAGGCGCAATCGCTGTTTTCTTTACATTCATACGAGTCGCACGTCGGTGCATTACTATACGTCGCTGTATACGTATACGTTTCTGTTTCAATATATGTATCTGTTACTTCCGGTTCTGTTATCTCTGGTTCCGTTACCTCAAAAATTGTGGTTGTAGATTCTTCTGCAGGTTCATCAACATCTGGTTCTGGTGGCAATATGACGTCTGTATCCTCATTGCCGTTATTATTCCCATTTCCACCATGACGACCCCCTTCTCCATTCGCATCAAACAAAAATGTTACTTGATTATTTCCATCACGACAAGAAACACCCTCATCATCTACATCACTATTGACTCTCTGTTCTACAAGGTTCATCATATTAGCTGTCATTTGGGATGCTGATTTACACACATCTTTGGGCAGTCCGGATAACGTCATAAAATACCCTGTTTCACCAAAGTCGCAAGGCGAATTGGAATCTGGATCTTGTCCACAACCATAATCAAATGCATATCCACCCGTATTAATTCTTCTGGCATCATCATATGGTTCACCTAACGACATAACCGCTTCCTCATCATGGATTCCACTCATAAATATAGCCAGTTGTGCGTTCAGCATATTCAATTCATTAATAACTTCATTAGAATGATATTTGTTCATGGCATAACGATAACCTTGCACCCCACCAATGGATAAAACGCCAATAACAGCCAATACGCCCAACATTTCGGTCATTGAACGTCCGTGTTCTTGCGGAGCAGTTGCATCGGGTTGCGATTCGTTTTGTTGCGAATCGGATACAACCTTGTTTTTTGTTTCATCAGATACTAATGATTGATTTTGTTGATATTTGCCTTGTTTTGTTTTTTTACTCATTACAACTCCTTTTAATTAAAATAAACTATAATGATTGTAATTAAAGGTACGTTTAATTGCAACACTTTTTTTTATATTTTTGCATTTTTTTTAATTTTTTTTGATTTTGGTATGTGAGCGGATTTGTAATATTTATTCAGATTCGCCCTTTTTTATCCCTTATACGCGAAATCGTTGCAATTAAACGTACCTTTAATTGCAATTAATTTAGACAAAAATTTGCCAAAACACCCTTTTAAAAACGCCAAAGTCAAAAATCAACTTATCAACACAAAAAGCCATTCAACAAAAAAACGGCATACTTTATATAAAAAAATAACCCTTTTATAAAAAGGGTTAACATGATACAAATTTTAATCCTGATGGCGGAGAGTACAGGACTCGAACCTGTGCATCGCTTTCACGATGACGGATTAGCAATCCGCTGCATTACCACTCTGCCAACTCTCCATAAGTGGAAACTTTTTATATCATATCTGTCTTTTTTACAAAAGTCAATCTTTTTTTTTAATATTTTACGTTTTTTGGTGTTGTTTTTTTTGTTGCATTTTAATTTTCAGACTTGATTTTTTAGGATAAACAGGAATTTTCTTTTGTTTGACATCATCAAGCAATTTTAAAAATACCGAATCCAATGGTGTAGTTTTTTCATGATTGTCATCTGCTGATATATAATTGTTTTCAATTAAATAATTATTGATTTTTGTTAAATAAATGCCTCTGATTAACGGATGCGGATGAATATCTAACTGAAACATAAATTCTTGTTCCGGTTCTAAACACGCTTTATCTTCTTCTGATAAATTGACCAAACCAATATATTGAGCTTCTGAGAAAAATAATTTTTCTTTTGGATTCGGATTAACCGGTATTTCATTTTTATTTACATATTCAACCAAATACCAATATTCAGGCGCCTGATTGATTGACCATAAAGCGGCTTCAACCGGTCTGTAACCAGCTCTAGCCATACAAATAAGAGCCATCACATCACATAAAGACTCTTCTGTTTTACCTTCATTCATCCAATGATACTTTTCCCGTAATGTTAAATGCATTAATTCATGCGCTAGAATAAAAACCAAGGTATCTTCATTTTGAATGTTTGTATTAAATTCTTGTGCATTCACACTTAATCGTATGGGTTTTTGTGTATATTTTACATCTACAATTCTTTTGCTTTTAGGATTCAATATTAATTCTGTATTAATCGATATTTGTTTTTCACCTAAAATATCGGGATTATATTGATATAATTTTGATACAAGTGAATGAATATATTTACCGAAATATGCTTGTACATAGCTTGAAAAACAAATATTTTTACTTTTGTAATTTTTTGAAAGAGGGGCATTTGTCGGTAAATTTTCAAAATCAATATGTTCTTTTTTGATATCCGATTTAAAAAAAACCATTTGTTTCAATAAATTTTTTGTTTCGGGTGGTAAATCAGATAAAGACAATGAATCCAACCATTGTTCCATGATATTATCACCTGTTTCATAAAGTTTTTTTATTTTAGGATGTATTTCTGATGGCATTTAATTAATCAACCCTTTATGCATAATGGAATAAACATTTTGATTACCGATAATAAGATGATCATACAATGAAATACCTCCGTGTTCTAAAAAATCACGGACGTCATCTGTTTGACTTAAATCTTCAACAGAGGGTTTAGCTTCACCTGATGGATGATTGTGAACCATAATAACAGCTTTAGCATTCACATTTAAAGCTCGTTTTAAAATTTCCTGTGGAAAAATCGGCAACCGATTGGCAGATCCTTTTTGAAAATCATCTATAGTAATTAATTTCATTTTTGAATCTAAATAAATCAGATACAAATGTTCACATTGTTCATGTGATAAATTAAAACGGCAATAATCAACAATTTGATTCCATTCAGATAAAACGGTACCTTTATTGGTATTGGGCTTTAATAAAACCTGACAACTACCTTCAATCAATTTTAATAAACTGATAACAGATTCTTTAACGCCTTTAATTTGTGATAATGCGTAAGTATCTGCATGAATAACGCCGGAAAAAGAAATAAATTGGCGTAATAATTCTTTTGCTAACGGTTTAACATCTCGTCTGGGTAAAGCGGTCATTAAAATCATTTCAAGTAATTCTGCTTCCGATAAAGAAGATGCTCCTTTTGATAGGAGTTTTTGTCTCATACGAGAACGATGCCCTAAATAATCGGGTTGTTTATCTTTAATTTTAAACAGAGAAACAGTTTCAGATTTTTTTGCCATAAGAACAACCTTAACGATATGGTGGATAAGTCCAACCGTTAGGAGACAAAGTAAATATTTCGTATCCGTCTTCTGTAATACCGATTGTATGTTCAAATTGAGCTGATAAAGAACGATCTTTCGTAATCGTTGTCCATCCATCTGACAAAGTTAGTGTTTTATAGGAGCCGATATTGACCATTGGTTCAACCGTAAAAACCATACCCGTTTCTAATTTAGTTCCTGTTTTAGGTGTGCCGTAATTTAAAATGTTAGGCGCACCATGAAAAACCCGACCAATACCATGTCCGCAAAAATCCAACACAACTGAATAATTTTCAGAAGCGGCTAATTCTTGCATCGCATGACCAATATCTCCGGTTGTATTCCCCGGTTTACATTGTTCAATACCGGCTAACATCGTTTGATAAGTTGTTTCAACCAATCGTCTTGCTTTCACACTGGGTTTGCCGACATAATACATACGGGAAGTATCTCCATACCAACCATCTACAATAACTGTAATATCAATATTAATAATATCCCCATCCTGTAATATTTTTGTCGGAGAGGGAATGCCATGACAAACGACGTGGTTGGGCGAAATACAACTTGCCTTTTCATAACCGTGATAACCGATTGTAGCCGGAATACCTCCATTTTTACGCATAAAAGCTTCTAATAAATCATCCAAAGCCCCTGTTGACACACCCACTTTTACAAAAGGGGTAATATAATCCAATGTTTCGGCAGCTAAACGCCCTGCTTTACGTAAACCTTCAAAATCTTTTAACGAATATTTTGTAACATCTTTTGCCATTTTTTCATCCTTATTGTTTATTTATACACTATGGTACTTCTTTTTTTGATTATCTTCAAGTGTTTTTATAAAAAAGACTCGCTTTTTTTAATTATTTTTGCTATATAATAAGTATTAGATTACTTAAAAAGAGCAAAACAAATGATGACTCCATTCCAACATTTTCTAATTGGTGCTATTATTGTCGGTTTTATTTTGTATTATCTGTTACAAAATTCACCGTTGACAAATTAATAATTTGAAAAACAATGTAAATTTTATATCATTGTATGCAAAATCAAGTAAAAAACATATCATTTTAAATCCTTACCCCCTTGACAAAGGGTGGTATTATTTGGTACACTTACGTTGTTAAAAACGAATTGTCTTCTACAAGAGATTCGAATTATATTGCTTTAATGAAAGGATATAAAATGCATCAATCAAATGTATTATCATTATTATACACGCGCAACTCTCTCTCTCTTTATCTATCTGAAGTAAACAAATTTCCAATGTTAGATGCGGAAGAGGAATTTATGTTAGCCAAACGTTATCACGATTATCAAGATGTAGATGCCGCTCATAAATTAACAACTTCACATTTACGATTGGCTGCGAAAGTTGCGCTTTCATTTCGTCATTACGGTTTATCATTAGCTGACTTAATTTCAGAAGCGAATATCGGATTAATGCAAGCGATTAAAAAATTTGATCCGAATAAAGGGTTTCGCTTAGCAACCTATGCTATTTGGTGGATTAAAGCTTCTATTTCAGAATTTATTTTAAAATCTTGGTCTTTGGTCAAAATAGGAACGGTAGCAACTCAAAAACGATTATTCTATAATTTGCATAAAATTAAATCTCGTTTAGGTTTATATGATGAAACAGCACTTAATGAAGAAACAGCTGAACAAATTTCAAAAATGTTAGGGGTTTCTAAAAAAGATGTTTTAGAAATGGAACAACGGTTAAGCGGTGATTCTTCCTTAAATACATATTTATCAGGAGATACGGCCACTAATCACCAAGACATGCTAATAGACCAATCTGAATCTGTAGAAGAAAGTTTGGGAAATTCTCAAGATTTAATAGTTAAGAAAAGATTGCTCCTTGAAGCTATTTCTCATTTGTCTGAACGAGAACAAATTATTGTTCGGGAACGATTTTTAAGTGAAAATCCCAAAACATTGGAAGATTTGGGAGAACAATTTAAGATTAGTCGTGAACGAGTCCGACAAATTGAAACAAAAGCTTTTGAAAAAATCGCCAACATAGTAAAAACCAAAGCATCCCAATTATTTATATAAATTTTATATATATAAATCAAAGAACTCATTCAGAATTTGATGAGTTCTTTTTTTTATAAAAATCTTTACAACAAAACTATACTATGATAAATTGAATACATTATATGGAGGTTTTAATGTTGTCGTTATTACAAGTAGAGGATATTACGTTTTTAAAAACAATCTTAAATAAATACCCCGAAATTCAATATACAGTTTTAGGAAACAAAACAACAGCATCTGCCGGTAAAAATAAAATATCTCCAAATAGTTTGGCATATCAGGTATTTGAAACAGATAATCTAGCTGATACCATAGAATTTGACAGGGCTGCTGTTGGTTTACTTTGTCTCAAATATGTTTTATCAAACGATTATGAGGCTTTTACTGCTTGTCAGAATCCACAGATTAAATTATCGCACCAATCATTTGAAGCGTTAAAAAATTTCACAAAACAAGTCATTCAAACACCGGAAGATTTGGAAATTGCCATTTATTCTATTATGTGTAATGATTTAGGAAAAACATACACGTTAATAAATGCTTATCAAAAATTAAAAAATCATACTGATGCTGACCATGATACCATTTTTGTAACACTTCTCAATGAACAACCAGAGCTTTTTTCAGGTTTTCAAAATTTAACCCAAACTCAACAAACTATTATTTTAGAAGGATTAAATACAACCTTTAATTTAGGTCAATTTGCACAAGGAGAAAATACACCGGCTGATTTACCGAAAATTCAATCAATCAGCAAAAAGGTCAGAGATTTATATATTTTACACGCTTTTTATGATGTAGCCGGTGCTGCCGGACACATTCAAAATAACGGTTCATTAGTTATGAGTGAACCGGTTTATTACGGATATGATTTGGCAATAAAATCTTTAATGACAGAACCGTTTTCTGATTCTTACAATCGGTATATATCTATTCGGGGAGAATTAGTCGGATTTGATTCGAAAACACAGAAAGGTTTTGCTTTAAGTCGTTTAGCAGCTCTTTCTCGTTGTTTTGTAAAAGATGATGGTGAATTATTAACAGAAGTATGGCATAATTTACCGAATAATGTTCAACATATTTTACAAAAAGAATTAAATGCAACCGGTCTGAATAATACAAGTGCGATTTTAATTTATTATGCTCCGGCATTTATTGATAATACAAAAAAATATTATTTAAGCAAATTGCCGGTTGATACAAATCCTATTGAAAAAAGAAAAGCTTTATACAAAGCTTATAAATCAGCATTTATTTCTTTAGCACAAATTTATACGGCAACACGTATCGCTGTAAAAAGACAACAATTAACCGGAGTGATAACGGTTGATATTAATGATATAGCAAAACAAGCTCTACAAAATGCAGAGATTTTTCATCAAAATTTAATAGATGTTCATATTAACATAGATAAAGCTTTTGGAATGGCATTTTTAAAAGAGCCGACACAAATTAACACAAAACAATTTATTCAAAATAAATCAGTTCATGATATTTTACCCAAAGGAAAATCGGCTTTTATCGGCATCGGAGGCGGATCAGATTGTATACAAGCCGGACAATTGGCATTTTTAAATCCAAAACAAGCTTCCTGTATTATTTCTATTCGCACTGACAAAACACAATCACAAGGAAAACAGTCTCAACAAGTTGGCATCACACGAGAAATCATAAACCATGGCGGAGAAATCTCATCTGGTGTATATAAAATATTACCCCAAACAACAGGAACCGGACGATTTTTAGAAAATTTAGTTGCAGGTACAGCAATACCGGTTTATCTTATTTTAGATAAACAAGACGGTTTATTGGTACAAAAAATACAATCCGCCATTCAACATGCTGGAGGGGCTGATAATATCATATCTGTAGATACTGGTGGTGATTCGTTGTATTTAAGTCATACAAATAATTTAAATTCAGCAAAGGCTACTCCGGATCAAGATTATACTTCGTTAAAAGCTATTTCAGAATTACAAGGCTATCAAAATAAAACGTCTGTTATTTTAGCAACAGGTGTTGATACCCCATCTTATGCGCAATCTATTTTATCCAAAGCTTCTGCTGTCTGTATTTCTTTTTCAGAACAAGAAAACAAGCAAATTGTTCAAAATTATCAGTATTGGGGTATGGATGGTTCAAGCGAATCTGCTTTTGGTAAAACACCTTTTGCATTACAAGAAGCTTTAAAAGGACATACGGGTCTTTGCGTTTTGCCTTTACCGAGACATGTTGTTTTAGATAATAACAATCCATGGGATCCCTTTATTGTTATTACCGACTCTATGAAGTATCTTGTTGCTATGTCATTAGACAAACATTTAAAAGTAATTACCAATCAGACCGAGCAATCATTATTGCAAAATCCATTAAACATTCAAAATATTCATTCAAGATAAATAGGAGAAACTATGAAAAAAGCATTATTGATAATTTGTTTGTTTTTTCATTCTTTTGCTTTTGCAACAACAATAGAGGGATGGAATATTCAAATCAACAACATACAATTACATGAGAAATTTTTTATATCAGAAGATATGGAAACATATACTGGCGATATGATTGTTTCTGAATTAGAAAAAAAACCAACACAAAACCATGTTTTTGTACAAGTTGATTTAACAGTTCAAAAAGCCGATGCGGATAATAATACATTTAACTCTAATGAATTATTACTTCAAGTAAACGGTAACACATATCCAAGATTAGTTGATGATACTTTTTTGTCGGATTATAATATAAAACCATTTACCCGATTAAAAATTAAAAAAGGAACACATTCCGGTACAGTTTTATTTGAGATTCCCTTTGATATGCAAAACAAAGAAAAAAACATTGTATACAAACAAAAGAAACTTGATTAAAAATGTTAAAAATAAAAATTATAGTAATATTGTCCAGCATTTTTCTCTTTTTGTTTTTTTGTCAAACGGATGAAATTCACTTTGAGCGTGATGTTAATAATGTTTTATTTATTAATGAAGAAGAAAGCATTCCTGCTTTTGATACAGAAATCACGGATTACTATGCTCATTCATTTTCATCATTAAAGAAAAACAGTATTCGTTTTGGAAATAAAACATATTTCTATAAAAAAAGAAATATTCAAAAAAATGAAATCATAACATTATTCACCACTTATTCTTAATTCTAACGAAATTATTTTATTTGATAATGCAATAACTTCTCAAAAAAATATTACCAAATCAAAAAACAAAGCATCTTCTATTTTGCATTTGACACTGGATGAAAAAAACAAAAAAATCACAAAATGGAAAAGAATTAAACTGCCCTTTTATAGTGCTTATATGGGTTCTGTTCAAATAACAAATAATCAAACATATTTTGTTAGTGGTGGATCTAATAAAGATGTAAGTGCTATGGAATTAGATAAAAATGGTCAAGAGATTTGGCGTTTAAGCCTTAAAAAAAATAATACCACATATCGTGCTTATAAATATGACACATGGTAAGACTTATTTTGTCTTTTTTTGAGGTTTAACAGGTGGAATCGGCGGATATTTTCCAAATAAGTGCTTTTGAAATTCCGGATGGATACTATCGGCAAATGATTGAAATTGCTCCAATTCAAATCCTGTTAATTGCTTGCCGGCAATAACATTTGTATTAAACGGATTGGTTCTTTTACCATTTTTCCAAACTTCAAAATGTAAATGAGGTCCGGTTGAACGACCTGTTGATCCAACATAACCGATGATATTACCTTGTTTAACATATGAGCCCTTTTTTAAACCACTTTTATAACCATTCATATGTGCATATGCTGTTTCGTATCCTCCGGCATGTTTCATACGAATATATTTTCCATAGGCTCCTTTTCGCCCGATTTGAGTAATACGCCCATCAGCCGCTGCATAAATAGGTGTTCCTTTCGGACAAGCTAAATCAACTCCACTATGAAAAATACGATACATTAAAATCGGATGCATTCGCCAGCCATACGAAGAAGATAAACGTGGTACGGCTTTAACCGGACGTTTTGCCAAAGTTTTTTGACCGCTTTGCCCTAATGGATTATAAAAAGCTGATGTTCCTGTTTTATCTGTGTATAAATAACGGTAATATGCTTTTTTACCTTGTTTTAAAGAAACAAACAAGACCTGATTATTTAAATCTAAAGGCATACCTCCTGAAGTCACACTTTCTGCATAAATAACCTCAAAAGAATCACCTTTACGTACCCCGTTACGTAAATTCATATCGCCATCCAGCGCATCTAAAATTTGATTTACGGCTTCTTTAGGAACACCGTATTTTTGAGCTGAACCACTAAAAGTCCTCTCTATAACGCCTTTAATATGTCTATTTTGTGTTTCAATAAAACCATCTTCCTGAGTGGCAGAAAAAGTACTTTCGTTTTCTTTATGAACAATAAAAAACTTCCCTCTTGTATTCGGAACAATAATACCGATAAAAGAATCGCTTTTTTTATCTAAAAATATCAAAATAGGCGTTTCAGATTGAATTTTGTTAAAATTTAAATCGGGAAAAGACTCTTTAAAAGCGTTTAATATACCATTTTGATTTTTTTTAGCTAGATTTGCACGAGCCAATAATTTGGCTAAAGTTTCACCTTTATTGATTGTTAATGTTTTAACTTTAGCGGTTTGTTCTAAAACCCGTTCCTCTAAATTTTTTAAATAAGAATCATATTGTTCTTCTGTGCTTGCATTATCTTTTTCATCTGAAACTATGTTTTCAATAGTTTCGTCAATTTCTTCCGTTTCTTCAATAACGGGATCATCTCCCAAATCAGAGTGAACCACTTCTTGTGCATCTTGATTAAGAACAGGTTCAATCGGACAATTAGGCGCACAATTAATTGGATCAAACAATTCAATTTTATCAGAATCGGGACGTACAATATAAAAAGCCCCAATGATAAGCATACTTATCATTAATCCCAATACAATTTGATCAACATTTTTGCGATACCCGACACAACCGATTTTTTTATAAGTTTTATATCGGACAATCTTAGATTGTTGAACAGCTTTTTGAATTTTGTTTAAAATACTCATAAGCATACTGTGTAATATTTTTTAAATTAAGTCAAGTTAAATTTAGTCTAAAAACAATAAAGTATTGAATTTTATAAATAAATATTTTTACATATCTTTGTAACAATTTGAAATAAGTTTTGATTTGCCAAATTTATGCAATCATTGTATGCTCAAACCAAATCAAGCAAAGGAGTTATCATGATTGCTGAAATAAAGACATTAACAACATATAAAAATTGTGAAAAAACATTACAAAACGCTATTCCTTGTATTGGTGTTGGTTTACATAGCGGAAACAAAGTTCGCATGACATTAAAACCGGCTCCGATTGGTTTTGGAATTGTTTTTAAAAGAACTGACGTTGCAGATAAAGATAATATTATCCCTGTTTCACAAGAAACAGTTGTTGACACACGTATGTGTTCTTGTGTAGGAAACAAAGATGGTGTTAATGTAGCTACTATTGAACATTTAATGGCCGCTTTATCCGCATTTGGCATTACTAATATTTTAATTGAAGTTGACAGTGCCGAAGTACCGGTTATGGATGGTTCTGCAACAGACTATATCACATTAATTGAATGCGCCGGCGTTGTTAAACAAGATGCTCCATTAAAAGCTGTCAAAATTTTAAAAGAAGTTTCTTTTGAAGATAAAAACGGAATAAGCGTATGTTTATATCCGGCAGAAAAAGGTTTATCTATTGATTTTATGATTGATTTTTCAAAATCAAAAGCTATTGGTCGGCAAGAATATTCTATTACATTATCTGAACGTACATTTAAAGAATCTATTTCTTATGCTCGTACATTTGGGTTTGCACAAGAAGTTGAAATGTTGCGTTCTATGGGATTAGCTAAAGGTGGTTCTTTAGAAAATGCAATTGTTGTAGATGGTGACACAGTTTTAAACAAAGACGGTTTAAGAAGTGAGAATGAATTTGTTGTTCATAAAACACTTGATGCCGTTGGAGATTTATATCAAGTTGGTATGCCTATTATCGGACATTTTGCCGGTGTTAAATCCGGACACATGCATACAAATCAGTTGTTACGCCAATTAATGGCTGATAAATCAGCTTATGAAATTGTTAATTTAGATGATTATGAAGAATCTTTATTAACTCAAATGCGTCAATCAGCGTAATATAAAAGAAAATAAAAAAATCCTTCGTGTTAAAGCGAGGGATTTTTTATTGTATCTTCATCTTGAATTATGAACAAAAAATCACTATGACTTGTTAGTAAGAAAACATAAGTTTTTATTTTTCATATAAAAAAGGCTTGTGTTTTTGAGAAAAGTTTAGTATAACAAAAAACAAGAAAACAGAGGAGTATATTTATGAATACAAATTATTCACAAATGCGTATAGTAGAGCGTGATGACGGATTAAGAGCTTTTTTTGGTAAAATCTATAATTATATGGCTGGGAGTTTAGTTTTATCGGGTTTTGCAGCTTATCTTTCTATTCAAGAACCATTAAAAAGTTTATTATATGTAACAAAAAACAACATGATAACATTGGCTCCATTGGGATGGATTGTTGCTATTGCACCGTTTATTTTAATCTTTATGATACAAAATGCTGTCAACAAATTAAATACTGCCAAAGCTAATGTTTATTTTTGGAGTTTTTCAGCATTGATGGGTTTGTCAATGGGTAGTATTTTTATGGTTTATACAACGGCATCCATTATGCAAACATTTTTAATTACAGCAGGTTCTTTTTTGGCTTTAAGTGTATATGGAAGCACAACAAAACGTGATTTATCACAATTTGGTTCATTTTTGTTTATGGGATTAATCGGCATTATATTAGCAAGCGTTGTTAATATATTTATTGCCTCTTCAATGGTTTCTTTTTGCATTTCTGTTATCGGTGTTTTTCTTTTTGCTGGATTAATTGCTTATGATACAAACAGATTAAAAACAATGTATTATACTGTTGAAGGTCATGAAGAAATGCAAAAATCACTTGCTATATCAGGTGCTTTATCTCTTTATTTGAATTTTATTAATTTATTTCAGTTTTTATTATCGTTTTTAGGGAATAGAGAATAATGTTTTTGCAAAAAATAACACAAATAGCACTTATATACAGCATCTGCATAATTACAACTATTGTTTCAGCAACATCTTATGCCGAAGCAACTTTGTTACACTCGGAATTGAAACCAACCGACTTGCGTGTTTTTGGTTCCAAAGATAATTCAAACATTATTTATGTGTTTTCTTCATTAAGTTGTCCGCATTGTACTATTTTCCACAAAGATATTATGCCGACACTTTTAAATAAGTTTGTTAAAACAAATAAAGCAAAGCTTGTATACGTAGAAATGCCTTACGATGCTAAAGCTATGACAGGCACACTTTATTCCAGATGTTTAAAAACAAAAAATTATGAAACTTTTATGGATAAAATGTTTCATAATCAAAAAGTTTGGTATAACAATGAAAAGCCACGACAAATGATGTTAAAATACGCCTTGGATTTAGGGGAAGATAAAGATTCGTTAGAAGCTTGTGTATCCGATGTTCAATTACGCAAAACAATTACCAATCAACGCAATAATTTATCTGAATTATACAATGTAACAGGTATGCCATCAGTTGTTGTCGTTAACAAGCAAAGTCATAAAAAATTTATCGGTACAGATAAAGACGTAATTATAAAAGGAATTCAATCAAAATTGGAGGCAAAATGACAAAAAAAACAGAAGCATTAGCAATTCAAATTGAAAATGCACAAAAAAAATATAATGAACCGGAAGTAATTACACCCCAACAAAACGGATATCAGATTTTTAGCGAAGTGTTAATTAATCTGTTTGGTTCTATCATTGTTGCTTGTTCTTTGGGTGTATTTAGTCAAAATGTCTTTCATACACCAGTTTTACTGACAATCTGTTTAACAGTTTTTGGCGGATTGGTTGGATTATATTCTGTTGCCCGCACAATGATTCAAAGGGATAAAAAGGATAATTAATATGAGTAGTCCACTTCATCAGTTTGAAGTTAAACCTATTATACCTCTGGAATGGAATGGTGTGAATTTAAGTTTTACCAATGCTTCATTATTTATGGCATTATCAGCATTTCTTGGTATTTGTATCATGTGGCTATTGGTCAGAAAACAAAAGCTTGTTCCATCAACAGCACAATCAATCGGGGAATATGCTTTTGGTTTTATTAAGAATATCGCAAAAGATGGTATCGGTGAAGGATATGATAAATTCATTCCTTTCATTTTTTGTACCTTTTTAATGATATTTTTTGGCAATTTTTTAGGATTATTTCCTTATTCTTTTACATTTACAAGTCAACTTGCACCCGTTGGAGCATTTGCTTTATTAGGGTTACTGATAAACATTATAGCTGGAATCAAAAAACAAGGGTTAAGTTGGTTTAGAACATTTTTACCTTCGGGTATTCCCGTATTTATGGCTCCGATTATTGTTCCGATTGAAATGTTTTCAATGGTGGTTAAACCATTTAGTTTAACTGTTCGATTAGTGATGAATATGATTGTCGGACATATTTTGTTAAAAACAATGGCAGGATTTGTTTATTCGCTGGGACTGGGCGGCGTTGTACCCTTACTTGTTGTGGGTATGTTAATGTTATTTGAGATGTTTATTGCTTTTCTGCAAGCGTATGTTTTTACGCTTTTAACCAGTCTGTATATTGGACAAGCAATACACTCTCATTAATTATCAGAGGAGAAAAATCATGGAAGTTGATGTACAATCATTGAATTATTTAATTGAAGTAGCTAAATATCTCGCACTAGCTCTTATTTGTTTAGGTATGGCTGCTGTTGCTAAAGGCGTTTCAGCTATTTTTACAACTGTTATTACTTGTATCAGTCGCAATCCGAATGTCAAAAAAGATCTTACAAGTTTTGCATGGGGTGGAGCTGCTATGACAGAAGCTATTGCTTTGTATGCACTTTTAATTGCAATTTTGATTTTATTCTAGGAAAGAAATAAATGCCTCAATTTGATACACAATGGTATTTAAGCGAAATTTTGTGGTTTCTCTTATGTTTTGGTGTTCTTTATTTGGTAATGGCGTATTTTATTTACCCGCTCATCCAAGATATATTTTTGGAACGTGAAGATAAAATTAAAAATGATTTATCCGTTGCAGAAGTAATTAATAAACAAGCGGCTAAATTAATCCAAAACTATAAGACACGCATTTATTCAGCAGAACAAGTTAAAACTGAAATAATCAACGAAACATATAGAGATATTCAAAAATACGTTGCACACATTGATGCCGAACACGAACAACGTTTTCGTCAACAAATTGAGGATACCGAAAAGAAAATGCGTCAACAAAAAGAAGATGTTATACGTCAGTCGGATTCTATTGCCAATCAAATTGCACAAGAATTAGCAAATAAGCTTACACTAACAAAAAGAAAAACAGCAAAATAGAGGAGAAAAGATATGATGGAAGAATTACAAAATCCTCAATTTTGGATGGCAGTTGCTTTTTGTTTAATTGTTATATTGGCAATTCGTCCAGCCAAGAAAAAACTATCAGTTTGGGGTGAAGCACAAGCACAGGTTGTTCAAAAAGAGTTAGATTCAGCTGCACAACTGCGAAAACAAGCAGAAGAATTGTATACTGAATATGAAGAACATACTAAAAATTTAGATAAAGAACGGGCTCAAATATTACATTCTGCTGAAAAAGAAGTCATTAGGATTCAACAAGATGCTGATGAGAAACTGAGTCAACGTTTAGAATATCGTAAAAAAGATATTCAAAGTAAAATTCAATCTATTGAAGAAAATGCAACTCAAGATATAACAAATCTGTTATTAGATCGTGTAATGACGCAAACAAAAGAACTATTAACCGACAAACCGATTCGTCAAACAGAAAAAGATATGGATGAAGCGTTAGATAAGGTTTTTAAGATTCTTGAAAAACAAACATCGGTTAATTAAAAATACAAAAAATCCCTTACTATAATAATGTAAGGGATTTTTTTAGTATATTATTTATACATATTTTTTCTTTTCTTCAAAGACTTACACGAATTTTTTTGTTTAAAAACAAAAATTAATCTTGCTTTTTATTTTAAATGCCCTTATACTGTTTTTATTATATATGAATTATGTGGCTACGGTTTGTGTATCCGTAGTTTTTATTTTTAACTCTTTTAGGAAAGGATTGCAACAATGGAAGAAAAAATTCCAATGACAACACAAGGTTATACTGATTTAACAAACGAATTAAAACGTTTAAAATTTGAAGAACGTCCTCGTATTGTTGCAGCTATTGAAGAGGCTCGTGCACACGGTGATTTATCCGAAAATGCCGAATATCATTCAGCTCGTGAACAACAAAGCTTTAATGAAGGACGGATTATGGAATTGGAAAGTGCTTTATCTCATGCACAAGTTATTGATGTTACAACATTATCAGGTGATAAAGTTTTATTTGGTTCCACAGTTACACTTGAAGATTCCGAAACAGGAAATCAACATAAATATCAAATTGTCGGAAAATATGAAGCCAATTTAGATAAAGGTCTTATTTCTTTATTATCCCCGATTGCCCGAGCTTTAATCGGTAAAAAAATTGGTGATTTTGTAGATGTTAAAACACCAAAAGGTGAAAAATCATACGAAATACTTGACGTTCAGTTTATTTAGTCCTACATAACATATAAGGATAGGAGGTCTTTATATGTATCATGTAGATGTATTAATTATCGGATCAGGACCTGCCGGCTATACGGCAGGTCTTTACGTCTCTCGTGCCGGGTTAAATGTGTTATTGTGTAGTGGAACCGAAACAGGTGGACAATTGATGTATACACACGAAATTGAAAATTATCCACCATTTACAAAAATATCAGGTGTTGATTTGATGGATATGTTTTCTCAACAACTCAAAACAATCGGTACACCGATATTAAATGAAAAGGTAACACACATTAATTTGAAAACATACCCATTTGAGTTTGAAACAGAATCACAAAAAGGCAAGGCAAAAACAGTTATTATTGCAACCGGTTCAAAGGCTAAATGGCTGGGAGCTAAAGGAGAAGAAAAATTTAAAGGAAACGGCATTTCTGTTTGTGCAACGTGTGATGGATTCTTTTACCGAAACAAAACTGTTGCCGTTATCGGTGGTGGTAATACTGCTTTGTACGAAGCTTACTTTTTAGCACGTGTTGCAAAACAGGTTTATCTGATTAACCGATCAGAAAACCTCAATGGGGATAACACTTTAATGGCGCAAGTTCTCAATAATCCTAAAATTACTTTGATTAATAATACGGTTGTTGAGGCATTTAATGGTTCCGCTAAATTAGAATCAGTTTCTGTGTACAACTCAAAAACAAATGAAAAATCAGATTTAGAAGTTCAAGGCGTTTTTGAAGCCATTGGAACGGAGCCTCAAACAGATTTGTTTATTAAGCAATTAAAATTATCTGATGACGGATATATTGAAACAAATAAACGGACAATGGAAACATCTATATCCGGTGTCTTTGCATGTGGAGACGTGCAAGAAACAGAATATCGTCAAGCCATTATTGCATCCGGAAGTGGTTGCATTGCTGCATTAAGTGCTGAAAAATTTTTACAAGCATATAATCATTTATAAA
Organism: Alphaproteobacteria bacterium; assembly: GCA_045638265.1. GTDB lineage: Bacteria > Pseudomonadota > Alphaproteobacteria > CAAHEQ01 > UBA3637 > RGIG4140. The sequence continues at coordinate 2,219 of JAZUBA010000071.1, read as the reverse complement.
TTTATATATAAACAGCCTCTTTTACGAGGCTGTTTATATAAAATGACTTTAATAATCATTATTATTGTGGCAAACACTTATAACCAATGATTTCGGAATCAGTGTTTTCAATTACTTCTATTGTTCGACCGCAAACAGTCTGACACATATTTTTAGAAACTTCATCTGTCCCGATTTCTTTTGTACTTGCTTCTTCGCAGAAATAACATTTACCGTCTTTATCTTGCCACATACCCGACGGACAATCTTCAACACATTTACCTGCCAAATTACCTTGTTCTTCAAAACCGGTTGTCATGACACGTCTGTTTTCACATAAAGAACACATATTTTCTCTAGAAGGGTCAACAGGGATGTTTTTACTTGTACATGTTACACAAGCCAAACTGGTATTTAAAAATTGTTTACCCTCTTCACAAAGTCCTTTTGAACAGTTTCCACCCTCATAACGTCTATTCTTACAAGATGCACATTGAGCTAATGTTGTGGCGTAAGATGTATCCGCATCACATCTACGACAAAAACCATCGTTCGCTCTATAATAAATCCCATCATTGGTACCATTAATATAGGGTGCCGCCGCCGCTTTGATAGTTGAGGTTAAATTTGCTTTTTCGTAATTTTCATTCCCAACACTATTGCAAATACCGCTTGTACCAGGATTGACAAGACGACACATATCTGAACCTCCTGAATGTTTTACAATCATACGATTTCCACAGGCATGGCATAATTCTTGTCCTTCAACAGATCCATGTGTTCCCCCTTGGTAATCATCATCACCACTATTACCACGACTACAACTGACACAAGTTCCTAATCTATTTTTATAGTACCCTGCTGGACATACTGGAGAACAAAACGTGCCATGCGCTGTATAAACATCTAAAGATGGACACTTACTGCAATCCGCAGGCCACATAGGACAAAGAGCAGTTGTAGTATTTGCATCATTACAAGATTGACACTTTCCTGAACCATAATAAATAGCAATATTTATTTCATGTTCGCCACAAGATGGAAAACAATATAGTCCAGCACCATTTGCATAAAAACCTTCATCTTTATTAAGTTGTCTTGAAAATCTAGTTTCCCTTTCACCATCTATTGAATACGAACCATCTGTTGCTTGTTTACAATTGTTCGTACATCCTGATATTTCTTCTGATTCAATTTGTACATAACTATTTTGCGAACATTCGTGGCAAGACCCATCTACACCCAAAAATTTTCCCGGTTCACAAGCAGATCCACTTTTAGGAACACAATATCCTTGTGCATTAACACGTCTTCCACATTTTTCACACAAATCTTTTAAAGTTGAATCATTTCCAACTTTTGAAGCATTTGTTATTTGAGAACAAGAAAAACAAGTAGCCGCAGTATTTTGCCATTTTCTTGTACAACGCTCATCTTTTGGATTTTCATTACAAATTTCAACTTGTTCTTCAGCGTTTGCAGGTTGTTCACAATGTTTATAACAGTACCCAAAAGCCATGAAATGATTACCACATGCTATACACTTATCTGTAAAGAATGTTGTATTTTTTTCTGAATTGTTATTACTAGACCCAATAAGAAAACGCCCTGTTGAATTACATGATTCACATACACCCGGATTGTTACCATTCCCATCGTATCTAAATTGCATAAAATTAGTACCATCTGTACATCTGTTTGTATCACAAATTAAACCACTAGGCCATGCTCCAGAAAAATACCACATGTGTCCTTCACAAGCCAAACATTGTGCTTTTGAAACAGCATCATTAGAAATCTGATATCCTCCCATATCTGAACATGGAATACACCCATTATTCACAGATTGATACGAATACCCCTCAGTGCACATAAAGGAACAATATCCTTTGGTGGGATCATCAGTTAATGCACCTTGCCAACGTTTGGTTCCCGCTGCTTCACATTCTCCGCACATCGTATAACCGTCTACCTCATCACTCGTATCAGGGAACGGTTGACCATCTTTTAATACAAAGAAATTACTTCCGTCATCACAACTGATACACGCTCCGTTTTGACTACGGAATGTTCCTTCAGGGCATGTTTTTTTCATCTGTGTACAAGTGTTATTTGATTCATCACAAATCCAACCACGTCCCTTGTGTTGACAATCTTCATTTATTTTACATTCTACACATATACCACTTGCTCGCATACAGAATGGCTTGTCTGTTCCGACACAGGCATCACGACATGTC
>JAZUBA010000070.1:0-61055 GCA_045638265.1 Alphaproteobacteria bacterium | reverse complement strand
AATTACCACATACATCTTATTACATACAATTATAATATAGCAGATTTCACCATCTTTTGTGGTTTTATTAAAGACATGTTTAAATCTAAATATCCCAAGACATCTGCTAAGTTTGAAAGAGTTTATGACATAGATGGATGCTTTGAATATATCAATCCACAGAATAAAAAGAAGCATAGAACTGATGAGAGCATTATTATTTTTAATTAATTGATTACTTAATTTAATTAAAAAATAAAATAAATATTAATATATCCAAAAGAAGGACAGATTATGAATAAATCTTTCAATTATTTAAACAAATGTCAAAAAATGTTAAAGATGTTGAACTTAATAGAAAGCAACTACCAGTTCAGCAAAGAGTTCTTAAACAAATCAAAGCATTATTATGCTCTTTGTCAAACAAGAACAAGAGAACCAAGCATTAATTCTTTATGTAATTTAGTTAATAACATAACACAACTGAATGAGACTATATTAAACCATAATCCTTTGGTTGAGAAACTACTGAATCAAGGTAGGTCTTTGATAAATGAAAGAATAAAACTTTGGTATCATTAAAAGATATATCTTTATTTTCCATTAAATATAAAAGAGAAGAATACATCTTCTCTTTTTTTAAGAAACAACACTTTAATCTATTATGACAATTTATTCCTCATCCCAGATTTTGGTGAGATTGATAATTCTTTTGCCTTTCTTCTTTGCTCTTTTATATGCTTCATAAGCACCACCATAGTTGGCATCTATATAGCAAACAATGATATCACTATGATCAACAACCCATTGATTTCTTCTGTGGATTTTCCCTCTTCTTTTACAGATATCTACTTCTCCTGGCATATCAAATGTATCACAAAGAACTTTGGGAGTTTGTTTAAATTGACTACCATAGCATACAATTAACTTTCTGTGGATATGAGGATATTTGTTTCTCTTTAACTCTGTTAAGATGTCTCCAGCAAAACATTCAAAGTCGCCCATCTCACCTACATAAAACATTTCAACACCTTCAAGGATTAAGTCTTCAATTATCCTTGTAAGTTGTTCTTCTAATCGTTCTATACATAGTATATTTCTATGTCCAAAAAAACTACACACCATTGTCATAAAACATATTGTACAAAAACCAATGTTTTATGTCTCATTAAGACTAATGGATAACAATACCAATCTTAAAACAATAGATTTTCCTTATTTTTCAATGATTCACCCTATAAAATAGGTCGTTAAATATTTTTTCCAATAATACAAAAAAACAGTTGATTTTTATTCTTGGTTTAATTCCACCCTCTAAAAACAATTATTTTCCATTATTTTTCAATAAATAAATCAAAGAGAACCAAAGGAAGTAAAATGAGATATATTGGATATTGTAGAGTTTCAACAACACATCAAAACGAAATCAACCAACACTTTGCCATTGAGAAATATGCCCAAGCAAATAATATTAACATTGATAAATGGGTGGAAGAAAAAATATCATCATCAAAGAAATTAAAAGACAGAAAACTTAATCAATTATTGAATGAATTAGAAGCAGGAGATATTTTAATCACAACTGAAATATCAAGGTTAAGCAGGTCAATGAATGAATTATTTAATATTCTTCAATATTGTCTGGACAAAGGATGTCAAGTATGGACATTAAAGGAAAACTACAAGTTAGGTGATGATATACAAAGTAAAGTGTTAGCATTTGCTTTTGGACTAACTGCTGAACTTTCAAAGAAACTATTACAGGAAAGAGTCCAAGAGACATTAAACAGATTAAAACAAGAAGGTAAGAAATTAGGCAGACCTTTGGGAGCAAAATCCAAAGAACTTAAATTATCAAAGAACAAAAAGAAAGTAATAGAACTCTTGAACAAAGGAACCCCCAAAGCACATATTGCCAGAATTATGAAAATCCACAAATCTACCCTATATGCCTTTTTAAAGCAAAATGGTTTGTTTTAATGTAAAATCAAGTTATACCCATATTGAACAATCAAAAAAGTGTAAAATTGAAATTAAAACACTTGACAATCTTACACATTTATGATAGTGTAAAGCAAGATTAAAGACTTCAACTTTACAATATGGAGATATAAATGGATTTTGGATATAAAAGAGTTAGCACTCTTGACCAGATAACTGACAGACAATTAGATGGTATTGTAGTAGATAGAGTGTTTGAAGACAAATTGTCTGGTAAAGACAGAAACAGACCTCAATTAGATTTGTTGTTGTCTATTATCAGACCTGCTGATGTTATCCATATTCATAGTATGGATAGATTGGCAAGAAACACCAGAGATTTGCTTAATCTTGTAGAAGAAATTAACAATAAGGGGGGTAAAATTATTTTTCATACCGAACACTTAACTTTTGAACCAAATAAAACAGACCCATACCAAGTTCTAATGATGACAATGTTAGGTGCTGTTGCTCAACTGGAAAGGTCTTTGCTTCTTCAAAGACAAAAAGAAGGCATTGCCATTGCTAAATCAAAAGGAAAATATAAAGGTGGAAAGAACAAGTTATCTCCCAAACAAGTTGAAGAATTAAAAGAACTCTCAAAAACAAAATCTATATCTGCTCTTTCCAAATTATTCAATATCAGCAGACCCACTTGTTATGGGTATTTAAAAAGTTAAAAATTAAAGTAATCCAATTGATAATATTTGACAAACAAATTTACACATATATTGTTGATAGATGATATTATCCCAAAGAGGCAGAAACCTGCCTCTTTTTTTATATTGACAAACATTTTTTTACTTGACAAATTTTATCCAACAGGATAGAAAAAAGTGGTCCAGTTATATGGTCCAGTCAATTTTTAAAAAAATAAATAATTGTTTTGTTTCAATAATTTAGGGTTATGAGTGAGAGTCCCACTCTCTCCGCCATTTTTTAGCAATACTTATAAATATTTTAAACCTAGCAAAATTTTATCATTTTTATTAATCAATTTACAAATAAACGATAATCAGGAGCAGAATTATTTTGAGGTATTCTTTGAGTTTGCCCGGATACCGGTATACGTTGATACATTTGAGCATTTTCTTTTCTACAAATCTGATTTTCACCAACATTATTAATATTTCCAGAAACCAATCTTCCTACGGAATATTTAGGTTTGACCGTAGTAATTTGTAATGTGGCTATTTTGGTTTCTTCTTCACCCAAAGATTCGCCAGTATATGGATCAATCATCTGTTCTCCTAAAGCATAAACTCCATATATGTCACCCACATTGACACTTCCTGTACCCATATTAACATATATTTGAGAATCGTTTTTGCGAATAACCATCATCGGATAAATATTATCAATACAATCGCTTGCAATTTTTTCTGCCGCTTTTTTCAGCATAACTGTAACAGCAGACGAACAATTAAGTGTATTAACTTCATTTTCTGATAATTGAACAGATACTGTATTTGACATTTTTACCTGTCTTGTACCAAAAACCATCAATGTATATTCAATATTCGCAGAAGCTCCTCTATGAATAGCCGTTTCATTTGTAAAAGACAAATATTGCTGTGTTTCCCATATATTAACATCTTTAACTTTTCCGGTTAATATATAATCAGCACCCAAAACATTTCCCAATTTTGCTTTTTCTGTTATTGCTGTATCTGAACTTTGAATTAACTTCTTTTCTGCATTATACACATCTTGTTCACTTCTGTCTAATATAGAAAAACGACGTGTATTTGTGAATGCAGATGTAAAGGCTTTGGTTAATTCACTGGAAAGTTGTTGTGCCGATAATTGTTGTCTAAAACAAATTCCAGGTGTTGCAGTAACACCCGAAACAGCAATTTTTCTACGGTTATTTTCCGGTCCTGGAGCATTATATTTTTCAATATCCACAGATAATTCAACTTCAAAAAAACCATCTTCATCTTTTGTTTTTGACAAAACCTTGTAACCAGAAACAAAACCATTTATTTTTGTCTGAACATTTGATTTTAATAACTGTTTATGACTATCTTCTTCTGTTTCATTTCCATTAATGCTTGAACTCATTGATTGACTTAAATAATTGCTTAAAGTCTCACTAGTAATCTGCATACCTGTTACTTGTCCAATAGCTTGTTCCAGCCCATCAGAAATTGCCTGATTGTATGTTATACCATTTCCAGTTACAGTAACATTATATATGTCTGAATACCCTTTTATCGGTAATAAACATACAATCAATAACAATATTTTTAAAAATTTAAAAATCACTTTCAATTCCTTTAATAACTTCACTTGAAATTCGAGATGGTCTTTCGTCAACATCATTTAAACTATTCAATTCTGAAACTGGTTTAGCTTGTGCATCTGTCATATCTTTTGAATTTTGTGCTGTTTTAGGAGACCACATCATAACAACACCTGTTATATTGTGTTTATATTGTGGATGAGTGTATGTCCAAGTGTGCAAAGTTGAAATTCCAGGAAAATCAATATCGGCATTTATACGGCTTTTAATGCTTTGTTTAAGAATACTTTCTGCTACCTCCTGTGTGGATTTTACACCCATTTTTCCTTCTTGTTTTATTGTTTTAACTTCTTTTTCAATACTGTTCTCAAAAGTCTGAGATTCATAATTTATATTAGAATTTAAAAGAAGTGAAAAACCGCTTCGAGCACGTTTTATAGCTAATTTCCTAGCAGATTTTGTTTTCAATTTTTTTGAAAGAGAACCCACTGACTTTTCAATACCAGCTTGCCCGTAAGAAATCAATACAGGATACCCTTCTTCATCATAACTCATTCGGGTACCAAAAGCTCTAAAAAGTTCTTCTTTACTCAATTGTTTTACGAATCTATCATAAACACTTGTTTTTGCTTTTTTGGATGTGTTTGGCATAACTTTTTCTTTATATGCGTAGATACTTTTTAATAAATCCATTTTTTCTGAATCTTTTAACAAAACAACTCTTATTGTATGTTCATTACTATCATTTAATCCTTCAAAAGTTGTGTATGGAATTAATCCTATAAGCGTAGATGTTGCTTTTTCTATATTTTTAGTTATTAATTTTTCAGAAAGCATATCTTTTTTTACTGTTGTTGGTGATTTTTTATATTCATTTGGATCTATACCCAACTCAATTAATTTAGCATCTAGTTCACCACTGGTTACAGCAATAATTTTATCAAGTATAACATCAAAATCATCTTTTTGGTTAGAAGGAAGTTCGGGATCTTCTGAATCAGTATTAAAACTATTCAATATTTCAGTTGTCTCTCTTAAATTCACTTCAGTAGCATACGCTATATAAGCTTCAACTAATGCTTCATTATACGCATCATTTCTTTTATTTACCCACTTCGGATTTTGTGGTGATACCGCAATAAAACCATCTCCATACACTAAATTACTTTCATCGCAATGTGCTCCAACATTTCCATTTTTATCACAACGTTCTTTTAAACTAGCTGCCCATTCTTCATACTGTTTTTCTACTGTTTTTACCTTTTTTTCTTCAGCATAAACACCGGCGCTTAACAATAATGCAGTGCTAATTAATAAAATTTTTTTAAACATGTTTAATCTCCTTCTATATAAGTTATAAATGTAAGCTCTACCAAGAAATCGCATTTCTATCTGCTAATTTTTTAATTTTCTTTTCACCTTCCCAAATGGTTAAACCATTTCTTAAATCTGTAATAGATAATGAAAATCTATATTCAATTCGTTTTGTTCCATATGAAACTTGAAATTCTCTTTGTGTAATTGTACCAGATAAACTTAACTCTGGTGCCGCCAAAGAATTATATCCCCGAACATTAGCTTGGTTAAATTCATTTGAATAACGAAGTTGTGTCGATTGCATAACTGCATCATCTTCTTTAAATGTTGTAACACGCACATTTCCGCTTCTTGTTAAAGCAATACGAATAGTCTTTGTCAACTCATCAATATCAATTCGTTGCATTGTGTTATTTTGAATACGGGAAATCATTAAAATATATGGTTGTCCATTTCCTTTATTTAACGTTCCGGTATTTATCATATCTTCTACCATTGCTGCTGCCGCATATTCAAAATCTCGTCCTTCTAAGGCGGCCACACGTTCTGTTGTGTCATTTTCCACATCTATAATTTGTGTTGGTGTTGTACATGCTGTTAAATTTGTTACAAGTACTGTTGTTAATAATATAGATATATATTTTTTCATTTATTCAACTCCTTTTTTATTGAATGATTCCATTACCAATATTTTTTGTTATGTAAATTTTGTATGAAACAGCTGATTTTGTTGGTGCTGGAAGTTTCCATGTAAAATCAACATTCTTTATTAAGTTAGCACGTTTCCATTGAGATAAAACTGTTGTTATTTTTATACCATTTATATCAAACCAATCTATCTTGTAATACACTGATTGGTTAGATAATGGTACACCACTTATTTGAACAAACATTTGAGAATCATACTTACGTTGATTTAAAATAACATTAATAGAATTTAAATCAACATCTGAATGAATAAACAATTTTTCGTTATCATATATCAACGATGAACAACCAACTAAAAAAATTAACGACAAAAACATTAAGATTCTCATTTTATATCCCTGATTTTAAATCAAATACAAAGACTCCCGGTTTTGCCGTTTTTTTAGGAGAACGCACATAAATCATTGCATAATCAACATGAGGTGCAATCCGTACACTAGCGAAACCATCTATATGGACAAGGCGATCAATAGGCATCTTAAATCGAGCCAAATGAATCTCTTTTGCTAAAGTTGACCATGTACGTGTTTCAACATCATTTGTAATTTGAGAAATTGCGCCTGCGGCTAAACTACCAGCTACTTTACTTTTTCCTAATTTTCCAATTAATCCACCATGTTTTGATGCTTTTTTATTAATATATCTAGCACTTACTTCTTGTGCTACCAAATTAACAACCATCCATGTAACTGCTTTTGCTACTTCACCTGGAAATGATGCATTAAATTCAGTTTTCATAATACGTTCCATATCAGACAATAATTGTGTTTGATAAACTCCTTCACTTGTACGAATATTTATCGGCACATATGAATGATCATTGGACTGAAATTTAGGTAGAGATAAATTTGCAATTTTTAAACCAGAACTTGTTACAAAAGGCACTTGAATTTTTTGTACATCAATCTTAGGAAATAAACCTTCCTCATAAACAACCCAAACCGTCGGCTCTGGTTTATTGCCTAAACCTATATTTTGAGCCATATAAAAGTCCTGAACCAAATATGAATTTTGTGGAACCATAGAAGCGACTCTGCGCAAGTAATTAACACCGTTTTCAAAATGAGATCTATCAATTAATATATTAAATAAAGCAACTATATATGTTGAAAAAGGATTTGTAAAATCTGCATACGGTTTAAAATTTGCAAATTCCCCATATTCATTTGAAATTGCAGAAAAAGCATTTTCAACACTTTTATAACTCTCTTGTGTCGCTTTATTGATTTCTTTATTCACCATTGAGGCATTTTCTTGTACCGCTTGTGATTGTCGTTCAGGAACACGATTAAACTCTACACGTGCATTATTTATATCTCCTTTAGCCCAAAATGCTAAACCTTTATATGTATTCATCATAATTGTTTCATAGTATTTTGGTTTATAATTAGTCCAATCCGATCGGCCTAGTACTACATTTTCTGATATATCCAACAATTTAATTGAATGATCAAAATTACCGGAAAAAAATGCAGCATTACCTGATTCAAAACCAATTAAAGCTTTTTCCAAACCTAAGGTTTCATCTAATGTTTGATCGGGTTGTGGTGGTTCGGTAGGCATAACAACTTGCGAGGCATAATTATAATTTCCCGAATGATATGCATTATGAAATTCTTTCCAATTTGCCCTGTAAAAAACACCACAACCACTTAGCATTATTGAACTTAGTGATACAATAAGAAAAATATAAATGTTATTATTTAAAACTCGCATAACAACCTCTTTTTATTAAATTATATTTAAACATTATATCAAAACACCATTTATGTCAATATAATTATAAGTTTAAAATATTTTTTAAAATATAAACGCAACAAGTAATACATAAATCTCTATCATTTAGCGAATTTTTTATAAAAGTAAAAAAAAATACACCTCATTCAAGAGATGTATTTTTTACTACTATATGAAGATATTTTTAAATAATACTCCAAACAGGTCCATTCGGTGTATCTTTCACCAAAATCCCCTGCTCTATTAATTGTTGTTTTAATGCATCCGCATTGGCCCAATCTTTTGCCAAACGATATTCTTGTCTTTTCTGAATTAACGCTTCTTGTTCTGCTGTTAATTCTTGTTTTTTTCTTTCCGGTAATAAAGCTAAAACCGTATCAAACTTTAACATAACATCTTTGATTTTTTGAGCGTCAGTAACAGAAAGTTTATCAAAATTTTTATTGACATCCGTCATAAAATCAAAAATATACGATAAAGCTATCGGCATATTCAAATCGTCATCTAAACCTGTTTCAAATCCTGTTAAAACTGTATTAATTGAGGTATCAACATCTTTCCAACCATTTCCGGTTTTAACTTCATCTAATCTGTTCATAAAATTAGAAAATTTATCTATAACTGTTTTATTTCCAGGCATATTTTCTTCTCTAAAATCCATAGTAACACGATAATGAGATTTAATCAGTTCAAATCGGACAGCTTCAGCAGAATATCCTTTATTTAGCAAATCAGATATCGTATAAAAATTGTTTTTAGATTTGGACATTTTTTGCCCATTTACCATTAAATGAGCATTATGAACCCAATAATTAACAAACTTACATCCATATGCACATTCTGATTGAGCTATTTCATTTGTATGATGAGGAAAAATTAAATCAACACCACCAACATGCATATCAATCGGTTGACCCAAATACTTACGAGCCATAGCTGAACATTCTAATGACCAACCAGGACGACCTTTTCCAAAAGGTGTATCCCAATATACATCACCATCTTTCTCTGTATATGCTTTCCATAAAGCAAAATCCTGTACGTTTTCTTTATCATATTCATCAGCTAAACGACCATCAGCATTTGCTTTTAACTGACAGGTATCAATTCCAGCCATATGACCATAGTCATTAAAAGAATTGATTTTGAAAAACACATCGCCAGATTTTGCTTTGTAAGCATGCCCTTTTTCTAATAATAATTCAATCAATTCAATCATAGAATTAATTTCTTCTGTAGCCCTAATAATATGATCAGGTCTTTTAATGTGCAACTTATCACAATCATCAAAAAATGCTTTGGCATAAAAATCTGTAAATTCGCGTAATGGCTTGTTTTGAGCTTGTGAATCACGAATGGTTTTATCATCCACATCGGTTAAATTCATGGCAAAAGTAACTTTGTAACCTTTATACCGTAAATATCTATTCATCAAATCATAAAAAATATAAGCACGCATATTGCCAATATGTGCGTAATTGTAAATTGTAGGTCCGCAACCGTAAAATCTGACTTCATTTGGATTGATTGTTTTAAATTCTTCTTTTGAATGTGTTGCTGTATTAAACAATTTTAACATAATAACTCCTTTGTTGTTTTGTTAGTCTATCACATAATTTGATTTTTTCAAGTAAAAAAAGCACACCTGTCAGACACCAGAAAATTATGCACAGAACTTTTTTTATAATGAGAAAAAAAATATTTATTATATATAATTCCTGTGGATATTGTGGATAAATAAATTTTATTTTTCTTGACTCATTTTTTCTATTTTTTGAATCGTTGATTTTATTTTGTTTTTTTGACTGTTTCGAGTCGTGTATTTTTTATTTATACCTTTTTTACGTTGTTTATGTTTTTTGTATGAATGTGTATATTTTTTATTTGTAACTTATAATTTATCAGCAAATCAAAAGTTATCCCCATAAAAAAAGTTATCCACAGGATTAATAATTATGACTTGATAAATTTATTATATATTGTATACTGTGTGTGAGGAGATTAAAATGAGAGAAATTGTATTTGATACTGAAACAACAGGGTTTGATCCTTTTGAGGGTCATAGAATTATTGAAATTGGATGTGTTGAACTGATTAATCATGTTCCAACGGGTAGAACTTACCAACAATATATTAATCCGGAGCGTTCTATGAGCGAGGATAATATAGCTGTGCACGGTTTGACGGAAGAATTTTTGTCTGACAAGCCTGTTTTTCGTGAAATTGCAGATGGATTTTTAGAGTTTATTGGCTCAGATTCAATGCTTATCGCGCATAATGCTTCTTTTGATATGAAATTTTTGAATGCCGAACTTTCTTGGTTGGGTTATCAACCTCTTTCTCAAGATCGTGTGATTGATACTTTGATTTTAGCGCGTAAAAAATTTCCAGGTAAGAGAAATAATTTAGATGAATTATGTAAACGTTTTCAAATAGATAATTCAAATCGTACTTTTCACGGAGCTTTACTTGATAGTGAACTTTTGGCTGATGTTTATTTAGAATTGTTAGGTGGTCGTGAGCCAGGACTTGTTTTGGATAGAAAAAATGTATACGACTCTCAAAATCCGCACAATACAGATGCATTAAATATTGTGAGACAACGTGAGTTTAAAGAACCGAGAACTTTTTCTGTTTCTGATGATGAATTAAATCAACATATTGAATTTGTTCAGAAGTTAAAAAATAATTTGTGGGGTTTTTAATGAGGTGTATATTTTCTATTTTTCTTTTAAGTGCTTGTTTTTATTGTGTAAATACAAAAGCTCAAATGCTTGATGCTTTATCAGGGTTGGCTATTCAAGGACAACTTTCTGCTCAATCGGCAAATCAACTTGGAACGGCTTTTTCAATGTTAAAGCAAAATGAGTTAATTAATAAGTTAAATATGATTATAATAGAAGCAAAAACAAGCAATCGTGCTACTTTATCAAAATCTCGTTTTATGTATGATTTATCACCTCTTGATTGGAATATTGGTGTCGAGCCGCAAAATAAATTCTATATTTCATTGAATAATATTGATAAAGTAAGTTGTTCTAAATTTTTATCTTCGTTAAATTATCATTCTGTTTATGTTAATAATATAAAAACAAATAAATGTAATGATAAAAATTTTGTAAAATTTATTTTTGATTAATTATTGTTTTTTATACATATATTTTGTTTTTGTTTCACGTGGAACATTTTTTTCTAAAAATAACACTTGCATTCTTTTAAAAAAAAGGTTAATCTTTCATTAATAAGTGTTATTAAAAAAAAAGGATTGTTCCACGTGAAACATTTGATTGAGAATATAAAACCGGCATATGATGCATTAAAAAAATATGAGATTCTTGTTTGTAAATGGCAAAAAGCAGTAAATCTTGTATCTAAAAAAGATGTTTCTGTCATTTGGGAACGTCATATTTTGGATTCGGCACAGGTTTACTTTAATATACCAAAAACAGCAAAAGTTTTGGTTGATTTGGGTTCAGGTGGAGGTTTTCCTGCTGTGGTAATCGCAATTCTAAATAAATACTTGAAAGGTAATTTGATTGAATTTTATTTGATAGAGAGTGATAATAAAAAGTGCATCTTTTTACAAGAAGTATCTCGTGAGTTGGATTTAAATATAAAAATTGTTAATAAAAGAATTGAATGTGTGAATGATTTGAAATGCGATGTTTTAACATCACGGGGTTTGACATCAGTTGAAGATTTGTTGTGTTATTCAAAACCATTTTTAAAATCATCGTCTGAAATGTTGTTTTTAAAAGGTGTTAATGTTATAGAGGAATTAAAAAATGTAAAAAATAACATACAATATAAATTAATACCAAGTGTAACAAATAAAGAAGGTTGTATATTGAAAATTATAGAAGGGGAATAAAATGAATAGTGTGCGTATTTTTTCTGTATCAAATCAGAAAGGTGGAGTAGGAAAAACAACAACAACTGTTAATTTAGCAACGGCACTTGCTGCTGTTGGTAAAAAAGTTTTAATTGTTGATCTTGATCCGCAAGGTAATGCAACAGTTAGTGTTGGTGCAAAAAGAAGAATTGGTTCACAAAATTCCTATACAGTTTTAATGGGTGGAGATATTATTGATTCGGCTATATCTGAAACAGAAATTCCATCTTTGTATATTTTACCTGCAACACAAGAATTACTAGGTGTTGATATTGAATTAGCTGATTGTAATCAACCTCAATTTTATTTGAAAAAAGCTTTGTCTAATATTGAAGGATTTGATTATATTTTTATTGATTGTCCACCGGCTGTCGGTTTGTTAACTTTAAATGCTCTTGTGGCATCTGATAATGTTATTATTCCTGTTCAATGTGAATATTTAGCATTAGAGGGGGTTGCTGATTTAATGAAAACTATTCAAAAAGTACAAAAGAATTTTAACTCAGATTTATCGCTGCATGGTATTGTTTTGACTATGTTTGATGCTCGGTCTAATTTGTCAAAATCTATAGTCGCTGATGTAAAAGAGTATTTTAAAGAGTATGTGTACGATACACTTATTCCGCGTAATGTACGAATTCCTGAAGCACCTTCACATGGAAAACCTGTTATGATTTATGATGTTAAAAGTGTTGGTGCAAAAAGTTATATTCGTTTGGCAGCTGAAGTATTAAACAGAGAAAAGGAGATTTTAAATGGATAAAAGTTTAGGTTTAGGCCGTGGTTTGAGTGCTCTTATGGGTGATGATACCCCGCAAGTCATTAATCAAAAATCTAACAGTATACCAACTGATTCTGTTTTGTATAAAAATGTAAATCAGATTGTTGCAGGATATTTTCAACCACGTCGTGTTTTTACAACAGAAGCTTTGGCTGATCTTGTTGTGTCAATCAAAGAAAAAGGTGTTTTACAACCACTTTTAGTTCGTAAAAATCCAAGACAAGCTAATTCTTTTGAAATTATTGCTGGTGAACGCCGTTTTAGGGCAGCAAAAATGGCTGGATTATCTAATGTTCCTGTTATTGTTAAGGAATTTAGTGATAAAGAGGCTTTAGAGGTTGCTATTATTGAAAATTTACAACGTGAAGATTTAAATCCTCTTGAAGAGGCTGAAGCATATAAACGTTTGATGAAAGAATTTAATTATACACAAGAAAATTTATCTCGTGTATTGGGAAAAAGTCGTAGTCATTTAGCAAATATGATGCGTTTACTTGATTTACCTGATGATGTAAGAGGATTATTGGAGAAAAAAGAAATTTCAATTGGTCATGCTCGGGCGCTGTTGGGATCTGAAAATCCTTCATTGTTGGCTCGTGAAGTTGTAAAAAAAGGATTAAATGTTCGGCAAACTGAAAAATTAGCTTCTCAAAAAAATAAAAAAACAATACCGATTAAACGAGAAAAAAATGAACATTTAGCAGCGTTAGAAACACAATTTAGCTCAATGTTAAATACGAAAATTTCCATTAATTGGGGAGGAAATGCTGGTAAATTAGTTGTTGATTATCGTTCACTTGACCAGTTAGATACAATATTGCAAAGATTGAGCACCGGTGGAACAATTATGTAATTTTAAATAATAGTGTATTTAAACATAAAAACATCCGTAGAGACGGATGTTTTTTATTACATATTAATGTTATATAATAGTAATATGTGTATTAATTTTTTTGATGTTGATTTACAATAATTTGATGAGGTAAATGTTGTTTGATAATTGGTAAATATGTAGATGTATGTTCTGGATAGTATTTTATTAATGTTTCGTAAGCATTTAACGGTTTATCTGATTTGGTTATTCTAGCACACTCCCAATCAATAATTGTATCAACCAAATCATTATAAGATTTTTTGAGATTGTTATTGACATGATGGCGATTGTGTTGTTTGTGAAATTTGTGAATATCTTGCGGATTCATCCAAAAACAAAACAAATAAAGAAGTGGTTTTTCAATGTCGTGCAAATAACCATTTATGGTGTTCTTACCTCTAAATTTTTTTTCTACCTCCAAAAATGCTTTTTTGTGTTTTAAAGTATAAAGACATAAATGCCATCTGAATTTTATTGAGTTAGTCAATTTTTTTAATTTATCATTCATTTTTTTACCTTTTTATGATACATATTGCATACATTATTATAAATAAAGTGTTTAAAATGATTTTTTTATTTAAAATTGTTTGCGTTTTAGTTTTCTAGCCAAACCGGCAATCATTGTTATTGTGCGTTGTAAAACAATATCAGAAGGAATACCTGTGGATTTTGTTTGAATTTCTGTATCAGTTAATAATTCTATTGTTTTGAGTATGTATTCTTTTTTCCACATATATATGTGACTCATCATTTTATCTTTTAACATATATTGATTGGAACGTAAGATTTTTTTACATATAGCATCGCTAGATTCATTTTTGGATAACAAATCAGCGCCTAAAAGAATTCTATTAAAATGGGCTGATAAAATACGTACTATACTGACCGGATTTTCACCATTGGAAAGAAGAATTTGTATTGATTTATCTGCTTCATCTTGAACACCGCCAGAAACAGCAAAACAAAGAATATCTGTTGTTGAGTCTGTAATGTCTGGAATAATGGATTCTATATCTTTTTCTGTAATATCCTTGTTTTTCCCTAAATATGTTACCAATTTTTCAAGCTCGTTTTTGGTTGTTAATCTATTTTCATTTAATCTATGATATAATAAATCAATTATGTTGGCTGAAAAAGTGCAATTATTTGATTTTAAAGTATTTTGTATTAAAAAACGAATATCTTTTTCTGAATCCTCATAACAAGCTATTGTAAGTATATATGGATTATTTTCGCAGAACAAACGCAAAGATGAATTTTTAAGTAAATTATCGGCTGTTAATAACAAAAAAGTGTTAGTTTTTACATTATCCATAAAACTTTCAATAATGTTTGTATGAGTGTTATCAGCATCTTTTAACCAGATAAGTTTACGTTCTGTCAGAAATGAAATTGTATTTGCTTCATCTGTTAAAATTGTAGGTGTTTCTTTTATTTGTGTTTTTGAAATTTTGATAACAGAAAAATCATCTGGTTTTGATATAATAATTTTAATAATTTGTTGAGCACAATCCTCAACAACACTAAAATCTGTTCCAAACAAAAGAACTGCTTTATAATTTGTGTTTATTTGAGATTTTAAGGCATCAATTTGTATTGGTTTTGCTTTCACTTACACCCTCTTGTTTTCTTAAAAAAGAAATAATTCGTTGTGATATATTATCTGCCAAAATAGGAATTAATGTATCTTTTAAATTACTACGTGCAACGTTTGTAGCATATGGATTTTTTACAATATTATAAGCACCAACAACACTACTTGAATCGGATAAAATTACTTTTCCGGTATTTTTATCTTTTAATTGGTATCTTGCACTGATAGATATTGTTTCACGACTGGCAAAGTTATCACCTTGAATACTTTGATCTGTATAGGTTGGTGCTTTAAGATATGTTGTTAATATATACTTTTTAGATGCATTGTTATCGTGGGGATTTAACCGATTATTTAATTGTGTTTTGAGTAAAAATCCTTCGTAGTTTGGGATGTTTCGTATTTCAATTTGTTCTGTCAAAGCATAGGTTTTTTCACCGTTATCCAATGTATTCATAGGTGTAAAACCGCAAGCAGAAACTAAAATAAGTGATAATAATGATAGATTTTTTAATAACATTGTGATATCCTTTTCATGATTATAATATAATAACGCTCTTTTTTGAAAAATACAAGGATTATATCAATGAACAAAAAGAAAATTTGTATAGTAGTAGGTCCGACAGCAAGTGGGAAGTCTGATTTTGCTGTCAGAATGGCTCAAAAAATAAACGGGGAAGTTGTTAATGCTGATTCTATGCAAATATATAAAGATTTGCAAATCATAACAGCTCGACCGACTATTGATGATATGCAGGAGATTCCTCATCATTTGTATGGTTATTTTGATTCTTTTCAAACGAATTCAGTTCAATTGTGGTTAGATAAAGTTATTCCACAATTAAAACAAATTGAAAAACCGGTAGTAGTTGGAGGAACGGGTTTGTATATTAATGCATTGATAAATGGTATATCTCCAATTCCGGAAATTAATCCGGAAAAACGTGAGTTTGTTCGTTCATTATCGCTAGATGAAGTTAAAAAAATGGTTGTTGATTGTTCAGCATTGGATAGTCAACGTTTACGTAGAGCTTTAGAAGTACAATTATCAACCGGTAAACCTTTATCTTATTTTCAACAATTGCCTCGTGTCAAAATGATTGAGGCTGATTTTGATGTTTATTTTATTAATCCTAAAAGGGAAACATTATATCAAAATTGTAATAATAGATTGATAAAAATGTTACAATCCGGTGCGATTGATGAAGTTCAGAATTTGTTGAATATAGAAGCAAGCGGAAGTGTTTTAAAAGCAATAGGTGTTCCTGAAATTATTGCTTATCTCCAAAATGATTTATCTTATGATGATATGTGTTTAAAAATACAATTATCAACACGCCATTATGCCAAACGACAAGTTACATGGTTTAAACATCAGTTGGATAATTACACAGAAATAGAAAATCCATATTTGTATGAAATATAGTTACATTGTAGTTATGTTTTTGTGTTTGATACAAAAAGGATGTTGACTATTTATCTTTTTGTGATTAAATATACTTATAAAGTAATAACATTTAAGGAGTTGTATAATGTATTCACAAGAAAATGACAATAAAGATATTTATTTTGAACCGAATTATCAATTTGAAAATGCAAGTATTTTTGAAAAAAAAGGTTTTATTTTTGCTTGTGTTGTTTCAGTAATTTGGTTGATTTATATTGGTGATTATTTGTTTTTTTCCAGTTGGTGGGAAAATAGATATGATTTGACACCGGCAGAAATGGTTGGACATATTGGTGGTTTATTGTTTCCAATTGTTGTTGTATTTTTAATTGCAGCTTATTTTGATCGTACAATATATACAAAAAATAATATTAATCAAATAAAACCACAAGAAAAAGAAGTGGTTATACCAATACAAGAAGATATTCAATACAGTAAAATATTAACAGATGAATTGCGTAGTCAAATTAAAGAATTTAAAAATGTCTTTGAACAAGTGAATAAAGAAACTTGCCGTGTTAAAAATGATTTAAGAAAATGGATTGATGATTTAGGACAAATTATCAGTCATGTTGATACAAAAACAATTGCATCTGTTCAAGAAATTGCAGAACATATCAAAGGATTGACATACGCTACAAATCAAGCAAATGATAAAGCTTTGGAAGTTACTACTCTTTTTGCGGAAAAAGCAAATGGTTTAACGGCTATAACTCAAAATTCGTTGGAAAAAATGGAAAAAGTATCTGGTAATTTGCAAAATCAGATTAATGATATTCAAAATTTAACACACGCCTTTGAAACGACAAATAATAGAACAAATGAATATTTAGGATTGATAGAGGGTGTTGTTGGTAATATGAGTAAATCCAGCCAATTAATAGAACAAAATATTAATAAATTTGGTGAAAATACAACTCAATTAAATACAAGATTAATCGGACAGCTTGAAAAAATTTTGAGTGTATTTAAAAATCAAACGATACAAATGGAAAATGAAGTTCAAAAAATAACAAACAGAATTGGCGTGATAGAAGATTCTTTAAATAATAATGCAAAAGAAATGCTTAATACATCTTCTGGTGTTGTGAATGATTTAAAATATATAAATGAGTCATTTGAAAAAACAACCGATAAAGTTAAAACTGCACTGAAAGATATACACGATGATGTAAAGAATATAGAAAAATCTATGGAACAAACAGTGCAAAAAGCCATTCCTGTTTTTCCAAAAGCAAAAGAAAAAGCTCAAACAGATTTGTTAATGGATGCAACTGTTATATTAAACAGATTGCAAGCTTTTTCTGTAGACATGGCTCATATTTTTACACCGAAATCAGAAGATTCGCTTTGGGATAAATATTACAATGGTGATAAAGCAGTCTTTATGAGACATATTACAAAAATGATGACTGAAACACAAAATAAAAAAATCATAGAATTTTATCATCAAAATGAAGATTTTAGAATCACTGTCAGTAGATATATGTCTGAATTTGAAGAAATGACAAAAAAAGCACAAGAAGGAGAAGAAAGTAAATTATTAATGAGTGTTTTAATCGGTTCCGATGTTGGTCGGTTATATATGGTTTTGGCTGATGTATTGAAAAAGGAGTTATAGATGTTGGTAAAATTAATTAAAATAGGTAACTCCTACGGGATTCGTTTGCCTAAAAGTGTAATTAAGGAATGCGAATTTGAATCAGAGATTCGTTTAGAATTAGATGATAAAAAAGTTATATTAACACCTTATCATGAAGATAGAAAATATTGGTACGAACAAATACAGAAAAATGAAAGCCATTCAAATACATGTAAGGAGGCTTGGAAATGGTAAAACGGTTTGAAGTATATTTATGTGAAAATAATCAAGAAGAAAAGCCGTGTATTGTTATTTCTCCAAATGAAATGAATGATACCCTGCCCTATGTATTAATAGCACCGATTACAACTTGTGAACAAGTGTATCCATTTCGTTATGGTGTTGGTTTAAAAGGTAAAAAAGCTTATATTGCATTTGATTTAATTCAGCCAGTAGATAAAATAGCATTAAAAAATAAAATAGGTATATTACCTCAACAGGTTTATGGACAAATTATAGATTTACTGAATGAAATGTTTTCAAAATAAAACAAGAAAGCACTACACAACGGTAGTGCTTCTAACTATATAACATAAGTGAATGTTATTTTTTTGTTCCGCAACCACATCCTGGCATGATAATCCCCTCCTTTCTTATTTCCTCATATCTCACGAATAAAATGTAAGTATAAAAATATCACTTGTCAACAGGAGCAGAATTTGTTATGATGCAAATTATGAAAAAATTAATTTGTCTTTTAAGTTTATTATTTTTAAATGCTTGTGCCACACAAAATCCCTTGATGGATTTTCGTTTTCAAACACAGGTTGCACCACCATATATTTTAGCAAGTTGGTATAATATTTCTAAAATTGGTGAACCATTAAGAATTTATATTGAGGGTGATGGAAATTCTTTTGATATGTATGGAAAACCAACAGATAATCCAACACCTCGTTCAACATTTTTAAGAGATATTGCATCTAAAGATACAAATAATAATGTTGCTTATTTAGGGCGTCCGTGTCAATATATGCAAGCGGGTGTTTGTTCTGTTACAGATTGGACAAATGGGCGTTTTTCACCTCAAATCATTAATAGTATGAATCAAGCAATTCAATCTTTAATGAAAAAAGCACAAACAAACGAAGTAACGTTAATTGGGTATTCAGGTGGAGCTCAAATAGCCGGTTTGGTTGCTGTTCAAAATAAGGCTGTTAAAAAGGTAATTACAATAGCGGGTGTGTTGGATATAGATGCATGGACACAATATCATAATGATGATAAATTGAATAAATCTCTGAATTTAAAATCTTATAAAGATGTGTTTTCAAAAATTCCACAAATACACTATGTTGGTGAAAAAGATGATGTTGTGCCACCTACTTTGACACGTGAGTTTATAAAAGATGAAACAAAAATAGTTGTTGTGCCAAAAGCAACACACAATAAAGGATTTGAAAAAATTTATCAGTCTTTGTATCAAGAATAAAAGGTATGAAAATGAAAAAAGTATGGATATTGGCCGATGATCGTGCCGGAAATGTTAATCAGCTTTTAGGGATTGCAGAGGTGTTGGATTATGAATATGTCAGAAAAGACATATCATACAATCAGTATGTTAAATTGCCTAATTTTTTAAGAGATAAAACTTTAATTGGTTTAACAAAAGAAACGGTTCAAAGTTTAAAAACCACTGATGATTATCCTGATATTGTATTAAGTGCTGGCAGACGCTCTTTTCCTGTTGCTCGTTGGGTGCAAAAAAAATCAAAAGGTAAAACAAAAATTGTTCAGTTAATGAATCCGGGAATGAAAGGATTTAATCAAACTGATTTAATTGTGTTACCTAAACATGACAATTATCAAAAGTGTAAAGATAATGTGTTAATTGTAACGGGAACACCACATCGCATAACCCCTACCCGATTAAGTCAAGAACGGGCAGAATGGGAGACTGTTTTTAAAAACTACAAACATCCTAGATTATCTTTAATTATCGGTGGTGCAACAAAAAATAAACCGTTTACGTTAGAACAAGCACAATTATTAATAAATACTGTCAAACATCTCAAACCAGAATCTATAATGGTAACAACATCACGGCGAACTCCTAAAGAAATTGTGGATTATTTGAAAAAAGAATTATCTGGTGATAATACATTTTTTTATACATATGGCAGTCAGGAAAAAAATCCATATTTTGGATTAATTGCTTGTGCTGATATGATTGTTGTTACGGGCGATTCTATGTCTATGTGTTCAGAATGTTGTGCAACAAGTGTTCCTGTTTTTATTTTTGCTCCGGATGAAATGATGAGTGAAAAACATAAAAGATTTCATCAATCATTATATGAGGATGGTTATGCTTTACCACTCGGGGCTTCATTGAAGAATGTTAAAGGATGTTTTAATCCGGCAATGCTTATTGCAAAAGAGATAAAAAAACGTCTTAATGATAAATAAAACAAATACATACTTTACATTTTAAAATTTTTTATTTATAATGCACACAACCGTAATTTTTTAACAAAGGAGATAAAAATGAGAAATATCGGTGAATTAATGAAAAAAGCACAAATGGTTCAATCACAAGTCAATATCTTACAAACAAAAATGGAAAAACAAGAATTTGAAGGTGTTGCTGGTAATGGTGCTGTTAAAGTTGTTATGACAGGTAAAGGTTTGCCTTTAAGTGTTTCAATTAATCCTTCTGTTGTAGATAAAGATGATGTTGAAACATTAGAAGATTTGGTTTTATTAGCTATTCGTGATTGTCGTGAAAAAACAGATAATGCTATGGCTTCCGAAATGGAAAGAATCCAATCTTCTCTCGGATTGCCGGCCGGCTTTAAATTGCCATTTTAATTGAAAGCGAATCAATGGCTTCGCCTGAATTAGAATATTTAATTACATTGTTTTCAAAACTGCCCACACTCGGACCTCGTTCGGCCCGACGGGCAGTTCTTCATTTAATTAATCAAAAAGAAAAACAATTTGTACCATTGGTATCAGCAATGCAGACGGTTTTAGAAAAGGTTTCTGTTTGTCCGATTTGTGGTAATATGGATACGCAATCACCGTGTGCTATTTGTATTGATGACAGTCGTAATAAAAAACAAGTTTGTGTGGTTCGGGATGTTTCAGATTTATGGGCAATTGAACGTTCACAAGTATTTAAGGGGCAATATCATGTTTTAGGTGGTGTTTTATCTGCTTTAGATGGTATTGGTCCGGAAGAATTGGCTATTCAATCATTAATAGATAAAGTATCTGTTAATGAAAATTGTGAAGTTATTTTAGCTTTACCTGCTACAGTTGAGGGACAAACAACAGCTCATTATTTGTTTGATAAATTAGAAGTTTTATCATGTACTGTATCCACATTATCCAGAGGTGTTCCGGTTGGTGGTGAGTTAGATTATTTAGATGATGGTACCTTGCAAATGGCTTTTAAAGCAAGACGTTCTGTTTAAAAGGAAAAAAATATGGATGAAATAAAAAATGCTGTGAAAAATTTAGAAGATGCTGTTTTAGATTTAGAAGCAGTTATTCATAGTGTGAAGAAAAATTATCAAAATAAAACAGAACAAACAGCAATTTTAAAAACCGTTATAAAAAAAACATATGACACGATAGACGGTATGATTATCAACTTGAAAAAAGGAGATGAATAATGGCTGTTGTTTCTTTAAAAATAGGAGATCGTTTTTATAAATTTTCATGTCCGGACGGTCAGGAAAATCATATGCGTCATTTAGCGGAAGGTTTAGATAATCGTGCTAATCAACTTGTTAAAAAAGTTGGATACATGCAGGAAGGACAATTATTGGCAATGTTGTGTTTGTTTTTAGCTGAAGAAAAAAGTAAATTAGAACACAATACAAATGCAGTTATTATAGATGAAACAAAAAAACAGTTGTCTGAAAAAATAAATAATTTAGCAATGAAAATTAATGGTTTGGTTGCTGATTTGAATGAATTAACACAAGAACATAAAGATTAAGGAATGAAAATATTATTTTGTGGTGATGTAGTTGGTAAGGCCGGACGTAAAGTTGTTATTGAGTATTTACCTAAATTACGAAAATTATTACAGTTAGATATGATTGTCATTAATGGTGAAAATGCGGCACATGGTTTTGGCATTACACCTAAAATTTATAATGAGTTTGTTAAAAATAACGTAGATGTTATTACATTAGGGAATCATTCTTTTGATAAAACTGATATTTTTCCTGTTTTAACAGAACAAAACAATATTATCAGACCTTTGAATTATCCAGAAAATACTGTTGGAAAAGGGTGGTGTGTTCATACAACACAAGCGGGAGTAAAAGTTGCTGTTATTCAAATTTTAGGCAGTGTATTTATGCGTTCGGTTGAGAATCCTTTTATTTGTATGGAAAATTGGTTTAATACACATAAAAAAGGGATTGATTATGATGTTGTTATTGTTGATTTTCACGCAGAAGCAACAGCAGAAAAAGTAGCAATGAGTCATTATTTAGATGGACGGGCATCTTTGTTGGTAGGAACACATACGCATATTCCGACTGCAGATGCACACATCTTACCCAATGGTACAGGATATATGACTGATATTGGTATGTGTGGTGATTATGATTCTGTTATAGGTATGCAAAAAGAAGGTGCATTGGTTCGTTTTACGACAACAGATAAAAAAAATCGCTTACAACCGGCAGAAATCTCTGGTACTTTTTGTGCTGTTTGCGCTGAAATTGACGACAAAACTGGTGTTGCAACAAAAATTTTTCCTGTACGGTTAGGAGCAGCACTTGAAAATACACATCAATTATGATATAAACATAAATGATTTTAATAAATTTAATATAAACAGAAAAGGAATAATATTATGGCAGGACATTCACAATTTAAAAATATTATGTATCGTAAAGGCGCTCAAGATAAATTGCGTGCAAAAGTTTTTTCAAAATTAGCACGTGAAATTACAGTGGCTGTTAAAACAGGTGGTGGTGATGTTTCTTCAAATCCTCGTTTACGCTTAGCAATTCAAAATGCGCGTTCTGAAAATATGCCAAAAGACAATATTGAACGTGCTATTGCAAAGGGAACACAAGGTACAGATACAACAAATTACGAAGAAGTCCGTTATGAAGGATTTGGTCCGGGTAAAGTTTCTGTTATTGTAGAAGCTTTAACGGATAATCGTGCCAGAACAGCTCCGTCATTAAGAGCGGCTTTTTCTAAAAATGGCGGTGCGTTAGGTGAAACCGGTTCTGTTACATTTAATTTTGAACGGATTGGTTATATTGAATATCCATTAGCGGTTGGTACAGCAGATGCCATTTTTGAAGCTGGATTAGAAGCTGGTGCTTCAGATGTTGTTACAACGGAAGAAACACATGAAATTACATGTGCTCCAGAAGATTTATCAAGTGTTCGTGAATCTTTGGAAAGTCAATTAGGTACACCAAACGCAGCTCGTTTAGATTGGAAACCACTGGTTCAAAAAGAAGTTACAGATTTAGAAACAGCACAAAAATTGTTTAAATTCATTAATATTTTAAATGAAGATGATGATGTGCAACGAGTCATTACTAATGCTGATATTGCACCAGAAATTATGCAACAATTAGAAAGTGCTGAATAAGATGTTACGAATCTTGGGTTTAGATCCGGGTTTAAGACATACAGGATGGGGTGTCATTGAAAAAGATGGCACCCGTTTGCGTTTTATTGCCGGTGGTGTTATTAATCCGATTGAAACTGGTGAATTAGCTAATCGTTTAGCTGATTTACATCAAAATCTCAAGCAGATTATTGAAATGTATCAACCGGATGAAGCTGCTGTTGAACAAACATTTGTAAATAACAATCCGACATCAACATTAAAGTTGGGTCAAGCAAGAGGGGTGGTATTGTTAACCCCTGCTCTTTATCAAATTTCTGTTGCGGAATATACACCCAATCAAATCAAAAAAATGATTGTTGGTGCAGGTCATGCCGATAAAAAACAAGTTGATATGATGGTAAGAACTTTGTTAAAAACAGTTCCTGAAAAAATACCGGCAGATGCTTCTGATGCGTTGGCTATTGCATTATGTCATAGTTTTATGCGTCCAACTAATTTAAACAAAATGATGCTAAACAGATAGGGAGATATGGTATGAATATCATTGAAAAACCATCTACTCATTATAATGAAAGAGCATGTGAGATTGATATGATTGTTTTACATGCAACAGCTACAAACACATTGGAAGAAACGTTTTATTATTTAATTGAAAAAGAAGAACAACCACGTGTCAGTTCTCATTATGTTATAGATAGAGATGGTACAATTTATCGTTTAGTTAGTGATGATAAACGTGCTTGGCACGCAGGATTGGGATATTGGGATGATATAAAGGAAGATTTAAACAGTCATTCTATTGGAATAGAATTTCAATGCCCAGCAAAGGGAGAACAATCTTTTGTTGACTTTACATCAGAACAAATTAACGCAGGTGTAGAATTATGTCGTTTTTTAATGAATAAATACGGTATTCAACCTCATAATGTTGTTGCTCATTCTGATATTGCTCCGGATAGAAAATATGATCCGGGCAGAACTTTTCCATGGGAATTATTTTGGCAAAACGGATTAACAGATAATCCATTAAGGCGACCTTTATGTGTTAAAAAGAAGTAATATTAAAATTAATCAAGCGAATCGTAAGCTTTTTTGATATTTTTTATATCTTCCCACATTAATGCTTTTGGTGAACCCGGTCTGGCAATAGGATTTCTTAATAAGTAAGATGGGTGAAAAATAGGCATCATTTTTGAACCATAAGGTCCGTCAAACCATTGTCCTCTTACTTTTGTAATGCCGACATTAATTTGCGGTAAAAAAGATGTTAATGCTACTTTTCCGCATAAAAGAATAATACGAGGTTTTAAAATTTCAATTTGTTTATCTAAATAAGCACGACAAGCTTCTTTTTCAGCTGGTAAAGGATCTCGATTATCTGGTGGACGACATTTAATTGTATTACAAATATAAACATCTTTTTCACGAGATAGTCCAACTGATTCGAAAATTTTATCTAACAATTGCCCTGCTCTTCCGACAAAAGGTTTTCCTTGCATATCTTCATTAAAACCGGGTGCTTCCCCAATTAACATTAATTTTGAATTAGGAATACCATCAGAAAAAACAACGTTTGTGCGGGTTTGAGCTAGTGGGCATTTTTGACAATTTAAGCAAGATTGTCTGACTTGATTGAGTGCTTCTAACATAATATTTCTCCGTTTTTGATGGTTAAGTATACGATTCGCATTAATAAAAATCAAGTACAAATTCAATAAAAAGATTGCAAAATAAATTAAATCAATATATTTTGAATAAAAAGGAAAAATATGATGAAAAACAAAATAAACGGTTGGTTAATTATTGATAAACCTTATGACATAGGTTCTACAAATGTTGTTAGTAAATTAAAATGGTTATTAAAACCGGAAAAAATAGGTCATGCCGGTACATTAGATCCTTTGGCAACAGGTGTGTTACCTATTGCTTTTGGAAGTGCAACAAAAACAATACCATTTGTAATGGATGGAAAAAAAACATATGTTTTTGAGGTTACTTGGGGAAAGGAAACATCAACAGATGATAAAGAAGGTGATGTGTTGTTTCAATCAGATAAAAGACCAAATATGGAAGAAATAGAATGCTTATTACCTCAATTTCACGGTGTTATTATGCAAACACCTCCTGTTTATTCCGCTTTAAAAGTTAATGGAAAGAGAGCCTATGATTTAGCACGTAAAGGAGAAAATGTTGAGTTAAAAGCACGTCCGGTTCAAATTGATTCTTTAAAAATTTTATCTCATGAATCTGATAAAACAGTCTTTGAAGTTGTTTGTGGAAAAGGAACCTATGTTCGGTCAATCGGACATGATTTAGGACGTTTGTGTGGATGTTATGGTTTTGTTTCGTCTTTAAGACGAACAAAATGCGGTCCTTTTGATGTTAACTGTTCGATTTTGCTTGAAAATTTAGAAAAAAACGTGTATAATGCACTCGATTCTCATCTGATTTCAGTTTTAACCGCACTGGACGACATCTTGGTGCTGGCTGTAAATGAAACAGAGAAGGAAGAATTGATTCACGGACGTTCAATTTCCGTAAAACGTTTTATTAACGAATCGGTTATTGATACGAAACAATTATCTGATGAAAAAGTTATCGGATTAAAGTGGCAGAATCAATTAATAGCGTTGGCAAAAACGGACAAGAAAAATTTAAAACCTTATCGTGTTTTTGCTGTAGAATAAAGTATAACAATTTAAAGAAAGGAAATTTACGATGTCGCTTTCAAAAGAAACAAAACAACAAATTATTAAAGAATATGCAATCGCAGAAGGTGATACAGGTTCACCAGAAGTACAAGTTGCCGTTTTGACAGCTAAAATTGAATATTTGTCTGAACACATGAAATCACACGCCAAAGACTTTCACTCACGTCGTGGTTTGTTAAAAATGGTTTCAAGTCGTAGACGTTTGTTGGATTATTTGAAAAAAGATGATGAAGCCCGTTATACGACTCT
The DNA here is from genome assembly GCA_045638265.1 of Alphaproteobacteria bacterium. Classification (GTDB taxonomy): domain Bacteria; phylum Pseudomonadota; class Alphaproteobacteria; order CAAHEQ01; family UBA3637; genus RGIG4140. The sequence goes on along the minus strand of JAZUBA010000070.1, from coordinate 34,342 downwards.
CATCAAAAAATTAGGTTTACGTAAGTAATACCGATTTCAGGGGGAACATCAGGGGATGCTCCCCTTTCATTTGTATGTAGGAAGGAAATATATATATGACAATTTTTAAAACATTTAAAAAAGAAATAGAATGGGGTGGTAAAACACTTTCAATTGAAACAGGTAAAATTTCTCGTCAGGCTGATGGTGCCGTTATTGTTAAATACGGTGATACAGTTGTTCATGCCGCTGTTTGTGCCAGTAAAAAAGAACCGGACACTTTTGAAGATTTTATTCCCTTAACGGTTAATTATATTGAAAAAAGTTATGCAGCCGGTCGTATTCCGGGTGGTTTTTTTAAGCGGGAAGGAAAACCGTCAGAAGAAGAAATTTTAACATCTCGATTGATTGATAGACCTATTCGTCCATTATTTGCCAAAGGTTTTAACAATGATACACAGGTAACGGTAACATTGTTAAGTCATGATTTAAAAACACAACCAGATATTGTTGCTATGATTGCCGCTTCTGCTGCTTTGACAATTTCAGGGTTACCATTTTTAGGCCCTATCGGTGGTGCCCGTGTTGGTTATATTGATGGTCAGTATATATTAAATCCTGATTTAGATACAATTAAAAATAGTCAGTTAAATTTAGTTGTTGCCGGTACATCTGAAGGTGTTTTAATGGTTGAATCAGAAGCACAAGAATTATCAGAAGAAGTTATGCTTGGAGCTGTTTCTTTTGGTCATGATTGTGTGAAACCGGTTATTGATATGATTGTTGAATTGGCAGAACAATGTGCTAAAGAACCTTGGGCTGTTAAATCAGAACCGGCTGAATATCAAGTTGTTCGTGCTGAGATTTTAGAAAAATTAGGTGATGAATTAAAAGCAGCGTATCATATTCATAAAAAACAAGATCGTTTATCCGCTATTGATGGTATTCGTGAAAAAGCACATGCTTTGTTTGCCGATCGTGAAGCTGAAGATGCAGTTTGTGATAAAGTTTTCCACGAATTAGAAGCACGTATCGTTCGAGATATGGTGTTAGACACAGGATTAAGAATTGATGGTCGTGACACAAAAACAATTCGTGTGATTGAAACACAAGTTGGTTTATTACCAAAAACACACGGTTCAGCTTTATTTACTCGTGGTGAAACACAAGCTTTAGTTGTTTCAACATTAGGTACAGGTGAAGATGAACAAATTATAGATGCATTACAAGGAGAATATAAAGAATCATTCTTATTGCATTACAATTTCCCACCATATTCTGTTGGAGAAGTTGGTCGTATCGGTTCTCCGGGGCGTCGTGAAATCGGACATGGAAAATTAGCATGGCGTGCTATTCATCCAATGTTACCAAACAAAGAAGAATTCCCGTATACAATTCGTGTTGTTTCAGAAATTATGGAATCAAACGGATCGTCATCTATGGCTACGGTTTGTGGTTCAACATTGGCTTTAATGGATGCCGGTGTTCCAATGAAAAAACCGGTAGCTGGTATTGCAATGGGCTTGATTAAAGAAAAAGATAAGTTTGTTGTTTTATCTGATATTTTAGGAGATGAAGACCATTTAGGCGATATGGATTTTAAAGTTGCCGGTACAAAAGATGGTGTAACAGCTTTACAGATGGATATTAAAATTACATCCATTACAAAAGAAATTATGGCAATTGCTTTAGCACAAGCTCATGAAGGTCGTTTACATATTTTAGGTAAAATGGCTGAATCTTTGGCTGAACCACGTCCGACATTAAATGAAAATGCTCCTCGTATTATTTCATTACAAATTGACAAAGAAAAAATTCGTGATGTTATTGGAACGGGTGGTAAGGTCATTCGTGAAATTGTTGAAAAAACAGGTGCTAAAATTGATATTGATGATGATGGTATGGTTCGTATTGCTTCTGTTTCTGGTGAATCGGGTGAAAGTGCTTTACAATGGATTAAAGGCATTGTTTGTGAACCAGAAATTGGTGTTATTTACGATGGTACGGTCGTGAAAATTATGGATTTTGGTGCTTTTGTTAACTTTATGGGTTCAAGAGACGGTTTAGTACATGTTTCTGAAATCGCACAACATCGTGTTGAAAAAGTAACAGATGTTTTGCATGAAGGGGACAAAGTAAAAGTCATGTGTGTTGGTATTGACAATCGTGGCAAAATTAAATTGTCTATGAAACGTGTTAACCAAGAAACAGGTGAAGAAATTGAATTAAAATCAAAATAACCTGTTTGATTGAAAGTTCAAAAAAAGACCGTGAAAACGGTCTTTTTTTTATAATTGATGTTTAGCTTATTTATAATCGTTTAAACGAGTCATGGTTAAGAATTTGTTTTGACGATGAGCTCTCAATTCATCAGGTGAAAGTTTTTCCATTTGATTTAAATGCGTAATTAAAGCTTGTCGTACATTTTCCATTGTTTCATTTGTATGTCTATGAGCACCACCAACCGGTTCAGGAATAATGGAATCAATAATTCCTAATTTGAGTAAATCTTGTGCTGTCAGATTTAAAATTTCAGCTGCTTTTGGTGCCATTTTAGCATCTTTCCATAAAATAGAAGCACAGCCTTCTGGTGAAATAACTGAGTAAATTGAATTTTCCAGCATAAGAACAATATTTCCGGAGGCTAATGCAATAGCCCCACCAGAACCACCTTCACCAATAATACAGGAAATAAGAGGAACTTTTAATTCTAAACAAGTTTCAGTGGATGATGCAATAGCTTGACCTTGACCTCGTTCTTCACCTTCCATACCGGGAAATGCACCTGCAGTGTCCACTAATGTAATAACGGGGATGTTAAATTGTTCTGCTAATTTCATTAAACGAATCGCTTTTCGGTAACCCTCCGGTTTGGCCATACCGAAATTATGCAATAATCGGCTTTCTGTATCATGTCCTTTTTCATGACCAATAACCATAACGGTTTTTCCGTTTAATTTCGCAAAACCACCGATAATGGCTAAATCATCAGCAAAACATCTATCTCCCGATAATTGGCAAAAATCAGTAAAAATATGTTTGATGTAATCTGTTGTATGTGGTCTGTCTTCATGGCGAGCAACAGCTGATTTTTGCCAAGGAGATAAATTTTTATACAAAGTATTGATTGTTTTTTCTTTTTTTGCAATTAAGCGATCTAATTCCGTAATTGTTTTTTCATCTGTTTGTGTGGATTGATATTTTATCTCATTAATGCGACTTTCCAATTCTGCGATAGTTTGTTCAAAATCTAAATACATCATTCAAAAATTCCTTTATTTTAAAATTGATTTTTGTAATTATACACGGTATACTTATAAAAGTCCAGTTATTTATAATATTGTCATAAAAAGGAAATATGATGTCTAATTTATTTTTAGTGGGTATATATGTTTTAATTATTGCAAATGCTCTTGTTTGTGGTGGTGTTATTGTTTTTTTAATGATTATGTTAAAAAGACAAAAAGAAGTTTTCCAATATATGGTTACAAAAATAAATCAATTTGAGAAGACTATAAATACTAAAAAATCTGAACCACAAACAACTCAGTTGTCTATACCAATTAATGAACCGATAGCAAAATATGAAAAAGTGAGTTTACCAGATGATGTTAAAATTGATTTTATCAAAGATTAGATATATCAGCTTTTGTTTCTGTTTTTATATTTCTGTTTGTTATGGGATATCTGAACCACTTGTTTATCAACATGGTGTAGCCATGCATGGAGATTTAAAATATGGATCTTCTTTTCAATCTTTTAATTATGTAGAAACAAATGCTCCAAGAAATGGTGTGTTAAAACAAGCTTCTTTTGGCTCTTTTGACACATTTAATCCATTTTCAATTAATGGTATTGCTCCATCAGGAATAGGCTTAACACATGATACTTTAATGAAATCCAGTGCTGATGAAGCTTTTTCTTTATATGGTTTAATTGCGGATGGTATTTCAATTTTACCGGATAATCAAGGTGTTGCTTTTCATATTAATCCAAAAGCACGTTTTAATGACAATACGCCTATTTTAGCAAAAGATGTTGCTTTTTCGTTTAATATTTTAAAACAAAAAGGTATTCCAACTTATCGTTATTATTATCAAGATGTTGATCGTGTTGAAATAAGAGATGATTATCAGGTTGTTTTTTATTTCAAGCCTAATACAAATAACAGGGAATTGCCTTTTATTTTAGGTGAATTACCTGTATTATCAGAAAAAGAATGGAAAAACAGAGATTTTGAAAAAACAAGTTTAGATATTCCAGTTAGCAGCGGACCGTATTTAATTGAATCCTATGAGGCCGGTCGTTCTATTTCTTATCAACGTAATCCGAATTATTGGGCAAGTGACTTAAATGTCAACAAGGGTTTTTATCATTTTGAAAAAATAAGTTATGATTATTATCGGGATACAACAGTTGCAATGGAAGCTTTTAAATCGGGAGCTTTTGATGTACGTCAAGAAAATGAAGCTAAAAAATGGGCTCAATTTCAAGAAGATGACTTAATTAAAAACGGACAAATTAAAACTGCTGTTTTTCATCATCAGATGCCAAGTGGTATGCAAGGATTTGTTTTTAATTTGAGACGACCGATTTTTCAAAATATTTTAGTTAGAAAAGCATTATCTAATGTTTTTGATTTTGAATGGATGAATCGTAATTTGTTCTATGGATTATACAATCAAACAACCAGTTTTTTTGATAATTCATATTTAAAAGCTCCTCAAACTATAAGTGAGGCTGAAAAGAAATTATGGCAATCATTAAATGTAACAGAGTTATTTTCTTTACCGATAATTTCTGATGATAAAACCAGAATGCGCGAGAAGTTAAAGCAGTCATTGGAAATGCTTATTCAGGCTGGTTGGCGAGTAGAGCAGGGGATTCTTGTTGATAAAAACGGTCATCCTTTTGTTTTTGAAATTTTGTTAAATGCCAGTAGTAGTTCAACATGGGAAAGGGTTGTTTTACCTTTTATTGGACAATTAAAACGACTCGGAATACAAGTTAAAGTGCGTTCGGTTGATACAATACAATATAAAAACCGTTTAGATACATTTGATTATGATATGATTGTTTCAGTTTGGGGGCAATCTTTATCACCAGGGAATGAACAGCGTTATTTTTGGGGGACTCAAGCAGCAGATAGTGAAGGTTCAATGAATTATAGCGGTATCAAAAGTCAAGTGGTAGATTTGCTAATAGATAAAGTTACAACGGCTCAAACAAAAAAGGATTTAATAACGGCGGTACATGCTTTGGATAGATTTTTACTGAGTCAGCATATTGTTATTCCGCATTGGTATTCATCGGAATTACGTTTTTTGATGCAACCAAATGTACAGTATCCTAAACAAGTTCCAATGAAGGGACCTGACATAACAACATGGTGGAGAGAGTAGAAATTTCAACGAATCGTATTTTATGCTTGCATATTTTGAAAAAAAATGTATGAATAATAGATAATGATAATATCAGGAGGATTTTATGCGCAAAATTATTTTAGCTACAATTGTTGGTGGTTTGTTTTCTTTTACAAATGTATATGCTCAAAATGCGTTTTGGAGTTATGATGAAAATAATCAAGAATCATTCATTCCGGCACAATGTGATGGGCAGTTTGATGAAACACACGGAGGGGTTTTTATGCCCACCCCTGATGAATTGTTTGATCAAGGTGAATTATTTTTATTAGAAAAAGGGGAAACCAGAAATAATGCGGCATATTGTCTTTTATCAGCGGCAATACAAGGTCATGTGAAAGCTCAATATCGTGTTGCACAATTATATAACAAAGGCTTAGTATTGCCTCAAAATGATATTGTGGCTTACCGTTGGGCGTTTTTAGCTGCTTTGAAAGGAAGTAAAGAAGCAGAACAATTAGCATTAACATTAGAACAAATTTTAACGGCTGATGAGATTAAAATGGCAACCAGTACAGTAGAATCAATGTTGCCTCAATTGACAGAAGAAAAAAATAATTCTTTATCAGAACAAGAAGAAATTTTAGCGGAAAAGAAGCAAGAATTAGAAGAAATTAATAAAGAAATTGACGAATTGTTAGGTGTTAAATATAAAGCTCCTGAAATTAAAGTGATAACGCCTAAAACAACATCTGATGTTCAAGATGTATTACCGCAATCAAAAAAGCAAACTTCTCGGCGAAGTCAAAAAAAATCAACTCCGAGTAGTTCTATATTTACAGAAGAAGACAGAATGAATTAAAATGTACCGATTAAGTAAATTTGTTTGTTTGCTAAGTTTATTTATTTCTTGTTCTTGTCAGGCAAATAATCAGTTTTTCCCTAATATGAGTGATATTCCATTAATGGATGGTTTAATTATTCAATCAACGGAAGATATGAATTTTGATACTCCCGCCGGACAAATTACCAATATTGAAGCATATTCAAAAGAGTTTTCTTCATGTCGGGTTTTATCTTATTATCAAAATGTTTTACCTCAAATGGGTTGGCAGATGGAGGAAAAAAATAAATTTATCAGGGATAAAGATACACTTGTAATAACGGTTATTAATTCACAAAATCCAACACAATTGCGTTTTGAAATAACATTAAATAATCCCAATGAATAACTTTTTCTGATAAAAGTATGAAAAGTAGTTGACTTTTTGTTTTTGTAGGTGTATAAAGAAAGCCTTAAATTTATAAATTTTTCAGTTAAGGAATAAAAATATGGCCAATATTAAATCGGCAAAAACACGTGTAAGACGTAATGCCAAAAGAACAAGAATTAATTCTGATCGCTTAAATGCAGTCAGAACAGCTGTTAAAAAAACAAGAGCAGCTATTGCCACAGGTGATAAAGAAGTTGCAACAACTTGTTTCAAAGCAGCAGAATCCGCTTTAATGAGCGCAGCAGGTAAAAAAACATTGCACAAAAAAGCAGCCTCTCGTAAAGTTTCACGTTTAGCTGCCGCTTTGAAAAAAATGTAATTTATCGGCGATTTGCTTGAAAATAAAAAAAGCACTTTTCAGGTGCTTTTTTTTATGCTATTTTAAGAATACAGAAAAATCCAGTTGTTAAAGGAGGAACAATGTATTATAGCTTATTTGATGTTTTTTCTATTGGTATTGGTCCGTCTAGTTCACATACAGTTGGTCCAATGCGTGCCGGATTACGTTTTGTCAGAATGTTGACTGATACAAATTTATTAGTGAAAACAACTCGTATTCAGGTCGTTTTATATGGCTCATTGGCTTTAACAGGTGTTGGACATGGTACGCCAAATGCTGTTGTTTATGGCTTATTGGGATTAGAGGCTGATACAATAGATATGTCAGTCAATCATATTGGATTGGTTCAGTCATCTCAACAAATTTGTTTAAATCAAATAAAAAATATACCGTTTAACATGGATAAAGATATTGTTTTAGATAAACAAACATTTTTACCGGAACATTCAAATGGTATGAAATTTATTGCATTGGATGAAAAAAATCAAATTTTAAAAGAAGAAATTTATTTTTCAATCGGTGGTGGTACTGTTCTTCGTTCTGATGAGTTAGGTAAAAATAAAACTGTTCAACAAGATGTACCTTATCCTTTTGACACTTGTTCGCAATTAATGCAGATATGTATTGAAAATAACATGAGTATTGCGGATGTTGTGATGCATAATGAAGAGGCATTACATACATTTAAATCAGTAAAAAAACGGCTAGAATTATTAATACAAATTATGAATAATGGTATTGAGCGTGGTTTAGTAACAGAAGGTACATTACCAGGTGGATTAGGGATTGTGCGTCGAGCTCCTATGATTTACAGACGTTTAGAAGAGAAGTTTCATATTAATGATGTTGATCCGTTAATGATTGTGGATTGGATTAATATGTGGGCGTTTGCAGTAGCAGAAGAAAATGCATGTGGTGGACAGATTATTACTGCTCCAACAATGGGATCGGCTGGTGTTATTCCCGCTGTTTTACGTTATTATGAGCGATTCGCATCTAAAAGAGCGCCATTTGATGTTGCAATCGGGCAGGGTGTATTTTTATTGACTGCTTCGGCAATATGTAGTTTATATCGGACGAACGCATCTATTTCCGGAGCGGAAGTTGGATGTCAAGGAGAGGTTGGTGTTGCAGCATCTATGGCTGCTGCCGGTTTAACAGCGGCTATGGGTGGAACTAATAAACAAATTGAAAATGCAGCCGAAATTGCTATGGAGCATCATTTGGGTTTAACATGTGATCCGATTTGCGGGTTAGTTCAGGTTCCTTGTATAGAACGCAATGCTGTAAGTGCTGTTAAAGCTGTTAATGCGGCTCGTTTAGCTTTACGAGGAAATGGTAGTCATTTGGTTACATTGGATAGTGTTATTAAAACAATGTATGAAACAGGACAGCATTTGTCGGCCGGATATAAAGAAACATCTTTGGCCGGATTAGCAAAAAATGTTTTTACCTGTTAATATATCAACCAAAGCGTAAGCTATATTGCATTTTCTGAAATATATTCTCATATACGAATCAGGAGGATTTAATATGAGAAAAAAAATAGGATTATTAAGTTGGTTTTTGATTGTTTGTTGTATTATAGTCGGTTGTGTTTCTCCGACTTCTTGGATTGGTGTTAGTGAGGATGCCGTTATTACACGATTTGGGCTTCCTGAAAAAAGTTATACAACAAATGATAAAAAATATCTTGTGTATGATTTTACAGGTATTGATTATGCTTTTGATAAATCCAAGATTCCTGTTGTATCCAATACGCAAACAAAAGAAACTGGTAATTGTACAGGCACATTTGTTATTGATGATGGCATAGTGGAAAAATTAACAATTCAAGGAACAAATTGTCAGCTTTATCAAGTACAAAATTAAAAAATGAATTATAAAAATAAAAGTAGTGTATCAAGAAATGATATGCTATTTTTTTATTTGTTTTAAATAATTTGTCTAAAATGATAGCCCTTTTCTTTTAAAAGTTTTACTTGACAATAAAGATAATGATATTATACTAAAACAATAATTTTTTTTATTAGTTTTAAATGGAGATTATAATGAAAATTGGTATTATTGGTACGGGATATGTCGGTTTGCCAACAGGTGTCGGTTTGGCTGAATTAGGTAACACAGTTGTTTGTGTTGATAAAATAAAAGAAAAAGTTGATGATTTAAAACAAGGTAAATTAACAATTTATGAAGATGGATTGGAAGATTTATTTAAGAAGAATATTCAAGCCGGTCGTTTAACATTTACTACCAATATGAAAAAAGCAATAGAGGGTGCAGATGTTGTGTTAATTGCCGTTGGTACACCACCTCATCCGGTTACACACGAAGCGGATTTAAAATATATTTATGCAGCAGCTACGGAATTAGCAGGATATTTAACCGATTATACTGTTATTGCAACAAAATCAACAGTACCGGTTGGAACAGGAGATAACATAGAACAGTTAATTCGTACCAAAAATCCGACAGCTCGTTTTGATGTTATCTCGTTGCCTGAATTTTTAAGGGAAGGTTTTGCAGTTCATGACTTTTTTAATCCGGATCGGATTGTTGTTGGCAGTAATTCTGAAAAAGCCAAAGATGTGATGAAAGAATTATATAAACCATTTGAAGGAAAAACAGAAATGTTATTTGTTTCTCGTCGTTCCAGTGAGACAATTAAATATGCTTCCAATGCATTTTTAGCTATGAAAATTCATTATATCAATGAGATTGCAAATTTTTGTGAACAGGCAGATGCTAATGTTGATGAGGTTGCACAAGGTATGGGTTTAGATGCACGAATTGGAAATCGTTTTTTAAAAGCTGGTATTGGTTTTGGCGGAAGTTGTTTCCCAAAAGATACAATGGCTATGGCTTTTATGGGGCGTATGCTTAATGTACCGATAGAATTAATTGAGACTACCATTAAAGGAAATAAAAAGCGAAAAGAAGAATTAGCGAATCGAATTGTGGAGAGGGTGAAGGAGATAAATAATCCAAAAGTTGCTATTTTGGGATTGGCTTTTAAGGATGGAACGGATGATTGTCGGGAAAGTCCTGCGATGGATGTTATTCAAGCTTTGTTATCTAAAAAGATAAATAATATAACTGCTTATGATCCAAAAGCTATGGGAACAGCCTGTCAAATATTAGGTGATAAAATAAATTATGCTGATTCACCGTATCAAGCAGCAGAAAATGCTGATGTTTTAGTTATTTTAACGGAGTGGAAAGAGTTTTCTCAATTAGATGTTGCAACTTTGGCGGAATGTATGAATCAAAAAATTATATTTGATTTTAGGAATATGCTTGAGGATGCGGAAGTTCTAAAATATGGTTTTGAATATTATTGCATTGGTAAGAAAGTAAAACGAATCGTATAAAAGCGATTCGTTTTTTATTTTATTTGACAAATTTTAAGAAATAAATTATAATTAAGTATTGAGATTATTTGTATTTTTTGAATTGTTTTGGTTGTAAAAGTATTTTGATAATGATATTTCAAAATATTTTTGAATGGGATTAATTTGAACGATGTAGGTAATTTCGATAAGAACCGTATTAAAATTTAGTAAAAAAATGACATTTTTTTTGTATGTTTTTTTATTTTAGATTTTAATACGGTTTTTTATTAAAAAATATTTATTTTTCAATCAAACAGACTTTTTGTTTCTTTTTTTGCCCCCTTCAATCATATGTTTTTTTTATATACAATCTGATGTAAATTCGTAATAAGTGCTTGTAATCATACGATTTTATTCAAAAAAAGTTCTTGCAAAAATTTTTAAATAGTGATAATAAAGATTATCAATGATTTTTGAAGGTATATTAAAATTAAAAGAAAATTAATTGAAAAGTATATATTAAAAAGATTATTGTTTAAGGGTAATATGAAAAAATATCTAGCGATATTATTTTAGAATTACCAGGTGTTGAAAATAGTTAATATTGATGTATTTAAAAGAATAATTAGATTTATTCATTATTTCATTTCACCGAAATGTTTTAATAAATAGCGATAATGGTCTAATAATTCCTTAAATAATTGTTCAGCTTTTTTATCTCCTTGATTTGCATCAGGATGATATTTTTTAGCTAGTTTTTTGAATTGTGATTTGATTTCAGTCAAATTTAAAGGAAAATCAACTTCTAAAAACTGAGCGGCAATAACTAATTTTTTTTCGTGTTTTTGAATAGGTTTTTGTGGTGGATTGTATTTACCACTCATGCCTAATTCAGATTCATTAAATAAACCAAAAGAATCATTGATTTGATCAGTGAAATTTTGAAATATTTGTTTTTGACCCAGTTTCCAAGTTGGACGTTGCCAAGTAGTATCGTTTTGAATATGTTGTTCTATTTCTTCGCTACTTAAACCTTGATAAAAATCCCAATTTTTATTGTATTGAGTAACATGTTTTAAGCAAAACCAATAATATTCTCTCAAAGAACGATCCTTTGGTGCACGAAATTCACCACATTCTGGACATTCAGGATAATCACATGCTCGAAAAATGGGTTGAATTTTCTTTTTTTTATAAATCATTTGCAAATTCCACAATCATAGGTTGTTAAAAAAAATTTTGAACAGTTAATTTGAGAAAAAAATACAAAAATATTAATTTTTTTCTTGTTATTATTTCTTACGTTATATTATAACTTGTTTTATGTGAAAATGAAAGGAGTTTTTAATGTTGGTATGTAAAAATGTTATTGTTAACGGACGTAGAACCAGTATGAGATTAGATAGAGAAACATGGATATCTTTATCGGATATTTGTTTACGAGAAAAAGTAACTATTCATGAATTATGTTCTAAAATTGATACTGTCAAAGGACATTCCGGTTTGTCATCTGCAACACGGTTGTTTGTTTTAACTTATTTTCGGTATATTTTAAGTAAATATGAAAAGAACACGTTTTCTTTTCCTAAAGAATTTAATCCGGAAAATTTATTTAAAAGACCATAAAGATGATGATTTAAAGTAAAGAAAGACCTCTTTTTTAGAGGTCTTTTTTAGGATAAACACAACACTGGTTTTTTTTATTTTTTGTTATATCAGTAGGTATTTCAATCCAGTTTGGAACTCGCATATATTCTAACCAATTTTCATCCCAAGAGAGCCATGTATCCGGATAAATAACAATTTTATTTTCATTTGTATTTAATAATGCTCCCCACCAAGAAAAAGTTGAATTGGCAATGATGTTGTGTTTACACAAACTCATTAATTGCATATCTCTAAAACTTTCTTTTCCCGTATTACCTGTTACAAGTGTGTATGGAATTTGAGGTTTAAAAATTCGTTTGACAAGTTTTGCATCATTTGTGAAAACATAAAAAACAGGATTGGGCACATGTTGTTGGATATATTTAATTGCATGCTCATAATAATTAGAATAGATTAACAATGGATATTGGTTGTGAATATAGTCACCTAAACGAATATGTATGGATACACTGTTTTCTGTTTGAATTTGTTTTGCTAATTCTATATTTTTTTGAGTAGTAAATGGTTTAAATTTTAACCTTTTTTGTATTTGAGGAATTGCATCATGAAAATTCCAGTAACTTTGATGATAGTATGAAATGGATCCATAAATATTATATAAGAACAGATTTTTATTTAATACGGCATGACCACTTGATTTTCGCTGGTTTGTGAAGTTTCGAATATAAAACATTTTTTCTGTATCAGATATATTTGTTTCAGGAATGTTAAAAGCATCTATAACTGCATTATATGGGTGTAGTAAAAAAGTTTTTTTGTTATGTCTGTTGGCATAAGCAAAACCAGAAGCGTAATTGAATAATTGGTTGCCTAATCCGGTTGAAGTCATTAATGTAATTTTGAAATAATTATTTTGAAATTTTTTATGCTGAATATCTTTTGCTACTTTAATTGCTTCAAAATAAGGGTTTTCTAAATCAATATATTTTTTTGTTTTGTCAGTTTTATTATCGGTATAAAATTCTGCATAATTATTTTGTAAGGGAGGGCGATTAAATTGTTTAGATGATTTAAAATCAAAAAAATAAACAGGATGTGTAAACTTATGAAATTTGGAATGGTGATTTGTTAAAATAATAGCATTATCCATTAAACAACGCTCGGTGTTTATTGTTGTATAACCAAAGGATTTTAATTTCAGTGCTAGATTTGAAAAAAAATTTCTTTCTTTGGCAGAAAATGATTTAACACTAAAACAAGCGACTTTGTTATAAGAAACAAGTTCTGTTGTACTGGTTAGTAAACAAAGAGTAAAAATAATTAAAAGTTTTTGTATTTTCATTTGTGTTAGCCATGTACTCCAAAACGGTTACTTCCTTCATATCGCTTTAACCCAGTATAAAACAAGAAAATACTTGTTGTCAAAATAAAAAGTGTAAATAAGAAAAGGTAAAGGAAAACTTGCCAAGAAAAATTTTGTACGAGTTGAACTGGTAAAACAGAAATAATACCGACCGGAAAAATAGTGCAAAAGAGAAGTTTCATATATCCGGAATAAATACATCCGGGATAATTAGATATACTGAAAAACATATAAAAAATTCTTTCCCCGATTTCAGATGTTTTATTGATGTAAAAAGGTAAAGAACTGACACATATATTAATCGCTAAAAAACAAATGGTAGCACAGATAAAGCAAAATAAAACAATAAGTATTGTATTAAAAGTTAAAAATCCGGAACAGATAAGTAAAATTATGCCTGTTACCAAATCACCAAAACCTGAAGGGTCGGAAACAGAGCAGGCTATATGAGGTAAAACTTGTCGTGGTTGGAGCAGATAAGCATCTAAATCACCATTTTCAATCATTCGGGACAAATAAATACCAGTGCCACGAAAGAATAAAGGCCAAATACTAAAAGAAGAAACGGCCAGACCTGTCATAAAAACAAAGTGATTAAAGTCCCATCCGTTAATTGTATGGAATTTTTTGAACATTAATCCCCAAGCCAATAGCATCATTAGGTTATTAAAAATCATAAATATCATACGACAAAAAAAGGCACCTTTTAAAGCAAAAGATTGTTTTAAACCGGTTTTAACAAGTCGTCTGTAAAATGAAAAAGTATTTTTAACCATGAATACTCACTCTTTTTTTGATAAATAAATATAAAATATATACAGCTGACACCATAAAGAGATTCCAAAAGACTAAATGACCTAAAATAAGAAATGCATATGTGAAAGACCAGTTGTACATAAGAGATGAAACAGCATATCCACTCCAAGCAAAAGGAGTCATTAAGCAAAAATGATATAACCAATCAGGGTAAAAAATAATAGGAAAAAACAAACCTCCCAGAACATATTCACATTTTTGAACAATCCAAAAGAAAGGTAAAGAATCTTGCAAATAAAGTGTTGAAAGTCCAATAAAAACAGTACAAAGTGAAATAAAACAGATACTTAAAAACAGTAAACAAGCGAAAAAAGGTAAATAATGAAAAACAGATGGTAATGTAGCATCGGTTAACAAATAAATCACAAAACTACCGACTAAAAATAAAAAAGGTGTTCTGATTAAAAATGTACCGATAGATTGGCAAAAATAAATAGCAATAATATTTATTGGACGAATCAACTGATAGGCAATACTGCCTGATTTTACATCATCTTCAATTTGTTTATGTAATCCTTCCGGTCGTGAAAATTGTAAAATGCAACCAATGAGAAGATACCATAAAAAATCAGAGGCGTTTAGTTGAATTGCTGTGTTGCCTGTTGCTTTTAGAACACTCCAAAATTGATTAAAGATAATCAACATTAAACACATAAAACAAGCACGAATTAATAACACCCCTGGTGAACGTGCTTGCTCTTTCATTGTTGCTTTGATAAATGAGAAATATGTTTTCATGTTGTTTGTTTATATAAAGTAGAAATTATTTTATCTAAACCGATATTTTGAATGGTTAAATCACAAAATTCTTTTTTGGCTGTTAATTGTTTAATTGTTTTACTTACATCTTTGGAAGAGATGGTTAATGTTTGTTGCGTGTTATCAATATATCGTATAAAAAGATTTTTTTCGGTACAATAATTTTCTTTTAATTCATTCATAGAACTGTCAAGCATTAATTTTCCGTTATTAATAAGTAAAACACGAGTACATAATTGTTCAATGTCGTCTACATCATGACTGGTTAAAAAAACCGTTGTGCCTTCATTAGATGCTTGTTGCTTTAAGTATTGGCGTAAACGAATTTTGGCATCAATATCTAAACCGATAGAAGGTTCATCTAAAAATAAAATAGATGGTTTATGAATAAGTGAAGCCACAATTTCACAACGCATTCGTTCCCCTAATGAAAGTGTTTTAACGGGGTGGTTAATTAAATTTTCTATTTCAAAAAGATTAACTAAATGTTTTATGCGTTGTTTTGCTTCTGATGATTTTAATCCATAAGATGCTGATAGCAAATAAAAAGTTTCTTTAGCGGGTAATTGATAGTATAATTGAGATTTTTGACCAAAAACGGCACCAATGGTATGACACAATTCTTTTCTTTGTTTCCAAGGATTTAATCCATTGATTGTTGCGGAACCGGATGTTGGGTGTAAAATAGATGTTAACAATTTTACGGTTGTGGATTTTCCACCACCGTTAGGCCCGATAAAAGCAACAAATTCACCACATGGAACTTTAAAAGATAATGAATTAACAGCATAAACAGGATGTTTAGGTGTAAATAATTTTTCTTTACGAAAAAATATTTTTGTTAGTTCGTTACAAATTATGGCGTGTTGGGTCAAAGTAATTCCTTCTTTCTAATTTATAGCATAACATTATAATTAATTTAAATATTAAATGCAAGTAATATATTAAAATGAAAAAGATAATCTTGACAAGAGAAATAATAAATAATAATCTAAAACAAAAGAAAGGAAATGATAAATGAGTTATAGAAAAAGCATTTTGTGCTATATAAACAGATTTGTACTTTTGGGAAGTGTTTTAGTATATGGTAACATAGTTTGTGCTAATGAAATGCTTGTTAATTCATTACAAGGTAATACAATGATATTTGGAAGTGAATTAACAGGTTTCTATAATAAAACACACAATTCTCAACGAGCAGGATTTGATTTAAATGTTCGTGGTTTTAGTGCGGATATACAGTCTTCAATTAGTGATTCGTTTTTAATGAAATTGGGTTATGTTTATGCAGATGCAACAGTAAAAAATATAACTCAAAAAGCAAATATTGAAACAGATTCTTATTATATATATGGAAAATATCAACCGCAAAAATGGTATGTTGCCGGACAATTCAACTATCATTATGGTCGTTACAAGAATAAGAGTGATATTATCAAAGCAGAAAAAGGAAAAACGGATATTTATCAATCCACGATTATAAGCGGGTATCATTTTGGAAATGTTCATAATTACAGTGGATTAAAATATACTTATGTGAATGCTGATAAACACAATAATCCAATAACACCGGATGGAAATGGAGAGGTTTTAACAGCAACTATTGGTACACAATATGCACCTACTTATACTTTAAATAAATGTACATCTATTCAACCGATGTTTCGGTTAGCAGGGAGTTATGATATCAAATCAAATAATAATTTAACGGTTGTTGATATGCCTGAAATTAATACTGTTTTTGCTTTAGAGGGTAAACGATTACATCGAGCATCCTTAAAGGCAGGTGTTGGTATGGGTTTGCAATTTAAACAAGCAGAGTTGTCAGCAAATTATGATGTTGATTGGCGTGTTAGTCATATTTCGCAAACCGGAAAAGTTGCTTTAAAATATCGTTTTTAATCAAGTTCTTTGAGTGTTTTTAACTGGCATGTAATCGTTTGGTACAGTGCTCAATCGGGCATGTTTCAAAGCTTTAACAAAATTTAAAGAACTTCGTGTTTGCGGAAAAGATAAGAAATATTGTCCGGTATAATTATCTTTTAATTTTTGAGGATGAATTCCTTGTTGTTTTAAAATGGTAATCATCTCATTACGTAATTCTGAATATCTTGTCGGAATAGCAAGTTCAATGCGTCCGGTAGAAGTATATTGGGTTATTGGAGAATAATCTAATATATTTAAAATAGAAAGACGCGTGTTGTCAGTTTTGGCATAGCTTGTAGATGCGGTCAGTTTGTTTTCGGTTAAAACTTTTTCTGTTTCTTGGGTATAGGGCATACGAATAACAGATGTATTTTCTTTGGTTATTGTTACATATTCAATATTGTTTTGGTTTAAAATGTTTTTAATTTTTTGTTCAGATTGAACAGATCCCGGTAAAACCTCGCAATATCCCGTGTTGTAAATAATGCAATTTTGTTGTGTTCTTATTTCAACATTTGCTAACACATCATTTATTAATGGTGGTTTGTAAGATATGTTTGAAGGTCTTGAACTTGTTAAGTTTTTCAATTGAATATGTGCTTGGTTAGAATCAAAAATAACAATAGGTGCATTATGATTGTTTACATTATTTAGAACTAAATATTCTTGTTTAACCAATTCTTTTGCAATTTCAGGATTGATATATACAAAACGAGGATTGTTATCATCGTCTAGTTTGTAAGGAATATTGTGTTTTTTTAGAAAATTATATAATTTTTTTGGTGTATCAATTAAATATTCGGATTTGTCATATCGGTAAGAAAGGTATGTTGAATTGGGTATTAACCTGTCTCCTTTTTTCATATTTTCACCAATTTTATTCGGACGAATGTCGGCTTTTGCTAAACGAGTTTCTAAATCATTTGTAAAAGCATTTAAAACAGATGGATTCATTTTTGTCTCATCAATATAAATCGTAAATTGTTTACCGTGTTGTTGTGATGAGGCTGAAAAAGGTCGGTGGGCTACTTTAAAAAAACCGATATTATGCTTTTGGACTGTTTGCGCTACAATTTTTAAAGCTTCATGGATATCTTCATCAGCAATGCGAACATGAAATTTTAAACCGTTTTTGTTATAATCAAAAGATTTTGTTGTAAACATCAAGAATACTCCTGATACCAAAGTTAAAAACGGTTTAGGGCAATTTTCTATTTGAACGTTTTGAGTTGTAATTTGATCGTATAATTTTTGAATAAAATCGTAAGACATGATATACTCCTTATTTTTGTTAATATATATTTTATCATATTAAAAATAAAATGCAATATTTTTTTGTATTAATAACATAAAAAAATGTGATAAATTTTCGTTTTGTGTGGTAAATTTTTATTATTTTGAATGCAAATTTAATGGTTGCATTTTTTTAAAAAAAACAGTATACAAAGAGTATCTAAATAATAAGGGGAAAATAATGTTAAGAATAAGTGCTTTTTTATCAGTATTATTAATGAGTTTTAAGGCAATGGCAAATTGTCCTGTTTGTATGGTGACGGTTGGTGCTTCATTGTATTTAGCTGAAAAAACCGGTTTGGATAAATGTGTTATCGGTGTTTGGTCAGGAGCTTTGTTGGCAATTGTTGGTTATTTTTTAATTCGTTGGTTTAATAAGAAAAACTGGATTTTTAAAGGATACCAAAATATTTTAATGGGATTATCTATTGCTTCAATCGGATTGATGTATATTCCAGGTATTCCAGGTGGTATGATATATGAACCGATGATAATTGGATTTTTATATATCGATTCATTTTTGTTAAGCAATATTATTGGTGCTTTTGTTTTTATTTTTGGTGTTAATCTTTATGCATGGATGAAAGAAAAAAATGGAGGACATGCTCATTTTCCATTTGAAAAAGTGGTTGTTCCCGTTGTTTTAGTCTCGTTAATCAGTGCTTTGTTTTATTTCTATCCGTTGTGTGATTGTGCAACAAAAACAAATATGACAGAAGATATTTTACCATTATCAGAATAAAAGGAGTGTTCTTATGGAAAAAGCAAAAAACGTAAAAGAGTTTGTAGAACGTATGGATAATATGAAGAAGAAAAATCCCAAAGATTTATCTTCAGATCAAGATTTGACAATAGCTATTATGAATTTAATTTCTATTGAGGAACATTTGATTTTTTCCGGTGCAAAAACTGGTAAAAACAGTTTTTATGATATGGTTCAAGATGTTCGTGAAATGCGTAAAAACTTAATGTTAAAAATTATTCCGTCATATGAGGGAGAAGTTTGGTGTATTTCAAAGCATTTATTAGCAACATCTATGCGTTTATTAGAAGTTGGCACAAAACAACAATCTATGGGTAATACCAAGGATGCTTACAATTTATTCAATCAAGCTTACGATTTGTATTGTTTGTTTTGGGGTTTGAATATGAATATGATTAATGTAAAAGAAATTTCATGGAAACCGGATTCATTAGATGCAGTTACAAAAACAGCATCTGCTATTACTGTTTCAGAAACAACAGAAACAAATACCCCTGTTTCTTCTGAAAATCAAGCTGAAGAAACCGTTACTGCCGGCTCATCAATGATGCAACGTTTTAAATCAAAAGTACGTGAGTTGGTTGATTGTTGTATTGAATAATCTTATGTTTAATCAAGCAAAATAAATAGATTAATCTTTGTTCAGAAAGGATATCTAATGGCAATAACACCAGAATTCGGATTGCATTTAGACGGTAAAGGTGGAGCAAAGCCTTTGGATTTGGAAAAAGTACCCAACACATCTGAAAAGATGATGTGGATACATATTGACTACAAAGATGAAGAAAACCAAGAGTGGTTGCGAGAGATGCGTTTGGATGAACGTGTTATTGAAAATTTGCTTGATGAAGACACTTCTCCGCGTTACTTTCCTAAGAAAAAAGGCATTTTAGTTGTTATGAGGGGAATTAATACGCAAAAATCAGCTGAAATTGACGACATGGTGGCGTTACATATGTGGATTGAAAAGAATCGGATTTTAACGCTTTCCCATCGTCCTATTCCAGCAGTTAGGCGTGTACGTGCTTTGTTTCGGAAGGGTAATGGACCTAAAACGCCGTCTGATTGTTTTATTGAATTGGTTAAAACAATGACGGAACATATTGAAAATGCTATTACACGAATCAGTGATGAAGTGGATGAGCTGGAAGAACGGGTTATTGAGCCGGAAAGTTTTCGTAATAAGGAGTTGCGAGAAAATTTAAGTTTATTGCGACACAAAATTGTCGGGTTAAGACGTTATTTAGTTCCTCAACGAGATGTGGCAAAAGTATTAAGAAGTGTTTCACATCCGGTATTAACAGAAGAAAACAATAACCAGTTGCGTGAAATTTATTTAGACTTATCTAAAGCCGTGGAAGATTTAAATTCGGCTCGCGATCACTCAACAGTTACACAAGAAGAATTGGATTCTAAAACAAATGTTAGTTTAAACCAAACAATGTATATTATGTCTATTGTAATTGTTATTTTTACTCCATTGACGTTTATTACGGGCTTGTTGGGAGCTAATATAGGAGGTATTCCGTTTGGAAATAGTCCATTAGGCTTTTTTGTAGTTGCCTTATTTTTGTTTTTAATTGCAATTATCCAATTATCTTATTTAAAGAAAAAACGTTGGTTTTAAGTTTTTGTTCTTTTTTACTTTTTCTTTTTATCTTTAAGTATAGAATAAACTAACTTTTTGGTTTGCCTGTCCATTGCTGGACAATGGCTAAATTCATATGGTTTTATAAGAGGATTGTGGACAATTTTTTCATGTTTTTCTTTTCGTTTATTATTTAAAAATGTTAAAAAAGGTGTGATACTTTGTTTTATGTAATTATTTATTGCTTGTTTATGGTAAAATATGGCCTGTTCAGATTGAGGTGTATTTTGAGGTACACAGAATGGTTGAATGCCTGATACAATTTTTTTTATTTCTTTTTGAAGCTGAGATTTAAAAAAAATATAAGCATATAAATTAACTTTATAGTGTTTTTCTTCATGTTTTTTGATAACATTATAACGACATGAATTTTTAGCAAATTCTTTTGCAATGTATATATCTGATTGTTTTAAGCCATATTCAAAATTAATGGCTGAAATGTGATAACATTTTTGTTTGAAATATTGGGTTGTTTTATATTGAATTTTTGGAAACTATGAGAAAGTTTGAGACTTGTTGCATCCCTAAACAGGTTTTTTACATAATTGAGATACTTCTTTTATAGAGAGGTCATGATGATAATGAAGGATACCTTTGTTGACTTTAACATGGATTTTAACAGTGTTTGACGCATCAGCATTTATTGCGAAAAAAAATAGAATAATGAAAAATAAAACATGTTTTTTTAATGTTTTACCATTTTTTACAACGTTTTGTTGTTTTTTTGTATGATTCTGGCGTGTCAATAGCGTAGTTTTTTTCAACAATTTTCTTGTTAATATGTTCCATCACGGGTTTTAGCTTTTTATAAATTTGGTTTTTTTGTTTTTGTATGACAACATCTGCTTGTTTTTCAGAAAATACTTTTTCAGGTTTTAATTCTTGGATAGCATTTTTGAGTGCTTTTTCAATATCTGGTTTAAAAAATTCAATAGCTTGTTGAAAAACAGCAACATGATAATCTTCGTGTTCTTTTGTTACCTTGAAATTACAAGAGTTTTTGGGATATTTTTTATCAATATATACCGTTATGGTATCATATCTGATTGTAAATTCAACATTTGATAATTGAACACAAGCCGAATCACCAGTTTGTCTAATTTGTTTTGTTGTTTTAAGATCCATCATCGGTGAAGGTGTAACTGTTAAACCAACTGTATGTGGAGATACTTTAATTTTGGCAGCTTTAGCAAATTCTGTACGGCTAAGCTTGGTGTTATAAACAACTTTACCAGTATCTGTTTTAACATTATATTGAATTGGATACCTAACACATGACGCAAACGACGTATGTGCTAAAAGTAAAACAGATAAAAATAAAAAATACTTTTTCATTGTTGTATTTCCTTTTTTATAAGTATACACGATAAAAAAATTTTTGTAAATAAAAAAAAACACCACTTTTTTAAGTGGTGTTTTTTTTGTTAATAAAATTAGAATGATGTACGTAATCTTAAACCGATTTTTTTGCCATAAACATTTATATTGTCTTGACCTTCGCCATCGAGAACATAAGAACCATAGGCACTAACTGCCCAGTTCTTTGTAATATGGTAAGCAGCTTCAACATCGGCTGAATAAGCAGTTGCTTCTACTTCTTCATCGTAGTTAACACGAACTGCTGTATCTAAAGACCATTTCATTTTTGGACAATAGGTATACAAACCAACTTTACCTTCATATTTCATATTGTTGTCGCCATCTTTGTGTTGTGCAACAGGAATTTCTGTTTCACCGGCAATGTATGGTGTGTAAATACCCATTTTGTAACCGGCTTTAGCACCGATTTTGGCATATTTGTATGCACCAAAATTATCGTTGCTGTTTGATTCTTCTTGACCATAAGCACCACTTAATTGAACTTTTGTATTACCCGTTAAAACGTTCCATGTTGAACCGATTTCAAAATCAATGTTTTTATCATCTTTTTCTGTTGATTCCCCATCAGCTACTTTGCTCCAAGCGTTTGAAATTGTAGCATCCAATGAAACTGTATCGGTCAAACCATATTGTAATGTTTGAGAAAGAAGATGGTCATATTCTTTTATGCGAACATAATCATTTTTGATTGTATCTGTTGAGAAATCATAAGATGTTGTTGAGGCAATAGAACCTTTTGTAGGACCAAAAAACGGGTTTGTAGATTCTAAAGCTGAGGCTGCTGTTGCTAATGATAAAACACTAACAACTAGTAATGTTTGTTTTAACATATATAAACTCCTTTATTTATTTTGATTGTATAATCATAAGCAGATAACCTGCTTTTCATACCATAGCAGACATACAAAAATATTACAAGTAAAAAAGTATGTTAAATTTAATTTATTTTAAAATTGAACATTCTTATAAGGTGAATTAACTAAAAATGGTTTAATGAACTTTTTAAATAAATATATTTCTTTTTTTGATAAATTTTTTATTTCATTCGGTTTTGCTTCTGTTAATTGCCGGATATGTCCGTTAGATTTTAATGATTTCATAAAATGAAACCAAACAGGTTTAGAATGAGTTCCATTTAAACAGTTTTTTGTTATTAATATTTCATAGAATGGTGTTTGATTGAATGTTTTTATATTTTTTCGCTTAATAATAAACGAATCATATCCGCCATTTGTTTCTCCTAAACCATATTTTACAATTTTATTATTGTATACAAATGTGTTATATCCTCTTAATCCATACTGTTTTGTGTCATCGGCATTTCCTTTTTTAAATTTCTGCATAAATTGATACAATAAAGGCTTGATATATACTTGGTCGGCATCAATTTTAACTACCCATTCTTCTGGTTGAAAAAATTGAAGACCAAAATTATAATAAGCAGCTAATGAATTTTCTGGTTTAAACTTCTGTCTATACCTCTTATCATGAGATGAAAATACAGTATGAGGATATTCGTGTATTTCACAATATTTTCGTTTGTTGCACCATTCTTGCATAAAAGCAACTGAACCATCATCTTTTTCATTAGAATGAATAATGACAATGTGATCAAAAACACCATCAATAGAATTAAGGCAAGCTTCAATGGTTTTTATTTCATTTTTGACACGAATATAAGCCCCCACTCGGTTTTTATTGTTGTTTACAATATGAGACAAGAAATCCAAAAAAACATAAGTAAATATAGTGCTTATGATATAAAAAAATAAAGATATTAAAATTTTTCGAATCAACATTTTATTCTAACCTTGATTTTGTTTTATTAGCACAAAAGTCAATAAAATAAAAGAAAAAAGTGTAACACGACTAAATTATGATTTAGATAATTATTGAATTTTAAAATTTTTTTTATTAAGAATCAATGATCTGTAAAAAAAGATTCAAAAAGGTATTGACATTTTTTATATTATCAGGTTAAATGATACATATAACAAACATGTTGAAAACTGAAAGTGAACAGGAGAATAATAGTATGGAATTGACAGACGGGGAAATTTTAAAAACAAATGAGAACGAACGTCAACCTGTTGAATGTTGGACTCGTGTAATGGGGTATTTTCGTCCATATAGCCAGTTCAACAAGGGTAAAAAATCAGAATTTGATGATCGTAAATGGTTTTTGGAAGATTATTGTACTTGTCAGTTAAAAAAGGTTGCATAATTTTATTAAGTATTTGGAAAAATCCCCTGAAAAGGGGATTTTTTTGTTATTATGCAATTAACAACCAAAATCATTAAATAGTTGTTCCGGATTAATTCTTGTTTCAAACCATGTTACTGTGAAATGTAAGTGAGGTCCAGTTGAGCGACCGGTATTTCCAACAGTACCAACAATATCTCCTTTTTTTATTTTTTCTCCCGTTTTAACTTTTATCTCGTTTAAATGTGAGTAAGATGAGAATAATCCATAGCCATGATTTATTAATATAGTTTTACCCGACAAAAACATATCTGAATGAACAATCTCAACAATACCATCTGCAATAGCAACAGTTGGTGTTCCGATTGGTGCAGCATAATCAGTTCCACTATGACCGACACCAATTTGGCCATTTAACTTTCTGCGTGAACCAAAATGTCCTGAAATACGATAGTTATTCTTGTTGATAGGGCGTTGGAAACAAATGGGAAAATAGTTTTCTGAAAAAGTTTGTCGTTTCTCTTTTAAAAGTAGATTTTCTTTTTTAATGCGTTCCTGATTCTGTGCAGTAATGGTTACTTTGGATTGAGGAAGACCTTTAATGATTGTTGTATGCCATTTTTGTTGAGGAACGTTTATCGTATTTTTTTCTATGTGAAATGTTTGGTTATTGTTGATTTCCAAATCTTTAAATGTTTGCTTAATTCGTATTTCTACTTTTTTTTCGTTTTGAGGAATCCCAAAATAAAAAAGACCATTCGGATTTTTGTGAACCCGTTTATTGTTAACCCAAAGAATTTCATTTTTGTTGAGCGTACCACGAATGAGTTTTCCGTCTTGAATTTCATTTTCTAATGTAAAAGCAAAGGTGGGTAATGTTGTAATTACAAAAGAGATACATAAAATATATTGAGTGATGTTTTTAAGTGTTTTGTAATTACAAAAATAGGAGGGTTTAGAATTTTTTAAAAATATTGATTGTGTCATAACTAAAACTCGTACAAATAATGTTGTTACAATGTAATTATTTTATTGTGAAAGAAAATAAATCCAGCTCTATGTTAGGTTTGTTTTTCTTCTTTGTTGATTGATGTGTTTTTTGAGTTTGAGAGCGTGATATATGTTGAGAGCAAGGTGTTGCTGAAACTATTCCGTCTGCAAAATTGATATTTAATATTTCTTGCTGTTGTGCAAGAGCCGCAGAGGATAAAACTTGTCCGTTATTCCCCGTTATTAATGAAAAGCCTCGCTCTAAAACGGCGTTATATGAATAGGATTTGAGTAATTTTGTGTTTGTAATATATTGATTTTCAATAGATTTTAAGTAAAACAGAATACTGCTGTCCATTTGCTTTGAATAGTTTGTTAAGCGTTCTGAAAATAAATGTATGACATCGTTTAGTTTGGGCATGGCGTTAATTAACCCATCTAGTTTTATTTGAGCATTTTCAATAATCCGATATAATCCATCAATTAAGCGGTTGTTAACATCATTAAGATAAGCAGATAATTCTGCTAAAACAGGGACAGCCTTTTCGGCAGCACCAGTTGGTGTTGGAGCTCTTAAATCAGAGGCATAATCAATTAAAGTTGTATCTGTTTCGTGTCCAACAGCTGAAATAATGGGAATATATGATTCGGCAGTGGCACGAACAACGTTTTCTTCATTAAAACACCATAAATCTTCAAAACTACCACCACCTCTTGCTACAATCAATAGATCAGGTCGAGGAATAAATCCTGATTCGGTTGTTATACCTTCTTGTGGAATGTTATTAAAACCCTGAATGGCTTGAGTAATTTGTTCAGCCGCACCATCACCTTGTACAAGAACGGGCCAAAGGAGTACATGTCTGGGAAACCGATCATTAAGACGATGCATAATATCACGAATAACAGCACCAGAGGGACTGGTTACGACACCGATAACATTTGGTAAGAAAGGGATGTTTTTTTTACGTGATGAATCAAACAAACCTTCTTTTTCAAGCTTTATCTTTCTTTCGTTTAATAATTTTAAGAAAGCGCCAATACCAGCGGGCTCTGCACTGTCAACAATCATTTGATAATTTGAGCGACCTGGATATGTTGAGAGTTTTCCATGACAAATAATCTCCAAGCCATCTTGTAGCGAGTCGTTTGTTGTTTTATCTCTTCCTCTCCAACAAATAGCTGATAAAACCGAATCGTTATCCTTTAAAGAAAAATAGGTATGGCCAGATGGAGCTTTCTTAACCCCCATCACTTCACCACGGACACGAATATCGCCAAAAATTTGTTCTACACAAGATTTTAAAGATAAAGAAATTTCTGTAACAGACAGAACCGGTTTTTCAAATTGTTCCATTATTTGCCTCGTTTAGATTTAAAAAAAGATGTTAATAATTGTCCGAAAATATCAGCAGAATATCCGCCTGAAACAGAAATTTTATGGTGTGTTTGAGGGTGTGAAAAAACACAGGCTCCTTGTTGAACACCCCCAGATTTGGGATCGGAAGCACCAAAGTATAACGAATCTAATCTTGCCCAAGCAATAGCACCCGCACACATAGCGCAAGGTTCTAATGTAACAAACATAGAATAGCCGTTTAACCGCTTTTCATTTAAAATTTGGCAGGCTTTTTGAATAGCTAATAATTCTGCGTGAGCTGTTGGATCCTTGAGCGTTTCTGTTTGATTGAATGTTGTACAAAGGATATTTTTTGTAACAGAATCAAAGATAACAGCACCGACAGGAACTTCGTCACAATCATAAGCTTGTTGAGCAGCTTTTAAAGCAATACGTAAAATTTCGTCATTCATTAATTTTTTTCTTTCCTCTTTTGTGTTTTTTGTATAATATACCATTTATAACAGAAATGAAAGAAGATTTTATGACAGATAAAAAAGAAAGAATTGCAAAAGTAATGGCAGCGGCCGGATTGTGTTCTCGGCGAGTTGCTGAAGAATGGATTTTACAAGGACGTGTTCAAGTAAATGGAGAAGTATTAAAAACACCTGCTTTTACGGTTTCAGAAGAAGATAGCGTTATTGTTGACGGAAAACCAATTGCTCAAAAACAAGAGACCCGCTTATGGTGTTATCATAAACCGATAGGATTGGTAACAACGCATAAAGATCCTCAAGGGCGTCCAACTGTGTTTGAAAAACTACCTGCATATTTGCCAAGAGTAGTGTCCGTAGGTCGATTAGATTTGAATTCAGAAGGTTTATTATTATTAACAACGGATGGTGCTTTGGCTCGCGAGTTAGAACACCCATCAAAAGGGTGGAAACGAAAATACAGAGTTCGAATTCATGGTATTTTAACGCCTGAAATACAAAAAAAATTACAAAAAGGAGTTACAATAAAAGGTGTTAAATATGCTCCTTGTATTGCGGAAACTGAACGTGTGCAAGGAACAAACAGTTGGATACAAATTACATTGACAGAAGGTAAAAATAGGGAAATCAGAAAATTGATGGAATATTTTAAAATGCCTGTAACACGATTAATTCGTATTTCTTATGGACCTTTTCAATTAGGTAATTTAGAAAAAGGTGGTGTTCGTGAAATAACGAAAAAAGCATTGAAAGAGTTATTATGAGAATTATCAGTGGCCAATTTCGGGGTAAAAAACTTGTTGCTGCATCAGAAGATGTAACACGACCGACAAGTGACAGAGCCAAAGAGGGATTGTTTAATATTTTAGAAAGTTATCTGTATAAAACAGAAAAAAAATGGCAAGATTTAGAGTTTGTTGATGTGTTTGCCGGTTCAGGAGCCATTGGTATTGAAGCGTGTTCTCGAGGTGCAAAAAACGCTATATTTTTTGAGAATAACAGAGATGCTCTTCGGTTTTTAATGCAAAATATTAAATCTGTCGGATTAAAAAATATTGAAATTCAACAAAATGCTTTGTATCCGCCACAACGACAAAAAGCGGTGGATATTTATTTTAGTGATGCACCTTATCAACAAGGATTAACAGAAAAAGCGTTAAATGTATTTTATCAAAACGGCTGGATTGATGAAAACACAATTATTATATTAGAAACGGATGTAAAAGAAGAATTGATTTTACTATCTGATTTTATAACGGAACGTAGATTATCTTATGGTAGGAATCAATTTTATATTGTAAAAAAGAAATAAAAATAAAAGAAAAAAAAGGGGGAAAAATGACACAAAAACTACAAGTTATGGCTAATGCCGTTCGTATGTTATCGGTTGATATGATTGAAAACGCCAAATCGGGACATCCTGGTATGCCTTTAGGAATGGCGGACATTGCAACAGTATTGTGGACAAAATTTATTAATATTGATCCGTCTTGCCCGCAATGGTTTAATCGGGATAGATTTGTATTATCTAACGGGCATGGGTCAGCATTATTATATAGTTTGATGTATTTATACGGTTTTGAAGACATAACTTTGGATGAGCTGAAACAGTTTAGAAAGTTAGGTTCTAAAACAGCAGGACATCCTGAAAAAACGTTAGTTAATGGTATCGATTTTTCAACGGGACCGTTAGGTCAGGGGATAGCTGGTGGTGTGGGTATGGCACTAGCGGAACGGATTTTAAATGCTCAATATGGTTCCGATTTAATTAACCACAAAACATATGTATTTGTTGGAGATGGATGTTTAATGGAAGGTATTTCGGAAGAAGCAATTTCTTTGGCCGGACATTGGGGATTGAATAATCTCATTGTTTTATGGGATAATAATCACATTACAATTGATGGTACAACACAAATTGCCTCATCAACCAATATGAAAAAACGTTTTGAAGCGAATAATTGGCGTGTTTTACACTGTGACGGGCATAACTTTGAATCAATAGAAAAAGCATTAGAAAAAGCACAAACAGGAACGCAACCAACTTTAATTGATTGTGTTACGACGATTGGTTTTGGTAGTCCGACAAAAGCAGGAACACCTAAATGTCATGGATCTCCATTGGGAGCAGAAGAAGTACAGGGATTAAAAAATAATTTAAATTGGCCTTATGAACCGTTTGAAGTTCCATCTGATGTTTTAGCTGAATGGCGTGCTTGTGGTGCAAAACGGGAAGGGCGGCGTCAACAATGGGAACAGAGAGTAGAAAAATTACAAAATAAAGATGAATTTTTGGCTCGTATAAAGTGTGAGATACCGGAAACATTGTTTGAAAAATTAAGAGAATATAAAAAAGAATTGATTGAAAAAAAAGAAACAATAGCTACCCGAAAATCATCTCAATTTACGCTTAATCAACTTGTACCGGAAGTTCCTTGTTTAATAGGTGGTTCAGCTGATTTGGCCGCGGCCTCATTTACAAAAACAAGCGAAGCACAACCTATTTCAAAAGAAAATTATGATGGGCAATATGTTCATTATGGTATTCGGGAACATGCTATGGGTGGGATTATGAACGGTTTAGCAGCACATGGTGGATTTATCCCTTTTACAGGTACGTTTTTATCTTTTGTTGATTATATGAAACCGGCTATTAGGTTGGCTTGTTTGATGGAATTGCAAGAAATGTATGTGTTAACGCACGATTCTATCGGTGTCGGAGAGGACGGTCCGACACATCAACCGATAGAACAACTTATTTCTTTACGTGCAACTCCAAATTTATTTGTGTTTAGACCGGCAGATAGTGTGGAAACGGTTGAATGTTATGAAACGATGTTACAATTAAAACATTCTCCGTCAGCTATTGTTTGTTCTCGTCAAGGATTACCTGTTTTACGAACAAACGCAGATGAAAATTTATCAGCAAAAGGCGGATATGTTCTCAAAGAAGGTTCTTTTGAACGGGATTTAACCATTATTGCAACCGGTTCAGAAGTTTCTTTGGCAATGCAATCTGCTGAAAGATTAGAAGAGGCGGGTATTTCAGTTGCCGTTGTTTCAATGCCTTGTCGGGAGATTTTTGATAAACAGCCGGAAACATATCAAGAAGAAGTATTGGGTTTGGCGCCACGTTTAATTATTGAAGCTGCTTCCTCTGTTGGTTGGGACAGATATATTGGTTCTGTCGGTGCCATATTAGGTATAGATTCATTTGGTGCTTCCGGTTCCGGTAATCAATTATTTGAACGGTTTGGTTTTACGGTTGACAATGTTGTCAGTATTGCCGAAGAATTATTGGAAATAGAAGATTAATCCTTTAAATAAAAAGTATGTCCACCGTTGAGAAAAAACAACGGTGGGCTTATTTTTATAAAAAAGGAGTATGTCTCATGAATATAGAAAAAAAATCAAATTTATGGGTTCAAAAAAATATTATCTCATCAGCACAAAGAGAGGAAATTTTAACACATGAACATTTAAAGCAACCGGATTTTATGTTTTGGAGTGCATTGTGGATAGGTGTGTTGTGTTTGTTATTAGGACTCATATCTGTTGTTGGTGCTTATTGGGAGCATATTCCTGAACCGGTTAAATTAACCGTTCTGATTGTTCTTGGCTGTATTTGTCTCGGTTTTTCTTGGTGGGGAATTAAAAAAGAAAAAGAAAAATTAATGGAAGTTGCATTGTTTTTTACTTTTTTAATGATTGGTGGTGGTATCGGTTTAATTGCGCAGATATTTAACTTGCCTGTTGAAAACGAAGATGGTTTAATGTTATGGGCGGTTTTATCTTTTGGTCTTGTTTTAATCAGTAAAAGAAAATGGTTGGCTTTGCTATGGATGCCTTTGTTTTTAGGAGGCATTGTCGGCTATATGAAATTGGAATTATTACTATTGTTTTTTGAACAGAGTCCATTATTTGCAACAACGCTTATTTGTGGTATTTTTTTATGTTTGATTTATTTATCTCATTTTTTTTCAACAAAATTAGCACATAGTGTTTATTGTTGGTCAATTGCGTTGTATTTTCCTGTTTTGTTTTTAGGTGATATTTCTATGAAAGAACCTTTTTGGGGTTTTATTATTTCTATGTTTTTTTTAGTTTTGTTAGCATTTTTTGCTATTAATGCCCGTAGAAGTGTTTTGTTTAATATAACAGGATGTGTTATTGTATTAAGAATTTTATTGTTTTATTTTCAATCGTTACCAAACTTAATCGGTTCTGGATTGGGATTTATTTTCACCGGAATAATGTTGTTGGTCGGTGTTTTATTATTTTATTTGCGTCAAAAATCAAATAAAATAATAAAAAACAAAGTGAAATAAAGATGAAAAAGATTGCAAATTAAAATGTTTTTTTGTATACTATGTGCACTGCAAAAGATTATATATAATTTGATGAAAAAAAATGGCATTTTAAAAGACGAATATAAACTTATTGCACAAAGCTTTTGATAGCCAATCAAGAGAAGTTTAATTTTTATAAACATGAAAGGAAAAACAAAATGGCACTCGTATCTTTAAGACAATTGTTAGATGACGCCGCAGAACACGGTTATGGTATTCCTGCATTTAACGTCAATAATATGGAACAGGTTTTGGCAATTTTAGCAGCAGCAAACAAAACACAATCTCCTGTTATTATTCAAGCCAGTAAAGGCGCTCGTGGTTATGCAAATGACGCCGTATTAAAACACTTAATGATGGCTGGTGTTGAAATGTATCCGGATTTACCTATTTGTGTTCACCAAGACCATGGTTCTAGTCCGGAAGTTTGTTTTTCAGCTATGATGAATGGCTTTACTTCTGTTATGATGGACGGTTCTTTAACAACAGACGGTCAACCGGCTTCTCACGAATACAATGCCCGTGTTACAGGTGAAGTAACGCATGTAACACATCAAGTGGGTGTTTCTGTTGAAGGTGAATTGGGCTGTATCGGTTCTTTGGAAACAGGTAAAGGCGAAAAAGAAGATGGACATGGTTTTGATGGAGAAATTGATAAATCAAAATTGTTAACAGATCCGGATGATGCTGTTCGTTTTGTTGAAGAAACAAAAGTAGACGCGTTGGCTGTTGCTATTGGTACGTCTCATGGTGCTTATAAATTTACTCGCAAACCGGATGGTGCTATTTTATCTATTGATACAATTAAAAAAATCCATGCTAAATTACCATATACACATTTGGTTATGCATGGTTCTTCATCAGTTCCTCAAGATTTACAAGACATCATCAATGCTTATGGCGGAAAAATGCCTCAAACTTATGGTGTTCCTGTTGAGGAAATTCAAGAAGCCATTAAATACGGTGTTCGTAAGGTAAATGTTGATACTGATTTACGTATGGCAATGACAGGTGCTATTCGTAAATTATATACGGAAAAACCGGAAGAATTTGATCCGCGTAAATATTTAAAACCGGCTATGGATGCAATGCAAGCTGTTTGCGAAGCCCGTTATGAACAATTTGGTGCAGCAGGTCAAGCTTCTCATATCAAACCGATTTCTTTGGCTGACATGGCTAAACGTTATAAATCGGGTGAGTTGGATCCGAAAATTGTAAAATAAGGACAAAGGGCAGGGCGTTTTTGTCCTGCCCACAATTTTTTTGAGAAATATTATGTATAGTGTATATAGAAGTAAAGAAGATAATCAATATTATGATATGATGGGTGTTTATCCAGAACGTTATAAAGAAGTTACAGATGAAGAAGTCAAAAAAATATATGACCACAGAGCAATGGCTTTATTATATTATTATCGTTCAAAAAATGATCAGAATAGTGTTCGTATTTTAACAAAACATCATAAAAATTGTGCAGAACATATTGCTAAAACAATGCGTTCGCAAGGAAAAGAAAGAGAATAGCATGGTTAAAATTGCACCGAGTATTTTGTCTGCTGATTTTTCCTGTTTAGGAAAACAAATAAAAGCTGTAGAAAAAGCTGGTGCCGATTGGCTTCATATAGATGTTATGGATGGACATTTTGTGCCAAATTTAACCATTGGACCTGTTGTTGTTAAATGTATTCGTCCTTGCACAAATTTACTGTTTGATGTACATTTGATGATGACAAACCCAGAAAAATATATTGCTGATTTTGCTAAAGCCGGTGCCGATTGTATTACGGTACATATAGAAACGCAAGCTGATACAAATTACCTGATTTCATTAATTCGTAAAGAAGGTAAAAAAGTCGGATTGTCTATTAAACCAAATACACCGATTGCACGATTAATACCTTTTATTCCCCTTATAGATTTGATTTTAGTTATGAGTGTAGAGCCTGGTTTTGGCGGGCAAAGTTTTATTCCTCAAACGATAGAACGTATTGCCAATTTAAAAGATTTAATCGGGCGTAAAAATGTTGAAATATCTGTTGACGGGGGTATCAATCATATAACGGCTCCAGCTTGTATTAAAGCAGGAGCAGATATTTTGGTAGCTGGCAGTTATGTGTTTAATCATAAACCGTATGCCAAACAAATTAAACAACTGAAAAAGGAAGTATAAATGACAAAAATAATGATTGTTGAAGATGAAGTCGGATTGGTAACGCTTTTAAAATACAATTTAGAAAAGCAGGGCTATGAAACGGTTGTTTGTATGGATGGTAAAGATGTTATGATGACCGCTATGACGGAAAAGCCGGATTTAATTTTATTAGATTGGATGTTACCGAATGTACAAGGGATAGATTTATGTCGTGAAATTCGTAAATCGTATGAATTAAGGAATACGCCGATTATTATGTTAACGGCACGTTCGGAAGAAGGGGATAAAGTTAAAGGATTATCATTTGGTGCTGATGATTATATGACAAAACCGTATTCAGTACCTGAATTAATGGCACGAATTGTAGCCTTGTTAAGACGGGTTACACCTGTTCAAACGGTAGAAAATTTATCATATGGTGATATTGAAATGGATTTTAGCAAACGCAGGGTTATGCGAGGCGAAAGACAAGTTCATTTAGGACCGACTGAATTCAGATTGTTGCAGTATTTAATGGAACGACCGGGAGTTGTTTTATCACGAGAATCATTATTAAAACTTGTTTGGGGTGGTTCAATACACGTTGAATTAAGAACGGTAGACGTTCATATCAGGCGACTAAGACGGGCATTAAATGAGCAAGGTGAAAAAGATGTCATCAGAACTGTGCGTTCGGCAGGATATGCTATTGATTTTAATGATGTTTTAGAGTCTGAGAGCGAGATAGAATAAATTAGAAACCTCTGTTGAGCAGAGGTTTTTTTATGCTAAAAAATCTTTATTTTACAAGATATGTTGTATGCAATTAAACGTACGTTTAATTGCTACAGTTTTTTTTCATTTATTGCATTTTTTTTAATTTTTTTTGATTTTGGTACGTGGGCGGATTCGTAATATTTATCACGATTCGCTCTTTTTTATCCCTTATATGTGAAATCGTTGCAATTAAACGTACCTTTAATTACAATGTA
>JAZUBA010000069.1:0-11195 GCA_045638265.1 Alphaproteobacteria bacterium | reverse complement strand
GGGGCGAGGGGGTGTGATGATTGTGAGATGAGGTGAGGGCGGTGGATTGTTTTGTAAGTGGGGATGGGGTGGATAGGGACTAAGCTGGTTGAGATAGGTTTGTATGGGTATGGGGTGAATAGTAAATTGTGTGATAAATTGTAAAAAATCATTATTTTTCAATATTTAATGCGTTGCAGATAAACGTACGTTAAATTGCAACACTTTTTTTTATTTTTATACATTTTTTTTGATTTTTATGATGAGCAACTGTTGGCTTGTTTGTGATATTTCCCTGTTTTCTCCCATTTTTCGCTTATATGCGAAATCGTTGCACATAAAGGTACCTTTTGTTACAATATAATTAGATTGATTTTATTGCATAATTTTAATAAAATAAGGAGAAATGATATGCAACCAGATACAAATGAAACAGGTAGGTCAATGGTGGAAATGCTAGGCGTTCTCGCCATTATTGGTATTCTTTCAATCGGCGGTATTCAAGGTTACACTTTTGCCATGAATAAATATCATTCTAATGAAGTTGTGAATGAGTTAAATCTGCTCAATATTCAATTGGCAATGTTTATGAATAGTGTTCATAATGATGAAGCTGTTATGAGTTTAGGTGAACCATATGATACAAATGAAACAATAAAAACAGGCGGATATGCTTTCTCGTATGGTTGTGGACAAGACCCTGATTCTATGACCCCTTGCAACCTTGATGAAACAGGATATTTTATGACACTATCAGGTGTTTCCGAAGATGTCTGTAAATCAGCCTCTCAAATGATGGCCAATATGATGAACCTTGTAGAACAAAGAGTCAATAGTGATATAGATGATGAAGGTATTTCTTGTCGGGAGGATGATAATCGGTTGACATTTTTATTTGATGCCAATGAGGGACAAGGGTTTGAAAATGGCGAAGGAGAAGATAATGCCGATGATGGAACAAATTCTGATTATTCGGATGAGGCTGATTCTAATGAACCCCCGCTCAATTGTATACCGGACTGTCGCTGGACTGGTTGGTTAGATAGTGGTAAACCGGATTATACAAAAACAGGTGGCGATGTTGAAAGTTTAGAAAATCTTTGTAAAAAGGGTTGGGTAGCTGATATTTCGTGTCGTGCAGCAATGTTCCCCAATACACCTCTTGCAGAATTGCAACAAACAGTTACATGTAATACAGAGGTTGGTCTTGTTTGTAGAAATCAAGATCAAATACCAGATAGAGTTTCCCCATTCCCGGTTTGTCTCAATTATGAAATCAACGTTTATTGTTGTTTTTTGACGCCAGAGTGTAAATAATAGCATACGCCGCAATCTCTGTTTAGTGTTTCATGGTGTGTCAATTAAAAAAACAGCACATCGGATAAAGTCATAAAAATCGTTATTTTTCAATATTTAATGCGTTGCAGATAAACGTACGTTAAATTGCAACACTTTTTTTTCACTTTTATGCATTTTTTTGATTTTTATGATGAGCAACTGTTGGCTTGTTTGTGATATTTCCTTATTTTCTCCTATTTTGTCTCTTATCTGCGAAATCGTTGCACATAAAGGTACCTTTTGTTACAATAAAAGTAGGATAGTATTCAACATGAGGAGACGATATGTTTAAAAGAAAATATCAACAAAATCAATGTGTAGTAGCTGATGAGGGCAAACATAACGTTGTGTCCGATTCACAAAAAAATGCAACACAACCCGTTGCAACTACCCCCCAAGAACATGGTCGCTCAATGACTGAAATGTTGGGCGTATTGGCTGTTATCGGCGTTTTATCTATTGGCGGTGTGCAAGGTTATCGTTATGCGATGAATAAATATACCGCTAATCAATTAACAAATGAGTTGAATATTATTAATTTTCAAATCGCTTCTTATTTACAAGCTCCGGAAAGAAGTACAACCATTGTTTCGCTTGGTACTTCATACGATAATAATAAAACGCAAACAAGCGGATATGCATTTGCTTATAATTGCGGACATACAACCGATATCAATATTTGCCCTACCGGTGAAACAAAATATTTTATGCAACTCTCTGGGGTTGACAAAAATATTTGTAAGATAATAACGCATTCGGGTTTGTCGTTAGATTATTTGGTCGGGGTTAAAAACTTTGAAAATGCTGATAATCCGGAATCATTGTGTGAAAATGAAAATAATCAATTAACGTTTTTATTTGATATTTCAGCTGGTACAAAAGCAAATGATGATGAAGAAAATACGCCTCCGAAAAATCCTTGTCCGGAAGGCACATCCACAGAGGGAGCAGGTCATAAAGCACTTCAATTAGACGAAGAACGGTTTTGTTATTGTGATATTCCGGAGACAGTCTATATTGATGAAGTTTGTATTTTACCACCTTGTCCGGACGGCACGTCAACAGATGGCGAGGGCGAACTTGCCGTTACACTGACTGATTTTGAGCAAACGCAATGTCTGTGTGAAGAAAAAGGAACAACTTATCAAAACGGTAGTTGTGTCAAAAAGGGATGTACAAAAAACAGTGCTTGCGGTAGTGGTATGTATTGCCATATTTTGAATTACACAGGCACGCCTTCAACCAGTGCGTTTGTGGGTATGAAAGGCGAATGCCGACCAACCGATGGGTTGCTTCGTGACAAACCCGATAATGCACCGTTTTATTTGTCAAAAGACAAAATGATGTGGATAAATGCTAAAAATCTTTGTTCAGCAATGGGATATTCCATTGTATCCATTAGTGACTATAAATGTGATTATACATTTTGTAACAAAAGTTCTTGTACACGAAAACTAGGCGGATGTTATAATAGCAACAAAAATACGGTATTAACTGCTATGAAAGATGCTTACGGGGCATTTAGGCATTCATGGGTCTCGGATACATGGAGTTCACGTTATGTTTATCGGATTGATACCAGTAATTATGTGGATTATTTAGAGTTAGAAAAAGAATTCTATGCCGTATGCAAAGACTAACATATGAGATGTGTTCGTCTAACCATAACAGAGTGAAATAAAGCCTTATCTGCTGTTGCTTTCTTTTGTTTTTTGCAATAGAACAGGGCGGGCTTTTGCTATTGCCGTTTTCGCATATTTCAATAAAGGCAGAGCTTCTTCGCTTTCCATCATTTCTGTATATGCCAGTTGTTCGTTAATCTCATCATCAGGCAATATAAAACACCCTTTTTCGTCTTTTTGGCTAATTAAATCAGCAAAAATTTTTTGGCGTTCTTTCATTTCTTTGGGTGTGCAAATTTCATTTTCAGGAAAATGCAAAACGGAACCTAATAAATCTTGATAATCTTCTTTTGTCATACGACCGGATTGTTGGGTTGCCTGATAAATATCTGCGTTTTTATAACAAGCCAATGACAATAAGTTAAAAACGCTTTGATTTGATACGAAATACGCTCCTGTTTCATCTTTCATCGGTAATAATTTCTTGATGGTTTGAGCATCATCGTTATGCATGGCTTGTATTAATAAATTATCGGGTGTACGTGCTTTTTTGGGAACACGTTTGTTTAAGATTTTTAAAATTTTGACTTCATCTTGTTTTTCAATACCAAAAACGGCAGGAATGCGTGTTAAACCTTTATCTTTGTATGAAATGGGCAGTTTTTCGTCGTAATCATCTTTATATATCCCATATAGCCGTGTGTTGTTAAAAAAATTCTCCAAATGATAGGGCATATCTTCGGATGCCAATGAACCGTAAACAAAATTATCTACATTAGATTGATTGTCAAACAGGGCTAATAATAAATTGTTGATGGCAGAATATTCATCTGTTTGTTCCTCATTTTCGTTTTTATTTGTATAGGAAAATTCCCGTTTGACCCATTTCCCGCAAATATCTGCTTGTGCTTCTTTTAAAAAATTAAGTTGATGTATCTGATATGTATTATAATTTTGCATATCAACCCAGTGTTCGGCATGTTTTAATTCGTGCGCTAAAACTTCAAGCAATTGTTTATCGTTATAATTGCTATCGCACATAAAAATTGTATTGGCATGGTTGTTATAAGCACCGCCTGTTCCTTCAAATGAAATGGTTGTGCAGTCAATGACAAGGGATTTATCCCGAATGGGAAACTTTTTAAAAACAGGGGGTGTTTTTTCGTTTAAGTTATATAAAAATGCTAATAATTTTTGAACTTGCTGTTCTTTTTCGGGTAGTTGCGAGGCATCGGTTTTTAAAAAATCCAAGAGGTTCATTTCTTGACAACCTGTATCTTGTGCAATGATTTTTTTTAAATCTTTTTTACGTTGTTTGAACAACCCGATATTTGACATAGCTCCTAATGATTCCATGTTTTTGAGTTGCTTTTTTGCACTTTCAATTTGGATACGTTCTTCTGCGGTTATTTTTGTTTCTCCGAAACGGATAACAATTCTGTCCATGGCATTTGTCATTTGAGATACTCCTTAATTTTGTCATATATTATCATAAAAAATAAATTTTGTCCAGTTAAAAGATAAATAAGTATGATAATGAATTATTTTTTTATATGATACATACAATGTTTGACATTTTCTTTAAAAAAGTGTTATAACGAAGGCAATTAATCGGAAGGAGAAAAAATGAAAGTTGTTAAATTAATGGGCGGATTAGGGAATCAAATGTTTCAATACGCTTTTGGTCAGGTGATAAAAGCCGATGCGTATGATGTGTCTTGGTTTGAGGATGTTAAAAATTATCCGACTGTAACCCCACGTGCCTATGAATTAGACTTTTTTAAATGCTCGCCACATTTGACAACCTTAAAGGCAAAGAAAAAAAATATATTGTCAAAACTGCTTTGTCAGATAGGTTCTGATAAAATTATCAAAGAAAAGCCGGCAAATGTGTACAATCCCAAGCTATTGAAAATAAAAAAGGGTGTTTTTAAGGGATATTTTCAATGTGCAGATTATTGTGCGTGTGTTCGTTCGCAATTATTAGCCGATTTTGTGCCTCAAAATCAACCAAATGAAGCCAATCAAGAGATATTGAACAAAATCAAATCAACAAACAGCGTTTCGTTACACGTTCGCAGAGGAGATTATATTCAGTTTCAACATGTTCACGGATTGTGTGATTTAGCTTATTATCAAAAAGCCATAGAATTAATTGCGTCACGTGTTACAAATCCGCATTTCTTTTTGTTTTCAGATGATATAGCATGGGTAGAAGAAAATTTAAAAATCAAATTTCCGTATACGATTGTGGATATCAATCAGGACAAGGATAGTCCGTGGGATATATGGTTGATGAAAAACTGTCAGCACAATATTATTGCTAACAGCAGTTTTTCATGGTGGGGTGCTTGGTTAAATGAAAACCCGAATAAAATGGTGATTGCTCCGGCAACTTGGTTTAGCGATGGCTCACCAACTGATATTATACCTCATGATTGGCAACGGATTTAAAGCGGTGTCTTTTGAATCGTATTCATTTCTGAAATAACCGACCCTCACAGATTTTTATCGGGAGAGTATGTGAGGGTGTCGTTCAACCATTTATGATTTAATACAATAAACTCGTCCGGTGCTTTCATTTTTATTTGGTGTTCTGGATGCATTACGACATAATTGTGCCGATATGTCATCAACACCGATTTCATTTTCATCAATATCAGTACCGGAAC
Source organism: Alphaproteobacteria bacterium (assembly GCA_045638265.1). Taxonomy (GTDB): domain Bacteria; phylum Pseudomonadota; class Alphaproteobacteria; order CAAHEQ01; family UBA3637; genus RGIG4140. The sequence goes on along the minus strand of JAZUBA010000069.1, from coordinate 5,584 downwards.
TCCAACAATCGCCGTTAATATCTTGCCAATCGCCGTCTTCACATTTTTGAACACAATATTGTTTTTCATCGGCTGTTTTCATAATACGACGATTGCAAGAATTACAAAGTAACGTTGCATCTTGTCCGATTACTTCAACTTTGACTGAATTGGTAGAACAACTTGTACACCCTGTCGGCGTTTGGAAGGTATCACCCTCCGTACAACCGCCATAAACACACATGCCACTGACGAGACGCCGTATTTGAACCCCATTGACAACACAGCTGTTGCATTCTTCTTCTGTTGTTGCGTATGAGTTGTTTTTATCATCACAACGGCGACAAACACCCGTTTTATCACGATAAAGAACGCCAATGCCGGCCGTGTGATTCGGATATTTTTCAACATCAGGGCTGTCATTGTTGCAAACACCCGATACCCCCGGGTTCATATAAACACAGTATTTATTGATATACATATGATGACCACAGGCTTCGCATTCTGCTTGATATTCATCTCTGTTCATGTGAAGTGTTTTTGTATCGGCTGTCGGACAAGGGTAACAAATTTTTGACCAGTTCGAATGGGTTGGTCCCGGTATTTTGTTTTCTCCGCAGTCTTTGGGCGCACAAAAATGACAATCTGCAACTGTACATGCTTTGTACAATGTATTAACACCATTACATGATGTTAAGCAAATGTTATCAATATCTGTATTTTGAGCATTAAAGTATCCCATGATTACTCCATCTCCGACATCAGAACAATGAACACATTTGCCACTATAAGACATCACATAATCACTTCCGCAATTATAATAACATTTTTGTGTTCTTGAATCATAAAACCGTTGTTCTCCGCAATTGCCTATGCAATCTTCTTGTGTATCGGTATAGACAGAGCCGGGCTGATTGCACGGATAGCATTTATAATCACTGCCTTTAAAATATTTCATACCTGTTTCTTCATCATCTTTGCATTCTTCTGATCTGACTTTAACGCAATTTGCGCCTTTGACTTCCCTTTGAGCAGTTGTGCAAGATGTACAAAGATTGAATAAATACTCTCTTTTGTTAAGTGTTCCGTTCAATTCAAAACTGGGACTTTCATCGGTTGTACAATCGTAACATTTTCCGCTAAAATCCTGAAATTGATTTTCACCACATTTACGAACACAATAGGTTGTTGATTCGGATTTGACAGGATGACGATTTGTTTTGTAGGCACCGCTTTTATCAGAAGCACATTGACGACATTCTTCTGCCCATTCTTCTGTTAATTTACCGGCCGATGATGAATGTCCCGGATCACCTAATGCTTTGTAATAAAAATCACCATTTATGCTGGTATCACATCTTGTACAAGTTGCTCCATTCGTTTTAAAATAGCCGTCCGGACAATCACGTATAATACATTTATAACCAGCTCCATACCAGGCTCTATACCAGACACGATTGGGACAAGATGCACACAAAAGCAATGATTGATCATCACTGGGAATATCTGTTTCCGTTGTTGAATTACATGGAATACATCCACTTGATTTACTCAGAAAACTATTGCCCTTAACACAACCGGTTGCACAATATGTTTTAACAGCCCCGTCTTGATTAGCTTCTTCCGTACGATGTGAAATCGGTTGACAAGCCTGACACATTGCTATTCCGCTACGTGTATCTTGAATGGTTGTATTTCCGACTGTTTTTTCAAAAATACCGTCATTGTCATCTGAATTCATGATAACAATTTCACTCATATAATCGCAACTGACACAACTGCCGTTTGCTGCCCGATATTCTTTGCCAAAACGCTCGCCTTCGCCACATGATTGCGGAAGTTCAATACATTTATGATTTTCTAAATCACAAATTTGCTCATCAGGACAATCTTTATTACTTAAACATTCAACACAAACACCGCCATTATTATCATCATAACAAAGCGATTTTGATGTTCCGCTACAACTGTTATGACAGGACATATCATCTCCGCAAGTCGCAGGTCCGCATAATGTGCCACAATCATCGTCATCAATACAAGGATCTCCACTTTGACCTTCACCTGTTTCATTTTCTGAATCTAAAAATGATGTAAAGACAAGTAAATTATCGGTTTCTTCTTCACCGCAAATAGAGGCATCACCCGTATATTTAACCAAATCACCGTCTCCTTGTGCCACTTGAACAAACTGAATGCCTTGAATAACATCGTTTAAGTTTGTATTGACAACATTTTTGCAAACTCGGGAAGAAACACCTTCAACATATATTTTAAAAGCGGCATCGGGATGGGAAGTCATATAAATCGGATAACTTGTTGCCGTTCTCATTGGCCATTCATCAAAATCTGTTCCGTCTTCATCCGGTTCGGGCAGGGGTTGATTTTGATATTTATGCCATATATCTGTCGCTCTCATATTCACTTCATACACAATATCATTTGCCCGATATTTTGCCATAGCAAAAGAATACCCGACAATGCCACCGATTGAAAGGACACCGATAATGGCGAGAACGCCCAACATTTCCACCATTGACCGACCTAACTCATTTATTTTAAAAACTTTTTTCATTTGTGTCTCCTGTTTAATATATGAATAAAATGATTGTAACAAAACGTCCCTTTATTTGCAACGATTTCGGGGGTGTAGGGAGAATTAAGCCATTTTAAGCTAATACTTGCAAATCTGCCAACCAATGCAAATTAAAAAAAATGCATAAAAATGAAAAAAGTTGTTGCAAATAAAGGGAGGTTAATATGCAACGATTTTGCATTTAAAATAAGAATTGTGGCGAATTGAATTAATCGTCAACAATTGGTTATTATGATGAACTGTTTATCAATGATAATGATGTAGAAATTTTTAATATTTACGATTAAAAACAAATCCTTACTTGTTTAGCAAGGTTTTGTTTGATTAAAACAGTAATGTGATTGTAATTTGTATGTAGCCTTCATTTATCCTTTGAAAATTTTAGGAATTATAATGCAAATTAATTTAATTATCAAATTTTTTTTGTTAATAAACGGTGTTGTTTTGCAATAGGTTAGGGGTGTATAATGATAAAGGGAAGACGAAAACAGCACCCAAAACACGATGGGTTTGTTTTTAATTATATCATTTTATTTGATTATATCAAAATACCAAAAAAATTAATCCTCGCAAGGGTGAAAAACACCATCTTCAACATAACCTCTTTTCCCGTTTCGGCATTGATAGAAGCGGTTATCCATATTTTCTTTGTGTATAATCAGTGGTTTTTGTGATACCACAACGGAATTATCGGGAATATCCATTGCAACTGAACATCCAGCACCAATACGAACGTTATTTCCGATTTTGCAATTACCGACAATAATCGCACCGGCACCGATATAAACATTATCTCCGATACAAGGAGAGCCTTGACTTTTTGAGCCTTTTAAGGTATTAGAACCAATGGTTACATTTTGAAAAATAGTACAATGTTTACCTATTTTGGCGCCACCAGAAACAAAAATACCGCAAACGCCATGTGGTAAAGTCGGAACACTTCCCCATGTTGAATCATATCCAATCCAACAGCTTTTATTGAGACAAAATTTATCATAAGCTTGAATGTAAGTTGTTCTTTCCTCACCTGTTTTACTTTTAATTAAATTTTTGAGCGTCCAGAGATTACCATGACATTCTGTGATAATTTTATCATAAGAATCATCGGTTGACATCTCTAATTTTTTATTTATCTTCATTAATGCTGATTCTAATGTTTTAATTTTATCTTCCAACGTTTGAATAGTTGTATTTTGTTCTTGATTTTTATCAGATATCAATGATTTTATACGTTTAAACATTGTAATTCCCTTTTTATATGCGTTTATTTTGTTTAAATATGAGTAATTGTATCGATTGAGTTGAAAATCAAGACTATTTGTGCGGCTTTTTAGAAAAAGAATTGAGTTACCATCTGATATTATGTATTATATATAGATGTTTGTATTTTGGATATGTAAAATCGGCAGATAGATAAAATGTAAGAAGATTGGTGAATTTTTTAATGAAAGATATATTTAGACTTGACTTTTTCAATATGTATATGAATAATAATTTTGAAGAAGGCTACAAAATGACAAAAAAACAAGCAGATTTACCTTTGGTTTCAGATATTCAAGACCCGAATGGATATATTAACAGTTTTAAAAACATTATGAATTATAATAAACAATATAGACCAAAGAATGTAAATGACAAATACAAACACGCTATGATAAATTGTTTGATGGCGAAAAACGGTAGCAAATCAGAAAAAGTTTCTCAAATATTATCTGGACTTAAAGAAAATTATGATGTATTATTTAATAAAAATACATCACAAGCAAGTGATGAAGATATGGAGGCTAATATTTATGGAAGAAACATCGGACGAACATATCCACAAAGAAGTTGTCACGACCTCATCACTCAAAAGTACAATCCATAAGAGTGTTCTATTGTGTTCTACTATTTTGATTGGTTTTGTTTTGGTGTTTTTTGCACTCATTGGAATAATCATTTTTGCAATCGGATTATATTTTAAAAGTTTAGATGATGATTGTATGAATGCCTGTATGAATGAAGGACTTTATTCACACGAAGTATGTCAGCAAAAATATTGTAGTTAATCAATCAAATAAAGATGCATAAACGGTTACAATATGTAACCGTTTTTAATATATTTTAAAGTTAAGTAATTCAACATTCTTGCCCATTGGTTGGGGTTTCGGATGGCATAATCAAAAGCTGTTAAACCAAACTTATCATTAACATCAGGATTTGCCCCTTGTTCAAGCAAGTATTTTATTGGTTCTGTATTACAACTCATGATACAAAACCCTGCTACAATCAAGCAGATTTATTATATACAGAATATAAAATTGGAAAGGCGTATGATAGATTAAGTAACAATGTTAAATTCTGATGGACAAGTTGTTACACATGGCAAACAGTTAAAACATTTAACCGGAACAAAAAGAAATTATGGATTAGATAAAATCATTTACAAGCACAACGTCCCAAAAGAAGATGTTGTAAAACTTCCAAGATATATAAAAAACAATACACCCATTGAAACGACTCCAAGAAATCAAGATATTTACAGTATTCAAAGTCCCAAAGGAGAAATACGAATAGTTACAACACCGCGAAATAAACAAAAAACAATATCATCAATGTATATTGTTGAAGAATAAATAAAAAGGGTATCGGTTGATACCCTTTCCTTTTCACATATTTTATTCGGCTTGAATAAAATAATCACCGGCGTGAAAATTTGTTCTTTAATCTCTATAACGATCGAGCAAACCGTTATAGGATACACAATGAGCGATTTCGATTTCTATTCTCATCGGTAAAGAACGTGCCTTATAAAGCAATTTTAATTATATCCGATATTCTCTGATAGTGCAAGAAAAAAATCATTTAAATCAAACTATTTTATTCTGTTCTGATTGTTTTTTTTGCTTCCTGTTTGTTAGAAAAAACACGCAACATCGGATTATCTATTTCTTCCGATACAGTCAAATACAAACCATTTTTCAATCGTATCAACACTGCTAACAAAATTGGATACTCTTTTGTTTCATC
>JAZUBA010000068.1:0-43963 GCA_045638265.1 Alphaproteobacteria bacterium | reverse complement strand
AACACCCCAATAATGGCTAAAACGCCCAACATTTCAACCATTGAACGTCCATATTCTAATTGTTTTAAATAGTTCCGATATTTCATTGTTTTTTTCCTTTTTTTGTAATGAAATCAATCTTTCACCATTGTAATTAAAGGTACGTTTAATTGCAACGATTTTGCATATAAGCGGTTCAATGTGAGAAAATGAGGAAAACATTATAAATCTGCCAATACTTAAAAAAACACAAAAATCAAAAAAAATTCAAAAAAGTGAAAAAAAATGTTGCAATTAAACGTACGTTTTTGCATCGTGTTACAAAAAAGCAGAAACAAAAATTGCTTCTGCTTTTTAAATTCATTTTTTATTTTTTAATGATAAAGATTATACAATCGTTTCAAAGCTTTTTCAACATAATTACGAGCTGTTCGCTCACATATATTCGCTTCTTTTGCCAATCGTTTCCATCCCATCCCAGAATATCGTTTCCATAATAACTGTCTATCACGAATGCTTAAACGAGGTAACCATTCAAATTGAACAATATCCGCATCATCTACTTCGCTAGGGGTTGGTCTGAAATAAATCTTATCATCACGGCTTTGTTGTATAATATCTTTATATCTTAATGATGATAATATGCGTGACGGATGTGGGTTGGGATATAATTTATATATTTCACAAGCCTTGATTATTTGATTTTTAACATCTTCTATTGATTTAACGGGTTCCATTTAATTCTCCTTTTTTAAAATATATTTCTTTTCCGTATAGACTGTTTTTATCTACATTAAAACGTTGAACAAGAAATCTGTTTTTTATCGGTAATATAATTTCTTGTTGCATAAAGGCTATTTCACTCATCGGATGCTTTTTGATGTCCGTTTGTTTTGTTTTATTTGTTGCAACATTTTTTATTATATGCCACATATTTAGTATCCTTTAAGAATCTAATGCCATTTGTTTTTTCATCCAATTTGAGAAAGATGTAAATGAATGAAATTCTAACACATTGACGGGGGAAATCTCGGATTGAAATTTACGTTGCGATTCAGTTGTGCCTGCATTACCATATAAAAATTGAATAAAATGCATAGCTCTGCCCGGAAAAATAAGTAATAATGTTCCTGTATTATGAATGGCTCGTAAAACAACCCGTCCAAAATAAACACTTTTACACCATTTCATACAATAATCTAAAAGTGAATTATTATCGTAAATGTATCTTGAACCAGAAATACCTGTACTAACAACAGGGATATTTTTGTGTGTCTCCAAGTTCCTAACATATATTTTTTTTCGCTGTATATCTTTATGTGTTTGTTTAAACAAATTTTCAGTATTTAAAATTGTTTTATGAAAGTTTTTTGCTTCTTGTGCAAAAGTAACACCAATTTTATTTTGTATACTTGATTTGTTTTTGCCATCACAAAAACAAACAAATGCTTTTGGAATAAATGATTGCTTGTCTTTCACTGTTATGTCTGTTTTGTTTTCTGTATTTTCTGACACTTCTGATGTATCATTCTGTTCAAAATTTGTTATTTCATCTTTATCAGCTACTTCTATATTTTCATTAGTGCTGCTTTTAAACTTTTCTTCAATATCTATAATAGGTAAACAACAAATGTTTTGATTGGGTTTTGTTATAATTTGGTGCATTTTTAATCTCCTTATTTATGTTTAACGTACAAATCGTACATCAATAGTACAATATTGTCAAGAACAAAATGAATACAAAATACATAGCATTGTATGTAATTCAAACAACACAAAATACAATATATTGATTTTAAAGAATAAAATGATATATAAAAATATGAAAAAATATTCAATAAAAATACAAATAGTACAAAAAAAAATCTGTTTTGTACTAAAATTAAAACAATATGAATGTAAAATTACTTATCCAACAAGTTGCGAACGTAAAAATACAAAACATCTGAAAAATGAGGAAATTTAACAAATACGGTATATGAATATTTATCTATTATCTGATATTCCTTCCGAAACGAATCGTATGCAATAATTTCTTCCGGTGCAATTCCCAGAACAATTTTATTTTTCAATAAGGCATTGTTGCTATATTTGAGTTGAATAGGCAGTAATCCTCGATGATAAAAAGAGCCATTTAGACGTTCATGTTCGCGCGTTGAAAAAAACTCAATTCCATTCCAAAACATACCATCTGTCATCATCAAAAAATCACGATAATCCGAAGGTAAATAACCTTGATTATTTTGCAACAACATGGAAGCCACTGTATGAACCTCAATTTGTTCTGCGGGTGGATAAATAATCGCATAATCCTGATATATTTTTTTCAACACTTGTGTTAATACACGCATAGCTATCTCCCCGGCATTGCTTTTAGTGCAATCTTATCAAATGCTGCTTGCGAAAAACCGGCATATACACTTCTATCTTGTTTGTTTTTACCCCCTGATCCTGTAAATACACCAAACGGCACATATATTTTGCCTACAGGAACAGGAACATATAACAAGGGCGGATAAGAAACTCCGTTATTTGATAGAATCTGCTCATCAAGATACATATGAATCATATCATGAAATGGTTTTTCCTGAATAAACACCATATTGTTAAATTCAATGGCGCCACCATATTCTAACGGATACTTTAAATGAACGGTGTAATTTTCAGGTATTTTTCCTTTTTTCATATAAAAAATACCTTCTTCCGAAACACCGGCTGAACGTAAGTCATTCACATAATTATAACTCAACAATCTCACAAAATCACGTACGCATCGCCGTAATAATAAATGCTGTTCTAACAAATCATATGTAAATGAACCAAAATACGAAACAGCCATTAAATCCATTCCCGAAAAATTCAATTCATTAAAACGATTAGTCCAATAATCTTGATTTTTTTCCGGTTCTAAATTTTCATGTTGCGGTGCATTTTTTAACCATGACAACTCGGGATCATCATTTAAAAAGTCTAAACCAGATTCCTTTGTTTCGTCCGTATGAGCAGAAAGTGATCGTTTTTGAATACTTGCAAATGGATCTGTAAATTCTGAATTCCAAAAATTACTATCAGCTAATTGATTATCCAATGTTGATTCTATTTCTTTAAAATCAAGCTCTTTTTCTGTTGACTGATAAACCTGACCACTCGGAAAATTTTCACCACCCCGAGCATACTCCGGAAATAACTCTTCTAATGATATTAAAGAGTTATCTTTGCTGTCAAGCTTTGAAAAGTCAATTTTATCAGACAATTATGCTCCTTTTACTTTTCCTTCAATATCATCTAACTGACCTTGCATTAATGTTTTTAATGCCTGCATATCTGTATCTTCACGTTGAGCAACAACCCAATACGGCACCCACGGTGAAGCACCCATGGCACATTTTTTCTTCATAGAACGATCCAAATACCAACGAGGCGCATCTGCCAAAATCGGTCTGTTTAAGAAACCTTGGAATAAGACATATTGTTTTAAATAACTCAAACTCATCATATCAGAAGCCCCGACAACATTTGAACTTTGCAAAGAACGAGAAACGTTAGCTGCAAATGGATTTGTTTGTTGTGAAACACCTTCTGTACGTGAAGATGAAGCTACTTCAATAGTTCTTGTACCAATCATCTTACTGAAACGTTCTGCTGTCGCTTCGTTGTTTTGAGATAAAATAACTTTAGCAGCCGTTGTTGTAATAATTGTTTCCAAGTCATCTTTACCGTATTGTCCGGAAATCTGCCCTAAATCTTGCCCGATTAATAAATACGCCACTTTTTGACCACGACCAACAGCCGGACCGTCTTTAACGGCTGCTAATTTAGGCATTTGTGGGAACTCGTCAAGAACAAATAAAACCGGATAAGGTCCACATTTTACACCATCTGTACCAACAAAATTAGGCGGGTTTGAAATTAAGAATGAACTCATCAACTCAACAAAAATACCCGTAATAACGTTCATACTGCGCGCATCAACCTGATTAACAGATAAATATACTGAAACAGGCTTCATTTCACCTGTAATCGGATCACGCAATCCACGCAAATCACGGAATGTTAAATCACTGAATTTTGTCCGCATACGCACAGCAGAGTTTTTAAAGATGTTAATACCTGAAAGTGCTGTTGACAAAATAGAACCACGTTCTTTATCTGGTGTACCGGATAACTGGTTCAACTCAACAACCGCACGGTGTGCATAAGCAAATCTATCCGCCTCTTTAACGGCCGCATCCAACAAATCCCTCATAGGATCGGCCATCATAGCCATTTGATCGCCTTCATCAGCACGACGCTTTAAGTCAGCTGCAATCTTCATTTGAGATTCAGTTAACCAGTCAAAAATCATTGCAATACAAGGTTCGTTTCCTTGCCATTGAGGTGGCAAACCTTCCCATGTACCAATCGGTGCATAGTTATCAATGGTTAATTGTCCTTGTTGTAAAGCTTGCAAAGCAACATTTGCACTTTGATCTTTCATACCGTCATAGTATGTCGCCAAAACTTCAGCATCTTCTTTATCAAAACTGTTTTCCAATAATTTATTGACGAAGTAGTCATTAGCACGAGCACGTTCACACTTGCTTGAAATAAATTGCAAGAAACCAGACATAGCGTTACGACCGGTTTTTGACCAGTGAGGATCAGCACCACCTTTTGGTTCTTCAACTAAAACAGCAACCATAGAGTCAATATATTTTTCACGATCACTACCTAGCGGTGGTAAACAAGAGGCGGAAAGCGGATTCCAACTTGGGTAATAAATACCTTTTTCAGGATCATCCTTTTCACCCCAGTTAATTACAAACACCGGACCGATTGTTGCACGATATGCTGTTGTATTATAGCACAATTCCGGCTTAGGGTCGTTAACAATTAAGCTTAATCCCGGAGATTCCAAAATGGTCGGGATAACAACACCAACAGTTTTACCGGTACCCGGAGGGGCAACAACCAAACAAGATAATGTTTCCGGCATTTTCATCAGTTTACCATTAAATCTACCTAGTACAACACAAAAACCATCAAACAATTTCATTTTTTTAATATCAGCATATCTGGCCATACGACCACCGCCAAAAATATTGGGACGATATTCATGTGGATTAATGATAACTCCGATAATAATAACCAGCCAAAACGAAATAAACGGTATAAAAGGAACATACATATACCAAGGATTATTTACAGTATTACGAAAAACAGAAAACCAATCCCCGTAGACACCAAACAAACTTTTAATACTGGGAATAACACTTTTCCAATAATTCAAAGCCCATTGAAATGAGTGAATGTTTAATCCGTCTCTAAACCATTTCAACAATGGCATACATAACCACATTAAAATAAACCAACAAACAACAGCAAAAAAGAAAGTCCAACACAAATGTGCAATAAACTTGCCTTGTTCTTCATATCCGCTTTCTCTCTTAAATCCCATTCGCTTTTCTCCCTAAATTCCAATATTTCAGATTGTACTTCAAGAATTTACATTGTTTTAAATTATTCCTCACCCTTGTATGGCTGCTTTTACTTGCTCAACAACATTATCAGAAGGTGTTTCACCTTGCATAATAGATTGTGCAACCGTTCTTAACTCATCCGGACCACCAATATCTGTTCGGCAAACTGCAACAGATAGCTCTTTCCAGGTTGAAAGCATATCTTCAGCATTAATAATCATCCCTGTTTTTACAATAAACATCGGCATAACTGAACCGGAAAAACCACAAGCAGATAAACGCTGCATAAATTTTTTCGTTAATTCAAGCAACTGGAATACAGGCGATACCCGATGTGAACTTTCTGAAAACCATAATGGATCTTCGCCATTGAAACGTTCTTCATCTGCCAACCAATCACCGTTTTGAGAATCAACTAAAGCCACAATAACCCGATGTTCACTGATTGCCAAATAATCAATTGTTTTTCCGCCAATTGAAACATCGGACAAAACACGATAATTTGCTTTTTCAAACAATTCTGCAACATTTTCTTCCAATTTAACACGTTTTGGCAAAGAAATATCTTCCAATAAAATATCATCAAACGAATCCGAAAAAGACATCCCTGATGATGTAGGAGCTGCAGAAAGTCCTTGTTGCATTGAAGGCACTGAAAAACCTCTGTTAAATGGCGAATCAGCAGGCGGGGTATAACCCATGCCTGACGACGGACTACTGCCAAAACTCATAGATGTACCATAAGACGGCTCATAAGATTTTGAAGAATAAGTCCCTTGTCCCTGAGGTAAAGACGGCTCTGAAACCGGCACTTTCAACTCTGACTCTTTTGTTGCCGGACGATAACCGGTATCTAACGCTCTCGGACGAGTGTTTTTAGCTGTCTTTTTGTTAATTTTAATACCACTTGGATTTTGTTGATTACTATTCTTTCCAGTTAAGAAATAGATAAGGGAATTAACACATTTCCGCAATAATTTTAACCAGTCTATCTTAACAAAAAACCGCCATCCGATTAAAAAAAGAATCGGAGAAAAAATCAAGATTGTAAAAAACAAAACATTAGACCATCCATAAATGTTCCATCCTTTGTTAATTTCATCTATCATATATGCCCAATGGTTTTTGTCAAACAGATTAAATTCCCAATTAATTTGCAAGGTACGTTTTACAAACCATCCAAGAAAAACATATCCCCAAACGAGACCGACAATAATAATTCTAGCCCAATTTTTTGTCATAGCTTACCCTTTGCTGTATACAACACTGTTTTTATTATAACCAAAAAACTTTATAATTTCCAGTAAAAAATGACGTTTTATATCAAAAAGGTGTTACAATCTTACACAAGAGCGTAGAAAAATAAATTTTACATATATGTTTCAATATATTAACAAAAAGCCGACAATGTTTTTATTATCGGCTTTCTACAGTTATTTTGTTGTTATTTTTAATTTGTCATTTTCAAGACCTATTTGAACAACGTCATTATCCTTAATGTGACCATTTAACAACTCAATAGCCAATGGATTTTCAATTTCCTGCTGAATAAAACGTTTCAATGGTCTGGCACCATATTCAACATCATATCCGTTTTGAGCCAACCAATTTTTAACAGTTTCATCAAGTACAAGTTGAATATGATGTTCTGACAATCTGCTTTGTAATTTTGTGATTTGAATATCTACAATTTTACGAATATCCTCTTGTTTTAATGCATCGAAGATTAAAATTTCATCTAATCGATTAATAAATTCAGGTTTAAAAAATCCTTTTAATTTTTGCAAAACCTCTTTTTCATCACCTGATGTTATCAAATTAGAAGTCATAATTAAAAACGTATTTTTAAAATCAACTGTACGTCCCTGTCCATCCGTTAATCTTCCGTCATCCAAGACTTGCAATAAGACATTAAAAACATCCGGATGAGCTTTCTCTACCTCATCAAACAAAATAACCTGATATGGTCGTCTGCGAACAGCCTCTGTCAAAACACCACCTTCATCATAACCGACATATCCCGGAGGCGCACCAATTAATCGGGCAACAGCGTGTTTTTCCATATATTCTGACATATCAATTCTCAAATAAGCACTTTCCTCATCAAACAAAAATGTTGCTAACGCTTTAGCCAACTCTGTTTTTCCTACACCTGTCGGTCCCAAAAATAAAAAAGAACCAATAGGACGGTTTGGGTCTTTTAATCCGGATCGTGAACGACGAACGGCATTTGAAACAGCTCTAATAGCATTATCTTGTCCGACAACCCGTTGTGCTAATTCATTTTCCATATGAATCAATTTTTCACGTTCGCTCCCCATTAATTTTGTGGTTGGAATACCTGTCCATTTTGATACAATAGAAGCAATAATATCCGGCGTAACAGTTTCAATTGCCGGAGCCTTTTGATTTTGTTCATCCAAGATAGCGAGTTGTTTTTCCATTTCAGGAATATTTTTATACTGCAATTCGCCTGCTTTTTCATAGGCTCCATCTCTCAAAGCCTTTTCCACTTCAGTTTTGGCTTTGTCCAGTTGTTCACGAATACGATTAGCTTCATGCAAACTATGTTTATGCGTACTCCAAGATTTTGTTTCTTCAATAGATTGTTTTTCCAACTCTATAATTTGTTCTTCAAGTTTATTTAAACGTTCTTTTGAAGCTAAATCTGTTTCTTTTTTCAATGCTTCCCGTTCAATTTTTAATTGTATTAATTTTCTGTCAATTTCATCTAAATGTTCCGGTTTAGAATCTATTGCCATACGCAATTTGCTGGCTGCTTCATCTATTAAATCAATAGCTTTATCCGGTAAAAATCTATCAGTAATGTATCTGTTTGACAAAACAGCTGCTGACACCAAAGCTGCATCAGCAATACGTACACCATGATGTAATTCGTACTTTTCTTTAATCCCTCGTAATATTGAAATTGTTTCTTCGACTTGTGGCTCGCTCACATATACAGGCTGAAAACGACGTGCAAAAGCCTGATCTTTTTCAATATATTTTTGATATTCTTTAAGCGTTGTCGCACCAATACAATGTAACTCGCCACGAGCCAAAGCCGGCTTTAACAAATTAGAAGCATCCATTGAACCGCCGGTTGCACCGGCACCAACAACTGTATGCATTTCATCAATAAATAAAATAATATCTCCATTGGAAGCACTGACTTCTTCTAAAACAGCTTTTAAACGTTCTTCAAATTCACCTCTGTATTTCGCACCCGCAATTAATGCACCCATATCTAGTGCCATTAATTTTTTACCAGCCAATGTTTCAGGAATATCTCCGTTAACAATACGTAAAGCCAGTCCTTCAACAATAGCCGTTTTTCCGACACCGGGTTCACCGATTAAAATCGGATTATTTTTGGTTCGTCTTGAAAGAACCTGTATGGTATGCCGTATCTCCTCATCACGTCCGATAACAGGGTCTAGTTTCCCTTCTAAAGCACGCTTTGTATAATCAGTCGCATATTTTTTTAAAGCTTCAAAATTATCTTCGGCAGTTGGTGATTGTGCTGTTCTGCCTTGTCGCATTTGATTGATAACTGCATTTAATTTTTTTTCATCAACGCCATACGTATTATTAATTAATAGTGCTTGCAAAAGACGCTCCACCGTAACATAATTGTCTTTTGCTTTAATTGCAATTTGTTCTGCTGTATCTAATACTTTTAAAAAAGCTTGTGAAGCAGAAACCTGAATGGATTGCCCGGAAACATGTGGTATTTTTTCAAGTGCTTTTTCCACAGATTGCCTTACATAATCAACATCCGCACCACTTTGTGTTAATAATGAAGCCGAAACTCCTTGTTTGTCATCTAATAAAACCTTCAAAAGATGCTCCGGCATAATAAATTGATTATTTAAACGCACTGCCAATGCTTGTGCTGATTGAATAAAACCTTGTGATCGTTCTGTTAATTTTTCTTGTTGCATGATATAATCTCCTTTACATATTTATGTGTGTATGCACTTTAAAAATGTCAAGAGCGTTTTAGATTTTTTTATCACTCAACAAAAACTTATTGATTAACAGTATATGTAATAGATAAATCTTCTTTACGACATAAATCTGCAACACCTAATAATTGTGCTGTTTGCAAACAAACCGGTAATGTTTTAAATGTGAGTTTCAATGTTAAATCCGTATTTGTTGCAAATGGATTTGAAACTTTTGGAATATATACAATTTTTGCATTTTGAAGATAATTAACATTATCAACCAATCCGGCTTCTTGTATTGTCGGCACAACAATTATTTCTTTTGTTCGACTGCTTTCTACGATATTTCTATCTGTATTCAAATTAGAATTTTGTTTTTGTTCAGATAAATATCTTAATAAAAACCCAGCATACTGTTTTGTTAGTTTTGCAATTTGCTCTGACCGATAATAATTAAGTGCATCAGCAAATTCATGTGTAATCACACCATTTGGATTTTCTTTTAGCAACATTTTTTCTATTTCATATAAAAACGGTTCAAATGTTGTTGCTGCTGTTTTTTGAAAATAATCTTTTAATTGTTTTAAAATTTCACTTGTTTTTTCTTGATAAAATACTGATTTCTCTTCCAAATTATTACTCGGATTTTGCAAAACAACTGTATCATTTTTAGTTACTTCCATTTTATGAACAATCTGGTTGTTTTGATAAAATTCAACGGTTCCCAAGACATATTCTATCGGATTTTGAAAAACATTATAAATTTGTGTGTTTGGTTTAAAGTAGGTATTGATTTTTAAAGACATGTTACCTTGTTGGTCATAAATCGTCAAATCTTTTAATGATACTCCTTCTGTAATTCGAGTGGAATTATTTTGTATTTCATCCATCACACCTAATTTGTCAAGATATTGAACAGAATTCATAACTTTATGATACACTTCTTTCAAATCATCCGTTATCATTATTTTCGCTGAAATAAACGGTCGCAGAGTCAATGGATACAAAATGGAAATATCTAATGCATCCATGTTTGTATTTAAAGTAATCCAAGGTTTGTTTTGTGCATTTAACAATTCAAAGTGTGAGGGTTCTTCAAATGCTTTATATAAATTAAATGAGCCGTCAAAATTTGCAATTAATTTTTGTTCCGTATCAAAAATCTGTAATGTTTTTAAGGTTAAATTTTCAACAGGTTCAGCTTTTAAATTATCCTGATGCCATAAATTTTCCTGTACAAATGTGGTTAATCCTTTCAATACATCTTCTTTGCCATTTAATGTTGCGGTTAATAAATTTTTATTATCTTCATTAAAATATTGAACGGATATATCTTTGTTATTTCCTTTAAATAAAACATATATAAAATCATTTGTTTCTGTAAATTTAAAAGGTAAATTACCCATTAAAAATTCTTTATTCTTGAAGTGTATTGTTAATGCAGAATCTTTTGAAAATTTAGGATAAGATACATTCCCTTTAAAAATCAATTGATATGATTCGGTTTCAAATGTTGCTTCTGAAAAAGACAAACATCCCAAAAAATCTTCTGTTGTCTGTGTGTTTTTATTTTGAATATACGCCGATACAGCATCTATTAATTTGTCTGCATCACAAACAATTTGTGCTGTTATATCGTATTTTACATCAGATTTTTCAGGACTTTGAATAGTAATTTTGTTATTTGTTATGGTGCCGTCAAACTGTTGTAAAAATGAAAATTTACCATCAATTTTGCCCGATACAAAAAAGAAATCAACCGTTTTTCCGTTTGGATCAAATAATTTTGTGATACCATTCTTTTTGCCGTTTGTATATGCAATTAAGCGTGTTTTTTCATTAGAGGGATTAAAGTAGGTTTGTATACCTGAAATTTGATTGTTTTTATATAGTGTCTCTATTTTATCACCATTGGGCAGAAAAGAAATTTGTTTTCCTGATTTTTGATCATTAACATAATTGACACTCAATTTTACAGGTCCATCTTCGTAATATTCGCGGTATAATCCGTTTTTTTTGAACATTGCTCTGGATGTTTCAGATTTAATTCGCCCGTTTGCATAATATTCAATTTGAGTTTTATTACTGTAAAAATATATACCGATACTACCTAACAATCCAAACAAAAATATGATCAACAATGCGTTTTTCATAATATCTCCCTTTTCATTCTGTTCGTTATAATTTACGGCAGATACATACAGTTGTCAATGATAAATTCACAAAATCTATGTTAATTTTTACTTTTTAAACACACCGGTTTTTTGAAACAACAATTCTTTATCATTATTTAAAATTAAAACAAGATATTTGTCTGCTACTTTAAATTTTACAACATGTTTTAAATCTGTTAAATAATTTGTTTCAGCTTGCATATCTGCCGGACTACCCATCATCATGGTTGTACCAACGGGTGTTAATGTCAAATGGTTTTTGTCTTGTACATAATTACCGAAATAATTATTTAATGCTTTACCGTAATATTTGTTTTCCGTTGAATCAAAACTAATGGTAATCGGCATATTTTCCGGACTGGTTGTTAATGTATAGGTATTTCCCTTAAATGTAGATTCTTGGCATCCGGTTAAGGTAAAAAGTGTTATAATAATTGCTATTAAATGTTTCATATTTTCCTCCGTTTTTTTTCTAATATAAGTTTTTTTGAGAAAAAAGCAATTAAAATATAAAAAAATCTCTTTCATTTTTATCAAAATCAATATATAAACAAATTAGGAATAAAAAACAATGATAGTTATCGGATTAACAGGCGGTATGGCCGTTGGAAAAACAACAATTTCGAATAGATTGAAAAATGACGGTTTTCAAATTATTGATGCCGATGAAATTGTACATTTATTATATCAAACCGATATGAATGTAATCCAAGAAATAGCAAAACATTATCCGACTGTTTATGAAAACAATCAAATTAACAGGAAAAAATTAGCACAAATTGTTGTTGGAAAACCTGATATTTTATCTCACATTGAATCAATTTTACATACGGCTGTTAAAAACCATATTCAAAATACTTTAAGTCAACAGACAACCCAACTTGTTATTTTGTCTGCACCATTATTATTTGAAACAGGACTTAATTGCTTTTGCAATAAAACTATTTGTTTATATGCATCTAAAAAAACACAACGTATAAGAGCCTTACAACGTCCAAACATGACTCGAGAAAAATTTGAAATATTATATCGGAACCAGTGGAATAATCAACAACGAAAACAAATGTGTACTTTATGGGTGTCTACTGAAACATCGGAAACAGAAACCTATCAAACCATTATTCAATTTTTGAAAAAACAGATTTAATTTTGGAAAGGACTTACAATGAAAAAAATAATTACTTTGTTTGTTTTGCTTTTTACTATAACAGCTTGTCAAACAACACCGCCAATCAAACCAACAGAAGATGCATATCGTTCATTATTAAATGGCTGGCTTGGCAGAAGCAAAACATCGTTATTTCAGGTTTGGGGTGAACCTCAACATGATTATTGGAAAAAAGATGTTAATTATGTTTTATATGTTAAATCTGCTGTCGCCAATACTTCCGAAGGTGCCAAAATTGAGCGTATGCCTCGTATTGCCGGAGAACATGCATTTTATCAAAATCCACAAGGGCTTGTCAGTAAATCATGCACAACATTGTTCAAATTGGAAGAAGGTGTTATTACTTCTTGGAAATTTGAAGGTAATGCTTGTGTTGCTTTTTAGATTTAAATATAAAGTATTTACTTAATTTTACTAAAAATACCTACATCATTAAATCTATTCTTAATAGAGTTCCAGTAACCATGTCTTTTTATGCCTTCAAACTGATATCCGTTTTTAAGAGCTAAACTTTGAACGGTTTTATAAGAAGTGTCACATGAAACAACCATACGTTCAATACCTAAAAAGAAAAAAACAGGTTCTAACAACGAAAGTGCTTCTGAAACATATCCATTTTTTCGTTCTTCCTTAATAATCCAAAAATGAAATGTTAATTCACAATTTTCAGGTTCCGTTAATGTTGCCGAAATAAATCCAATGAGTTTTCCGCTCGGCAAATATATAAAATAGGCATATTGTTTTTGTTTATGCCATAAATTTTCTAACTCTAACAAAAAGCGAAATGCATCTTCTACGCTGTCTATTTCTTGCGTATTTGAACTTTCAAACCAACGCCGTAAATCACTTTTATTTGACAACATAATAGCATATAAATGTTGGGCAGATAGAATTGTTGCTTCAGCTTTTTTTAACTGAATTTTTTTGCCTGATATTATATTTTTAGGTTCCATTATCATAAAAAAACTCCATTTATAATTGTTATCTATGTATGACAGTAATTATTATGGAATATTTTTATAAATATTTCAATAAAAAAATATGTTCTCTTTAAAAAATTGATATACACAACTTTAAATTGCATATATTTGTATGTATTTTATTCAAATGGAAGATTAAACCATTACAAATTTAATCTTCCATTTACACGTTTTTTATTTAAATTTTTCCATTTCCTTGCGAATCCAATTTTGAGCAAATTCAACTGCTTCATTAATTGGAATTAAACCACTTTCATCTGTTCCTCGCACTTTATATTCAATCATACCCTGTTGTAAAGCTCTCGGAGCAACAACAAAACGCAAAGGAATACCTGTTAAATCAGCTTCAGCAAATTGTACACCGGCTGTCAAATTACGGTCGTCATACAAAACTTCAACTCCTGCTTTTGTCAAATCATCATAAAGAGCTTCGGCTGTTTCAAAAATTTCAGGTTTATCTAATTTCATAGCACAAATTTGAACTTGCCACGGTGCAATAGACAACGGCCAAATCGGACCATAGTCATCATGGCGAACTTCTACAACGGATGCAATTAAACGACCGATACCAATGCCATAACAACCCATAATCGGAGTTTGTTCTTGCCCTTTTTCGTCTGTATACGTCATTTTCATTGATTCAGAGTATCTGGTTCCCAGTTTAAAAATATTACCGACTTCAATACCACGTTTAATTTGCAATTCGGCACCGCATTTAGGACAAATATCTCCTGTTTTAACCGTTGCAATATCAACAATTTCAGCATGTGGTATATCACGTGTAATATTAAAGTTTTTCGTATGATATCCCTCACGATTTGCACCACAAATCATATTATATCCATTTGCAACAGAGTAATCAACAAACACACGACATTTTAAACCAATACCGCAAGCAAAGCCTGGAACGGCACCAGTTTTTAACACTTCATCATCGGTTGCAAAAGAAAATTCACTCTTTAATATTTTTTGCAATTTGCATTCGTTGACTTCAACATCGCCCCGAACAATAACACCGATTGTTTCACCTTTGACTGTCGTATAAAAAACCATTTTAGCCATTTTTGTAGCAGGCAAGCCTGTAAATTTCGTCAAGTCATCAATTGTTTTGACATTAGGCGTCTCAAACGTTTCTAAAGGCAACAAATCTTCCGGTTGAGCGGGGAAAACAGTTGTTGCAACTTCGTTATTTGCATACAAACGGCATTTTTCACAAACGACAACTTTGTCCTCACCGGCTTCTGTTAATAATTGATATTCATGAGCAACTTTACCGCCCATCATACCCGAATCAGATTGGATAGAAACAACTTCCGGTATACCACATCGTCTGAAAATATTATGATATGCTTTTGCACATTTATCATAATAATTGTCTAAGTCAGCAGAACTTGTATGGAAAGAATAAGCATCTTTCATAATGAATTCACGCACACGCACCAAGCCTCCCCGAGAACGAGCTTCATCACGGAATTTTGTTTGAAACTGGTACATCATGAATGGATAATCTTTGTAACTGTTAACCTCTGTACGAGCCAATGCAACAACAGCTTCTTCATGCGTCATAGCCAACAACATATCGTGTTGAGCTCTGTCTTTAAAGCGGAGTAATTCTGCTTGAACACCTTCCCAACGACCGGATTCATCCCATAATTCACGAGGTAATACAATCGGCATTTGAATTTCTTGTCCGTCAATTTTATCCATTTCATCACGAATAATGGAAATAATTTTACTTTGAACCCGTTTTGCCGGCATTAACAAAGAATAAATCCCATTTGATAATGGTCTGACATAACCGCCACGCAGTAAATAAACATGGCTGATTAATTGAGCTTCTGCCGGTTTTTCTTTATGTTTTCGTGATACTAAACGACTTGAACGCATATCTTTTTCCTTTCAATCAATTTATATTTTAGTGCGCAAATTATACTCTTTCTTATTTTCTTTTTCAAGAGTTTTCTACTCACTTAAATCTTTTTTAAAATTTATATCCATACTATCAGTTATTGTCGCTGATTTTGGTTTGTATGATATCCGAACCATCCTGCAATTTTTTTAGAAATTTTCACTGTCTTTTGAACTAGATTGTCTACGCCGACAAGACAGCCGATTTGTAATGCTGTCCGACCATTTTCATCACAAATAGATGTATCGGCACCAGCACTCATTAATGTTGTAGCACAGGATAAATGTCCATTCATAACAGCTGCCATCAAGGCAGTTTGTCCGTAACAGTTTGTTTTATTCAAATCAGCATTTGATTGAATTAACGCTTTAACAACATGATTATGTCCACTCATTGCCGCAGCCATTAAAGGCGTAATGTATTGATGATTGCATGCATCTACCGGGGCACCTTTCTCAATAAGTTTACGCACAATATTGTAATGACCTTTAAAAGAAGCAACTAAAAGTGGAGTTTCAATAAATCTTCTAGTTGGTACAACATTAGCCCCTGCTTCTAACAAAATATCAACAGCTTCTTCATTATTTTGACCGGCCGCCAAATATAGCGGTAAATTACCATAATTATTGTTAGCGTTGATATCTGCACCGGCTTTTATTAATTCTTTTAAATATCGGATATCCGGACTGCTGATTGCATAATTCAAGGCTGTATCTCCCTCTTCATCTTTTAAATTAACATCCGCTTTGTTATCTAATAAAATTTTAAACGATTCATAACTTCCATTATCAATAGCATAAATTAATGCAGTCGATCCTGTATCATCTTGTGCGTTTATCAATTCAGGATAATGCTCTGTAATTAACGGAACAATATCAAGATAGTTTTTTCTGACGGCAGCCATTAAGGTTGTATGTCCGCCATTATCACTATGCGATAGATCAGCACCGCACAACAACAATGGTTTGATAAAGTTTCCGGTAGAAAAAGCCATATGTAAAACTGTGTTACCATTATTATCTGCCACTTCTAAATTCGGTTTTAACTCCATTAATGAACAAAACGCTTGTGCATTTCCTGCGAAAACAGAATACATTAAAGGGGTAACCCCTTGGTTATCTTTTACAGTAATATCAACATTATTTTTGATTAATAAATCAACAGCATCATTGGCTCTGCGACCGATAGCCATCATCAAAGGTGTTTGTCCGAAATAGTTAGCATTATTTATATCAGCACCATAGTGCAATAAAGCTTCTGCACAAGCACAACTATCATTAGCAGCCGCTTGTGATAAGGCCGTATTCTTATAATTATCCTGAATATTAACATCAGCACCATTTGAAACTAATGTATCCAGTAATGAAACATTATCAACAATAGCTGTATACATAAGAGCTGTTCGCTTATCTTCATTTAAAGCATTTACATTAGCCCCATGTTTAACAAGAATACCTGCAATCTCTTCATAATCATTCAGACAAGCAACCATCAACGGTGTATTAGCTTCTTTCGTTGGTTTATTAACATCGGCTCCTTTATCCAGTAATAAGTTAATCATCGGTAGTTGTTGATGAATAATTGCTTCAATAAGCGGAGTTGTTTCATTTTTTGAGTACGCATTCATATCTGCCCCTGTTTGAATGGCAATATTTGCTAACGCTAAATCATTTTTTTTGACAGCATAGAAAAGAAGTTTTGTTGCTTGTGATAATTTTGACATTTATAATCCTTTTTGTAATGAATAATGATTTATTTTACCGCAAAAGAAGAAAATCGTCAATGTAAAATTTGACAAATTATCTTTTTTTAAAAAGAAGATTAGGAGTACAATGTTTAAACAAAAAAAACACCGCTAGAAAATAACGGTGTTTTTTTATTGATTGTAACTTACAGATATTCTGCCAAATAATTTTTTAATTCTGCTAATGATTCAATTAGTTCATCGGAATTTTTTGACGAATAGTCGGAGACTGTTTTTAAATCAGGAATTTCTTCATTCCCTTTTGTTGCTTTTAAACGTTTTTGAACACCTTTAATTGTAAAACCTTCTTTATAAAGATAATCACGAATCCGTGCTAACAACACAACATCTTCTGCTTGATAATAACGTCGATTCATCCGTTTAATCGGTTTAATCTGATGAAATTGTGTTTCCCAAAAACGCAAAACAGTTGCAGGCACTTGCAATAAATCAGCAACTTCTGTAATTGTTCTGTATGCGTTTTCGTTTTTAAGCATTGACTACCTATTTTAAAGCATTTTTCAAAGTATTTGAAGCCTTAAATGACACAACTCTGCGAGATGTAATTGCGTGTTTTTCCCCTGTTTTAGGATTGCGACCGACACGTTCTTTCTTTTCATGAGGAATAAATGTTGCAAAACGAGATAATTTTACTGTTTCGCCACGTGCCAATGCTTCGGTAATGCTTGATAAAATTTGCTCAATCAATTTAAATGATTCTGCATGTGAAAAACCTAATTCGCTGTAAATTGCATCCGCAATATCTGCACGTGTAATTGTTCTGTTAGTCATTTTTTCCTTCCTTTGTTATATAATTCTCATTTAGTGATACCATATATTGTTAATAGCATCAAGTTTTTATAAACGAATTAGAGCACCAGCCCAAGTAAAGCCGCCCCCCATTGCGTCTAATAATACCAAGTGTCCTTTTTGTAATTTGCCACTTTTCACCCCTTCATAAAATGCCAAAGGAATTGAAGCGGCAGATGTATTGCCCTGTTTAGGTAAAGTTAAAATAACTTTATCCATTTCTATTCCTAATTTTTTAGCTGTACTTTCAATAATTCGGGCATTAGCCTGATGCGGAACCAAATAATCAATTTCTGAAATTGGAGTATTTGTTTTTACCAAAACTTCTTCAGCAACATCTGCTAAATTTGTTACAGCATGACGAAAAACTTCACGACCTTCCATCAAAACGTAACCCGCTGTTTGGGTGCGAGAAACACCACCAGTTGTTGTTAACAATTGTTGGTAACGGCCATCTGAATGTAAAACAATATCAAGAATACCCGTTCCTGTTTGTTCTTCACTTTCGGAGGCAGCACTTAATATAACTGCACCGGCCCCGTCGCCAAATAATACGCAAGTATTTCTATCTTTCCAATCTACAATACGAGAAAGCGTTTCGGCTCCAATAACTAAAGCATTCTTAACCGTTCCATCCAACACAAAACGATTCGCAATACTTAACGCATACATAAAGCCTGAACAAGCAGCTTGGACATCAAACGCAAATCCTTGTGTCATTCCGATTGCATTCTGCACTTTAACAGCAGTTGCGGGTGTCGTATCATCAGGTGTTGTTGTTGCTAATACAATCATATCAATATCATTACCTGACAGACCGGCATTCTCCAAAGCAACTTGTGCCGCACGAATTGCTAATGTTGAGGTATACTCATCTTTATTCGCAATGTGACGTTCTTCAATACCTGTACGCTCACGAATCCAAGCATCACTTGTTTCAACCATTTTTTCAAGGTCAAAATTTGTTAAAACATTTTCCGGTAAATAACCGCCAACACCCCGAATAACAGACTTCATTCTTCTACCCCTTTTGTGTTTTTTTTAATTTTAACAATTTATATCCGGAATTTCAACATCCATAACGTGTTTCAATTCGGTTTTAATTTTATCGCACAAATCATTTCTTGCCATCCGAATTGCAGATTCAACCGCACAAGAAAATGCAAAAGCATCTGCTCCGCCATGACTTTTAACCGAAATCCCCTTTAAGCCCAAAAACATAGCTCCGTTATACATGCGTGGATCCATTTGTTTTTTTAACTTATTTAAAGCCGGTTTTGCAATTAAAAAACCAATAGATGAAATAAGCGATTCTTTAACAGTCTTTTTCAATGAGCCTGTAATAAATTTTGCTGTTCCTTCTATCGTTTTCAAAGCAACATTGCCTGAAAAACCATCTGAAACAACAACATTAGATGTACCGGCACATATATCATTACCTTCTACAAAACCGATAAAATTAATTTTATCATTTAATCCTTTTAAAACAGAGGCAGCTTCACGAATCTCATCACGACCTTTTGTTTCTTCCGAACCGATATTTAACAAACCAACAGATGGTTTTTCCGTTTGAAACAATACATGATGCAAAACATGCCCCATGATGGAAAATTCCACCAAGTTTTGAGAATTACATTCAGCATTTGCCCCTAAGTCTAATGCAACAATCGGACCTTTTGCTGATGGTAAAACTGCGGCAATAGCCGGTCGGTCAATGCCGGAAAGAGTCCCCAGACAAATTTTACTCATTGCCATTAAGGCTCCTGTATTTCCGGCAGATACGACTGCTTTTGCATAACCGTTACGTACAGACATAATTGCTTTCCACATACTGCTTTCTCTGCCTGAACGGACAGCTACCGATGGTTTGTCATCTCCCTTAATCACAACACTTGTCGGATGTATTTTATATCTATTATCCGGCAAATGATATTGTTCAGCCAAGCTTTTTATTTTTTCTTCATCACCAAATAAAAAGAAAAAGACAGTTTCATCTTTTTTGGCAACACGTGCAACACCGTCAATAATGGCCTCCGGCGCATTATCTCCGCCCATTGCATCTATTGATATGACAAGGGTATTACTCAAACCGTTTTATCCTTATTTAGTTTCTGTTTCAGCTTTAACAATAATTTCTTTTTTATTGTATGTGCCACATGATTCGCATACATGATGCGGACGAACTAATTCGCCACATTTCGGACATTCATTGCATGCATTTGTATCTAATGCTAAATGCGAACGACGCATATTTTTTTTAGATTTTGATGTTTTTTTCTTAGGTACTGCCATTTTTTATTCTCACTTACTAAATTAAATAGAACATCACCCATTGATGCTCTTTTTGCATAAATAGAATTACTTTATACATAAAATTCTTTTTTTTTGCAAGTGTTTTTTTGCGTTTTATACAAAAAAGAGCATCATTTTTGACTTTTATTTTAGTTATTTAGTATTTTCGCCCGAATTTGTTCCTGCAATTGCTTAATATTTTCTGGCACAGCCATTTCCGGCATAGGATTAATTATTTCAGCAGGATTCAGCGTAATCATATTTTTATACGGCGTTTTAATCTGACTGGTTGACAATCGACCATCTAAATTAATATATGCATCAATAGAATTATTATTGTTGTTAGATAAAATAATACTTCCCGTTTTTAATAAATACTCATCTCCGCCGGCAAACAAATCACTTCGCAACATCGAATTATCACCACTATATGTTAAAACCGCATTATTCAACTTAACTTCACCATTTGTAAACAAAACTTCACCATCTTTAATTTCAATAGGCATTGTTAATGTGGCATCACCAGTCATTGTTAAATCCGGAACATTCAAATATGAATTTGTTTGACTTAAATCTATATTATTGTTTTTGAGATACAACATCGTGCTATTTGTTCGGTAAGACATTAAAATATTGTCAACTCCAATACTAGAACCTAAAATTTGTGCATCCAATGAACTTAAACGAGCCATTTGATTATCAAATTTTAAAGATATTGTCGTGTTTTCAAGAGGAATAACATGGTCAATTTTCTTTACAAAGATATTTTGATTAGGCGCACTGACAAAAGGAGCAAACTGTTGCATGAGTAATACTGTATTCAAATCTTTTACCTTTGTTTGTCCCATATCAAACCCAACATCTTCCATTGATAAATAGAATGGACCGTCAATTTGTTTTTCATTTTTCCAATTTATATTACCATATAATGACACTTTTCCTTTTGTGTTCTGAATATATTTCGGAACAAATGAAAAATATGTATTTAAATTTCCGGGTATTTTTTCTAAATCAATCGGTTTAACGGAGAAGACACCCTGGAAGGAACCTGATAACAAATTCACCAATCCTTTAAACCGTGCAAAAATAACATTATTAAACAATCCAATATTAGCTCCAATAATATTATTTTGACGTATCATATCCAAGGCAAAAGACGTTTTAATCAAATCACTATTCGGAAGAGAAACCTCTTTAGCACTGAGTTTTAAATCTGTATTTTCCTTCCATATATCCTGAACTTCCAACTGTGCATTCTTTAAAACAATTTCAGAGGAATCATAATTCAATCCAGCCGCTTTAATATTCAATGTTGATTTTTTTTGCTCTCCTGATATTTGAGCAACTAAATCTAGATTTTTAGCATTTGCTTTGATTTCAGCCGTAGATATGTTTTTGTATCCATTATAGACAACATCAGATAACAACAAATCAACTTTTGAATTTTCATCAGATATATATATATTCTCTTTTTTATTTGGTTTTATAACAAAACCAACACGTCCTTTTGATGTATATGTATTGCCATGATACGATGTTTTCACCGCTTGAATGTTAACTGGCACATTACCATTTATCTGATAGGAGCAAGCAAAATCCTGACATTTTAATTTACCCCGCAAAATACCGGAAGCGTTTGCTAAATGAAAATCCTGCATATAAAATGATTGAATGTTAAATCGAATCGGCTGTGAACTTTCTAACAGGGTTAAATGTTTTATATCTAAACCATCAAAAACAAAATTCAATTCTGTTTTTGTTTCGTCCACCTTATTTTTAACTTCTTGATTGATTAACGACAAGCCAATGGTTCCTCTAAATAATTTTTTAGATTTTTTCAAATCAACTTTAATACTTTTTTTATTTTTACCATATACTAAGTCTAAATTACCATTAACCGATGCAATCTCGTATTTATTAACTTTAAACTTAAATTGACCCGAAACATTTTCCGGTTGTTTGTTGGGTAAAGAAATATTACCGGAAACAATATCAAGTGTCCAATCTAAATTATTAGCATTTCCTGTAATTGTCAATTTACCTACTATATTAACATATTTTTGTTTAATAAGTAACGGAATACTGACATTTGTATTGTTTTCATAAAAACCAGTTGTGCTAAATTGTATCGGTAAATTATATTTTTTTCCCTTTATATTTAAAATAGATTCGGTAATTTGTATAGAACCAATATGGTATCCTTGTTTAGAAGAATTATTAATTTTAACCAACAAATCAGCAAGATGTCCGGCTTCATATTTGTTGCCTTTTTCAACAACATCGATGGCTACACCTTCTAATTTAATTAACTTAATTTTCTTACGTAGGAAATCCGAAAAATTGGACTGTATAGTTGCTTTTTTTATAGAATAAGCTTTATTTTTATCTTTTAAATTACCCAATTCAATTTTGGAAAAAGTATAACTATTGATTTTCCAATCAGACAATTCTATGTTGTTATCTTTAAAATATTGTTTAATATAGTTCGGATAATTAAAATATACATAACTCAACAAAACCAAAGAACATAAACCACCAATATAAATAAGTCCCACTAAAAAGCTCCAAATACCGGCAATAATACTTAATAAGGCTCCATACTTAAATTTGATTTTATCAACAAAAAATGTAATTTTCATTAATGTAATCAAAAATATCTTGGTAAATGAAACTTGTTTTTTATTCTTTTGTGGCTTGTCTTTACCTTTTCCTTTTTGTTTTTTTTCATTTTTAATATCTTCGGCAGCAATTTGACTTAATAAATCATTATTTGCCGGACGAGGACCGACAGAAGAACCGGGTTGTGGTTGATTTTTGGCCAAATACTCAGCTAATTCTTCCTCAATACTTAACTCATTATTATTTTTCTGTTTTATCATTATACAACCCCTCATTATGTTATATTATTTTTATTTTACCGTTTTTTTTATTACTCGTCAAGTATTTGTTTGAATTCTTTTTCGCTAATTTGCGAAATATTTAGCTTTTCTGCTAAAATTTGCTTACTACCCGGATTTATTCCCACCACAACATAGTCTGTTTTTGACGAAACAGAACTAACAACTTTTGCTCCGGCAGATTGAGCTTTTGCTTTAGCTTCTTGACGTGTCATTGTTTCAAGTGTTCCTGTAAAAACAATACTTTTACCTAAAAAAGGCGTGTTTTGTCTTGAAGGTGGAACATAATCATCTATTTTCATATATGACACTAATTGTTGTAACAAATTTTGATTGTGTTCTTCTTTAAAGAAGTGTACAATATACTCAGCCATAACAGGTCCAATTCCTTCAATATGGATTAACTGTTCCAACGCATTATCGCCTGTCATTTCTTGCCAAAAATGTTGCCAAGACAAGTAATTATGAGCCAATAAACGAGCAGTTGCTTCACCCACTTCACGAATCCCAAGGGCATAAATAAATCTATCTAATGTAACACCGGTTCTAATTTTATCAATAGCATCAAATAAATTGTTTGCAGATTTCAAACCCCAGCCATCTAGTGCAATTAATTCTAATTCATATTTTTCTTTTAACAAAAACAAATCAACTGCTGTTTTAACCCATCCTTTTTCATATAACATTTCAACGTTTTTGTTCCCTAGTCCGTCAACATCTAAAGCATCTTTTGACACAAAATGCTTTAAAGCTTCTATTTGCTGTGCCGGACAATATAATTCACCCGAACAATATGTAACGGCATCATTCCCTTCTCGGACAGCCTTTGAACCACACATCGGACATTTATCGGGAAAAACATATGGCATTGAATCAGTAGAACGTTTTTCAGGTAAGACCCGAACTATTTGAGGAATAACATCTCCAGCACGTTGAATAATAACCATATCATTTTCACGAATATCTTTTCGTTGAATTTCATCTGCATTGTGTAAAGTTGCATGACGCACAACAACTCCCCCGACATTAACGGGTTCTAAATCTGCCACAGGAGTTAAGGCACCTGTTCGTCCGACCTGAATTCTAATCGCATTTAATTTTGTAATCGCTTGTTCTGCCGGAAATTTATGGGCTACAGCCCAACGAGGTGAGCGAGCAATAAAACCCAATCTTTGTTGCAAAGTTAAATCATTCACTTTATATACAACACCATCTATATCATATGGCAAAGAACTTCTTTTTTCAGTCAAATCTCTGAAAAACCGTATCATTTCATCAACCGTACCACAAAGTCTGATTTCAGGATTAACGGGGAACCCCCATTTTTTTAACTGCTCCAAAAATTCATAATGCGTTTTCCAAGATGTAGATGTTGTTTCACCACAAGCATATGCAAAAAGACTTAAATTTCTTTCTGCTGTTATAGATGAATCAAGCTGTCTTAAAGAACCTGCTGCAGCATTACGAGGATTTGCAAAAATCTTCTTTTTCAATGTTTCATTTGTTTTATTTAACTCAAAAAAGTCTTTTTTGGCCATATAGACTTCACCTCGAATATCAATTTTTTGAGGTGGCACATCAAATAAATTATCGCCATTATGTAACATCAACGGCAGTTGCTTAATTGTTTTTAAGTTAGCTGTAATATCTTCTCCGACCGTTCCATCACCTCGAGTCGCACCACTGATTAATTTTCCGTTTTCATAAACTGCCGAAAATGACAGTCCGTCAATTTTTGGTTCCGCAACAAATTCTATATTTTCCGAATCCGACAAACCCAAAAAACGACGAATTTTATCCACAAAATTAAATACATCTTCCTCTGAAAAAATATCAGCCAAAGACAACATAGGAACACTATGTGTTATTTTCTGAAATTCCGTTGCAACTTGTGAACCAACCCGAAAGGATGGACTATCAAAACGAATCAACTCCGGAAATAACTTTTCAATTTCTTCATTTCGTTTTTTCAAAGCATCATAAGTTGCATCATCCACAAGAGGCGAATCGTCCCGATGATAAGCGATATCTAACTTTGCAATATATTTTGCCAACCGTTCTAATTCAGCAGAAGCTTCTGCTGGTGTCATATTTATAATGCTGTTTTCCATGTTTTATCCAACAATTCCTGCGCCATAATTTGAGCTGTTTCCGAAATACATTCACCGGAAAGCATGCGCGCAATTTCCGTTAAACGTTCTGATTTTTCCAAACAAACAACCGTTGTAATTGTTTTTTCTTCCTGTTCAGATTTTTTAACATGCCAATGATTTTGCCCACATGAAGCAACTTGCGGAGAATGAGTTACAACCAAAACCTGACACTCTGTTCCCAAACGAGCCAGTCGTTCTCCGACAGCAGCAGCTGTTGCTCCTCCGACACCACTATCTACTTCATCAAAAACAAGTGTATTTATTTGTGAAGTATGTGCCAAATTGACTTTTAAAGCTAACATAAATCGAGAAAGTTCCCCACCTGAAGCAATTTTATTTAACGCCGAAGGCGGAACCCCTTTGTTTGTTGAAGCTAAAAAACTGATATTGTCTATACCTGTTTCATTACCACTTGTTTCATCACTGATAATTTGTGTTATAAATGTTGCTTTTTCCAGTTTTAAAGCGGGCAATTCATTCATGACGGCTTTATCTAATTTTTTAGCTTCTTTTTGTCGTTTTAAAGATAAATTTTTAGCCGATTTTAAATATGCATCATACGTTTTTGAAACTTTTTGTTTCAACACATCAATTTCTGATTCGCATTTTTCCAATTGATTAATTTGCTCATAAAAAGAAGATAATAATCCCGGTAATTCATTAATTTCCACATGATAACGTCTGGACATATCTCTCAACGAAAATAACCGATTATCAATTTCAGGCAATTCAGAAATATCCCCAAATGTTTCACCAATATTTTCCAGCTCTCCTGATATATCAGATAAAATAATTTGTGCTTCATTAAAGGCTGTTAACATCTGTTCAATTTTAGCATCAAAATTCGCCACTTTACCTAAACAACGTTCTGCTATTGCCAATTGAGAAAGAACACCATTTTGTTCGCCATTTAAAAGTTGATTTACTTGATTAATTGCCGTAATAACTTTTTCACTGTTCATAAGTTGATTACGACGCATAATCAAATCTTCTTCCTCATTTACTTGAGGATTTAATTTTTCTAAATCTTCAATTCCGGCTCTTAAATAAGATTCTTGTTTTTGAGTTTTTTCTAAATTTTCCTGAGCATTATTTAAATCAGTTAATGCTTGTTTATATAACAACCAGTTTTGTTTGACAGTTTCTTTTTCTTTTTCAGTTTGCGCATAAGAATCCAATACAGCTATATGTGTTACAGGATTAAGAAGTTGATGTGATGAAAATTGACCATGAATTTCAACCAATAAATCTCCAACCGTTTTCAAAAATGATACGCTAACAGGTTCATCATTAATGTATGCTTTGCTTTTACCGTCTTGTGTAACAATGCGTTTTAAAATGATTTCATCAGAATCCTCACAATAAATATCATGTTCTGACAACAACCGATAAACATCACTCGTGTTTTTTGGCTGAAATACAGCGGATACACTTAATTGATTTTGCCCGTGCCGAACCAAACCTGAATCAGCTCTTGCACCCAACACCAGAGACAAAGAATCCAACAAGATAGATTTACCTGCTCCCGTTTCACCGGTAAAAACACTCAATCCATCTTTAAAATTTAAATCTAATTTATCAATTAAAACAACATTCCGTATTGCCAAAGAATGTAACATTTTTAATCCTTCTTCTCTTTTTTTGGCTCTTTTTCAAGTGGCGCATGTTGATATTTTTGAACCAATTTTAACGCTTTTTGTGTCCATTCATTATTCGGATAAACTTTTTGTAACACTTGACTCATACGTTTGGCTTGTGGATTCATCCCTAATGATATATAACAAACAACAATCCGATAGATTGCTTCCGGTGTTTGGTTTGTCATCGGATGTTCTAACAATACTGTTTGAAAACGATTCATTGCCGGAATAAAATCACCGTGTTTTAAATAATAACGACCGACAGCCATTTCTTTTCCGGCTAAATGTGCCTCAATTTCTTTTAATTTAACGTTTATGTCAGCCGTATAAATTGAATTGGGATATCGTGACAAAATTTCTTGAAAAGTTGCCAATGCATCTTCTGTCATTTTTTGTTCACGAGAAACATCTGACATTTGTTCAAAATAACATAATCCTTTTAAATAATATGCATATACAATATTCCGATTACCCGGGTGTAATTGAATAAATCTATCTAATATCAAAATAGCATCATCATATTTATTTTCGGAATAATAAGCATATGCTGCCATAATTTGAGCCCGAGGCGCCCAAACGGAATAAGGATGTTGCTTGTCAATTTCATCAAAATAGCGTGCTGATTCGCTATATGATTTTTCTTTAAAATAATGATAGCCTTGCATATATAATTGTTCTACGGGCTGATCGGGAATTTCATTATCGGTTGCAGCACACGAACATAACAATAAAGCATTTAAGCAAACAAAGATTGTTTTTAATTTTAACTGTTTCATTTTAACCTCTTTTTATGATTTGACCTCATATTAACAAAAAACAAAAATTTATTCAAGTGAATAATTTATCATATAAGATTCTTTCTGCAGAAGTAAAATAGGATTTTTTTTATCTTTTATAGAACATTAAAATAAAAATACACATTTTTTTCGCTTTCTTATTGACATTTTTATTTGTCAAATTTAAGATATTCTTATGGTTATTTTGAAAAAGGGAGGAATTATGAAACAGCAAAAAATACCGACAACAAATATAAAAGTCATTGATTGGGTTAACGAAATTGCCGATTTAACACAGCCGGAAGCTGTGTATTGGTGTGATGGCAGCGAAGCAGAAATTGAAGCCATTAATAACTTATTGATTGAAAACGGAACTTTTATTCGTCTTAATCCAGAAAAAAGACCAAACAGCTTTTTAGCCCGCTCAAATCCAAAAGATGTGGCTCGTGTAGAAGCTCGTACATTTATCTGTTGCGAAAAACAAATTGATGCCGGACCGACTAACAATTGGGCTGATCCTAAAAAAATGAAAAAAACACTAAATGGTCTTTTAAAAGGATGTATGAAAGGCCGAACAATGTACGTTATTCCATTTTCCATGGGTCCATTAGGTTCCGATATTGCTCAAATCGGTATTGAAATTACCGATTCACCTTACGTTGTTGCTAATATGCGGATTATGACACGTATGGGCAAAAAGGTTTGGGGTGTTTTAAAAGACGGTGATTTTGTAAAATGCTTACATTCAGTCGGTTGTCCGTTAAACAAAGGAGAAGAAGACGTTCCTTGGCCGTGCAATCCTGAAAATACATACATTACGCATTTCCCTAAAACAAGAGAAATTATTTCATACGGCAGTGGTTACGGCGGAAATGCTTTGCTGGGTAAAAAATGTTTAGCATTACGTATTGCTAGCACAATGGCTCGCGATGAAGGTTGGTTAGCCGAACATATGCTAATTGTCGGACTTGAAAATAAAAAATTAAAAATCAAATCTTATGTAACGGCAGCATTCCCCAGTGCTTGTGGCAAAACAAACATGGCAATGCTTATTCCGCCAAAAGAAATGAGCGATTGGAAAGTATCCACAATCGGCGATGATATCGCTTGGATTAAACCAAAAGCAGATGGTCGGTTATACGCTATTAATCCCGAAGCAGGATTTTTTGGTGTTGCCCCTGGAACATCTGTTAAAACAAATAAAAATGCTATTGAATCTTGTCGGGCAAACACTATTTTTACAAATGTTGCTTTAACTGATGACGGGGATGTTTGGTGGGAAGGATTAACCGACGAAAAACCGGCTCATTTAATTGACTGGCAAGGAAATGACTGGACACCGGCAAGCGAAACACCTGCCGCTCATCCAAATTCTCGTTTTACAGCACCGGCA
The DNA here is from genome assembly GCA_045638265.1 of Alphaproteobacteria bacterium. GTDB lineage: Bacteria > Pseudomonadota > Alphaproteobacteria > CAAHEQ01 > UBA3637 > RGIG4140. The sequence continues at coordinate 14,639 of JAZUBA010000068.1, read as the reverse complement.
GGACAATGTCCGATTATAGATAAAAACTGGGAAAATCCGGCAGGCGTACCGATTGATGCGTTTATTGTTGGAGGTCGTTTAGCTACTAATACACCATTGGTTTATCAATCGTTCAATTGGCAACACGGTGTTTATTTAGCCAGCACAATGGGATCCGAAAAAACAGCTGCTGCCGAAGGAACAGCCGGTGAAATCAGACGGGATCCAATGGCTATGTTGCCATTTTGTGGATACAATATGGGCGACTATTGGAATCACTGGTTAAAATTAGGAGCAAAGGTTAAGCACAAACCACTTGTGTTTAGAGTCAACTGGTTTAGAAAAGATAAAGATGGACACTTTATGTGGCCGGGATTTGGTGAAAATATGCGTGTTCTTGAATGGATTGTTAAACGAACACAAGGCAAAGCCAATGCTGTTGAAACTGTTTACGGTTATTCTCCGACATATAACGATTTAACATGGACCGGATTAAATATATCCGAAAATGATTTCAATAATTTAATGACTGTTGATGCACATTTGGCGTTAAAAGACGTTGAAGCACAAGCATTATATTTTGAACCGTTCCGAAAACAAAAAACATTACCGGTTGAATTTGATGCCGAACTCATCTTACTTAAAGCCCGATTGGAAAACGACATTTAATATTCAACCTATCCATATCAAAAGCCGGTTTTTCCAAGCCGGCTTTTTTTAGTTAAAAATAATTTCACCTCAACAGATTAAATAATGAATAATAACTTGACAGACGAATGAAAATCTGTAATATTGACCTAAATAATAAGAAAGGATAAAAAAATGCGTTCTAATTTGTTTTTAAGAACCATGTCAGCTTTAATTTTAGCTCCATTGGTTTTAGGTGGAATTTGGTTTGGAAAATCAGTTTACGAAAGTTATTCTATTCCGTTGTATACCATGTTGTTAGCCGCTTTCGGTGTCGGTTTATCTTGGGAATGGAGTATTATGCTGGATAAAAAATTATCTGGAAATACAATGATTATGGCTCTTTTTGCCTGTTTGGTAGCGTTTTTAACAGAAGGAAATCCTAGCTTTGCTTTGTGGTTATCCTTGTTGGGAATGACAATTATTTATTGGAAAACAAACGGTCGTTTAGGATATTCTTTGGGAACACTTTATATTTGTATTCCTATTTTATCTTTGGGTTATATTTATTATATTAATGAGAACATCAGTCGCGAAATTGTATTATGGTTATTCTTTGTTGTTTGGGCAACAGATATCGGCGGATATGTTGTTGGTAAAACACTAAAAGGTCCTAAATTAGCACCTAAAATCAGCGCTAAAAAAACATGGTCAGGTTTAATTGGTGCAATTTTATTTGCTATGGGAGTTGCTTATCTTTTTGCTTTGTATATTGATGCCCATAATTACATCTCACCAGAAGCAGGTGTTACGTCAAGCAAAATGACTTTTGTGTTAATGCTTTCTGCCGGTATTTTAGCAGTTGTGTCACAGGCTGGAGATTTCTTTGAATCTTATATTAAACGCCGTTTGGATTTAAAAGATTCAAGTAATTTAATTCCTGGACATGGTGGTTTATTTGACCGAGTAGATGGATTGTTATTCGCTTCTGTTGTAACAGCAATTATTATCTTTTTCTTTAACAGAGGAGGATTCTTATTCTAATGCTTACCTCATTAATTTATATTTTTGCATTTGTTTTAGTTCTCTCTCTTGTTGTTGTCATTCATGAGGGCGGACACTTTTATGTGGCACGTTTATGTGGTGTTCAGGTAACAGATTTTTCTATTGGATTTGGAAAAGAATTGTGGCATCGCATTGATAAAAAGGGTACAAGATGGAAAATTTGTGCCGTTCCATTAGGTGGATATGTTAAAATGTTGGGAGATGAAGATGCGGCTAGTGCTAAATCAACGACAGAAAACATTGATAAAGACAAATTGAAATATACATTCATTAATCAACCGCTTTGGAAACGTGCATTAATTATTGTTGCCGGTCCGGCTATGAATTATATATCAGCAATATTGTTATTGTCTGGGTTAATTTATGTCAATGGTGAAATGATACTTCCCCCTGTTATTGGTGAAATTTTGCCGGAATCGGCAGCACAAGAGGCTGGATTACAAGCCGGAGATCGTTTTAAATCCATTAATGGAACACAAATCAATGAATATGTTGATATTCAACGAGTTGTTAGAGTTACTGATTTTGAAAAAAAATTAACAATCGTTATTGAGCGAAACAATCAAGAAATGACTGTTTCACTGACACCACGGTATATGCCCGATCACAAATTTCCATTAATTGGAATTAGACCGGCACGTGATATGGTTACCACAAATGAAGATGTCGGATTATTCAGATCTATGGGTTTAGCCATCAGAGATGTCTACAAAATGACGGCAGACACACTTATTTATTTGGGACAAGTATTGTTTGAAAACCGTTCAGCACAAGATATGCGTGGTCCACTCGGAATTGCAGAAGCTTCCGGTGATGCTATGCGAAACGGAGTTACTTCTTTATTGATGTTTGTTGTTCAAATTTCTGTTGCTGTCGGATTTATGAATTTATTACCTATTCCCGTATTAGATGGTGGTCATTTGTTTTTCTATGCAATTGAAGCCGTACGTAGAAAACCACTTCCCGAAAGAATACAAAACGGTTTTTTAGTGGCAGGTATGAGCCTGTTATTGTTATTGGTATGTTATACCATGTTTTTAGATGTCCCACGTATTATGCAAAGGATTGTAGAATGAAAAAAATTATCGGATTACTTTTAGCAACTTCTGTTTTATCAGCTCCAGCTATGGCTGAAACATTACGTTCCGTTTCGGTTGATGGTACGCAACGTTTAGAAAGCACAACAATTATGACATATCTCAATGTTAAAGCAGGTGAGAATATTACTTCAGCAGATTTAGACAGAGCGACAAAAACATTATTTGCAACCGGATTGTTTTCGGATGTAAAAGTCAAAATGGACAATGGCATTATGCGTATTACAGTCGATGAAAATCCGATTGTTCATGATGTTTATTTTGAAGGAAACGACCGATTGGATGATGATATTTTAAAAACAGAAATCATGTTGAAACCACGTACGGTTTATACAGCCAGCAAAGCACAATCTGATGCAGACAGATTGTTGGATGTCTATAAACGAAATGGTCGTTTTGGTGCTTCCGTAACACCCAAAATCATTAAAAAAGACAAAAACAGAGTTGATGTTGTTTTTGAAATTGATGAAGGCGGAAAAACATTGATTGAAAAAATCAATTTCATCGGTAATTCAAATTATTCCGCTGATGAATTAAAAGATGTCATGATTACAAAAGAAAATGCTTGGTATCGTTTCTTGACCAGTACAGATACTTATGATCCGGATCGTTTAAATTATGATCAAGAAATGTTGAGACGATTCTATTTGAAACACGGCTATGTTGATTTTGAAGTTAAAAATGCTGTTGCTGAATTATTACCGGATAAATCCGGATTTGTGTTGACAATTGAAATTAATGAAGGAAAAAGATATCGTTTTGCACAACCTGAAATTCGTGTTTCTTTGCCGGAATATAAAGGCAAAACAAAAACAGATTTAACACAATTCTTTGAATTTAAAAAAGACGAACGCTTTAATTCTGAATTAGTTGATACAACTATTGAAAATTTAACGGATGAATTTGCAAATGCAGGCTATGCTTTTGCTGAGGTGACTCCTGAATTTTACAAAGATGAAGCTAAACAGACCGTTCGGGTTGTTTTCCGTGTACAAGAAGGTGAAAAAGTTTATGTAAATAAAATCAACATTCATGGTAACTCTCGCACAAAAGATAAAGTTATTCGTCGTGAATTCAGAATTAAAGAAGGCGATGCATTTAATGCCGCTAAATTGAGACGCTCAAAACAAAAAGTTGAAAATTTAGACTACTTTGAAAGCGTAGATATTAAAACAGTTCCGGTTTATGGAGATGCTTCTAGAACAGATATTGATGTTAAAGTTGCCGAAAAATCAACAGGAGCTTTTAATATTGGTGTCGGTTGGTCATCTTATGACGGCTTGTTGTTTGAAACAGGTATTATTGAACGTAATATTCTTGGAACAGGTAATATCGTTAATATTAATGCGATGTTGTCTCAACGTGAAACACAATATACATTGGGCTTAACGAATCCGTATTTCTTGGACTTGCCACTACTTGCCGGGGTTGAAATTTTTAAAACAACCCGTGATAACAGTGATTACAGTTCATACAACTACGATACTATGGGTGGTTCTGCTCGCTTAGGATGGAATTACACCGACAGATTACGTCAAACTGTTCGCTATACGCTTCGCAAAGATGACGTAACAGATATCGATAGTGATGCTTCTATCTATATTAAGGAACAAGAAGGTGATACATTAGTTTCTATGATTGGACAAGAATTATCCTACGATAGAAGAGACAGTAGTATCAATCCGACAGAAGGTTATTACTTATCATTAGGTGCTGATTTTGCCGGTCTTGGCGGTGATACAAAATTTGTTCGTGTTAACATGACAGGGATTCAGTATTTCCCTGTTACAGATGATATTGTTTGGTCTGTCCGTGGAGATGCCGGACATATTTGGGGCTTTGGCGGACATGACGTGCGGATTAATAATCGTTACTTCTTAGGTGATGCTTCATTACGCGGATTTGAATATGGTGGTGTTGGCGCAAGAGACAAACAAACAGACGACGCGTTGGGTGGTAACTGGTATGTATCTGCATCAACAGAAGTTGTTTTCCCTGTCGGATTGCCACGAGAATTAGGGATTAAAGGAAAAGTATTCTCTGATGCAGGTATTATCGGCAAACCGGATAATTATGATTCTAAAACAATGGAATACACCAATTCACTTCGTGTTGCAGTCGGTACCGGTGTTTTATGGCAATCACCTATGGGTATGATTAATTTAGATTTCGCCGTTCCGGTGATGAAAGAAACAGGAGATAAAACTCAAGTATTCCGTTTGAACTTTGGGAAAGGATTTTAATAATGTCAAAAAGTAAAATTATATGTGGTTTAGGTGTTATCGTTGCATTGGCTTTATCAACAACTGCTATGGTTTGTTGCAAAACTTGCAATCAAGAATCTAAAATTGGTGTGTTAGATAATCAACGTATTTTAAATCAATCAGCTGTTTTCCAAAAAATATCGGCAGAACAAGCTCGTCATTTAAATGCATTGGCTGCTCGTCAAACTGAAGATGAAAAAATGCTCAATCAAGAATTAGATGCTTTAAAAAAGAAAGTTAAAGATTCTAAAAAAGGAGAGGAAGCTTTTAAGCAAGAAATCAAAGCTTTCCAAGAAAAAGTGGCCTCATATACTCAAAAATATCAAGTTCAACAACATTTTATCAATCGGGCTTCAGTTATGGCACGCCAACAAGCCGAACCATATGTTCGTGAAACCTTGAACGAATTGGCTCAAAAAGGTTATAGTGTCATTCTTTCTAAAAATAATGTTCACTATTTTGCACCACAAACAGATGTGACTGCTGAATTTATTAAGATGTTGGATGCTAAAAATTTTGAAATTGTTTTTCCGAACCCAAATCAATTAATTGCAGAAAGACAAGCTCAAATTCAACAAAAGCAAGTGATTGAAGCACAAAAGCAAGCTGAAACAAAAACAACAAACAACAAATCACAAGAAACAGCGGAGAAAAAATAATGGCTGATTCACGTTTTTTTAAAAAAATTGAGCAATTAACATTGGCTGAAATTGCACGCATAGGTGAATTAAAATTGCCCGAAAATATTGACGGTTCTCGTGTCTTTACAGATGTAGCCGCAATTAACGAAGCAACGGCAGAAAATATTTCATGGGCTTTTATTCCCGCAATGAGAGAACCTTTGAAACAAACAAAAGCAGGTGCTGTTATCGTTCCTGAAAAATTTTTAGAATATGTACCGGAAAATGTCATTCCGCTTATCTCTGCTGATCCTCACCGTTCATACGGATTGGTTGCTTCAGCATTTTATCCTCAAAGTGTAGAAGCATATATTTCTCCTCGTGCAACTATTGATGAAACAGCTGTTATCGGTGAAGGTTGTTGTATTGAAGCAGGAGCATATATTGGTAAAAACGTTGTGTTAGGTGCAAGATGCAATATTCGTCCGAATGCTGTTATTGAAGAAGGCGTACAAATGGGTGATGATTGTATTGTAGGGGCTAATGCTACCGTTTCACATTGTATTGCTGGTAATAAAGTTTATATTTATGCAGGCGCTCATGTCGGACAGGATGGATTTGGTTTTGCTATGTCAGCCAAAGGACCGGTTAAAGTACCGCAACTGGGTCGCGTTATTATTGGAGATGATGTTGAAATCGGCTCATCCACAACTGTTGATAGAGGGGCAATGGGAGATACCGTTATCGGTTCAGGTTCTCGTATTGATAATTTAGTCCAAATTGCTCATAATGTCAAACTCGGCAAATGTTGTGTTATGGTTTCACAAGTCGGCGTTGCTGGTAGCTGTGAATTCGGAGATTTTGTTGTAGCTGGCGGTCAAGTCGGTTTTGCCGGTCACTTAAAAATTGGAACAGGTGCTCAAATTGCCGCACAATCCGGTTTAATGAATGATGTTCCAGCCGGCGCTGTTTTAATGGGTTCTCCGGCAGTTTCACATGTTGAATATATGCGTCAACAAATTGCCATTCGTAATTTAACAAAAAAGAAAGATAAAAAATAAAAAAACTAAGGAAAGAAAAATGACAGAAGAAATTAAAGAAACACCTGATAATATCATTGAAGAACTTCGCATTGGTGAAATTTTAAAGTTATTACCACACCGTTATCCGTTTTTATTGGTAGATAAATTAAAAAACGTTGTTCCTGGTGAATCTGGTATTGGAATTAAAAACGTTACAATGAACGAGCCCTTTTTTGAAGGACATTTTCCTGAAAATCCAGTTATGCCTGGCGTTTTACAAATTGAAGCTATGGCACAAACAGCCGGTATCATTGTTTTAACTGCTTTCCCGGAAGAAGAACGTTCAGGAAACAGTGTTTACTTTATGACAGTTGATGAAGTTAAATTCCGTAAACCAATTTTACCTGGTGATGTAATTGAGTTTACAGTTAAAAAAGAACAAGCTGTTCGTAACGTCTTTAAATTTCGTGGCGAAGCTCGTGTAGATGGAAAATTAGTTTCACAAGCAATTTTTAGTGCAATGGTGTTTAAAAAAGCATAAGGAGGGTATCATGCTTAAAATTCACCCAACAGCAATCGTTGATCCTAAAGCAGAATTGGCAGATGATGTTGAAATCGGTCCATTTTGTACAGTTGGACCAAATGTTAAAATCGGTTCAGGTTCTCGTTTAATCTCACACGCTGTTGTTGATGGTTATACAACAATGGGCAAAAGAAATACGGTTTATCCATTTGCTGCAATCGGTTTGATTGCGCAACACAAACGGTCTAATGCTCCTGATGCTGAATTAATTATTGGGGATGATAATACGTTCAGAGAACATGTAACAGCTCATGTCGGTTCAGAAGTGGATCAAAAAATAACACGTATTGGTAATCGCAATTTATTTTTGGTTGCCAGTCATATTGCACATGATTGTGTGTTAGGTGATGATATTGTTATGAGTAACAATGCAACACTTGCAGGACACGTTCATGTTGGTGATAGAGCTATTATCGGCGGTTTGTCAGCTGTTTTGCAATTTACACGCATCGGTGAAGGAGCCATGATTGGTGGCATGTGCGGTATTTCTCGAGATGTTATTCCATACGGTATTGTTATGAGTGGTATCCGTGGTGGTTTAGGCGGATTAAATTTAATCGGCTTACAACGGTCAGGTGTTGAAAAAAGTGTGATTTTTGAATTGCAAAAGGCTTACAAACTTTTATTTAACAAAGAAAGTGATTTAACCTTTGCTCAACGTATTGAGAATTTATCCCAAGATGAATTGTTAACTCAAAATCCGTATGTAACAAAGTTGCTTGATTTTGTTCAAAATCCATCAAAAAATAATATTATGCAAGCTGAATAAAATAAAGTGCTGACACATGAAAAAAGAACGGACAACGAAAAACAAATTAGCAATCATTGCCGGAGGTGGTGTTTTACCGGCATTATTAATTGATGATTGTCGCAAAAAAAATCGTCCTTTTATTGTGTTAGCACTTAAAAACCATGCCGAACCGAAGTTATTACCTAACGATGTTCCAATAAACTGGATTCGTTTAGGTGCTGTTGGTAAAGCGCTACGTTTATTTAAAAATGAATCTATTTCCGATATTGTAATGATTGGCTCTGTTCGTCGCCCATCATTGGTAGAAATTTTTCCCGATTTGCGTGGTTGGCAACTGGCTTTACGAATTGGATTGAAAAAAAAGGGAGATGACGGTTTATTACGCTCCATTATACACGAAATTGAACGATTGGGTTTGCGTGTTCATGGGATTCAGGACTATTTACCTAATTTATTAGCACCTCTTGGTAATTTAACAATAACTAAACCTGACATTTTAGACATAGAAGATATTTCAAGAGGATGTTATACAGCAAAGCTACTTGGTTTGGCTGATGTTGGTCAAGCTGTTATTGTTCAACAAGGACTTGTGTTATCCGTTGAAGGTATAGAGGGAACAAAAGCACTGATTGAGCGAACAAAAAACTTAAAACGCAAAGGTAAAGGTGGTGTTCTTGTCAAAACATCTAAACCGACACAAGAACAACGAGTTGATTTACCGACAATTGGCGTTAATACAGTCCAATCCGTTTTTGATGCCGGATTGAAAGGTATTGCCGTTGAAGCAGGACAAGTTTTAATTCCTAACATTGAAGACGTAATTTCAAAAGCCGACTCATTAAAGATTTTTATTATCGGGATTCAATCTGATGAATTAATACCGCCAATATTAAGAAAACAACTTGATGTTTTAAGCGGAAAAGAAAACGCTCAAAAACCACAGAAAAAACAAAAACGAAAGGGTACAAAAAAATGACCCGACAAACAATGAAAATTTATTTAATTGCAGGCGAACCTTCCGGAGATTTATTAGGTGCTCGTGTGATGCGTGCCTTTAAAGAACAATCTAAAAATGAAACCTCTTTTTATGGCGTCGGTGGTGAAACAATGGAACAAGAAGGCTTAACAAGTCTGTTTGATATAAAAGATTTGGCTGTTATGGGTTTTGTTGAAGTATTACCGAGTATTCCTAAAATTCTTAAACATTTACAAGAAATTATTGATGATATTCAAAAAATCAAACCTGATATTATTATGACGATTGACAGTTTTAGTTTTTCAATCAGAGTTCACCAACGCTTAATTAAAGAAGGTATAACCATTCCGCATGTTCATTGTGTTGCACCTCAAGTATGGGCTTGGAAAAAGGGGCGTGCAAAAACATTGGGACGTTATGTTGACAGACTATTTTGCTTGTTACCTTATGAACCAGACTATTTTACACCTCACGGTTTAAAAGCTGATTTTGTCGGGCATCCCGTTATTGAAGGCGGTGCGGATAAAGGAAACGGCAACCATTTTCGTCAAAAATATAACATTCCTGAAACAGCAAAAGTTCTTTGCGTTTTACCTGGCAGTCGGAAAAATGAAATTAAATATCTTTTGCCGATATTTAAAACTTCCGTTGAGGAAATCAACAACCAAATTTCCGATTTATATGTTGTTTTACCAACTGTTTCAACTGTTGCCGACAAATTAAAGAATTATTTTACCGATTGGAATGTTCCACACATTATTGTTCAAGGAGAAAAGGAACGATATGATGCATTTGCTGCTTCAAATGTAGCTATAGCTGCCTCCGGAACGGTTAGTTTAGAATTAGCCTTAGCAAAAGTACCTCATTTAATTGCTTATAAGGTTTCTCCATTAACGGGTTATTTGGCAAAACGACTCTTGAAAATTAAATATGTGAACTTAATTAATTTATTGGCAGACAAAGAAATTATTTCTGAATTATTGCAAGAAAACTGTACGGTTGATAATATTGTAAAAGAAACACTTTCTTTGCTTAACGGTAAAAAACAGGACACTCATTTTAGTTTAAATCAACTCGGTATTGATGATGATTTAACACCCTCTCAAAAAATTGCAGATTATCTTCAAAAAATGGTGAATAAAAATGGCTGAACGCAGAATCTTATATCATTATACATTATGTCCGTTTTCACGCAAAGTTCGTTTACTGTTGTTTGAAAAGGGATTACCTTACGGAATGATTTTTGAATCCTATTGGGAACGACGGGAAGATTTCCTCAAAATTAATCCATTAGGAGATGTACCTGTTTTAATTGAGCCTGATGGTCATGTTTTAACAGACCATGTTGCTATTTGTGAATATATTAATGAAATCAAAACATTACCTTCTTTATTAGGTGAAACACCTCGTGGACGGGCAGAAATCCGCCGATTAACAAATTTATTTGATACATCTTTTTATAATGATGTTTTTAAACCGCTCGTAGGTGAACGTGTGTTTAAAGCTATTAAACGAACCGGCGTTACCGAATCGTCTTTAATTCATGTGGGTCGTGAAAATTTAAAACGATATATGAAATACATTGACTGGTTAGCTGCTCGACGCAGTTATTTAGGGGGACGTAATTTATCTATGGCAGATTTAGGAATTGCAGCACATATCTCTATTTTAGACTATTTGGGAGAAATAAATTGGGAATTATATCCTGATGCTAAATTATGGTATGCAAAACTAAAATCCAGACCGTCTTTTAACTCTTTATTAAACGATAAATTAAGCGGAATTATGCCGTCAGAAAATTATGCCGATTTAGATTTTTAATTAAAAACCTCTATTGTTTTGACCATAAACAATTTTTATTTGCATATTTTTTGGTGTTAAATGCACTTTCTGCTTTACTTTCTGTTTCAAATCCTGATATAATGCACATCAGAAATGTCCACATTATTACGGAGTATCTGATGAAAAAAATCTTTAAACAATGTATAGTCGGGTTAAGTTTAATCTTAATGAGTGGTTGTGCTGGTGAAGGTCAACATATGTATTATTGGGAAAGACCAAATACCGGAGCTGTTTGGTTTGCCAGAGACCACAACGAATGTCTAGCCATAGCAGATATGTGGCCGTATGAATGGCCTGGTATGCCTTGGGGATGGGGTGCGCCAAAACAGTTAGAATTACGTTTTGATAACGATTCTGATCATGGTGTTTGGGCTCAATTTGTACCGTTTCCGGGAGCTCAACCGGTTCATGTTAACTCGGTTGCCGGTGATTGGTCCATCTCTTATGATGATTACGAAGAATGCATGATGGAACGTAATTATACACAACGTCGTCCTGTTAAAGTGGATAATCAGGTATTTTTCCAATAATTCAAGGAGTTTTTATGACTAAAAAAAGAGCAATTGTACAGGTTTTACCTGCATTACAACAAGGTGGTGTTGAACGTGGCACCATAGAAATTGCCGAAGCATTGCAAAAAAGAGGAATCACAAATTATGTGATTTCTTCAGGTGGCAAAATGGTTGAAGAATTAACAAACATCGGTGTGGAGCACATTGCATTACCGGTAAAAACAAAAAATCCGATAAAAATGTGGTTAAACTCTTATCGTTTGGCAAAAATATTTAAAGACAAAAATGTCGGATTAGTCCATGTACGTTCCCGAGCTCCGGCTTGGTCCGTTAAATGGGCTTGCAACCGTATACATTTACCGTTTGTTGTTACATTTCATGGATTATATGGTACAAAACCCGAAAGTTTAAAAAAACCGTATAATCGTGTTATGACACAAGGTAAATTGGTTGTTGCCGTATCTTCTTTTATTCATCAACACTTAATGAAAGAATATAATATTGCCGATCAAAAAATTCGTCTGATTCCCAGAGGAGCAGATATTAATAAATTTGATGCTACTAAAATCACAAAAAGTCAATTAGAAGAATTTGCAAAAGAGTATGATATTCCAACAGATAAACCCATTATTACATTAGCTGGCAGATTATCTCGCATTAAAGGTCACTCAGTTGTTTTAGATGCTATTAAACAAATGAAAAATCAAAATGTAACATTGTTGTTTGTTGGTGGCAATCCCAAAGGTGATTATGAAGCAGAATTAAACGCTAAATTAGCCGAATTGCCACAAAGTGTTTCTTTCAAAAAATTTGCCGTATCTGGTGATAAAATGCCTTTGGTTTATGCTTTAACCGATATCTATGTTCAACCAACACTTGTACCTGAATCGTTTGGCCGTAGTATTGCGGAAGCACAAGCCATGGGAAAAATTGTTGTTGCTTCCAATCACGGTGGTGCTTGCGAATTAATTTTAAACAACCAAACCGGCTTTTTAACACCGGTGGGTGATTCGAAAATTTTATCAGCTATGTTAGATAAAATAATGGAAATGACAGAAGAAGAAAAAACAAAAATCGGTCAAAAAGCAACTGAATCCGTTCGCACAAACTTCTCTATTCAAAAAATGTGTGACAGAACTATTGCTATGTATAATGAGATTTTAGGAAATGAACTTGATTACAACAAAGAAAAATAAGAAGAAAAAGCAAGACAGAACGAAAGTTCAATACAATTCTCAATTAGAAAAGATTGCTTGTCATTTTGAAAAAATCAGATTGGCAGATTATATTGAAACAATGAACAAACCCGGTCGCATTATATGGGTTAATTTATTGGCAGGTATTTCTCGTGGTGTTGGTTTAACGGTAGGTGCAACTCTTGTGATTGCTATATTGTTTAAAATTTTATCAGCCCTGATTTCTATGAATATTCCTTATTTGACAGATATGTTACAAGAAGTTGTACAAATCATCAAAACGACACCGGCAGGTGGTACATTTGTTATACCGGAAGATGTTGTTACATCGAGCGTATCAGAAGATACAGTACAAACCACTATGCCGGAAGAAACAGTTATAACAGTTGAAGCACCACAGATAGACAAATAAATTTGTGAAAGGATAAAGTATGTTAACGCAAGATCAAATTAAAATTGGTATTATCGGCTACGGCGTTATAGGTATGGCTTTTGCTAACTGGTTAACAGAATTTACAAAATGCCAAAAAGCCATTTCAGACCCGCCTAAAGGCATTAATGATGATTTAACAGATTGTCATGTATTTTTTATTGGTATTCATGTACCAACAGAATTAGATGGAACTCAAGATTTAACATTATTACGTTCTATTTTAAAAACATTACCGGCAGGAAAACCGATTTTTATTCGGACAACATTATTGCCTGGTACTGCTGATATGTTAACAGCTGAATTTAATCGACCGATTTACTTTATGCCAGAATTTTTAACAGAAAGAACGGCTTATGCTGACTTTTGCAATCAAGACATAGTTATTACGGGTGAACGTGAATTATTAGATGAAGTTTTTAAAATTAAAAACAAAATCTATATGACAAACGTTGAAGCCGAAATTTGCAAATATGCACATAATGTTTTCGGTGCTTTAGCTGTTACTTATTTCAATGGTGTACATGAATTATGTACCAAAATGGGGGCAGAATATAATCGTGTTCGGAATGGATTTTTATTAAGTGGCTATTTAAGTCCGACACATACACATGTTCCTGGTCCGGATGGTAAATTTGGTTATGGTGGTAAATGTTTTCCAAAAGATGTAAATGCTTTTGCTTTATTTAACAAGGATTTACATTTAGGTGATTTACTTGATGTTACAATGAAATCAAATGATTATTTCCGCAATAGAGAAGTCAAATCAGAAGAAAAATAAAAAAATCATCAACAAATAAAAAAACCAATGGCGTCTTTTCATTGGTTTTTTTTATAAGTTATTTAATTAAGAACAATAAAAAAAATCATCTAAAAAAAACAAACTGACATGATGCAAAAACGTACGTTTATTTGCAACGATTTTGCATATAAGCGGTTCAATGTGAGAAAATGAGGAAAACATTATAAGTCTGCCAATACTTAAAAAAACACAAAAATCAAAAAAAATTCAAAAAAGTGAAAAAAAATGTTGCAATTAAACGTACCTTTAATTATAATGGTGAAAGATTGATTTCATTACAAAAAAAGGAAAAAACAATGAAATATCGGAACTATTTAAAACAATTAGAATATGGACGTTCAATGGTTGAAATATTGGGCGTTTTAGCCATTATCGGGATGTTGTCATTTGGAGGTATTCAAGGATATAAATATGCGATGGATAAACATCGTGCAAATGATATCGTCCATGAAGTCAATATGCGCGTGCAAGATATATGGCATACGTATCAGGACAAACCGTTTCCGGTAGAGTTTAGTGAATGGCCGGAAATGACGCAAACAGGGTTTCCGATAGATATTGTTCCGAATCCAAATAATATCACGTTTAGTGTGGATGTAGAAAATGTGCCGAATGGCGTTTGTAAGCAGGTTATGAACGAGGGTCTAAATGATGCGCTTGTAAAAATGATACGGATTGTTCCGAATGATACAGATTCGGATGCTGGGGTTATATACAACGGAGATGTAAGTGTTTGTGAAGAATATGGCGAAACTGCAGGAATGCGGTTTTTAGCGACATTGGAAAGTTTAAACGGAGAACAAGGAGGGAAAAAACCGACCGACAAAAACGGAGATGAAACGACATATTGCTATGAAAAGAGTGATTGTGCCT
>JAZUBA010000067.1:0-2026 GCA_045638265.1 Alphaproteobacteria bacterium | reverse complement strand
TTGTTGCACTTATTGTTGCAGCCATCCTTAAAAGAACTTTATTTAAAGGATTATCAACTCCATTTGTCATGGAACTTCCAACATATAAAATACCTTCAGTAAAAGGGGTTTTATTACACACCTGGGAAAAGGTAAAAGGGTTCTTAAGAAAAGCAGGTACTATTATTCTTGCCTGTTCAATTGCCTTATGGGCTTTAAGCATTTTCCCATTAGGTGTAGAATACGGATCTGCTCAAAGTGTTTTAGGTATGATTGGTAATTTTATTGCTCCTATTTTTGCTCCTTTAGGATTTGGAACCTGGCAAGCTGCAGTAGCAATTCTTGCAGGTTTAACTGCTAAAGAGGTTGTAGTCTCAACCTTCGGTACATTAGCAGGTATGGAAGAAGATGATGAAGAGGGTATTACTTCATTGATACATGATACTTTCACTCCATTATCTGCATTCTCATTCATGGCATTTGCTTTGTTATACACGCCATGTTTCGCAACTCTAGGTGCAATCAAACAGGAAACCAACAGTTATAAATGGCCATTGACTATGTGTGCCATTACTCTTGTAACTGCATATATTGTTTCATTCCTGATTTTCCAAATAGGAGGATTAGCAGGTTTCGGATAGCTGTTGAACTGTAAGGTATTGTATATGATATTTGGATTAATCTAATTATCATTATATTTTTTGGACTCTTTCAAAAACTTTGTTGATTTGAAATTTTCTGATGAAAGTTAGGTATGAATTTTTAATTCTGTTTAAAAATAGTTAAATTTAATAAATAGTTGGAGTAAAAGTTTTTATCATGCCAAATCAAAAAAAATTTACTCCAAATAGTATTTTAGATGTTAAACAATATATATTTTGTGATTTCGATGATGGATTCGTCTTGTCAGATCCTCGTTTTGTGAAATTATTTAATTCCTGCAAAAAAGTTTTAAAATCATTTGATTTGAGTTTTAAAAAGGATGTTCCTTATTTTAAATTGAGTGTCGCTAGATGTCCCCATTGTGGAACTCGTCATGTTGTTAAATATGGTTTTACCAATAGAACATTAGTATTTAAAGAAATAGGAAGAACTTTGGTGAAAGTTCAGCGTTACATTTGTAAACGTTGTGATAAAACCTTTCAAACAGATTTAACAAGCTTGGTTGATAAAAATAGCAATTTTACTAATGAATTGAAAAGCGAATCGGAACATTTAATTTCAGATTATTTGGGAAGTTTGAAAAATGTTTGTAAATCATTCAAAAAGTTTTTTGGAATCACTGTTTCACACCAAACAATTGAAAATTGGCTTTTTGTTAATGAAAACATTTTAGAATTTGATTTAGGTCGTTGCTCGGGTTATTATGTCTTTGATGTTGAATGGTTAAAAATCAATGGAGAATGGAAATATCGCCACACACTATTGGATGCAATTTCTAATTGCATTGTTGCCGATGCAATTTATGATACAGAAGATGAAAAGACTGTTGAAAAGTTTTTAAAAGAATCAACAGCAAATAAAAATAAAAAAGCAATCACTACAGATTTGGATAGTAAATATTCTCCGATTATCACAAAATTGGGTTTTAAACACCAATTGTGTATTTTTCATGCTAAAAAAAGTTTAAATAAACAATTAAAAGTTTTTAAAGACAAATTTCATCTTTCTGAGGAAGAATTTGAAGAATGTCACCAACAATTGAAAATGATAAAAAATTTATTTGATTTAGATAATTATGATGAAGCTGTAAAAGAATTACGATCTTTAATTTTTCGTAAAGATGAATTTCATCCAGCTATTTATGAAATAATTAGAAAATCAATCTCACCAAGATATAAAAGCTTCATTTATCACTTAAAAGACAAACGAATTGAAAAAACAAGTAACAAAATTGAAAATGCCTTCCAAAAAACAATGCCAAAATCTAGAAAACGAACATTTAAGACCAAACAGGGGGTTTTAAAACGAATATATCGCAGAGATCTAATTTGGAATGACAATCGAAAAAAGGATTTTGAAAATCAACAAAGTTTTTGAAAGAGCC
>JAZUBA010000066.1:0-1059 GCA_045638265.1 Alphaproteobacteria bacterium | reverse complement strand
ACCAATCATTGGTATTTTAACTGTGCCACCGTGGTTATGTCCAGCTAGCATCAAGTCCCCCCATGAGTCGGGGGAATATTCTTCAAACACCAACGGCTCGTGAATTGCTGTGATTTTTAAATTGTTCTCATTTGAATACATATATTCATCAAAGCTTTCGCCTGCATAAGACCAGAAAGATGACGGATTAGATGTCAGCACTCCATATACATCCACATCTGTTGTGCCGATTGTTATAGTGTCTGACTTGTTTTTAAGCACCTTTACTCCTGAAGCTTCAAGTTTTTTTGTAAAATCGTCTGTGATTTCCAAAAGTTTACCCGGTTTACGGTTGTTATCATTAAATCCGAATTTTTTATCAAGTGATTCCTGAGTCAAAGGAATGTCATAATACATTTCCACTTCGTTGTTGCCATATATGTAATATGAAGGCGCAACACCTGCAAGTTCTTTACATAAACTTATAACTTTGTCATTTGATTTTGCTTTTGTATCAACTATGTCTCCGGTATATATTATCAAATCCGGTTTTAACTTTTTAACTCTGTCAACCAACTTGATATTATCCTTTCCATACGAGCAATTATGCAGGTCGGAAATTTGAATAATTCTTATCTTGTTATTCACCTTAAGGCTGCTTACACTATAAAAGGTCTCTTTGAAATTACGATTCCCAATATAATTACAGCCAATTATTGCAATAGACGCCGCTATTGAAACAAAAATCAGGCTTATTAAAAAGAGTTTTAACACTCTTAAGTTTTTCTTGGTTTTTGTAGTAAGTGTATATCCTTTCATAAAATAAGCTACCTTTCTTTTATTTTTTCAATACTTTTTTATATAGAGTGTGCGTGGAATCAGCAACATCGTTCCAGTTGTATTTACTGAGTATAAATTCATCAACACCATTTTTCAATTCCTTAACAATGTTTTCGTCATCACACATTGCTTGCAGTTTTTTTGCCAAATCTTCCACATTACTCTTTCTAAAGTGCATTGCTTTGTTTTCTGTAACCAATGTGTTTTCAGGAATATCAGAGCATAAAACTGCATTACCGT
>JAZUBA010000065.1:0-23815 GCA_045638265.1 Alphaproteobacteria bacterium | reverse complement strand
CAGCGGAAATATCAATACTGCCTGTTTCTGATGTTAAATTATTGGCTATGACATTATTTGATTCAATCAGTGCATTACCAACTGATGTGCCATCATTGATGTTTAAAACATCACCAACTCCTTTAATGTATGCTTCTTCTGTTTTGTATTCCAAGCCTTCACCAGCCTTGTTTGATGTAGTTGATACTACAAAATAGCGGTCACTTGAGCCAATATCTTTACCCTCTCCCGCTGTCAATGAGATGTTATTAGCATTAATATTTACTGTTTCTGCTTTTTCAGATTTTTCAGAAACATTGCTAATATTTCCTGCTGATACAACTTCAACAATTCCCAAAGAACCTTGTCCGTTGTTTGTATCAATCATATTAATTTTTAAGCCATTTTGAGTATCGTCTGTATAGAGATAAACATTACTTTCACCTTTAGATAAGACTGTTATACCTTTGTTTGCGGCTAAATTTATTGATGAAGTTTGTGTTCCAATATCACCACTTGCTTTAATTGCAATCTGTTCGCCCACAATTGAGGAGGTTCCATTTGCATTTTGAACACCCTTGTTACTTGTCAATGTCACATTTTTAGAGGCTTTAATTGTTCCTATATTCATATAGTTATCAGAAACATTTTGAATATTGATGCTATTCAAGCCTTCTACTTTATCATTATTATATCCTGCTGATGCATTTATAACACCATTTGTTTTTACTTCAAGATTTTCAATATTACCTGTTATAGATGATAAGGTCAAATCTTTTCCTGCGAACAAATTGTAGTTCTTATTTTTATCGGATATTGCAGAGGCTATAATGCCGAAAGAGGAATTTAATACCACATTTCCTTCATTTGATTGTATATTGTCAATATACATTGTTGCAACAGAATCCAGATATATATCATTTTTAGCTTCTGCGTTGTAAACGCCATTATTGGCAAACTTTAAAGAAGAATCTTGTGTACCTATTCCTCCATTTAATGCTTTTAAATAAATCTCGCTTCCTGTGATATGATATGGACTGTAAGTTTTCGTATTACCGGCAATAATTGAACCTTCTTTACTTTCCAAAGATATTCTTCCGTTATTTTCTGATACAATTGAAGATACAACCAAATCACCTTTGTTTGTAATAGAAATGTTGTTTTTGGCTCTGGCTTTTAATTCTTTAATATCAATATTGATATTTTTATTTTCAGTTGTATCAAGAATTAGATTGTCAGCTCTTAATTCTAAAGTATCAGCAGAAATATCTATTGTTTTACCAACACCATTAAAATTTCCATTGGTGGATGAGAGATAAGCTTTACCAAGCGCATTAATGTTAATATTACTTATTTCTGTATACGGATAATTAATATACAAATCTTTACCGCTTGCCGTTAATGTTCCGTTATTTAAGACTTCAACTTGAAGTGCTTTGATAACCAATCCGTCTTCAGTTAATGTTTGTCCGATATTATTTTGAGTGTTTAAAGTAATATTATCTGCTGAAATAATAGAATGTACACCATTCGCTAATATGCTTCCGTTTGATGTAATATTAACATCACCATTAGCTGCAGAAATATTGTTGTTTAACAATACATTACCACTTCCGTTTGATGTAATATTTATTTCAGGTTTGTCAAATCCTTGAAAATCTATGGAAATAGAATTGTTTTTAACTTCATAAACCGGATCATAACTAACTGTTACGGTTTTATATTGTTTTCCGGTGAATAATTCTACAAGCCATGAACGTGGTTCATAAACCTGATATGAATATGTTCCGCCTGATGATGTTATTGTATAAGCATCACTGCCCGGAGTATAAGTTGTTGAATAAACTTTTGCACCGTCATCTCTGACAACAACTGATGTTTCATTACCCCACAATCCATTTCCTTCTGTTTTATCTTTTGCTGAAGTAATAATGTTTCCATTATTGACATAAGCTTCATATTTTCCTGCATTATCAGATAAAAATTCATCAGTTAAATGTTCTTGAGACAAATTATTAAAAGTATCTCCGCCATCTTCTGAAGAAAACTTAAAGTCATTGATTGTTAATTTACCTTGTGTTTTGGTATCAGCATTTAATGTATTAGTAATCAAATCATAGTTTGAATTGTTTACAATATTAATATGCCCATATCCGTTCAAAAGAACAATTTTGCCGGTGTTAGTGCTACTGACAATATTCCCTGTCAAAGTGATGTTGCCACCTTCTACATTTGCCTTAAACAAGTAAATATTACCAGCTACATTTCCTGTTTCTGTTGTGTCAGTTGGTTTAAAATAAGCATTAATTTCCTTTAATTGTGCTAAATCACTTGTATCATCTGTTAAGGTTAAATAATAGTATCCTTTATTTGTTTGATTTTCTATCATTTCGGTTTTAACGCCATTAACAATCTGATAATACTTATTGTTTTCTTTAATAATTAATAAATCGGGGATATTGACTTCTTTAATTTCACTTCCGCTTTGAATTAATCCATTAACATCAATTGTTTTGGCGGCTATATTAATATCTCCCGTTGCCACAATGGCTCCATTTGCATTTATGCCGCCGATTTCTATTTCATTTGAGGTATATTGTTGATTAAATCCTCCATTTGGTACTTTTATATTCAAGTTCTTTGCTTTTAAATTGCCTTCAGATAAAACACTACCTGTATTATTAATTATAGAAATAGAACCGGATACATTTTCAACGTTTCCTCTCAAGATAATATCACCAGCTTGAGAATCGGTGTTAACAGTTGAATCATTAGCATTAACATGGTTTACAATAGATATTTTCGGACCACCATTTTCATTTGTTTTTTCGTTGATTATATTTTGAGTAATAGATGAGGCAATATTCGATCCATTAATGCCGCCTTTTAAATCTCTATCAATAATCAAATCACCATAAATAATATTGTTAGCGCTGTAGTTTTGAATATCAATCGTGAATTTATTACCCGGAGCAGTAATTGAACCGGTTCCTGTTACATTACCTGTTAAGCTAACTTCCCCTGATCTGATCACAATATCATCTACGACCATTGAATACACAGAAATACCGGAAGATGCAATTTCAGATTTTTTCGTTTCCAACTCTTCTATTTTGGCTTGTAGATTGCCAATATCTGTGTCATATTTCTTTGTTGTTTCAGTTAATATATCATCTATTTGGTTTATATTGTTCAAAGCAGAAGCCATTACGTCTTCGCTGTTTTTGATTGTTGTGTTGTTTTCGCTTATTTTTCTTGTATATTCTGTTATTTCTCCTGTTAAAGATATTTGTTTTGCTTTTAAAGCAGATAAGGCATCAGTATAAGCTTGACTATTTGTTCCCTCATTTGTGTAGGCATCAATCAAGTTTTGAACTTCGGTTATATCCATATAATTTGTTGCATAATCTTCTGTACCGATGTTATCTATATCATTTAACGCATTGGTAATAGTGTTAAATAATGTTTGAGCTGAGTTTTTGCTGTTATTTAAAACAATATTTTCGTTTTCAAGATTGGTTTTTTGATTGTTTGCCAAATCATAGTCTTTTTGATAATTTGTTTTTCGTGCTGTTTCAGTTGCTATATATTCGTTATATGCACTTGTCATATCATTTTTAGAATTAATATAGCTTTGAATATCAGCATCAATATCCGAACTTGAAATTGTTCCGATTACCTCTTGTGTCACAGAGATATTACTATCAGAAGCCACTGTACCATCTTTATTAATAATGAGTGTTCTGTTTGAACCAGTACCACTTTCAAGATCTCCATTGAGAATAATATTTGCCGAATTTATATCTGTTGAATATTCATTTCCGGAACCATGATAAGGAATGAAACCAAGTTCGTATGCCAATGCATCACGTTTTGCTTTTAATTTTTGCGATGCACTTAACGCTTTAATATCTATTTTATCAAAAGATTTTATCTCCGAACCAGAATTAATTTCAACGGTTGCTTTAGAATCTTTATTATGTGCGTGAGCTTCCCCTGCAACAAAACTCAACAATCCACCTGTTTCTGCATAGATGTATGCTTCTAAACTGTTGTTATTGATTGCTGAAATATTTGTATCTTTTCCGCTAAATGATTTCACACCTTTTGCAAAAACAACAGATGCTGTTTGTTTAGTAATTGTAGCTTCACTTTTACCACCGGCACCAGCAACACCACCATAAGATTCGACGTTTGATTTTGTGTATATGTCAACATCATTTCTTGCTGTATAATTTATATGGTTATCTTTTGTTATAATATCTTTGTTTAAAACGTTAACACCGGCGTGTGTTTCTGCTTCAACAATCGCATCAGTATCAGCTCCCGGAATAGCACCGACAGAATACAAATTTGCTTTTTCATTTACATTTATGATATTATAGGCACTGATATCAATACCACCTTTACCATATTTGGCATTTTCGTATGCTTTGTTTCCGCCAAAAGTTGTTGTTGTAGTCATCAGTAATTTATCTTTGATAGATCCACCCGATCCGTCAACTAATCCGCCAGCACCACCATATAAATCATATTTTGGTACGGCTTCTTTTAAAATTTCATTTGAAGATTTTAATACGATTCCTGCATTTGCGATAATATCAGCTTCTGAAACAACAGATACTTTTGAATTTACATTGTTTCTAATGGTAGGAATGGTAACTGCGACAACACCAAATGAGTCGGATTTGTTAAAACCTTGATATGTGTTGGTTGTATCAGCTGTCAAAGCATATCCGCCTTGTGCCAATACATTATGATTTTTACCAACATAAACATCATTATTTGAAACAATGTTGCTTGTTGCTCCTGAACCTGAACCACCTCCAACAGAACCGGCACCGGCAAAAGTTTCAGCATCTGCCTTATTTGTAACTTTTGAGGTAATTAAAACATTAGCGGCTATTATATTTTTTTCTGAAACACTATCATCAATTCTGATACCGGAAGATTGATTAACCTCAGAGAGTGTACTTGTTCCACCAATACTGATACCCCCATAGGCACGACCGTCAGATTGAGAAAATGCATCATTGTTTGCAACCGATGATAAAACAAAATCTCCATGAATGTTTGTTTCAAAACCATCTTTAATCTCTATACCTGATACTTTGTTTGTTTTGGCAACAGATTCTCCACCACTGCCAGAAACACCACCATAACCGGTAGCCCATGACACAGCAACAACTTTTTCATCTGTTAGTGCTTGAATTTGTGCATTACCGTTTTGTGAATTCAATGTAACATTATCTGCTAAATTAACCTTTGTAGAACCACCAATTACAGCATGTGCTTTTGACACACCAACATCTACACCGGCAACACTTGTCGTATCAGATTCTGCTTTAATTTCTGACTTTGAATCTGCCTTAATGTCTATATCATCATTTGTGATAATTTGTGCATTTTGCAAAATATATGTATTTGTTGTGTTATTAGAATGAGATTTTGTAACACTACCGTCTCCATTTACAACTCCACCGGCAGCAGCAAGAGTATAGATATTTTGAATATCATAAGAAGATGCATTTAATTCAAAATTTTCAGAATGAATAGTGGTATCATTTGACAAGAAAGCGTTTACGGTTGTATTGTTATCAGATAGAGCAGCTGATACGCCAACGGCAACAGCTCCAATACCTCCACCACCTATTTCAAGATTTACACTATTTAAGTTTTGTGCAGATATTTTTAAATCTTTCACCAAAAGGTCTGCTTTGGCATCAATAAATGATGATGTTGTTCCTATTCTATTTGTTGCCATAGAATGAGTTGTATTTATTTCCGACTTTTCAAATAAGCTATCTGTTATGCTCGTCAAATTATTAATACGGGAATCAGCGTTGTTACCGACTTTTTCTTTTGCTTTTGTAATGGCATTATTATAAGCATTACGATATACACTGTCTGCCTTTTCTATTTTTGTATTTGCCGTTTTGAGTGTTTCTTCTGCTTGAGATTGAGCTGAAATAAACAAAGTTTTATCATCGGGCTGCATATCAGCATATAAGGCATTATCAACCTTTTTACCAACAGAAGAATAGAGAACCCCACCGGAGAGTGCTACACCACCGCCACTTGCTACAAAACCAAAAGCGTCTATTATTTCATTGCTTTGTGCTTGAACCATAACATCAGCGTTGTTGCCCTTTATATCGGTATTCGAACCAATATATGACAAAACGGTATTATCTATTTCATTCCATCCGACAGTTGCCCCCACTGCACCAATGCCTAATTCGGCAGCGCCGAGAAGTTCGTTGATTTGAGTTGTATTTGTTGCTGAAACATTTAAATTTCCCGCATCTGCAAGTTTAATGGCATTGTCTTGTCCAACAAACGCCATAACGGTATCTTTGATATCGGTATAAAGTATGGAACCAGCAGCACCTACATAACCACCCACCGATCCGGAGAAAACCATTGCTCTATTATCTTCTGATCCAATAGCATTTTCAGATTTTGCACTTATTTCAACATTTTTAGCATTTACCTGAACATTATCCCCTGTATAGGCTTCAACATGATTAGATATTTTATTAACAGCTACTGATGGACCAACAGCAAATTTTCCAGCTATAGAAATAGCACCGATATTTTCGGTTATCGTTGTTGAGTTTTTTGCATCAACTGTTAAATTATCAATTGCATTTTCTTTGATACCATCATTTGTTGTTTTAAGTTTGCTAATTTTAGTATCATCTTCTACATAAGCTTTAACAGTTGTATCAATTAAATGAGTAAGTCCTGTACCTATAAAAGAAACTGCTCCACTACCTTCAAATCCTATGGCGGTGACATCATCAAAATACTGTTCACCTTCAGCTTTTATATTAATATCATTAACAGAAATATTTTCCCCGCCCAGATATGCTTGAACAGTGCTGGTGACGGAGTTAAATTCAACAGTTCCTCCAGCACCTGCAAGACCACTGATACCTAAAGAACCAGAGTATGAATCCGTGAATAATATATTGTCTTTTGCTTGAATATTAGCATTTTCACCTTCTAAACGTCCTGTTGCATGAGCTTTAACACTATTATTGACAGCATTTACATTTTCCACCCCAAGAACAATACCTGTGCCGGCTCCACCTCCGGAAATAGTAGATGTCTTATATGTATTATCAGCCAGTGCATTAATATCTAAATTATTAAATATTGCATCAACATTTTCAACATAAGAATCTAAATTATAACTGGTTGTATTATTTACAAATGAAAGCCCTAAACCACCTGTTCCACCGACTGTGAGTGAACCGGTTATTGTTTGCATATCGGCAATAGCACTTGCATTGCTTGCAAGGTTGTTTTTTGCAAAGACTACCGAATTTTTAATACCGGATTTAACATCAGATGTAATTACATGTGTATTTACAATGCCGGTTCCTCCACCTACACCGGCACCTCCTGCGGCAACTGCAGTAGTAAAGAAATCATCTTTTTCTGAGGCTGTTGTGTCAATATTATTCGCATTAATTTTTGTATTTTCGGCTGTCGCAGTTGTTTCTTTATCAATCACAATTGTATTGACTGTTGCACCTACCCCAACAGCACTACTGATACCGCCACTACCCATAATTGTATAGATAGTATTAGAACCAGTTGCTGAAATAGAAACATCATTATCAGCATCTATACCATAAATATTGTTTTCTATTGTTTTTGTGCCCGAAACGGAAGCATTGGCTGAACCGTTTAAAATGATTGTATCAACAACTCCTTCACCGTTTAATCCATAAGCATAACCACCTGCCGCAGTTGTAAATGGTTTATCTTTACTTCCAATATTCTCAATTTCTGTTGCGGAAACAACAACATTATTTTTGGCTTTTACTTTTGAATCTTCAATTTGTGCAGAAACGGCATTATTTATTACCCCGATAACAACTGTACCACCCAAAGCCATTGCTCCTGTTGAAACATTTATATTACCGGTGCCACCTGTAATATCTGTAATCCCTTCGGCATTAACAATGACATTTTCTTCACTTGATTCAATTTCACTATCTTTGATATGAGCATCAACATCTGTATCTAAAACGATTGTATTTACAGAGCCTGAAGCAGAAATGCCTGTTCCACCGGATCCACCGACAGCGATAGACATAATATTTTCATTCGAAACGGCACTTACATCTACATCTTTTTGTGCTTTTATATTTACACCCTCAATTGTGGCATAAATATCATTATTATCAACGATTGAATTAATAGAAGCACCACCGGCTCCGGCACCTATAGAAGCAGTAATCGCACTGTTAATGGTTTTAATATTAACGGTATTTTTACTTTGAACGGAAATTTTTCCTTCTTGAGATTTTACATCGTTTTTCTTTCCGTTTTCCGATTTGATGTATGTGTTTATTTTAGAACCATTGAAAACTGTATTTACAGAACCGGATAAAGCCAAACCTTTTCCTCCGACACCACCGAAGGAAATGTTTAAAACATCTGAATCATAATCAGATGATAATGAAATGTCATTTTGAGATAAAATAGATGAATTTTTAATATATGTATTAATATCGTTATCAATTGAAGCAACATATACCGAACCACCCAAAGCAATACCGGAAGTACTTGCCGTTAAAGCACCGGTAATTCCTAACGTATTAAATATAGCATCAGAATTTAAATCTAAACGATTTGTGATAATTTCAGAGTTTTCAACATAATTATTTTGAGTCGCATTATCAATCAGTACTGAAACAGAACCGGAAGCCCCCACATTTCCTTGCGAAACAGTGCCGGCAGCACTGACTGTTAAAGCATCAAATTCTGATTTGTTATAAAGGTTAATATCTCCGTTTGTATCAATAGATGAGTTTTTAATATATGAATTTACATTGTCAGCAATACCATCAACTCTGATTGAAGCATCAGCACTTGATTTAGAACCATAAGCAACAGTGCCGACAACAGCTAAATCATCAAAAGTGCTGATGGCTGAAACAGATGTATCAGCTCCTTTATTTGTTCGGCCGATTGTTTTATTGATGTTTGAATTTTCAATATAAGCATTTTCAGTATTTGCTGTGGCAAAAACAGCTAATGTTCCGGCAAAAGCAGAGTCTTTAAACGATGCAGAACCGGCAGCGTCAACCGTTATGAGATCAATATCACTTTGAGCTGTCACATCTAAGATTTTTCCAGCATTCACATCAGAATCTTTGATATAGGCGTTAACTTCGTTGAATGCCATATCACCATCTAAAGTTGCGCCTATTGATTTATTTCCTGCATTGTTTCCACTTGTTTGAAAAGAGAGAGTGCCAATACCTTTGATAACATCATTTTTAAGTTTTGCTTGCACTTGAACACTTTGTTCTTTGACGTCTGTCTTTGTATTAATTTTTGCTCCATCTTTAATGGCTGCTGTTATTTTGTTTTGTTGAACATCAATAGAAATATTTCCGGCAGTGGCTTTATCACTTCCTTGAGCAGTTCCCATGGCTCCTGTAAATAATTTTAAATCTTCTTGTGCATTAACACGAACATCTTCTAATGCATCAACAACAGCATTTCCGATAGTTGCTTCAACCTCATTTTCCGTGGATTGAACAACAAGACCGCCACCGAAACCGGATTTGCCGTGCACAGCCATCGCAAGAGCGCCATTGATAAACACATCTTCAGAATTTGCTGAAACAGTTACATCTTTTCCGGCCGATACATTTGCCCCATCCGCAATAAATGCTTTGGTTAAAGTATTTGACATACTTGCCGAAACAATACCTGCTTTGGCCGCTGTTGCTTTATCTGTATTAATGGCTCGAGTAAAATCATATCCTGAATTTTGCAATGCTTCATTTGCGTTTCTTAAATTCCACAAAGATAGGAAAGAATAACCTTTACTCTTTAATTTTTCAGATTTTTCTAAAAATTTATTAACTTTATCAAGATTTGCTTGATGTTGTTCATCGGACAAATTGCCGTATTTAGGGGTGTCGGTTCCTGTTTTGGCATAACCCATGTTTATTGCACTGTTAATGAATAATTTTTCATAACCTGCATTTAAATTAACGTTATTCAATGCATTAATGTTACCTGCAATAGATGATATAACTTGGTCATCAGCATAATTAAGTGCAAGCCCAATACCTTTTGCATCCTCAGCAGAAGAAAAGGCAACATTAGCATTAATATGTGTTAAATCTTTTTGAGCATTGACATTTACATTTGAGGCATTAATGGCTTTTTGTTGGTTTGATGCACCGATAGAGGCTTCCACAAGACCTGAATCTATGGCAGAAATTGAAACGGCACCTGATAACCCTGATTCATCTGCTGAACCGTTGGCTACTGATACGTTAATGTTGTCAGATAAATCATGGGCATTGACTGTAATATCACCAGCTTTTTGAGTGTCAGATTGCAAAATGGTGACATTTTTTCCAATTTTGGCCGTTGTGATCGGTTCAGCCCATTGGAAAGAAATTGCCCCACCGGCTGAATCTCCATCACGCGCAGCTGCACCACCAAGACCTGCGTTTAAAACCCCCATCATTGCAGCACCGGCCCATTGCTGATTATTTGTATAAGCATCAATTTTCAATGAATTATTTTGCGTATTATAAGGCGATTGAAATAACACACTTGAATTATCATGAAGCATTGCATTTGATAAGGTGTTATTAACAGCAACGGTAAAAGCTCCGCTATAGGCACTCGTTTGGGTATCTTTTGTTTCGGCACTTGCTGATGTAGATGCAAATGTATTGAAAAATTGAGCACCACCTGCAACGTTAAAATCAACAGCTTGAAGTATATTCAAATTACCTGCACCATTAATTTTATTTTGAATATCTTCAGCTTTTGTTGTTGCACTAATATAATCTCTTGCATCTGCAGAGTTGATATTTTCCACATCTGAAGTGTCTTTTTTCTCACTATTTGAAGAAAACAAATTGTTAAACCATAATTTTGCATCTGGGATCCAATCAATATAGCTTAATCCGTGTTTAACTGTTGTGTCTGATTTAATAACAAATCCTTCGGTAGCATTTTTATTACCTTTAATTGTAAAATCACCATACGCATCAGCAGTTGAATTAAGATTTTTAATGTTAACGGCAACGGCGCCCGCTATAGATGTTTCACCATTTGAAGATAATGAACTTGCATAAAGATTGCTTTTATTATCCAAAAGGGATGCTTGAAGATTTATATTACCAGCTTTGATAGTGGGTTTGTTTAAATCAGTTGCATCTCCAATTCTGGCGTTGTTATCCACATTATCAATAGCTATACCAATCGCCCCGGCAACTTTCAGCTTATCAAAAACGCCATTTGCTCGGGTATAAGATATATCACTGCCACCTTTAAAGTAATCTTTTACAAACATAAAAATCTTACCAGCCGCACCAGTTTGACTACTTTCACCTAATTGCGTAACAGTTGCAAAAATTAATTGGTTTGTTGCCCCAATATAATTTGCTTGCACATCAAGAGTACCGGAAAGATTAACACTGCTATCCATAATAGCTTCATTTGTGATGTTACCAATTGACAAAGAGGCTGCCATACCTGACGTTCCATAGTTTGTGTCAACAACAGGAATCATTCCGTTTTTGGTTGTGTTTGAATATGTTCTGTACATTTCAGCATCAACAGTCATATTGTTATTGACATCAAGATTGACACCTTTTTCAACAACGGCTCTGTTTGTTAAATCAAGCAGTGAAACATTGAATGAATAAGCACCTCCATGACCAAATGATTTGTCAACAGCATCAGCAATTTTTTCAGCAATGTTTGTTGATAGCGTTTGGGATGTTAATTGCATATTGGTTGAAGCTGTAACATTTACATTGTCTGCCTTTACCTGAGCTCCTGAATGCAGAATTGATTCCGTTACAATATCAACATCTGTATAATTAAAAGCCAAATTTTCAAATATGGAGTTTGAAGAAGCTACAAAATTTGTAGTCGCTTGCGAGCTCAATGTCCCTTCCGCCGTTATTTTGGCTCCAGCTTGAATATCAACGGAAGATTTTATATCCGCCATGTGGAAAAAATTTGAAACAATAAAATTGGCTGCATTAGGTCCAAGCCAATCAAGATATTCATTACTGCCGTACGACAAAAGATCCGAATTAATAGATGTTACATCTGCACGTGCATTTAATGCCACATCACGAGCTTCAATATCAGCATTTGATTTTACATTAATACCCGAAACAGCAACATCGTGTTTGGTTTCTTTATCATATTCTTGAGCACTTTTAATCCCCGAATTGTATATTTCCGTTTGAACCACAACATCAGAACCGTTTGCGTTAACTTTACCGTCCAAATTAACAATGGCACTTAAATAATCGCCATCTGTCTTTTGGTTTTGAGAAACAATGGAAATACCATTTCCACCATCCATCGAGAGTTTGTATTTTAAGTCCTTGCCTGTTTTCTGAACACCGCTTGGATTAACTGAAGTTTTAGGTTTTGCCGTAACTTTACCTGCTTTTGTTGAAAAATCCATATTTGCATTTAATTGAGCACCTTTTTCAACGTTTATTTCATTACCACCGTTAATAACATCAATACCAGATCCCGAATTAATTGTACCTTGTATTTTAATTTCCGAAGGATTTAATTTAACGGCCGCATTTACGCCTCCGCCAAGCAATAAATAATCAGAACCTTCTAACTTAAATGTAACCAAACTGTTTAATGTGTCTTCAACGACAACCGGTTTCAAAGAACTTCCACTCAACAAATCTTCCATAAAACTTCGTGTGGGTGTGATAAGTGTTAATGAACCGACATTGAATACGCCTGTTTTTCCAACAACAAATCCATTCGGATTGGCAAACAAGACGTTACCGCCAATCTCACCATTTTTATATGAATTTACAATACCATCAATTTGTGAGGCAGAGTTATCAAAAACCAAGTTTACCAATTTATTTTGAGCATTAATCAAGTTCAGATTTACAGTATCTCCTTGACTGACATTAAATTTACCAAAAGTGTTTACCCCGATATCACCTTTACCATTAGTTGTTGTTGTACTGATGTTAAAAATATTATTATTTTGTTGAATTGTAGTTTCTGTTTGATACGGAACACCATTTTGATTAATTTCTGAAGCATTTACAACCACAGGAGCAGATGTAAAAGTCATCAAAACAGTGGCGTTAAAAATTGCACAATTGATTAAAATTTGTTTATACCATTTACTTAATTGAGTAATTGCGGTGCGTGAATATCTCATATTTAACCCTAATTATTAATACCTACTGTGTTATTCATAAACAATAGCAAAACACTAATAATTAATCAAGTTTTTTTTAAGAAAATATGATGCTTTAACAGATAAAATTCTTTGTTATTGTCAAGATAAAAAAAACTTGCATTGAACAGGTTTTTAAAATACAATCATATGAATAATCGTATTTGAAGGGAAAATCACGTTATGATTACAAACATAAAAAAAAGTATAACAATTGTTAGTCTTTTAATGTTGACTAACATGGTTTATCAACAAGCATTTGCCGAAGAAACAGAACAAAATCAGCCAACACAAATTAATCAAAATCTTTTAATGCCTAACGAATCTGTTAACAGTATGACAGACATTGGAAAAGCAAGAAATGTTTACAATTTAAGAAATATGCAAAATGTGCAATCCGTTGAAGAAAAGATGGAAACAAAAGAAAAGACATCTAATGATGAAGAAATAAAATTACCTCCAAGAACGCTGAAAGATGATATCGTTGTTCACATTTCACGTGTTCAAATTTCAAAATCAGAAGTTTTTTCAGATACGGAAATAAAAAAGTTTGAATCATTACTTCAAAATAAAGATGCTACAGCAGAAGATATTAATAATATGATAAATCTGATCAATGCTCAATATATCAAGAAAGGAATTATTACCGCACGTGCATTTATTACAGATGGCAGTTTAAATGATGGCATCTTAAAAATAGAACTAATGGAAGCTCATATTGGAAAATTAGAAATAAGTGGCAACAAATACAATCATACTTGGTTTTTACGTTCACAATTAACAAATAAAGATGGCGATTTGTTTAATCTTAATACACTACAAAAAGATTTGAACACTTTTAATCGGAACGCACGCTCGGTTAAAATGCGCGCAGAATTAAAACCCGGAGAAAAATATGGAACAACAGATGTTAAAATGGTTGCTGAAGAAAGTTTTCCATATCACTTATCTGCCTCATTTGATAACTTTGGACGAGATACAACCGGAGAACATAGAGGCGGTTTAGTTGCGTCTTCTGATTCGTTGATTGGGTTTCAAGATAGGTTATCAATAGCGTTCAATATAGCTCGTTCATCTTTTAATCCTTATATTGATTACAGTATACCCATTAATCGTAGCGGGACAAGAATAGGCGTTTCATATATGTATGGTAAAAGTGAAATCAGTTTAGACGATAAGGCAGATTTTGATTTAACGGCAAAGACAAAAACAATAAGCGGATATTTAACGCATCCGATTATTGATACGGCCAAAGGAAAGTTAAATTTAAACACATCCGTTAATGCCAAAAGTTCACATGCAAACATTTCGGATATTACATATTCAAAATATAAAGGTCGTTCTGTTGCGATTGGACTTGGTGGTAATTACAACTTTAATAAAAGTGTTCTATATGCTTCATCATATCTGAGTCACGGAATTATCAAAGATCATATAAAAGATGATAATCAACATTTTACCAAAATAAATGCAGATTTATATTATATACATTATATGCCTTCAAACATTGTCGGGACCTTTAAAGCAGGTGGACAGTATTCTCCTGATAACATGGCATATCTTGAACAATATCAAATCGGTGGAATTTCAAGTGTAAGAGGATATTCTGAAGGTTTGCTTATGGGACCAAGTGGATATTATTCTAGTCTTGAAATGTTGTTCCCTATACCTTTTCTTCCTAAAACAATAAAATGTATTGGCAATGAAAACAAAAGATTTCGTTTAAAAGATTCAATAAAATTTGCTACTTTTGTTGATCATGGAGCTGTTTTTCATCATGACAGACCAACTGATAAAGAAAACTTTTTGTTGAGTACAGGTGTTGGTTTAAGGTTTGCTTTAAGTAAATATATTTCGGCACGATTTTATGTCGGATTTCCTTTAATGAACAAAAATGAATATCGTGAATCAGATGCAAGATTTCATTTTGATATAATTGCGGTACCTTTTTAGGGCAAGTAGCATAAAATGTAAAAAGGTAATCTTCCGGAGATAATGTACTGGAAACATATTTTGTGTATACCCCGGGAAATCCATTTAAATAGGAATCACTAATCCACCATCATTAATGACCAATGGCTTTTGTAAATATTTAAATGCTTCTTTTGCTTTATATTCAGCAACTTCCTTTATAGTATCATATTGTGGCTCTATAATATCGAGATTAAGAGGTCTTACCTCATAATCAGTTTCCTTTAAAGCAACTTTTAAGCTATTTATATTGCCTTTGTTGGATGTAAGAATAATAATTTCCTTTGACATAACACCTCCTGTATTTATGCCAAGTTTATTCTTTTTTAACAAAAAACAACATGTTTTCTTATTTGTAAGATACTTTTTTTTAATCAATTTTTTATTCGTCAATATTTTTATTGACATTTTAAAGGTTTTATAGTATAATGTTAAACACAAAAACGTTTAATAATTTAATTTGAAGGATTTTGCATGACAAAAAAGAAAGATGATTTTATTGACTTTGAAGATAACGTAAACATTGATAAAACTACCGGCGCCATGCTTGCCATTTGTGGTATGGCTATTCTTGGAGGTGTAATATCCACAACTTCAATGTACTTTAAAGCATCTTCTATCCCTGAAGATCGCAAAAGAGAATTATTGTCTCAATATGATAACTTATCCCAAAAAGTTTCTGATGACAAATTAATCTCTTCTTTAGCAAATGACTACACGGAACGTTTCTATTTGAAAGAATATATCAGCACAAAAGGTCAAAGCAGAGGTCAAGGTTGTACATGGCTCCATTTTCCTAACCATACATCAAAAACAAAAGTTGGAGCGCAAACTATTCAAAGCGCTAATTTATCAGCTCAAAAACATGTTCAATTTCAAGAATTGATACGCGATTAAACAATTTAGTATCTATAATATTCAAAAAGAATTTTTTGACAAGTTCATTTGACCTAACAGCTTGATATATCTTTTGGTGATTGTTTTTATTTGAAAATTGTTCAGAAAACTCATATAAGGAATGATAAAATGATGACCAAGAATAAGTAGTTTGTAGATGATATTGAGGATTTAAAAGAAATCCTTTCTGAAATCACAGACATCAATGCCCCTGTTAATAAAAATCAGACAACTTTACTGCATTTATGTTGTATAATGAGTTGTGATACAGCCCCGATTGAATACTTGCTTGAACAAGGTGCTAATCCGTTTCACAAGATAAGTTTGGCTTAACTGCTTTTGATTATCTCATCCGAAACCCTAACCAATGGGCAAGAATTCTATATTATATTGCATTAAAATAAAAGGACTGTGTTTAGCAGTCCTTTTATATAATTCATTTTATTATCCACCTTTTAATATAACTCCATTAGGACAAGGGTATGTTAAATTTTCAATACATTTACTATGTTGATACATCTTTTTTAAATCAGGATTAAAATATATTAATCCAACAACTAAAATAATAGAAAAAATTAATGCTAAATTATTCCATATATTAAACGGTTTAAAAATATACCATAAACAGATTATGTAAAACAAAGCTCCTGTTATTTTTAACCATACTAAAGCCGAATTATTTGAATAATGTTCACCTCCAGTTGTTATTATGTCAATTAACAACATGGTCACACATAACATTGGTATAATTAAAATTAAGCCTCTTTTAATACAATCCAAACAATATTTTAAAATTTGTTTAAATGTCATTTAAATCCTCTTCCAATAAAGTAATTATATTAAAAACAAGATAAAAGTCAATATTAATTAAATTGTCTAAAATATTTAGGATTGTAATATTCTTTTGGATCTGTTGGGCAAGATTCTTCTAAACTTAAACCTTGTCTTGCACCTTGCCAACCCATTTGATTAGCATTCCAATCTTTTCGTATATCAGACAAAGGATCCCCGGTTGCTAATCCATAAATTTCTCTACCTAAACTAATTATTTTTCCGATATTCTCACCCCCAAACCCACGTTTTGCGGCTTCATAATTGGCTTTACAATGAAAAAAATTATCAGGAAACAGTTGTTTCCAGTAGTGAAAACTGTTGTTTTTACTTTATTTTACAAAAGCACTATAAAAACAAATACTTATCTTTGATTTTTAAACCCTACAATAGTATTATAATAGATATAAACAATAACTATTACAATAACCTAAAAAAGACATTAGTTTCTTTTTTCTTTGTGTGACACCAGAAAAGGAATGTAATGGGAGTAATGTGGTAGAAATAGCCATTGGAATAGATAACTAATCTAAACCAATGGAATGGATTATATTTAGTAAAAACTTTTGGACATTAAACCAATTAACCCAAACTGCCAAAGGCCATTAGTTTCTTTTCAATATAATCGGGGCAAAGCAACTACTCGGATGGGGGGATATCGGATAAATCAGATTCCCCACGATAAAATGAACTTATTTAAGGTTTTAATGTCAACTTTAAGAATTTTAGCAATCTTATTCTTTGATACATTCTTTTCTAAAAGGTCTTTAATTTAAAGAGTTTTACCATCTAATTTGCGTTTTTTATTTTTCTTTCCTTTTGGTCTGCCTAAGACTTTTTATATAGATAAATTCTTTTTTATCAAGGTCAATAAAATATTAATTTTTTTTCAACAACCACTATAAAAGTTAAAATTTTTCTTTTCCATGTTAACAAACAGTAAAAAAAGCTTGCGTAAATAAAATACTTTTGTATAATTAAAATTATAATTTGACTGTTTAAATATGAAGGAGAATTTAAAATGTTTAAGAATATTGTTCCGATTGTTGTGTCATTAGGCATTTTTATGCACCCTGTTTCTGGTATGGCACAATATATGAATGTTCAACAAATATATTCGTATGCTCAGAAAGGAAATTTGCAAAGTTTGCATGCTTTAAGACATCAAATTGACATAACCGATTCATATGGTAATACAGCATTGTGTTATTCTGTAATGAATAATGATTATAAAACATTTAACTTGTTACGACAAGCAAATGCGAATCCACAAAGTCAATGTATCAATAATATTACTCTTGAACAAATACAAAGTTTTAATGAAGGATATGCTAATTGGTATAAAACTATTACAAAACAGGTAAGTAATCAGGCAATGAAAGGAGTTAGTGCCAAAGTTGCGACAACTGGATTAAGTGTAGGGGCAAAAGTTGGAATTGGTGTTGGAATAGTGGCATTAGTTGGCGGAGGAATTGCAGCTGCCGCTGGTGGTGGAGGTGGAGGTTCATCTTCATCTGATTCTGGTAATACAGGCGGTACTGGTTCGGGTAGTGGCTCTGATTCTGGTAATACAGGCGGTACCGGTTCGGGTAGTGGCTCTGATTCTGGTAATACAGGCGGTACCGGTTCAGGCACTGGCTCTGATTCTGGCAATACAGGCGGTACTGGTTCGGGCAGTGGTTCTGATTCTGGTAATACAGGCGGAAATGGTTCAGGTAGCGGCTCTGATTCTGGTAATACAGGCGGTACTGGTTCAGGTAGTGGCTCTGACTCTGGTAATACAGGCGGAAATGGTTCAGGTAGCGGCTCTGATTCTGGTAATACAGGCGGTACTGGTTCGGGTAGCGGCTCTGATTCTGGTAATACAGGTGGAAATGGTTCAGGCAATATTCCATTAAATTGTAAATATGGAAATTGGAATGGTTTAATTTGTGTATGTCAAGTTGGTTATACAGGGACTTTGTGTGACACACCAAAAGATGTTCCAAATGGATATCAAGCAACGACGTGCGGGGCAGGATATAATACAGTTGATACATTCTTATCGGGAGAAACAACTTATTACAAATGTACACCTAAAGATTGTTCAGGATATTCAATATCTTGTGGTGAAGGATATACAGAAACAGGAAATACTTGTAAATCAGGTAATAATACTTACGTGGAATGTGTAATTGAATGTATGGATTATCCTTTTACAACCGAGCCAACTCATTGTCAAACAATCAAAAGTTGTGCTTCATCAAAAGGAACAAAATACAAGTGCGACAAGTGTAAAACTGGATATGGACGTAATAAAGATGGTATTTGTGTTATTCTTTCCGATGCAATTATATTGAATGGAAATAATGTTAATAATGATAGAAAAACAATAATTAACAATGGCTATGCTCATGTATATGGTATGAAAAACACCAGTGATGTATATAATGCTTCATCTTATAGTGGTGCTGAGTTGAAGATTACAAACAATTCTGATGGTAGAAGTTATGGAGTGTATACAGATACTTCAGCATATAATGCTTATACTCCAACAGAAATTGCCACAGGGAGTATCACCATTGAAAGCAAAGGTAGTGGGGATTCTTTTGGTTTATATGGCAAAACAGGAGGAATAAACGCTAAAACAAATACAGGATTTGCACAGGGAAGTATTGATATTGATAGTCAAGGGGATGGGAATGTGTATGGTATGTATACAATTTTCTCCGAATTTAATGAAAATGAAGTTGTTTCTGATGTTTTGACAAAGAATGCAGAAACAGAATCGGGCGATGTAAGTGCCTCTATTGATATTCAAAATGTTGGTAATGGATTAGTTTATGGTATTAATGCTGGTTCAACAGGTATAAATGCATTATCTAATACAGGTTCTGCAACAGCAATAGTTAACGTAAAAAATGTGGGCAATCGGAATGTGTATGGTTTGTATGGGGAATATTTAATCCAAAATGCAACTTCTAACAGAGCGAAAGCAGAAGCAGAAATCAATATTAATAATACTGGTGATGGGAATGTATATGGAGTGTATTCTAATGGATATGCACATAATGCCGCAGGCTATTCAGAAGCGAATACAACAGGAACAATTAAGATAAAAAATAAAGGTAAAGGCGATATTGTTGCAATGACATCTGCTGATCAATATAGCAGTGATTCTTTTAATAAAATAAAATTTTATTTTACAGATGTTGCCTCATATCATTTGTATAATGCTCGTGCAAATAATGCAGAAGCAACTGCACTCATTGATATTATCAATGAAGGTGATGGAAATATTGAAGTGTTTAATACAATTTTGAATAATGATCAAACATTTGGTCAATATTCTGGTAACATTACCTATAATACGTACGCAATTAATAATGGTACGGCTACAAGCAATATTTCGATAAAAAATAAAAGTTTTGATGCAAATGAAAAATTTATTGCTTTATCCAGAGAAACATTGAATTTGGCTTATGCTGAAAAAGGTGGTAAAGCGATAAACAATATTGAAATTATTAATGAAGGAAACAGTAAAATTCTGTTATCAAAATCAATTTATGATCCTGTTGCTAGAATCAATGCAAATAAAGATGCATATGTTGAAAGTAATATTTCAATTAAAAATGTTGGAGATGGTGATATAGAATTACCAATTTCTGTAACAGCAATGGAAAATAGTACAATAAAAAATGTAATTAATATTGACAATGAAGGTGATGGAAATATTGAAATCGCATTTGACGTAGCAACAACAAATAATAAAAAAGTTGATAGTTCTATTTTTGTTAAAAATGTAGGAAATGGAAATATAGCAGGAAGTAGAACAAAGATTGTAAATGGCACTAAAGAGAATTCTGGAGATAGGATAACCAAGTTCGAAGTAGATAATACAGGTGATGCAGACCTCTATGGTATATATAGAACAGAAGATTTTGTTTATGGTGCTGAAGCTGTTTCATATTCATCTTCATCAACATCATCCAATGAGATTACCTTAACCAATGTAGGTAATGGCAATGTCTATGGCTTGTATGGAACAAATGTTGTTGGCGCTTATGCTAATTCATCAGATGAAGCAGATGTATCATCAACATCATCCAATGAGATTACCTTAACCAATGTAGGTATTGGAGATGTTTATGGTATGTATGGAACAGGAGATGTTTATGGTGCTGGAGCTGATTTATATTCATCGTCATCTAATGCAATTACTTTAACTAATAAAGGTGATGGAGATGTTTATGGTATGTATTCAACAGTAGATGTCACTGGGGCCAGTGCTTGGGAATTGTATTCAACATCATCCAATGCGATTAACATAACCAATGTAGGTAGTGGTAATGTTTATGGTATGTATGGAACTGAAAGCATATCTAATTCATCAGGAGATACAATAACTATAAATTCGTTAGGAGGAAATTATACCAAAACATATGTGGATGACGATGGTAATGAACAAACAGAAATGGTTTCAACCTCAAAACACACAAATATTTCTGTTGGTATTTATGCCGATGTTGCAACCAGTGTTGTAAACTTGGGAGATATCATCATTAAACGTGAAGCTTGGATTGATGACAAAGGAACTCCAGAAACAGATGATGATATTACCTATACGCCAACGGACAGAACAGGTACAGCCTATGGTATTTATGTCAAAGGTGATGGATATACTAAACAAAGCGTTACCAATTCAGGGACCATTACAATTGATGGGATTGATGATGCCTATGGTATTTATGTTGCTAATGGAACGAATACAACCGTTACAAACATCGGGACCATTAAATTAAACGGTGTTGAATGTACAGGTGATTGTTCGGGTGATACAGCAAATGGCAACTATATTGTCTTAAATGGTGCTACATTGCTCAATGCCGGTACAATGACGGCAAAAACAATGAACTTAGATGATATGGGTGGTGATGTTGTGGCTACAACAGGTTCAACATTTAACGTTCAAGATAAATTGTCAGGTACATTGAATGTAAGTGCCGATGCCGTTCAAAACGGATTTGATACAACCTATCAATTATCCGATGTCGTTCAAGCCGGTAATACTGATGAGTTGAAATTAGCTTCTCAATCTGCCATGTTTGATGCTCAATTGTCAGCAAATAAAAACGATATTATGATGACAATGAAATCATTTGATAAAATGACGGATAATAAATCATTAGCATCGTTCTTGGATAAAAACTACGCTCAAGGGAACAATGAAAACTTCTTTAACACGTTAAAATCGTTTAAAACAGGTTCGGCATTTAGTTCTTCATTGAATAGTTTAACAGGGAAAGAAACACTTTCACAATTTAACTATGAAGATTTAAGTGCCATGAGAGAAGTTTCTTTGGCAATGAATGAATTAATGTTCAACAATCAAGAACAACCAATGTTTGAAACAATGGGCACAATCAATTCATTTGGGTTTAGAAATGACAGTAGTTCAACATCACAATACGCTATTGGCCGTAAACGGATAAATTCAAAATTTAATATCGGATACGGTATGAGTCATACAAACGTCAGCAGTGATGATGACAGTGATACAACAAGACGTAATCAAATCTTCCAAGCATTTATTCCCATGGGATACGCCTATAAAGGATGGCAGATGATAACAACACCGCAAATGGGATATGCCAGAGGACATTATAATCGGAAAGGCTTTAATGATACAACATATGAAGGTTATATAGAAAAACGAATTGTTGCATTGACAAACGAAGCCCGATATCCGATGCAGTTTGGTAATGTTGAGTTGGCTCCGACGGTTGAGTTAAATGCAATTGCTTACAATCAAAAAGGCAAGGAAGACGATAAAGCATACGCCTTAACAATCCCGAGTGAAAACAATTTGTCCGTAGAGGCCGGTTTGGGCTTGCATGCAAAAAGTCAGATTGGTAATTTAAAATTAAATGGAGGCTTGATGGTCTATCAAGAATTTGCAGATCCATACAACATCAAGATGGGTATGCAAGGAATGGAAGGCACGTTTGATTTATATGACAATCGTTCAAAATACAGAGGTGTAGGAACGTTTGGCTTTGATTACAGTGTCGGTGATTTGAATATGTATGGTCATTTACAACACTTCATTGAAGATGACAATCATACGAAGTTCAAAACAGGCTTGAAGTTTAAGTTTTAACCCAAAGCTGTTAAACGGAAAAAACACTTTCGTCAATCAAAACGGGAGTGTTTTTTTAATTTATGGTTTTACTCCATTGATGAGGATTTTAAAACACCCTCAACTTTCCATGAGAAAATCGGTTGCAAAAGCATTAATAGAGATGGGATGTGATTTAACAGATCTTAAAAATATTCAAGGTCAAACAGTAATAGATATGATGTTAGAAAGAATTTGATTACATCTTTTAATCATTTATCCTCATTTTTATACTTTTTCCTTAATTCCTTTAACTTTACCCAATCTTTTGCTTTAAATGCCAGCAAAGCATCAACCGGATATTGAATGTTCTTGCCTTCTCTGACAAAAGGTATAGATTTTCTAATACAAAATTATAAATCTTTTGAAAACCGAAGCAAATAACCATCTGGATCTAAAACAAGCAATTCCTTTTGTTTGTAAATTGTATGATTTGAACAATTGTGACGGGAAACAAAAATTATTGAAAAATAGGCATAAAAAAACCTCTTAAAGCCAAA
Organism: Alphaproteobacteria bacterium; assembly: GCA_045638265.1. GTDB lineage: Bacteria > Pseudomonadota > Alphaproteobacteria > CAAHEQ01 > UBA3637 > RGIG4140. Next base: position 246 of record JAZUBA010000065.1, on the reverse strand, counting down.
AGCTTAAGAGGTAATTGGTGGAGATAAGGAGGCGGATAAGGTTAACTCTTTGAAATTATTAATAAAATGCGATTTTTTTTGACGATTTTTGCCCCTAAATTTTTAGTGACGGGAACACGTCACAGAGGTCTTTAAAAACCTTAAAAGTTCAATGTTTCTGCAGGTTTCTGTCCTGTTGATATTTTTCAATAACTGTCTTTTTTATCCATTTTTGTTTTTAGTTCGATTATCTGGATGTCTTTCATA
>JAZUBA010000064.1:0-3737 GCA_045638265.1 Alphaproteobacteria bacterium | reverse complement strand
CAGCAGAATATTTCACTGCTGTTTGTATAAGACAATTTGAATTTTAATAATCCTCTAGTTCACGTTTATCACTCAAAACAACATTAAAACGAGTTTCAAGAATCTTTTTATAGGTTAATGGTGATATATAAAACATTTCTTGACTCCATGTACGAAGAATATATCTTGGCTTGTCATAACGTTTACTATATTGCCTTTTACTGTAATCATATGTACCTATTTCTTTTGCAACCGAGGCAATGCTTTCTAACGAAATATAATGTGTTCCGTCTTCGTCTTCAATTTTTATTGCATCTATTTTTTCCATAATTTTTACTCCTATTTTTCAATTTTCTTTATCTTGTTGGTTAATTCTTTTACTTTCATCAAGAATCTTGCCTGTAAAGTATATTATAATTAGTCCTAAACCCACTAGTGTTCCATAATTTTTACTCCTTTTCAATTTTATTAATTTCTATCTTAAATATCAATTTGGTTTTAACTTTTCAAAGACTGCTTTTATTCTCCTTAATCTCTTAATGCGGACCACGGTTTCCAATCCGAACAAGCTGAATGAGATGCCTCCATATTTGATGACCAACTCCCCTGTTTACCACAACTACCCCGAACATCGCATCTTTCAGCAGATGCATAACGTTCGCCATCATGGACTTTTCTCTCACCACACCAATAAGTGCAAGTTAAACAACATTTCCAATTTTTAGGTAATATACAAGGCATTATTTTTCTCCTACTTCATTTGACATATACCGGCTTGATACGGTTTATCCGTTTGCTTGTTTTTTAATTCGTAAAAAACTTTCATTTTTAATTTTGCTAACTTGCACAATAATTCTGATTTGGCATATAATTTGTCTTCCAACATTCCCATACCAGGGCAAAAATGACAAAAACGACAATAATCTTCTTTAAAACAATCTTTAAACGCACTCAATGTAATATGTTGCCATTTGTATAATTCTGACTCAGGATTATTAATGCCATCCGTCCAAATATCTTTTAACCGTTGCGTTTTTACAGAACCAAACTTAATCGGCAAACTGACACAACCCGTAATATCTAAATTCGGACGAACAAGAATGGTATGAATACCCGCATAACATGGACCATCTCTATGAATATCAATCGCAGGCGGTTCCGTCCAACCTCCAACATACATCGGAGAATCAGGATCGCTAAATAACTCTATTAATTTTTCATCACTCACTAAATGAGTCCACGTTTTTTTGTCTTTTTCAATCGTAGGGGTTAATGTAACATCAAAACCAACAGCGGTATCATATTTTTCGGCTAATTTTAATGTTTCTCGCCAAGTGGAAACCGTTTCGGCTAACTGAACACTTTTGACTTGCGTATTGATACCATGTTTTTTCAACTGTTCCAACACCCAAACCGATTTATCCCACGAATCTTTAACGGTTGTTACTTTTTCATGTAACGCTTTATTTGATGAATAAACACTCACACCGACCCGATAAGGATAAAGCGAAATAATTTTGTTCAACAATTCAGGTTTTTGATAGAGAGAAAGTCCGTTTGTAAAAATATTGACATTTAAGCGTTTTTGACGTGCATATTCAATAATTTTAACGAAATCACTATCTAACGTACATTCTCCACCTGAAACAGTTAATTCAAAACAACCGAGTTCTACGGCATCATCAATAATTTCTTTTGCTTTTTCAAAACTGACTTCTTCCATTCCCCGAAAAGCCGGATTATAACAATGGATACACCGCAAATTGCATTTATAAGTTAATTCCATAAAAACAGCCCATAAAAAGCCATTTTTAAATGCCCATTTTGACAAACGGTCTTCAATGGCTCCTTTAGCTTTTTCTTCATTGTCTTTTTGATAATTAAGTGGACGAGCAATAAAATCATCAGCTCCATCTATATCAAACGACACCATTTTCATTGTATGTAATTGTGCAATAAAATCTTCAATTTCAGCAGACAACCCTTTTTGTTCGGCATAAGTGAGTAATGTTTCTTTTGTTGTCTGATTATTTGCACTCAAAAAATGATACAAATCAGATGCCGGTCCTTCCAACAAAATTGTTTTATGTGTTTTATTGTTAGAAATAATGGTACGACTTTCTGGTGTTTCGGTTAAATAACTTTGACAGGCAATCCATGCCGGAATGGTAATTGTTTGATACATAATTAAAAACCTTTTAATATATTATATTTTCTCTATTTTTCATCCGAATTAAAAATTCACACGAATCCATAAATGTCGGATTGTGTATTTTGTGCCCCTCAATTAAAGCATCTAAAATTTCATAATAATCGCTTTTAATTTGAAACAAGGCAGACATTCTTAAAATTGCTTCCAAGGCATAAATAATTTCTTTTTCTTTTCGTTCATCAGGAATATAATGCTCGGCATCTTGTCCATTTGGCAAAACCATACCGGGGACAGTCAACCATTCATAATCCACAATTTCGGCACAAAGCGTGATATTATCCCAATAAAGCGAATCGTTAATAATGCCTTCTTTATGATATAAACCAATTTGTTCGGCAATATGATAAGCAAATGTTTTGATAAATTCTTTGGGCGTACATTTAAAGTAATTAGAATAAAAAGCTAGCATTTCTTGACGTTGTTTATCTGTAAAAAAGGCTACATCTGCCATACGAAACGGCGACTTAACTTGTGTATATAAGACACAAGGATCTACACGTTCGCCACATGTATGACAAATGTTAATAACATCAGTATGCATTGGATTATCAAAAACCACGTCTTTAAATGATTTATAGCCTAAAATTTGTGGTGCTGACGGGTTAATTTTTTGCAAATATTTTGAAACCGTATATTCTCGTTCAGCGTCTTTTTCATCCATCAGCCCAAACATCATACGCGCATCTTTTTTAGAACGATAAACAGAAGGTCCACCAAAAGTCCAACCAATTCCTTTGATATTAATCCACGATAAATCATCTAATTTCATTGTTACGGCACGACCATGTCGTGGGGAAATCAAACACACTTCATTTTTACCAAAACCCTCTTTTGGCAAGAATTGAGCTCCTAACTTGACATTATTCAACACTTCAAACTGTTTATATTCTAAAAATTCAAACGCCATTATTGTATTTCCTTATCGTAAAATTTAATGATAAATTGAAATTCCTTATCGTCTTTCAAACAATCCGGTTGATATTTGAAAAAAATTTCTCTTACCTTTTGTAATACATCTGAACATTGATAAAAATTATCATCCGCTCTAAAATCTAAAATAATTCTCTTACAACATTCTTTTTCAGAATAATGCACTTCGCGACAAACACGAGGATTTAAATTTATTTGCTTTAAATCTTTCTTTACCGATTCCATCCACATTTTCATTTTCTCCTTTTTTATATTTCATTAAAAAAAACGAGTCAGAGAGTCGTCCGGCTCTCTGACGAATTCACCTATTAGCTATGGCGGTAATTAATACCACACCAACTTTCACTATCTTTCGGACAATAAGACATCATGGCGATGTTGTGATCACAAATTTCTGCAATTTTCAACATTTTTATTTTCCTTTTTCTAAATAATATATCAGTGCTATTTCTCTCGGGAGCACCTTTACAACCCGAATGCAAATTTAAATAAAAGAATCTTTGCATAAAATATTATTTAACATAAAGGTACGTTTATCTGCAACGCAAATTTCCATGTTTTGAAATTTTGATTTTTGCGATGTTGTCCAATTATTTTTATTTAAAATCAATATTTA
>JAZUBA010000063.1:0-67059 GCA_045638265.1 Alphaproteobacteria bacterium | reverse complement strand
AATGTTTTATATATCACCATTAACCTATAAAAAGATTCTTGAAACTCGTTTTAATGTTGTTTTGAGTGATAAACGTGAACTAGAGGATTATTAAAATTCAAATTGTCTTATACAAACAGCAGTGAAATATTCTGCTGTTTTGTTTTTTTATTATATAAAGTTGATATAGCTATAAGTTGAACAAGTGTTGCGTATTGTCAAAGCATTTCCTAATTGTAATTTGTTTTAAGTTAAATTCATTACAGAAAGGAGAAAATAATGGCAAGACAGGCAACAGCCTTTAATGGCAATAATAAAAATCAAATGATGAATTGTGGTCAAAATTGTTTGAAAAAAAATCAAAAAAATTGTTTGCGTCAAAATAATGCAAATGCAAATATTGAAAAAATGTTTCAGTATTCATTGGCTCCGTGGCGTTTGAGTGAAACAGAGGGGCAATGGTTGGAACCAAGTATTGAAGTAACTGAAAATCAAAATTGCGTGATGGTTTCGGCTGAATTACCCGGGATGAATCCTGAAGATATACAGGTTAATGTTTCACAAGACGGATATTTAACTATCAGTGGTGAAAAAACGCATCATACAGAAGAAAATAATGAACAAAGCGGTACCTATTTTTCTGAACGCTCTTATGGTATGATTCAACGAACAATCCCTTTGCCGGCAGATTTAAATTACGAAGCAACGGAAGCAGATTTTGAAAATGGTGTATTATCTGTTACTATTCCTAAAACAGAAGCAGCATCCCGTAAAGTTAAAAAAGTAGCTGTTCGTTCAAAATAGAAAAATATAAAAAAGTCTTATTTGAAGAAAAATAATAATAATTTCATTTTTTTCTTTTCTTTTCAAAAAAATCCTGCTAATATGCGAGCATTCATAAAAAAAGAGGAGTTTATATTATGAAAAAAATAATTTTATTTGCCGTTGTATTGGGTGTTTTAACAGGTGGTATCATTTTTTATGCTCAAAAAATGCAGGAAGAAACAGTTCCTCAAGTTGTTGTTCATCAATTAAAACAAGAAATTCAAATTGTTCACCCGAAATGGAATGATGTTTTTGTTAACGATGTCGAACCGGGTCGTATTTATAGAAAAAAGACGAAAGAATATGCAACAATTCTTGAATTGACAGATAATAGTATAACAATTGAATGGGACAGATGGGGTGTTGAAAAGTTTGTAAAAGACAAAGACGGCGCTTATAGGTTGTCAAATTAAAAATAAAACATTAATTAAAAAAGGCAGTATCTGTTGAGATATTGTCTTTTTTTTATATGAAATGAAATATTTAAATAAAATATATTTGACTTTCATTTATTGAAACGTTACAATATAATCCGTTTAATTATTTATAGAGGAGTATACAAATGGCTGCAACATCTATGGATCAGTTGGTGTCTTTATGTAAAAGACGTGGTTTTATTTTTCAAAGTGCTGATATTTACGGTGGGTTACAGGGTGTTTATGATTTTGGTCCGTTGGGTGTTGAACTCAAAAATAATTTAAAATCAGCTTGGTGGCGTTCAATGGTCTATGAACGTGATGATATTGAAGGATTAGATGCGTCTATTTTGACTCATCAACGTGTTTTACATTATAGTGGACATGAAGCAACATTTACGGATCCGTTGACGGATTGTAAAAAATGTAAAAACCGTTTTCGGGCCGATCATATTAAAGACGGTAAATGTCCGACTTGTGGTAGTACAGAGTTGACAGAACCCCGTATGTTTAATTTGATGTTTAAAACAACGGTCGGACCGATTGAAAATGGCGGTGATTATGCTTATTTACGTCCGGAAACGGCACAGGCTATTTTTACACAATTCAGAAATGTTGTTGATTCAACATCCCGAAAGGCACCGTTTGGCATTGCACAAATCGGTAAAAGTTTTAGAAATGAAATTACACCGCGTAATTTTATTTTTCGTGTGCGTGAATTTGAACAAATGGAATTAGAATTCTTTGTTAAACCGGGTACGGATATGGAATGGTTGGAAACATGGCGTGAAAATCGGGTGAATTGGTGGCTGGAACAAGGTTTAGATAAAGATAAATTACATATCCACCGTATTGAAGAATCTGAATTGGCTCATTATTCTAAAGCAACGTATGATATTGAATATCAATTCCCACATGGATTGGAAGAATTAGAAGGAATTGCTGACAGAACAGACTATGATTTAGGTAACCACACCCGTTATCAAAATGAATTGAATTTGTCAGCACATGTTCATGAAAATAAAGAAAGTTCCGCAAAATTAGCTTTGTTTGATGATGCTGAAAAGAAATGGTATGTTCCGTTTGTTGTTGAACCGTCAGCCGGTGTTGAACGGGGCGTATTAGCTGTTTTAACAGAAGCTTATACAGAAGAAAAATTGCCGAATGGTGAAATACGTACGGTTCTTAAATTGAAAAAACATTTAGCACCGGTTAAAGTTGCCGTTATTCCGTTGAAACGGAATAATGAAGCTATTATGAATATGGCACGTGATATTAAGAATAGTTTGTTAAAAACAGGTATCGGTCGTGTGATGTTGGAAGATTCGGGTAATATCGGTAAAGCTTATCGTCGTCATGATGAAATCGGTACTCCATTGTGTATTACGGTTGATTTTGAAAGTATTGAACAACAACCGTCAACGGTTACTATTCGTAATCGAGATACAATGGAACAACATCGTATTGTTGTTGCTGATTTGCCTGCTTATTTGAAAGAATTTTTCTTATAAGTTTATTTTAAAAAAAGCATCGGCCTGTTTTAGGTCGGTGTTTTTTTGTCTATTTAAAATGCTAATTAAAAAAAACACTTGCAATTTGAAAAATTTTCTGATATAATATCAAAAAATCAGATCTGAAAGAGAGGTGAGTCCCATAGTTACAATCGTTGTCCACGACAATAACGTAGAACAAGCTTTACGTGTTTTGAAGAAAAAAATGCAACGTGAAGGTAGTTTCCGTGAAATGAAATTGCGTCGTTATTACGAAAAGCCATCTGAAAAGAAAGCTCGCAAAGCAACGGAATGTATTCGTCGTTCTCGTAAAATGCGTCGTAAACGTTTTAGCATTGAAGGATTCTAATCTCTTTTACGCTTAATGTTCAAAATCTCTTTTAGGTTATCTGCCTGAAAGAGATTTTTTTATTTGATTTGTTTTGGTTTGTTTGCTATACAATAATAGTCAATAAAATGGAGAACGAAACAATGAATACGAAACAAGAAAATGAAAATATTTTGGCACCTGAAAAAAATCTTAATTCAGAACAGTTTAATGCTCAAATGGAAGATGTAGTTTCCGACCAATCTTCTGAGAAAAATAAATCTCTTGTTAATGAAGATATCGTATTTAAAACACAAAAAAAATTAGCAAAAATGATTGTCAATATATTTTTTGGAGTATATATCATATTATTGTTACAAGAGTTTAATTTCTTATTGCCACAAGAGTTTAACTTTTTATCAGGTATAAGAAAATTATTTCCTTTATGCAATGTAATAGATGTTATATGGGCAAAATATATTTGTTTATGCTTAACAATTATCGCTCTTGTATTGTTATTTTTAAACCAACGCAAAAAAATAAAATGGCACTGGTTTTTTATTGTATTTGTATGTATTATCGGATTCGTATTTTCAGTGCCAGAACATAAAAATGACTCAATATTTAATGATGATCGTACAAGTGGAGATTTTAAACCCATTATTTATCTTTATCCAACCGAACAAACGGAAGTAACAGTTAAACTGGGCAATCCACAAAAGTTAACGCATACTTATCCGAAATATAAAGACAAATGGCAAGTTATCGCTCAACCCAATGGGGATTTAACAGATATTCAAACAAAACGGTCTTTATATGCATTGTATTGGGAAGGCGTGAACAATGATAACAACGAAACAACAACTGGATTTATTGTTAAAGGTGAGGATACCATTTCATTCCTTGAAGAAAAACTGGCTGTATTAGGTTTAAATGAACGGGAAGCTAATGAATTTATCATTTACTGGTTACCGATATTGGAAAGTTCACCTTACAATTTAATTTATTTCAAAACGATTGCCGAACAGGATAAAAATATGCCGTTATATATTTCACCAAAACCGGATACGGTTATTCGTGTGATGATGGCATTTAAAAATCTGAATGAGCCGATTGAAGTAGAGGAACAAGTGTTACCTCAAACACCTCAACGAAACGGATTTACTGTTGTTGAATGGGGTGGCACTGATTTAACCGGAAATATTGTAAGATAAAAAAAGTTATAAAGGAGAACCTAATTATGACGAAGAAAGAAAATGAAATCGTTGAGTCCAAAGAAGAAACAACTGATACAGAAACATTGACGGATACGAAAAAAAGGATACCAAAGTCAGTTTACAGGGTAAAATGCATTTTTTATTTTGTTTTAACTTGCTTTGTTTATTTAGAATTAAGTTTCTTTTTTTCTTATGAAAAAACTCTCATTGGTTTAATGGTACTATTTTTTATCATAGGTATATTTAAAAGACTACGGTGGTATTGGTATGTTAATATGACAGTTTTATTCCTACTACTGATTGGGGGAGCATCGTTATTTGAGTATGTTTTTGTTGCTGATGCTAAACCTATTATCTATCTTTATCCAAGCGCACAAACGGAAGTAACGGTTAAACTTGGTAATCCGCAAAAGTTAACACATACTTATCCGAAATATAAAGACAAATGGCAAGTTATCGCACAACCGAATGGGGATTTAACAGATATTCAAACAAAACGCTCTTTATATGCATTGTATTGGGAAGGTATTAATCATAATCAACCTGATATAACAACAGGATTTGTTGTTAAAGGTGAAGATACTATTTCTTTCCTTGAAGAAAAACTGGCCGTATTAGGTTTAAATGAACGGGAAGCTAATGAATTTATCATTTACTGGTTGCCGAGATTAGAAAGCTCACCTTACAATTTAATTTATTTCAAAACAATTGCCGAACAGGATAAAAATATGCCATTATATATTTCGCCAAAACCGGATACGGTTATTCGTGTGATGATGGCTTTTAAAAATCTGAAAGAGCCGATTGATGTAACGGAACAGATTTTACCTGAAACACCACAGCGAAACGGATTTACCGTTGTTGAATGGGGAGGCACAGATTTAACCGGAAATATTGTAAGATAGATAAATAAAAGTCTTGTTATTATATGACAAGACTTTTTTATTTTGAATAAAATTAAAGAAATATGACACTTTTTTGAAATATATATTTGACTCTTGTTGTTGAATACGATATAATGCAAAAAATTATGGAGGATTGTATGCGTATTGTTTCATATTTTGGAATTGGATTGCTTGGATTGTTGGTCAGTCATGTTGCTTGTGCCGGTGGATATTTTGGTTTTCGGGTTGGCGGTTCTGATGTTAATGAAACAGAAGTTATTGATAAATATGATACAACCGGATTTGGTTCGGCATATGTTGGAGCTTATCGGGGACCTATTCGGGCAGAAGTGGAATATTCGGTTTTGGGAAAAGCTAAATATGAAGGTACAAAAACAAATGTTCAGTTTCAAAGAGTAATGGCAAACGGTTATGTTGATTTAAATGTAACAAGATATGTTCGTCCTTATGTTGGTGGGGGTGTTGGAACGGCTTTTTACAAAATGGATGAATATGGTTCAACACATGATGAAACGGGAACATCTTTTGCATGGAATGCAACGGTTGGTGTTGGTATTCGTTTGACTCGAAATGTTACTTTTGATAGTGGATATCGTTACGTAGATATGGGTGATGTTACTGTTAAAAACGATGAATTGCATTTTGGTGCGCAAGAAGTTTATGCCGGTTTGCGGTTTTTATTTTAATTGTTAGAAAAATTTTTTGAATTAACCCTTTAAAAATTGTTATTGCAATTATTAAAGGGTTTTTTTATGGAGTTTTTGTAAAAAAAGTAAAAAAATAGTTTACAAAAATAAAAATATCGAATATACTAATCACATCTATAAATTTTAAATTAAATGGAGTGATTATGGCAAAAATCTATTTAGGAACAGAAAGTTATCCGTTAATTGATAGTAATGAAAAAGGTAATTTGGGAGCTCGTGCCGGTAATATGCCGATTGAGTTAGATGTTAATTTAACAGCTCCGAATGGTATAGATTTAAATGATTATGTTTATGGTATGTATATTCGTAATTTGTCAACCAGAAGCATGTTGTCGGCTATTAATGCAGAATTTGACAGGCGTAATCAGTTGAATGACAGAAGTTTAAAAACGTATGCTTCCGGGTTTTTGGGGGCTCCGGGTACGGGTAAAACATTTTTCTTTAATAATGTTGGTAAAATGCAACACGAACGGGGAGCAATTTTAGTTGACTGTTCGGATAAAGATTTAAAAACATTATTTGAAAATCCAACATTTGATTCAAAATCTGCCAATAGAGAAAAAGCAGCTATTGATGCCAAAATCGTAATGCGTAATAAAGGAATGGATGGTGGATTGTCAGATGTCAGTTTAGAGAAATTACGCACGGTTATGGGTTCTGCTCTGATTGAAGATGAAAACGGAATGGTTACTGCTGATTGGAGCGGAATTGCATTTGAAGGAAATGATTTGGCGGAACAAGAACACTCTGTTCAGGTTTTTCAAAGTATGTTGCGAGAAGTTTGTAAAGCGGAAGGTATTGAGCTAAGTAAAGAATCTTCTGAAGTCGGTATTGTTATGCAAGATGGGGAATTATACCGTGTATTTGACCCGCAATCGCCTGATTATGGTCGTCCTGTTATCTTGGATGAGTTAAACAGGGCTCGTTTTGGTACAATGGATAATTTATATGGTTTGTTGAACTTTTTAAACTCGCCCAATATGGCTACTTTTACCATTCGTGGTGCAAATGGTAAAGAGTTGGTTCTTGATAAGAAAAATATTCCTTCAACATTCTTCTTGAATTTTACGGGTAACCAAGCTGTTGATGGGATGGGTTCTCAATCATTTAATGATCCGTTCTTATCTCGTGTGCCGGAGGGTTTTTCTTTGCGTACAATTCCTGATACAACGGCAGACGATATATCGGATATGATTTCTTCTTATTTGTTGGGTGTTCCAGGGACAATTTTGTTTGATGCCTTTTCTGTTGATGGAAAAAGTCAACGGTCTTTACAGGATTTTATCAGTTTTTTAAAAACGGCACGCACAATTGGTTTGACGAAAAAAGAAATTGATGCGATTCCTCAATGGCAAATGTATAATATTAATAATGCTGGTAAAATTATTGCATTAAGTCGCCAAATGGGTCGTTTTTTCTACGACATTAAATCATTGGCACAAAGACGGGCTCCTTATGATAAAATTACAACCGGTAGAGGTGAAGAAGTTTTGTTAGAACCTAGTTACGAAGCGTTCTTGGAAACAAAGAACATTGATTTTCGTATTATCCCGAGATTCTTTATTGAAGCTGACATTTTAAAAGGTGAAGTAACAAGTATGCGTTTGCCTAAATTGGGTGCAGTAAAAGGAACATCATCTGCTGCTATTGTATCAGAAAAAGAACGATACGCAACACGGGGTAACAGGTTGGAAAACGTGATGCGTGAGTGGCTAGAAATCACTTTTGTTCCACAAGATATGGGTGTTCGTAAAATTGAAGAAAAAACCACAAAAGCGATGTTGGATAAAGCAAAACAGATTGCTTATCAGAATGGTGTATTGCCGGCAATAACAAAAGAAGCAAAAACAAATCAGACGAGAATTGCTGATTTGTATAATATTGAAGTTGCTGAAACAGGTTCATATTATAAGAGATTACAATCTGTTATTTCTAATGTTTTACGTGATAAATATCCTGAAATTGCAAAAGAATCAGATGAAGAAATTTTACCGTTAAGTGTTGTTTCGGCAACAATTCAAACAATAGCTGATGATAAGTCAAGTATATTGCAAACGGCATATAAGGCTAAAAGTTTGTTGGTCTTAAATGAAGATGTAGATGAAGTTTCGCAACAAATGCTTGGACAGGCAGAAGTTGTTGCAGATACAACAGCACCGACAATTTCAGCAGAAAATTTATTGGTTGCATTAAGTCTAGATGAAACAAAAAGTATGAATTTAGAACATGTATTTCAAATTCCAAAAGGAGCTGAAGCCAGTAGTGATTTTAAAGCGTATGGTGTTTATAATGATAAACAGGCAAATGTTAAATGTTCATTTTGTAGAGTTTTGGGCAAAGATAACAAGCCGTCTTATATGTTTGTATTTTATAATAAAGATACGGATAATTTACTTGTTATCGGTGATGATGTTTCACAAGAAGCCTTAAGATTCTTTACAAAAAAGAATCGAGTCTATTTAGATCGTAATAAAGTTTCTGCTGATGAATTGCAAAAACGAGTTACTAACTTAGTGAGTGAAGACCAGATTATGATGGTGGAAACAATGTTGAGTGGTTACATGAAATGGGAAACAACTTTTAATTTAGGGGGAATGTTGGCAAAACCGTCTCAATCATATCAACAAAGTGAAGTAACAAATGCAACGGTATTTAAACCAAATTATGCATTAGCAAATAAAAGGGGAAGATAATGGATAAAAAAGAAATTTTATTGACAAGTGTTTTGGTGAAAATTCAAGAAGCTTATGTTGGAAAAATCGGCTTGTCAAGTGTCTATGAAATTCGTGATGCATGGGTTTTGAGTGAATTAGAAGAAAATGGTATTTGCATGGCACAAAGTGTTTCGGATTTTGAAGAAGCATTAGCCGATGAGACAAAACAAGATGTTGTTGTATCGGCTTATTTAATTAATAAACCGGCATTAGAAAAAATGGTTATGCGTTGTTCTAATACACATCGGATATTTTATAGTTTGGTATAATTGCAGAAGGACTAAAAAATGGTTTTTAACTTGTTTGGATTGGGTAAACCAGATAATGATCGTTCAATTGATGTCATTTTAAAGGAAAAAATGACACCGTTGCGAATTGATGCTTCTCATTTTTGTTTAGCGGGACAATTTACGGATGATTGTTATAAACGCCTAGTTCAAAAGGTTAAAGATGTTTCTAAATCGTTTGATGATATAGATGAAACGGTTTTGCAAACACAATTGTCTTTGGCAAATCAGGCATATGAGCGTGGTGCTGCCAAAGGTGAACTTGTGTTAGATCATCCGTTGTTGCAATTTGTTTGGGGTTTGGCGTTGATGCGTATTGTGTCAAATCCGGAACAAATGCAAAAATGGCCATCAGAAAATCAATCTGAAAACGGTGTGGTTAATTCAGCCATTTGGGAACAGTTAAAAGCAACCCCTTTTATGCAAAAAAAGTTAAGCGAAGTAACGGTTATGCTTGCCAGTCGTGGCTTTGTTCATAATGATATGTATATTCGTTGGGGTGGTTCGTCATATCCGCAAGGTGTTGGGTATTATTTTTCACCGAGTGAAAATCTGGTTAATTTAGATTTATTGTGGCATTTGATTGGTGGTTCAGAACACATGGTTGCTGTTGTTTTTCATGAGTTAGCACATGCCAGTGGAACGGTTACTTTTTCACCGAAAGGAGAGCAGGTCCGTGAAGAACTTATGAAAAAAACAAATCCGGAAACAATAAATGAGGATGTTGAAAATTTACCGGAAAATGAAAGAATTGAAAAATTAACAAAACGAATGCAGGAAGCTGAATTGTTGCAGCTGGAAGCAGAATTACGTCATATGTGGTTTGATGAAGCTGAAAACAGTTTCGCTAGTGGTTTTTGTAAGGTTTTAACAGAAAAAAATTTATATCATCAGGATTTGGCTTATGATATTAATGTTTTTGAAACAGATATTGTTGCAGGATGGGGGTTTATCAAAGACAGATCAGAATATAAATCATTAATAACGCCTGAAATGAAAAAACAAGAAGAACTTCAAAATCAACGTCTTCCGATGGCGGAATTTTTGAATTTCAAAAAGGTAATGCGATACGCTTTTTATGTTAATAACGGATTGTTTGAAAATAAGAGAGAGAATTGGGAAAAAATCGGTGTCCATTATGATTGGCTTATCGGTAAAGATAAAAAAGGAAGAACGATTCGTGGTCAAGAAGTTATTGATGATATTATTGAAGTTTCCGCTCAAATTGAAGCGCAACAAATCCCAACAAATATTTATTCAAAGCGTTCCAGTATTCGTACAAAAATTGAAGAAGCTTGTCAAGAACGAGGCAAATTGGCAGATGAATCGTTTGAACGTTATATTCAACCCTTATTGGAAAAGATGTTGAAAGAACGTCAACAACAGCAAAAACAACAGCAAAGTCAAATGCAAAATCAAATGCAACAAGCTATGCAACAAATGCAACAACAATCGCAAATGACTCCTCAACAACGTAGACAACAACAATCGGGCCAACAATCTGGGCAACAACAAAGTCAACAAGGGCAACAATCCGGACAGCAACAAAGTCAGGAAGGACAACAATCTAACCAACAATCAGGTAGTCAGGTTGGAAATAAAAAAGACGAACAAACCCCAAAAGGGCAGAATGAGAATAAAGAAAACCAATCTAGTCAGGGCGGTCAAGGTCAAGACAAGAAGGAAGATCAAAACGGTCATGGCGGTCAAGGTCAAGACAAGAAAGAAGATCAAAACGGCCAGGGCGGTCAAGATAAAGACAAGAAAGAAGATCAAAACGCTCAAAATGGTCAAGGTAAAAAAGAAAATAACGAGAACAGTAATAAAAATAATCCTGTTCAAAAATTATTCCCACGTGTTTGTAACTCGCCTTCTGAAAGACGAAGAACTAATCAGCAAGTTCCCGATTCGGATAAAGGCAAAAATATACAGGATGTGATTAATCAAGCCGGTCAAGAACAGCAAAATTCATCGGCACAAGAACAGGCTTTACAAGATGGTGTAAAAGAATTGGTTTTGACGAACAATTTGAGTAATACACCGCCTCCTACTTATACGAGAGAACGGCATATATATAATCAAATTATTTCTAAACACGTTTCTTTATTGAAGAAATTAAAGGATTTATTTGGTCAGTTGCGAAATGAATATTATTCGGAGAGAGATAAAGTCAGACGGGAATTATTGCCGGAGGGTTCTGTTCAACGCTCATTAGATGTGCGTTCTGTTGTGAATCGTGTTCAGAAAAAATATACCCGTCAAGAAATGACCATTAATGATTATCGTCATTTTAATAATCCTTTAAATCCAACACTTAAAAAGGCTCCGATTGATATATGTATTTTTATTGACACATCAGGGTCTGTAAAATCTGCTGGCAAGGCTGATTTTGCCATTGAGTTAGGTTGCATTATTAATGAAGCAGTTAAAAGTAATGATGCGTTTAATGTTTATTTGGGTATCATGACTAATCCCGTTCAATATATTGTAGAACCGGGTATGTCAGAAAAAGAAATTGCTGATAGATTGGGTTCTATTTACAAGAATTCTTATGGCGGATGTGATGATGATAAAATTGCTGATGCTACTCGTGAGACATTGAAACGCATTCATAGTAGCACAAATCCAAATGAAAAGGAAGGTTTTTCACATTTCTTCTATATTACAGATGGAGGACATACTGATGCAGAAGTGTGTGTGCCGTTGTTAAATCAATTAATGGATGAATCAAAAATTACAACATTTAATTGGATTAAATTTTCCGATTATTGGTCAAGTTATCAAACGGCATTAGATGAGATAAAGAAGGCAAGAACAAGTAAAATCGGTACAGCTGCGCCTATGATTGTTGATATTGAATCAAAAGAAGATATTTTACCTGCTTTTTCAAAAATGTTACAAGTACGCATTCGGGATATGAAGCGCTCACCGGCTCTTGATCAGCCTGTTAAAAAGAGAATGTTGCAGGATTCTTTGGCAAAAATAAAGGAAATCAGAAATAGAAGTTGGTGATATTTTTTTCAAAAAAATAAAGGGTTTTTATGCGTCAATTAAGCTATTTAGAGGTTCAGAAATTACTTGATGACTGTATGGATGGTAATTTAAATACTGTTAAACAATTAGGTAATGTTGATTTTAATGTAAAAGATTCATTGCAACGTTTACCGATTAGTATTGCTGCTTTAAAAGGACACGCTGAATTGGTTAAGTATCTATATGAAAAAGGTGCTGATGTTAATCAAACAACATTTACGTGCTTTGGAGCGCTGGCAGAAGCTGCATCAGGGGGACACGTAAATCTTGTTAAATTTTTGTATCCGTTGAGTACAAAGCAAGTACGTCAAAATGCATTGGGGCAGGCCGTTGTACATAATCGTTATGATATAGTAAAGTATTTATTAAAAAAAGGTGTGGATGTCAATGCTCATATTGTAGACATTTTGAGTTTAGAAACTCCCTTGACTTTAGCTGCTCGAGAAGGGCATGTTGATATGATGCGTTTTTTAATTCAGAAAGGTGCTATTTTTCCAAAAGAAACTGAAAAAGAAACGTACTTGGAACGAATTTTTCGTAAAATAAAAAACATAATCCGTAATCCTTTTGGATTTCCGTCAAATGTGAATGAATCGGATTTGTATAATCCATTGAACAATGCGGTTTTACATGGGAAAAAAAAGGCAACACGTTTTTTGATAGAACAAGGTGTTCGTCTTAATTCAAAGACACCAGATTTGGCGCCTTTGGTACAAGCGATTGTGGGTAAAAATTTAGATTGTATTAAATTAGTTGTTGAAGCCGGAGCCAATTTGTTTATTAATAATTCAGCCCAAACAATATTGAAAACGGCACAAAATACTCAAAATCAAGAAATTATTGATTATATTCAATATGCACAAGAAAACGCAGAAAAGGTTCAACCGCAACGGTATAATCATATTAAAAAGCAAGCATTGGCAGATATTCAAAAAATTAAACCAGAAGAACGTCAAAGTTTACCGACAATAAATCCGAATTTGTATGGTACTTTGGTAGCATATGGTTTGTTTGCTGAATGGTTTGAACAAATGAAGTATCAATCACAAGTAGAAGTATACAAAGTTCATCGTCATGAAATGAAAAAAAATGTTCGGTTAAAGGTAGAAAACGTGATGCGTCAATCAAGAGGACGAGGTGAATGGTAAGTCGTACGAAAATTTTTGATAAAAACAAATTATGTGATTTGTGTTTAGAAGGTGATTTGAAAACAATTCAATCAGAATTTGCCAATGTAGATTTGAATACGGTTTTGTTAGTAAATACCAAAGAAATGACGCCCTTAATGATTGCCTCAAAATACGGGCATAAAAAATTAGCAAAATGGTTATTGCAAAATGGAGCAAATGTTGGCATAGAGGCAGATGAAAAAACGGCAATTCATTATGCATTGGAAAATAATCATACGGATATTGCCAAACTTATTTATCGTAGTGATAAACAGTTTTTTAACAAAAAACATTTGTTCCCAAAAGCAATTGTGAATAAAGAAACAAAAGTTGTTCTATTTTTGTTAAATGAAGGTATTACTTTTTATAATGATGAATTTTTATTGGCTCTTGAAAAAGGAAATGCTGAAATAGTTGATGCTTTTATAGAAAAAGGAGCTTATTTTCAAGCC
Organism: Alphaproteobacteria bacterium; assembly: GCA_045638265.1. GTDB lineage: Bacteria > Pseudomonadota > Alphaproteobacteria > CAAHEQ01 > UBA3637 > RGIG4140. Next base: position 53,537 of record JAZUBA010000063.1, on the reverse strand, counting down.
AAAAAAGGTGCGTCATTTTCTTTGAAAACAACATGGAATCGTTTTGTCAGACAGTATTTTAAACGTCGTTGTTGGCAGACATATGAACCAATAGAAAAAGCCGCAGCCTCCGGAAATTACGAAACAACAAAAAGATTAATTGAATGGGGAGCGGATATTACCGGTGAGATGATTAAACATCCGATTGATTTGCCGATTTTTTTTGCCATTAAGTCTAACGATAAAGATATTGTTGATTTATTTTTGCAAAACGGTGTATCATTAACAGATTGTTCCAGTCTCAATCAAACGCCTGTTGATTATGCTTTTTTGTATGGCTCGTCCGAAATGACTGCATATTTACTTAAATTGGCAGATTCGGCAGAAGAAAATAATATTTGTTATTGTCCTATGCAGGAAGCTCCTTATAGTTCTTTATGTGCTAAAAAACACATATTTAAATATACAGATCGTATTCGTATGACCGGGTTATTTGCAAGTATTAATTTTAATCGGTTAGATGTTGTCAAAGAGTTAGTCCAATTAGGTTATGATGTTAATTGTTCGGCTGAAACGGGTTTTACACCATTAATGGCTGCCGTTGAAAAAAAGAATAAAGAGATTGTAGAATTTCTTATATCACAAGGGGCAGATATAGAAGCTAAAAACAATGGCAGTTTAAATGCCATTCAAATTGCAAGAAAATGCAGACAGTTTGAAATTGCAAAATTATTGTGTCGTCATTTAAGAATACCAAATCAAAAAAAATTAGAAGATGCGAAAAAAGAATTAAATACGCTTTCACAAGACCAATTAATGGATCTACCAAATAAAAATTTAAGATTATACAGAATGATACAACGCTATGGTTTGGAAGAATTGTGGTTTAACAAAATGCCTTATTTGAGCCAAGTAGAAGTTTATAAAATGATTCGTAAAAAATTGAAACGAACGAGTCGTATAAAAATTGAAGAAGTTATGCGTCAGAGTCGAGGACGAGGTGGATGGTATTAATAAGTTTGTTGGTTGTTTAGGTATAAACGTAATGTATTTTGTTTTTCCTGTAATAAACGCATATCTCTCATAATTCGAGCTGAAATGCCTAATGTATCACAGCAATAATTTCCTTTTTCATCTTTTTGCCACCCGAAACGATGTGCTAATTCTTGATGTTTTTCGTTGTTTAGAATTTGTTTTGGTTTGAAATAAGCAATGGTATCTCCCTTTTGTGTTTGAATAAAAGAAGCATCAAAGCAACTGATTAAACCGGATAATGTTTCATTTTTTTGCTGATTGTAAATCATTAAATCAATCAATGTGTTCATTCTTTTTTCGGCTTGTTGGTCTTTGCAGGCTAAATACCATTCACAAGGTTTGTTTCCGTAAACATACTTAATAATACTTTTGGCGCCAATGTAAAAATCAACCAATTCACAGGCATAATCAATCACTTCCTTTTTGCAATGCTGAATATTATTTTTTGGAACAAGACAAACAGAAACTGTTTTTCCCGGGGCCAACATAATATCAAAAACCTGTTTGAGATATTGTGCATGTGTTTTTGTAAAATGTTCAAATCTGTTACACATAGGTTTCTCCCTTCGTTGAGAGATATATATAGTTTACAGACTTAAAAATAAAGATTTTAGATGTTATTTTTTAGTATGGTTGTATCTGTTAAAACAACTTGTATATCTTCTTCATTCAAATATTGTATGAGTTGTTGAATGCGTTTTTCAGGATATGACGTATCGTTAAAAACGGTTGTTAATAATTTTTGCACATTTAATCTGATACTTGTCTTTTTTGTTTTTGTTGCAGAATCAGATGTATTATTTTTGGTCTGGACATTTCCCGTAAATAAGCAACACCCGATTGTTTCTTTTGTGATTGAATCAATAATAATGCCATATCCGTTTGCTTTGATATCTTCAATATTATTAAATAAGAGATTTTTATCGGTTTCTAGTGTATTTTCGGTATAAGATACAATATTGACTAAACGTGTACCGTGTTTTAAAAACAACGGATTAATAGATTGTTTGAACCAAATTGTTTTGTGCTTAATCTGGTTAGTGATAATAATCGGTTTGTTTGTGATACAGTCGCCTTCTGTGATATCTATTTGTTCAGCAATTTGAATGCAACCATAGCCATAAGGGGTATCTGTAATAGTTAATTGATTGTTTTGCGGATAAACAAAATATTTTTTTTGTTTTTTCGGTAAGGTATTCGTAATAGGGTTGCCGTAATAATATCGTTTTCCATGGAACATTTTAGATGTACGTACATGAAAGATAATAGTATCATTTATTTTATTTTTTTTAATGGTTTTTTCGGCATAAGTATATAATAAATTTAAAACCTTATCAACGTTAAATCCGGTAATTGCAGAAACCGGAATAAGTGTATAGTCAAAATGATAAGGTTGTAAGAATTGTTTAATGGCATTTTCTTGTTCGCTTAATTTTTTTTGATTAATCTGTCCGTTTTTATCGGTTATTAAATCGCATTTTGTCAGACAGATACATAAATTTTGGATTTGAAAATCACGACAGATATCTAAATGTCTTTGTGTTTGTTCCTGAATACCTTTTGTGCAATCAATAACCAAAATGGCAGTGTTGACTTGTGCAGTGGCAATAGCCATATTTTGAGTGTATTGTTTGTGTCCGGGACAGTCTAATATGTGAAAACGAATATCATTATAATCAAAATAACGATGAGCAATATCAATCGTAATTTGTTGTTCCCGTTCGGCAAGCAGTCCGTCTAATAACATAGCCGGTTCAAGTGTATTTGCACCATTGCGTAAGGATGCTTTAACGGCATCTTCCAGTTGATCTTTTTTAACATTTCCCGAATTAAGCAAGATACGACCGATAAGTGTTGATTTTCCGTCATCAACACTACCACAACAAATAAATTTAAATAAACCTTTCATTAAAAATATCCGTCCTTCTTTTTCTTTTCCATTGAGCCTTCAGTATCATGGTCAATAACACGCGTAATCCTTTCAGTATACTCGCTGGATTTTAATTCATTGATAATATCGTCAATCGTTTGTGCGTTTGATTCAATGGCCCCTGTTAATGGAAAACAACCCAGTGTTCTAAAACGTACCTGTTTGTAATCACCCTCATCTGTTTCTGTTGCCAAAAGCATACCTGATTCTGTTTGAATAATACGGCGTTTATGTGCAAAATAAATAGGAACGATGGGTATATTTTCTGCTTTAATATATTCCCATATATCTAATTCTGTCCAGTTAGATAAAGGAAAGACCCGTAAAGAATTATTTTCAGAATAAAGTGTGTTGTATAAAGGAGGAATTTCAGGATTTTGATTCCGCGGATCCCATTTGTGATAAGCATTGCGTACAGATATCATCCGTTCTTTGGCACGACTTTTTTCTTCATCACGGCGGGAACCGCCAAAAGCGACTTTAAATCCATATTGATTTAAGGCTTGTTTGAGTGCTTGTGTTTTCATTTCATCTGTATACCGTCTACCATCGGTATATGGATTGAGGTTTAAAGGATTTTTATAGGTGATTAAGGAAATTTTTTTTGTAACTTCTTGCTTGAAATTATACATTTCTTTAAATTTCCAACCAGTATCAATGTGCATAAAACGAACCGGAATCGGAAAAGGCGCAAATGCTTTTTCAAACAAACGTAATAAAACGGAAGAATCTTTGCCGATACTGTAAAAAACGACAATTTTGTCAAAATCATTTGTATAACATACTTCACGAATCAGCGTAATGGCTTCGTTTTCCAATAATTGCAAATGTGGAGACATATTCTTATCCTTTGTTTGTGTAGCAATATATGATATTTTGATTCAAAAAACAAGAAAATAATTTATTTTTCAAGGTAAAATTCAAAATCATCTACACGATAAAAATAAGTTTCTCCCCCTCTGTAAATAGTTGCTTCAAATAAAGGTTTATGTGTATTCATTTCATAGCGAATTAATTTTCCATAGCTAATACCTGTTTGATTTTTATCTTTTACCGTACTGGCATACACAATGACTTCGTTATCTTGCGGACGATATAAAACGGATGAAGCTGAATCAGCACGCCATGGTAAAGATTGGAACCAAATTTGTTGAACCGTTTTATTTTGAGAATCAATTTTATAAACACTTGCATTGGATGTGTCTGTTGTAACGAGTGTTTTATCATATAATGAACCGGCATTGTCAAAAACACTTAATAAGTTGTTTCCTAATACTTTGGCATGATGTGTTTTGGCAGGCCATTTAAAATTATTGCTTTTTTCAATACCTTTTTGAATATTATCATTATACGGTTGATTATTGTTATCAACTGCCGTTAATAATTTGTCATAAAGCGCAGGTCCTTTTCCATTGCGTCCTGAAATGTCAAATCCTTTATGCATACTGAAAATCCATGATAATTCTTTTGTTCTTTCATTGGCTTTTAAAATGCCGACATGCCGACAGGAAATAACAATTCCATTATCGGAAGCATCATAGTCTACCGAATTAATATGGCACCAGTCATTCATTCCGTAATTTTGTGTGGCAGATTTGATAATAACAGAACGATTAGGATTGGCTATTTCAGCAAAATCAATGGTATTCACAAGTTTTCCCGTATGATAATCCAGTTCAATAACGAACTCTCGTTGCGTGATTTGTTGCTCTCCTTCAAACAAGGCTTTTGTTTCTCCAAAACTACCGATAACTAAAAAATTACCGTTTGGTTTTTGTCCGATTCCGTGTGCAAATGAAACAAATTTTTCGGGAAAAGGATAATGTTGTAATTTTTCACCTAACAAAGAATAACGTGTTAATCCCATATTTCTGTCTTCTGCAATTAATTCGCCATTAAACCAATAGACAATTTGATTTTCATTTTTAAATGAAAGTCTAATCCATCCGTTTTCATCAAAAACAACACCGTCGTGTAAATAATGGTAACGGGTTACGTTATCTATTTTATTTTCAATAACAATTAATGCTCTTTTGTTAAGTTTTTCGGTTTTTAAGGACAATTTTTTTGTTTGAGATTCTCCGTTTTCGTATAATGCCGTTAATGTAATTTGATTATTATAATCAGGATACAATCCCAAAACGGGAATAGTGTGCTCTGTTTTATATTCTTTAAATGTATGAACCAAATCTTCGGTATTATCTCGTCCTTGAATGGTTAATTGAATTTGTGCCGGTCTTTCTGTCGGAAAGCGAATTAATGCCGATAATTCATTTTTGGCGAATGGATTTAATTTGATAAATGGTTCTTCAAAAGAATAATCCAGTTCTTCATATTCTGCTTGAATTTGTGCATTTATTTGTTCATCAGCCCAAAGAGATGAAATGCTGAATGTCAGCAGAATAATAATGATTACATATTTCATTTTAAATCCTTTCGTATGCAAAGTGCTTGCATAGTTGTATTGTTTTGCCCATTTGTGAAATAAACAGTGCCGTCATTTAAATCGGCATAATAAAACATAGTTGACTGTTGCCGATGTTCCAACCAAAAGAATCCCAGACTTTTTAAAGATTTTTTAAGTGTTGTCAATAATTTAAAATCTAAACAAGCAGGTCCTAGCGATTGACAGTTAAAGTCAGCTCTTGTAATCATTCGCCAATCTTTACCGAGTGAAGCGCAAAATGAAACAGCAGAGTGTGCATTCATAATGGAATCGGACAGAATAATTGCTCCTTTTTTTGTCTGAATGATCGGATATCCTGCTTTTTTGAAACAAACACCGTTTTTTGTTGTATTTGGAAAAGCACAATAAGAATTGGAATCGCAATCTGTATTTTGTTGACAATCTTTTATTTTTTTATCGGAACAATATCGTCCTGAATAGATTGTTGGTTCATAGCAACTACATGCGCCATTCCAAGTTCCGCCTTTTCCGTTAATACATAAATCAGCATCATATGCATCTGAAAAAAAATGTATTTGCGCATAGCTTATGTTTATAAAAAACAGACAGACAAGAAAAAGATATTTTTTCATAAAAAACTGACTCCTAAACCAAACAAAGCTGAAATAAAAAGGGCTTTTGTTACGTTCATTTTATAAAAATAAACAGCAATAAACGCACAGATACAAATCAAACCTTCTAATAAATTTATTTTGAAATTTTGGGGTAATATAAGCGTTTTGGCTTGTATGCTTGCTGTTATATCCGTTAATGAAAGCGGAACGGATAAAACGGACATATTAAAAAACAGAACAACAGCATAGAGTATCATAACAAAGGCTGCGATTCGGACTCCTTTTAAAAATCCTTGTACAATCCATGTTTCTTTATATTTACGAAACAAACTTAATAGTGGAATAGCCAACAATAAAGAAGGCATAATTAAACCAATGCTAGCAAAAACAGCACCGAATATACCGCTTTTTAAAAAGCCGACATATGTTGCTGTATTAATACTGACAGCACCAGGTGTCATTTGAGATAAAGATAACAAATTGCCAAATTCATCAGATGTGAAAAACGGTGTTTGTGTCACATAAGCTTCATTAAGTAGTGGAATAATCATATATCCACCCCCAAAGCAAAGAAAGCCGAATTTCATAAATTGAAGAAATAACATAAGAGATGTCATTTTGAGCTTTCTCCTTTTCTTTTTATTTGGCAGAAAGTATAGATCCAACCGACCGGAATAGCAGCTAAAATTATCCAAGCCGGTTTAATTTGACATATTAATCCAATGCTGAATAAAATTACAATACAAAAGTCATATTTTGTTTGAATGATTTTTTTCGCCAGACGACAAGCTGTTGCAATAAAAATCCCTGTTACGCCAGCACGAACACAAGAAAATGTTGTAAGCCAATGTTGATTTTGAACAGATAATAGTGAGAAAAATGCAGCAATACACATGATGATGCATATAGAGGGAATTAATAACCCGATAACAGCGCTGATACATCCTTTCCAACCGGCTAGTTTATATCCGACAAAAAGAGAGGCATTGACAGCAATTAATCCGGGAACTGTTTGTGTCATTGTAACCATATCTAAAATATCATCTTCTGTGAGTAGTTTTTGTTTTTTGACAAAGACATCCTCAATCACCGGAATCATAGCCAAACCACCGCCGACAACAAATAAAGCGATTTTAAAAAAAGTAGTAAAGATAAGTGTGTGTATTTGAATAACTGACATTTTATTATAAAATAATACCACCGCAAACAACGGATATACCATCCGCTTTATCATAGCAAACAAGCGATTGACCACGGGTAACGGATCGTTGTGGTTCGTCAAAGTGAATGAATAATTCATCGGAACCGTTTGGTAAAATTGTTGCTTCTACCATTTTGCCGGCAGAACGATATTTAACATATACCGGTAATGGTTCAAATATTTTTATACGTCCGCCTCCGTATACAATTGAGCCAATTCTGGCTCGGGAACAAAGTGTGCAAACGGATTCGCCTACAATAACCTGATTGCGTTCTGCGTCAATATCAACAACAAACAAGGGAGAGGGGTGTGCAATACCTAATCCTTTACGTTGACCAATGGTATAATTCCAAAACCCTTGATGTTGACCTAAAACTCTGCCTGTAACATGAACAATGTTCCCTGTTTGTGGTTTTTGTTCCAACAAATCAGCGTAATTGCCGGCATAAAAATCTTGGCTGTCTGTTTTTTCAGCAACGGCTAAATGACGCTCTCTTGCCATTTGACGAACTTGTTCTTTGGTATATTCTCCTAATGGAAATAATGTTTTTGCCAATTGTTGTTGAGAGAGACGATAAAGAAAATAGCTTTGATCTTTTTTTTCATCTACTCCTTTTTGAAGTGTATAAATACCGTTTTTTTCAGTAATGCGGGCATAGTGGCCGGTTGCAAAATAATTAAACTGAATACCTTGCATTAAAGCTTTATCCAACATTAATCCGAATTTCATGGTTTCGTTACATTTGATACAGGGATTGGGTGTAATACCGGATAAGTATGCTTCTTTAAAATAAGATAAAACAACCTTTTTGTATTCTTCGGAACAATCTAATAATATGGTTTCAATGTCGTTTTCTTTCGCCCATTTTTGAACGGATTTTAAATCTTCTTTTTCTTCTGAACCGTAACAGGCATTGCCGGCTGTTTTTAAGTGTGCAATATCTTTATTATATATAGACATGGATAAGCCGATAACTCGATATCCTTTTTCTTTTAATAATAAAGCTGTTAATGTAGAGTCTAATCCGCCACTTAACCCGACCGCAACCGTTTGAACCATATTAATCTCCTAGAATAGACTGTATGTATATAGAGCATATGCAATTAAAAATGATAATCCGACCCATCGTGAAAATTGTTTACGCCATAAAGCAATTAAACATAAAATAGCGGTAACGCCACACATCATATAAGCATCACGCATCATAATTGCTGGTACTTCTATCGGTTTTATGACGGCAACGGAACCAATAATAAATAAGGCATTATAAATGTTACTACCGACAACGTTGCCAAAAGCAACTCCGTTTTCCTTTTTGAAGGAAGCAACGGCAGATGCTGTTAATTCCGGTAATGATGTTCCGACAGCAACAACCGTTAATCCGATAACTTCACTTGAAACCCCCCAACTTGTTGCCAATAATACGGCATTGTCAACTAACAATTTTGCACCATAAACTGTTAAAGCAATACCCCCGATGCTTTTTAAAATACCTAACCATATAGGTGAGTGTTTTTCTGTTTTTTCATTTGAAGGTGTTTCGGTAGATATGTTTTTTTGTTCTTTTTTATCTGAATAATAACAATAAGCAATGTAACATAATAGGGTAATAATTAAAACACATCCAAGAATCCGATTAATCAATCCCAAAGCCATACTGCCTGTTAATAATATACATGAAATGATGAGTGTTAATCCATCTCGTTTAAATGCTTTTGTGTCAACGGCAACAGGATAAACAAAAGCAGCAAATCCTAAAACCAATAAGATATTTGCAATGTTACTGCCGACAACATTGCCTATGGCAATACCGTTTTCTCCTCTAAAAGCAGAAAGTAAACTCGCCATGAGTTCAGGAGTTGATGTGCCAAATCCTACTAAAACCAATCCAATGACCAAAGTAGATAAGCCCAATTTTTTTGCAATTGCAACAGCTCCGTCAACTAACAAATTGCCTCCGGTAATGAGTAAAATCAATCCGATAATTAATAATATATATTCCATTTTTTTATCCTTGTTTTTATTTTGAATTGCGTAAATATATCATTCTTTTCGTAAAAAAACAATCTTTTTTTCAATTGTTGACGATTTAAAGTATGTTTGTTACATATTTGTTACGATAAGAATACACATTTATGACAAATTGCAAAAAAATGTCATAAAAGACTTGCAAAAAATAAATAAAAGAATAAAAGCGTATTCAAGTTTCTAATTTATTTATGGAGATTTGTATGAAAAAACTTATTTTAACAGCCAGTACATTGGCTCTTTGTTTAACAGCCGGGCAAGCTCTTTCAGCTGGGTTCCATTTGTCTGAATACACAGTAACAGGTTTGGGTCGTTCTTTTGCCGGTTCAGGTGTTGTAGGTGATGACTTTTCTGCTATTGGTTTTAACCCAGCCGGTATGCAATACAATAAAACAAGTGGTGCACAAGTAGGTGCAACAGCAGTTAGCTTACATTTTGATTATAAGGGTTCTGTTGGTACAGCTGCAACTGTTGATAAAAACGGTATTCCAACACCAGGTACTCGTACAGGTTCAGGACATACAAGACCGACTCGTGTTTTACCACATGTTTTTGCTCAACAAAAATTAAATGATAAAGCAACAGTTGGTGTTGGTGTTTATGTTCCATTTGGTTTGGCAACAGATTATGATAATGGTTGGTTTGCTGGTTCTCATGCTGGTTTAAGTCAATTAGCAGCCGTTAATGTCAGTCCTTCATTTTCATATCAGGTTACAGACACTGTAGCATTGGGTGCTGCTTTAAATGTTGAATATATTAAAGCTCATTTAACTGGTGTTGTAGAACAAAGTGGATTGTATTTTGATAGTTCAAAAACAGATGTAGAAGGTGATGATTACGGTTTGGGTTATACATTAGGTGCCACTTATACACCTCGTAAAGATGTTCGTTTAGGTGTTTCTTATCGTTCAAAAATTGAACATAAGTTAGAAGGTGATTTAAAGGTAACTGGTATGCCAACACAAACTTATGTTCCGGGAATGGGTATGATTCCGACAGGTGCAGCTAATGGTAAATCAAGTGTGTTTGCAAAAGTAACATTGCCGGAAGTTGTTATCTTGTCAGGTGCATATGATTTAAATAAATGCTTTACATTATCTGCAACGGCAAAATGGACACGTTGGTCTCGTTTTAAATCATTGGATATTTACAAAACAAATGGTCAGTTAGCTTCAAGCACAAAAGAAAATTGGAAAAACACATGGTATTATGCTTTGGGTGTTGATTATCGTATGAATCGCAACTGGACATTCAGAACAGGTATCGGTTATGATGAAACAGTTATCAGTTCACCTGAATTCAGAACAACTCGTATTCCTGACGGTCGTCGTGTATTAACATCTTTGGGTGCCAGCTGGAAAAAAGACAGATGGCAAATAGATGCCGGTTATACACATATTTTTGTCCATGGTGGCAGAGCATATGGTGGTCCGGAAGGTTATTCAAAAGCCGATATTAAATATTCATCAGATGCTGATTTATTTAGTGTTGGTCTCCAATATAAATTCTAAAAAAAATCCTTTATTTATTTTGAAAGACGGAAATCGGAATCGGTTTTCGTCTTTTTTTATGAAATGTAACAAGAATTTGTTTTTGTAAGCATTATTTTTCTTGCATTTTGCTTAAAATCTTTTAATATAAAACAGATAAGGAATAGTTTTATAATATGATGGAGGACTTTATGCCCACAAAAACAAAGGCATCTCAAAATAAAAAAACAACACATTCAGGTGTAAAACAAAATGCAAAAGCATCTGCCAAAAAACACACATATACAAAAGGACAAGGCAAAAAGACAATAGGACATAAAAACAGTGTCAAAAAAGAGACTTTATCTGCATCTGTTCAAAAACCGCAAGTTGAGGATATAAAAACTGATTCTGTTCAAGCCGTTGAAATACAACAAAATCCGAAGACGAATAGAGCTGAACCGGTTGTAACGGTTGTATCTTCGGAAGAGGTGAGTGAACAAAAAGACAATTCAGTTTGGTATGTTGTTTTGTTGCTTGTTTGTTTGGTAGCCATGATTGTGGGTATTCGTTTGACATATTTGCAACAAGGAACAACACAATCAGTTATTTCGGAGAAAAAGGTTTTGTCTAATGTTCAGATATCGGAAGAAAAAAATGATGGGGTTGTATCTTCCGTAGAGAAAGAAAATGAACAAATTATTGTAAAAACAGCAGAAACGATCGATGATGATGTTCAAAAAGTAAAAACAGAGATAAAAACACAAGGTGCGGATGTAAATGATTCTGATAAGTATACGCAAGGTGCTTCAGAGGTTCCGGCTGTTTTGGAAAAGATTTTAGCTGATAATTCTTATCCGGTATTAGGTAATCCGGATGGGAAATACATTATTGTTGATTTTTTTGATTACACATGTCAGTGGTGTAAAAAAACAAATTATATGTTGGATAAGTATATAACGGACGGGAAGGCTCCGAATGTTCGTTTAATTGTTATTCCGACACCAGTTATGGGAGACCAGAGTATTGTTGTTTCGGCATATGCTTTGGCATCAATAAAGCAAAATAAATTTGCTGAATTTCATCAGGCCTTAACCCAATCAGGTATGACATTATCTCTGGGTAATTTGAATAAAATTGCCGAATCGGTTGGTTTGAATGTTGATCAGTTAAATCAAGATGTTGACAATATTGAAATATTTAATCAGTTGGAAAAGAATCGAGATTTATTAATGCAATTAAAAGCAAAAGGAATTCCGTATCTGATTGTTAATGGTGAGTTGCATGCGGGTGCTTTGGTTGGTGAAAATTTAAGATTGGTTATTGAGCAGTCTAATCAGTAATCTAAAAAAAGCGTCTGTATAGACGCTTTTTTTATGGTATAGAGGATGGTGTTGAGATATTTAAAAAAACTTGCATTTTATATCAAAAGGTTGTATGTTAAAAAAATGCAAAAAATAAAACGGTTTGTTCTTGTTTTTTTTCTCCTGTTTTGTTTGACGGGCTGTTCGGGTATTTTGTTAAATCCCAGTCGATCTGTTGATGGTCATTTTTTGTATGTTCGTCAAGGGGATACGCTTTATTCGTTGGCCAAGAAAAACAATATTTCCATGAGGGATTTGATAGAAGAAAATAATTTAAAAGAGCCATATCGGTTATATTCCGGACAAAAGTTGCGAATTCCGCAGGCTCAAATGCATATTGTTCAAAAGGGCGATACATTGTACAGCATTTCACGTAAATATGGTATGAGTGTTAGTGCATTATCTCGTCTTAACAAGCTGAAAGAACCCTATACAATCAGTGTCGGACAGAAATTAGCTGTTAATCAGCTCAAAAAGAATGTTGTCCCAACAAACAAGCATATTAAAAAACATACAAGTTCTGCTACATCTCAAAACAAAAAAACAAAAGTAACATCTAAAAAGCAGACAGTTATTGCAAAAAAAGAAATCACCGTACCTAAAAAACAAACAAAACAACGTTTTGTATGGCCGGTAAAGGGTAAAATTGTTTCTGATTTTGGGGCGAAGCAAAAGACGATGCAAAATGATGGAATTAATATTGCCGCTAAAAAGGGAACATCAGTTGTCGCAGCCGAAGCAGGAACAATCGGATATGCCGGTAATCAGTTAAAAGGATATGGAAACTTGATTTTAATTCGTCATGCAAACGGTTGGATGACCGCTTATGCTCATAATGATAAGGTTTTTGTAAAAAAAGATCAGAAAGTTAAAAAAGGTCAAAAAATTGCAACAGTAGGAAAAACTGGTAATGTAACAACACCTCAACTGCATTTTGAGATACGTTATAAAACAAAAGTGGTAAATCCTAAAAAATATTTACAATAGAAAAAAAATATGCTATAAAGAATAAATCAGTCAGTTAAAGGAGATAAAAATGAAATCAGTCTTGTTAAGTTCGGTTTTGGGAGTTGTATTGATGACATTGCCGGCATTTGCCGGATTAAGTGAGGCATTAACGGCTTATGGTATTAAAAAATATGATCAAGCTTTTGCAGAATTTACCTATTTGGCAGAAGAAGGAGATTCAATTGCTTCTTATTATTTAGGTAAAATGTATGCCGAAGGTTTGGGCGTTGAAAAAAATGAAGAAAAAGCTATTGAATTTTACCAAAAAGCTGAAAGTGCTTATAATATTGATGCAACGTATGAACTGGCTCAAATTTTGTTATCGCAGGCAAATGATAAAGATGACGAACGATTTGTTGCCGGTTTAAAATATTTGAAAAGAGCCGCTTATACAGGACAGGCTGATGCGTTGTATCAGTTAGGCGAATTGTATGAACAAGGCGTTTGGGTTCCTAAAGATTATAAAAGTGCTTTTGGTTTTTATTTAATGGGTGCTTTAAAAGGCAATATGAAAGCACAATACAGAGTTGGACATTTTTATTTTAAAGGGCAGGGTGTTCCGCAAGATTTTGAAAATGGTGTCAAATGGTTGTCTCGTGCTGCACGACAAGGGTATGTTATTGCTCAAATGGATTTAGCATCTGTCAGACTTTCTATTCCTCATGTTAAAAATGTATCTGACGCGTATGCATGGTATAGTATTGTAGCTGCTTATAATTCTGATGAAATTGGTGAAGAAGCTCGTAAGAAGAGAAATGAATTGGCAAAAAAAGTTAAACCAGAGATATTAATACAAAAACAACGGGCTGCACGTGAATGGCGTCCGACTCCGGCTGAAAAGTCTGTTCCAAGCTCTGATTTAATGCTTATTCCGACTCCGATTATTCCAGACTTTAATGATGCGGTTGCGGTACAGGCTATGTTGGATCAAGGGGATGTCTTGTTAACTGATGGTCGCAAATATGGTATTAATCCGGATATGATTGTAACTGCTAGTATCAAAAAAGATTTTGAACCCATTGAAAAAGCTGTTAATAAAGCGGTTGATAAAGGTGAAGTGGAAGCATATGCTTATTATGGTGACTTATTGCGCAGTCGTTTCCAAAATACAACAAAATCTGTTGAATGGTATCGCAAAGGGGCTGAAGCAAATGATGCATATGCACAATATCAGTTAGCAAAGGCTTATTGTGAAGGTCGAGGTGTTGATGCGGCACGTCCAAGTCAATGTTATGCCTGGTTGAGAATTGCAGAAGATAATTCTACTGAAACATTAAAATTAACCATTCAAAATGCATTAGATTTTCTTGATGCCGAATTAACGCCGGAAGAAAGAGAACAAGGAGAAAAACTGATTTCTGAATACAAATTAAAATCTCAAAAACCGAGTAAGAAAGATGAAATTTTAAAGTTATTTTAATTTGTATTAAGCAGTAAACAAGCGTCAACTTAATTAAGTTGACGCTTTATTTATGTTTTTACAGATATTATTAAATTTCACGATTGTTTGCTTGAATTTGTTGTGAGAAGATATCTTCTTCCGGAATTTGTTGCGCATGAGATTGAATGATTGCTTTTAATGAACTCACTGAATGGTTGTTCAGGGTAAATGACTGTCTTTCAGTTGGCATTTTTCCGGCAAACAGTGTATCTGTTTGAAAAGGATTTAATGATGGACTGAATTTTGGTTGGGGTTGTGTTGAAACAGTATTACAATATGCCAATAATTTTTCCGGATTTTTACGAATATCAAATGATTTGATTTTGTTTTGTGTTTCAGAAACAATTTTTTGTTGTTCATCCTTGTTTAAAGGGCGACCATAAGCTTTTTCGGCTGCTTGAACGGAGGCGGTGCATGCAATGTCTCTTAATGTTTGTTCGCATCTGAAATCTTTTTTCTCAATAGATTGTTTTAAGTGGGTAACAATAGCTTTTAATGCATTGTCTGTTTGTTGTTCTATATAAGATTTAATTTCATCCGGTGTTGTATTTTGAGGCGCTTTTGATTGTTGTAAAGTCTTATCAATATGTGCAATAGCTTTGAGTTTTTGGTAAGCATAAGGATTTCTATCTTCAATTTTAGGAATGTTATTTTCTGCAATAATTCCTTGTAAAGCTTCTCGTCTGCGATTTGGTGCCCGTTCAGATAAATAACCGAGTTGTTCAACTTCGTGATAATATAATTGAACCATTTTGGAGGCATTTTTATTGGTTAATGTGGAATGTTGTTCCTGATATTCTGATTGACGACCAAGTTGATTGTAAGCACATTGGCGAACCAAGTCAGATGAGCCTAAAATACCGCCACATTCAACTTTTGAAATTTCTGCCATAACAGCTGCTAAAATTTCTGGATTTTTTAAATCTAAAACAGAATTGTTTCCAACTTTAATACCTCTTTTTTGAAGGTTTCTGATAACGGTACGTGCATAGCGGTAAGGATTGTTCCCGTCAGACGATGGTGCATATTTGCGAAAGATTTGATAAGCGGTTCTGTTATTATATTTTTCAACCAATAAACGAGCTAAATCAGAATATCCTTCTTCCAGTGTTGCATATGATTTGTATCCTTTTCCTTTACGAATACAACCCGGATTGTTATTACGACCACCGAGAGTCTGATACATGCTTTTTGCATGATACCTCCATTTTTTTTGTTATTATATTTGTATAATAAATGAGTATACCATATTTTTCTTTAAAGACAAAGTTTTTTTTAAAAAAACTATTTTATATGTTTTTAAGGTACTGATAACGAGTTGTTAAGAATTAATGTTGTATAATTTATTAAAAAGGAGTTGCCATGTCTGTTATGCTTGTTTTAGACGTTGTTATTATTACGTTATTGGTTGTTGCCATTATTTATGCGGTTATATTAGATAATCATTTATCGGCAACAAAAGAAAATTATCGTATGCTTTCACATCTGATTGAGCAGTTTTATCAGGCTTCTCAACGAATACAGGAAGAATTGTCGTCTGTTCAGCAATCTGAAAATGAGATGAAACAATCTTTGATGGCTCAAATTGATAAAGCTTCTTTGATAAAGGAAGAATTGGTGTTGTTATTGCAACGTATTGAAGATAAGACACATACAATGGATAGTTTGAAATTACGACGATCGCATGCGATGAGCAGTCAACCAATGATGCAAAGTGTTCAAGATTTGGATTTGTCTGATTCAGAACGTGAATTGTTAAATATATTAAATGAATTGAGGTAAATATGTTACACTATATTCGTTCTAATTTACGGTTGCCTGTTTTTTTTGTGATTGTTGCTTTAATTATGATTGGTGTCAGATTGTCTTCTGTTTTTACTGATCCAACATTGTTAAAATAAAAAAATATTTGTATGAAAAAAATGTATTTTCTTAATAAGGATATAATATGACTATACCAAAACATATTGCAATTATTATGGATGGCAATGGTCGTTGGGCAAAGCAACGTGGTTTGCCTAGAACGGCTGGTCATAAAAAAGGTGCTGAAAACTTAAAACGAGTATTAAAACATGCTCGTGACAAAGGTGTAAAAATTGTTACGTTATTTGCATTTTCTTCTGAAAATTGGTCTCGCCCAAAGGAAGAAGTGGATACGTTGATGAGTTTGTTTCGGAATTATTTAAAAAATGATATTTCTGAATTGGCTAAAAATAATGTACGTATTTCATTTATTGGCAACCGTTCCCGATTTGATGATGATTTGCAAGAGCAAATGACTCTTTTAGAAACAGAAACACATTCTTTTGATGGATTTCATGTTGTTTTAGCGTTGAGTTATGGTTCTCGGGATGATATTGTTTTGGCTGCTCAAAAGTTGGCACAAGGTGTTTTGAATAATGAATTTTCGATTCAAGATATTGATGTGCGCCGGTTTTCTTCATATTTGTCAACAGCAGAATGGGATGAGCCAGATTTGGTTGTCAGGACAAGCGGTGAAGAACGAATCAGTAATTTCTTGTTGTGGGAAATTGCTTATGCTGAATTTTATTTTTCACCGGTTTATTGGCCTGATTTTGATGAAGTAGAATTTGATAAAGCATTAAATTCGTATCAGAAAAGACAGCGTCGTTTTGGCGGTTTGGTGTAAAATTATTTTATTTAAGTGCTTAATTTTTGTTATTTTGTAGCAGATCGGCTGTTTTTTTGAAAAAAAACAAAAAAAGCGTTGACGTGTAATGTATTTTTTGTTATTCTAAAAAGAGAAGTATGTGTAAAAAAGTATAGATGAAATTATCTATGCTGTTTTTGGTAAAGATAAAAGGGGGCAACATGAGCCGTAAACAGAGAGTAAAACCAAGTATTGAAAGACAACGTGGTCGTTCCATGGTTGAAATGTTAGGTGTTCTCACGCTTGTCGGTGTGTTGAGTATCGGTGGTGTTGTCGGGTATCAATATGCAATGCAGATTTTTCGTGAAAATCAAACTTTAAATGCATTTAGTGCAACAACAGCAGGTGCCAGAACTGCTGATTTGATGGATACATACTTTTATTCTTGTGCCAATTTTCCATGTGTTGTTGAACCCAAATATGTTATTTCCGGTGTGGGTGATTTGAGAGATGGTGATTTTTCAACAGCTGTTGGTGCTCCTGTTCGTGTTCAAATTGAAAATGAAAATGGTTATACCGTTCGTATTCGTGGTGTTTCCAGAGTTATTTGTGAAACATTGAAACAAGGTCGTTGGGAAGAAAGTTGTGCAGGTATTGATCCAACGGGTGATACTGCTGCACCTGATGGTTGTTCTGCGGAATTTTTGGGTGATTTAGCAAATGTTGATTGTAATTCGTTACCACAAGCAGATGGAGGATTAGCTCGACGTTCCGCATTACAAGAAGAAATAGATACAGAGGGAATTGGTTGGGTTAATTTTGATGAGGCAGGACATCCGGCATTTGTTTTGTATTATAATGACAAACATACGCTATCGCCTCGTCCGGATGAGCCGTATAATCCTGATGATTCGGATGAAGAGGATGAAGATAATTCTTTGTACTGTATAGAGGGTGAGCCAAGAGATTCAGAAGGTCATATTACTAAAACATGTTGTAATGAAGCGGGTGGTATGTGGCGTAATAATTTGTGTTGTGTTAATAGTGGTGCTAATGAGGGGTCTTTGTTTACAAGTCCGTCAACCTTGAAAGATCCGAATTGTTGGTGTATGCCAAACGGCAGTGGTGGTATTTCTCCTAAAAGTATTAAATCAAAAAACAAAGCCGATTCGTTTTGTTGTCATGCAGCGGGGTTAACTTGGAAAAATGGTGAGTGTTGTAATGGTGATAAAACATGGGATTTTAAAACAAGCCCGAATTGTGGAAGTGTTCCTGAAGAATTTTGTCCAACACCACATGTTATAAAAGGCACCGTGTGTTGTGAAGTTGATAATGGACATATGACAGGTAGAGATTATCGTTCTGGATTAATAAACCAAGCATGTATGATTGCAGAGCCTAAACCAACATGCTCCAGTTTTGGTTGTAGTAATGGTTTTACAGCGACTGAAAAAGGCGATGTCTGCTGTTGTGGTGAGATAAATGCATATACAAATTTGCGTGATACAAAATGTTATTCAGATGGTCCAACTTGTAGTGATAAAGAGGGCGAATGTTTTGATGCTGAATGTACTGTTTGTTGTCGTACCGCAGCTGATGGCAAAACAACGGATAATGTTGTGAACAGATGGTGTTGTGAAGCAGATAATGGTACATGTTCTGATGATTCTTGTACGGTTTGTTGTGAAAAAGACGCAGATGGTAATACAACAGGAAAAGATATAGGTGGTGGAGACAATTCAGCGTGTCAGTCTGCGCCAATGACTTGTCAGGGACTTGGTGGAGAATGTTCTGATGAATTGTGTACTGTTTGTTGTAATCCAAAAAATCCAGGAAGAGATATGAATGGAGATGAACAAGAAGTCTGTAAGAAGACTTGTGCCGATCAAGGTGGTATTGAATCAGGATCTGTTTGTTGTGCTAATGACGGAAATGGGAATATGACAGGATATGACATAAATGGCAATAAAAATACAAGTGCATGTTCGCCAGCCCCGATTTGTGATCAAGGGATTGTAGTAGGGACGGTTTGTTGTCAAAAAGATACAAATGGCAATAAAACGGGGTATGAGATAGATGGTGATACAAAAAATTCTGTCTGTGAACCAACATGTGATGAACAGGGTGGTTTGTGTTCGGATTCTTCTTGTTCTGTTTGTTGTCAAAAAGATACAAATGGCAATAAGAATGGAAATGACATAGAAGGTAATCCGGAACAGATGTGTGAACCAACATGTGATGAACAGGGTGGTTTATGCTCAGATTCTTCTTGTTCTGTTTGTTGTGAAAAGGAGAAAACCGGAAGAGATATAAATAATAATCCTAATGAGGCATGCTGTCGTTATTGGGAAGGTGAAATGATTGAAACTGTTTGTTGTGAAAAGGATAAAACCGGAAAGGAAATAGATGGTAAAACAGAAAATAATGTTTGTTTGACTTGTGAAGACCAAGGCGGTATAAGCATAGATGGTTATTGTTGTAATCCGTATAATCGGGGTTATACGATGGGTAATGAGCCTCAATCAGCATGTGATGCTGCTCCGAATAAAAAGTGTGAAGATGAGGGCGGTGAATGTATTGATGCAGATTGTTCAATTTGTTGTAGTAAAACTTATTTAGGGTATACGACAAGTGATACGACTTCATTACGAAAAGAATGTTGTATCTATTCAAATGGTGTTTGTGATGATCCTAACAACTGTTCTGTTTGCTGCAAAAAAGACTTTAATGGCAATAAGAATGGAAATGACATAGAAGGTAATCCGGAACAGATGTGTGAACCGACATGTGTAGAAAGAGGCGGTAAAGATGTAAGTGGTATTTGTTGTGAATTAGATACTTCAAATAATACAACAGGAAATGATATAGACGGAAATCCGGATGCAACGTGTTGTTCTTCCTCTAATGGTAATTTTGTTAGTATGGGTAGTAGCGGAGGAGTCTGTTGTAGTACTACAAATAAGTGGACAACAATAGATAGTACAGCAAATGCAATGTGTTGTGCTGATGCAGGTGGTTTTGATATAAATGGTACTTGTTGCGAACTGGATTCTTCTGGTAGTGTAACTGGTAAAGATATAAATAGTACTCCGAATACAACGTGTTGTGTTGGTGCTTCAGGTACATTGGTTGGTTCAATTTGTTGTAGCACTTCAAATGTAGGTGAAACAATAGATGGAACAGCAGATGCTATGTGTTGTTCTAATGCAGGTGGTTATTGCTCGGATTCTGGTTGCACAACGTGTTGTAGCGGAACAAATATTGGTTACACAATGAGTGGTTCATCAGATGCAGTGTGTTGTAATAGTGGTGGTGGCATTTGTCCAGATTCTGCTTGCACAACGTGTTGTAGTGGAACAAATATTGGTTACACAATGGGTGGTTCATCAGATGCAGTGTGTTGTACCACACATGGTGGAAAATGTTCAGATGCTTCTTGCACAATTTGTTGTGATTCAAGTTATACAGGTAAGACTATTTTTGGAATAGAAGAAGAACTTTGTAAAAAAACATGTGAAGATCAAGGTGGTGAAGAAATAGATGGTATCTGTTGTAGTAAAACAGCTAAAGGTAAAACAGTTGAAGGTCTAGCTTCTTCTGTATGTTGTGAAAAACATAGTGGTGTTTGCGGTAATTCATCTTGTGACATCTGTTGTGACAATAGATATACAGGTTACACAATACAGGGTGTTGAAGAAGAAGCATGTAAACAACCCTCTGATTGCCCGTCTCCTGAATGTGAGTGGATCAATGGGGCGTGTTGTAATTCAGAAGCAAGGATTGCTGCTTCATCTGCAACAAATAATCCATATGCAGCTGCTACACTTTGTGGTACACATACGCTAGATGATAGATGTTGTCGTCCTTGGTTTCCTGGCGATTACTATGTAAGAGGTGAAAATTAGAGGTTAGTTCTATGCGTAGATATAGTAAAATGTTTTTTGTGATGATATTTGGGTCTTTAATGAGTCAATCATTAATGGCAGAGAACTTATGCCCTTTAGATTATCCATTTAACCCAACTTCAGAAAAAAATCCTTTTCATTTATCACTCAGTGAAAAAGCTCGTAAGTCATTTAATTTGAGTAAAGGTGCGATTCGTTCACTTGTGAAGAATTCACCGAAGTATGCAACAATGGATGAGCGTATTCGATCTAAAATATCAAGAAATTCAAAAAACTTTTATCAATTGGATTGGGATTATGTCAGCTTATATTGGGACAAAGACAAAGGGGTCAGTATTGTTGGTACAGTGAATAGTCCTTCTGCAATATATGTCAATCGAACACGTTTTAATGGGCCGGAGGATATGGCTCATGAGTTGGCAAGAACAGAACCGATTAATATGAGAACTAATCGGCCTTATTTTGAATTAACCCCAGAATTGTTAATAAAATTAGAAGAACAGACAAATACGAAACTAACACAAGAACAAAAAGATTTGTTAAGAGATTATGCTTCTGTGTTGAATGAAAATTTCCATTATTTCTTTGGTGAGCCGTTTTTTGTTTTTCAAGATGTGATAAATGAGTTGGATAAAAGTGAGTTAATTGGTCGTTTTTTTCCAAACAAATTATACATGAAAAAAGGTCAAGAATATTTTGTTCCGTCTGTTGAGCAAGAACGTAATTTCTTATATTTAAAATTAATTGGAACACTTTCTGCTTCTAAACAAAAAGAAGTTATACAACAGTTATTTCGTTTACCGGAAGATAAAACTATCAGAGAAAATTTGTTAAACGACACGGAACGTTTGTTGACAGAGTTTGGTATGAAAAAGTATGAAAAAACGGTAGTTAAAATTGTTAAAGAACTTAAAAAAGAAAATTTAAATGAGAAGAAAGAAACGGCTTTATTGAAGAAATTGCTTCCAATTATTGATAAATCTCGATTTAAATATGATTTGTATTCTCGTTATCTTCAACCGAGAGAGGATACTTTAGAGCAAATTATGTTGTTGGTTGATGATAAAAATCAAAAAGTTGCAGAACAGATTCAATATGATATAGAACGTGTTGCTGAAATTCATAAAAACAAAATGAAAATCGGTTCAGTATTAGGACGTCCTTTATATAATTATGATAAAGTTATGCGTCAGTTTTCGGTAGCTTCATCAAATTGTCAAGGTAGAGGTGAATCAAAAATTTTATTAGCTGATGGTAATTATGACACTGTTTACTATTCTAATGCAACACAGGCAAATCTTGTAATTATATTTAATTCTCGTTATGCACAATTAGGAAAAGTGGGTGTAAGTTTTTCGCAACTTGTACAAGATATTCAGACATATGCAAAAGAGCAAAAAGTTGATTTATCAGATATTAATAATAATTCAACAGCGTTTGGTCAAGCAATGTATCTATTATCTAAGCAGGCTTCAACAGCGTGTGTTCAAGTTCTTCAAGATGAATATACGAAAGAAGTCATTAAATTTACAGGTTTGCGTTTAGATGATAAAAGAAGTATGGCAGAAAAAATAAAGTTAAAACCATTTAATTCACAGATGCTGGTTGATAAGAAAGTCAGAAAACAGCGTGAAAATAAAGAGTTAGAAAGATAGGGGGTATGGTATGATAAATCTTAAGCATATATCTTTGGTTGGGGTTAGTGGTTTAATTCTTTCATTAGTGGTAAGTAATTCCTTTGCTAGTGATGCTTTCTCTATTGCTAACTATAATTTTGCTGTTCTGGATGTTTCTAATGCAGGTAAACCAAGATTTTGTTGTAGTCAATCTCACTGGGATTATATAAACGATATTAGGCAGAGATGGCAAGATGAATATTATGATGTTGATCCAAACAAAGACCCAAAATCACAGTCAACACCACCACTTGGTGGAACACCGCCACCGAATGAACCAACTTCGGATGTAGAAGATGATAAAATGGATGTTTTTGTAACATCATATTCTCCTGCTTGTGTTTGTGGAACTCCCTTCAATAATAATTCTTCGGGCGATACGTCAGGCGATACATCAGGCGATGCAAGACTTTGGAAAATTTCTTTTGCACCATTTGTTGATCAGATTTTATGTTGTCCGGGTACACCAGAAGAATTCAGTGACAAACAATTAATACCAAAAGCATATACAGCAAGTGGTTCGTTAAGGGCGACATCTGATTCGGGTGTTTTTCTCAGATGCTGTAAATTTGCAGTGTGGGAAAAAACGCACGATATAGCTTTAGCTAATCAGGCTTTTTGGGAATATGATGATGATCCGGATACGGATGAAGATACGTCTAGGAATTGTTGTCGACCGGGCTTTCGTAGTGATAAAAGTGGAGACATGGCGTGGATAAAGTATGGTGTGGATTACAAAGGGGATGAAGACGTTGGTTGTTGTAGCAATCAACATATGTTTGCTTCTGAGACTTGCTGTATGAAATCATTTGAGAAAGATAAAGAATTATACGATGAAAATGGTGAAAGAAATACAGTGTTTTATAACGCTAATGTAAAAGCGACAACTACTTATCTCTCAAAAGATGGTAAGGCAAGAGAATATGACGATTTAGGTAAAAATAAATGTTGTGCTAAAGATACACTAACATCATTTGAGAGTTTGTTTGATTATAAAGATAGAAAAACTGGTAAAATTGATCCTGAATGCTGTTACGCCGTAGGCGGTTATTATAGAGAAGATGAAAATGGTAATCAAATTTGTTGTAATGGCATGAAAAAATTTGATATAGCTACGGGCAAATGGGGAACGGAAGATTCAGATGAATGTTGTGTTGGTGAGGGCTTTACAAGAGTCTATCCGAATGAGCACCAAAATGATGAAAACAGAACAATTTGTTGCATTGATGGTTCTACAAAAGAAGCGATTGATGGTGGAACACCAAATAAATCTTGTTGTAGTTTAGCTGGAAGCAGAAGTAATGTTCTTGTTAAATGGATTCCAGATAAAGAAATTTGTTGTAAAGCTGAAAGTTGGGTTTGGAAATATGCTGACACATATGATAATGTCGGTGGTATGTGTACACTTAAAAATCAAAGTGATACACAAGATGCCATTGGATATCAGGATCTTGACGATAAGGTTAGTGGAGAGGAGATCCTTAATAATTAGGTCGTCAATAAAAACACGCTTTTCGGTTTGAAAGGCGTGTTTTTTTATGTAGAAAGCTAATGTTGTTTGTTAAATAATTTTTCTAATAGAAATGCTTTAAAATTAGCGTGTTTTTGAAAAAAAATCTTGACTTGATGAGTTAAAAAAAATAAAATAACACGATATGCTAATATAAGGAGTTTTATGAAATGAGTTTTTTGAAGAAACCATTGGAAATATTTAATTTTTCAGCTTTTTTACAAACACAGATATTAATGTTACCCGTTTTGATGTATTTTTATGAAGAAAACGGCTTGACAACAGGTGATTTATTTTTGTTTCAAGGGATTTTTTCAATTACGGCTCTTTTGTTTGAAATTCCTGCCGGTTATATTGGAGATATTTTTCCACGTCGAAACGTATTGATTTTTTCGTATGGCCTCTTTTTGGCTCGTTTAATATTATGGTCGTTTTTTGGTGGATATTGGATTGTTTTGGCGGGTGAAATCTTGTATTCATTGTCAAAAGCGTTTTATTCAGGTGTTGCTGATGGGTATGTATACGATTATTTAAAGTCGAAACAAAATACAAAAAAAATGCTACATGGTTATGGCAAATTAAACTTTTTTATGTCTATCGGGACAGCTCTTGCTTCGTTAATCGGTGCACCGTTATATAAAGAATTTGGTTTTCCTGTTCTGATTGGTATTGAAATTGTTTTAAATACATTGGCTATCGGTATGTTGTTTATGTTGCCCAAAGTACCGTCTGTTCATAAGAAAATGAATGGTTTTTCAGCAAAATACAAAGAACTTTTTGAAATTGCAAAAGGGACCTTTCAACACACGCAATTACGCCCGTATATTTTTTATTCAGGGATTATGGCGGCGACTACAATGGTTTTTGTTTGGAGTTTTCAACCGTTAATGAAAGCTGTACATTTGCCAGTAGCTTTGTTTGGAGTCATTTATTTTATCAATCATGCATTTCGGGCTGGAGCCGCCATTTTATTGCCCAAAACATTAGCTTGGTGTCCATTGCAAAAATTAGGTAAAATAACGTTTGTCTTGTATATTCTTGCCTTTTTATTCGCTGTAATTATGGCTCAAGGTGTTCCGGCTTATATCGGTATGCTTCTATTGACGTTTATTTGTATGGTTATCGGGTTCCAACTCACATTTACACTGGGGCACACATCCCGATTACATACGCTTGTGCCGTCAAGTATTCGCTCAACGGTAGCGTCAGTTAATAATATGGTTTCCAGAGCTTTGGCTGGCATTATGTTGATATTGTTTAAATTTGTTTTTGATGATGTGTCTATGACAGCTTCCTTTTTTATCTATATGGGCTTGTTTTGTATAAGCCTTATTCCATTGATACGTTTATTAAGATTACCTAATGTGGCGCCCGTTACGGAACCACAGCCCGCATAAAAATATATATCCCCGAAAATTGTAGTTGCAATCTTCGGGGTTTTTATTGAGATTAGAATGTATTAATCAATTTTCTTCAATGTTTTGAATTGTAAAACAACCGGAATAAACAAAAATATAGTTATGCCGAATAAATAATACCACGCCATATTGGGATGTGAAATAGTGTTTGTTGTTTTTTCCAAAAATGTCATGGCAATTCCGCCAATGATAGAACCGACAGCTCCCATAAAAGCAATAACCGTTCCGTTGACTGCTAAATAGACTGATGATGCTTTTTTGGGGACATATAATAAGGATAAATTATTTGTTCCCAATGCAATACCGGCTGTGCCAATTCCCAAAAAGATATGAACAGTAATTAAGCCAATCCATAATAATACAACAGATAAATTTAGTGCGTTTAATATCATAAATCCGATAATGCTGATGACAAATGCTGGTAGTGATGTATATAACATTAAATGAGGCCCCTTTTTATCAGCAAAACGGCCTAGTTTTTTAACAATGGTTGTATAAATAATTTGAGAGAAAAGTGTTAATATGACAACGCCGGACATAGATAAATTGAGTTGTTTCAGCATAAAAACAGTCAAAAATGGCGTGATGAAATTAACGGTAAAGTTTAAACTACCCAGTGCGGACATAAGCCGGACAAATGCAGTGCTTTTTAAACAGAAAGAAATTTTTTGAATAAATGTTTTGTCTGGTTGTAGTGAAAGTTTTACATCGCTGACAGGGATGAATGTACAAGCACCGTAAATGCTTAAAAAGAAAGTAAAAATTAATAATCCGGAATATACATATATTTCTCGTTCGGGCAAATAAACAGCCGATGCTTTTAAAATAAGATAAGCAATTAAAAAGCAGACAACTTTTGCAATCATCATATATTTAAAACGGTGAGCAAAAAATCGCCCCATAATAGAATCGGGGACAAGTTCTTTCATCCATGGACGCCAAGCGCCACCGGCAATGTTGCCGATAGAGTAGACAGTTGTTAAAAATAAAATAAGTGCCGGAACCGTCCATGATTCACCTGCGAAGAACGCTAATAGGGCGGCAAATAGATAAAACGGTCGTGATAAAAACGAAGTAATGAGGGATAATTTTTTGACAGAGTATCCTTTTTCCAAAATGTAAGAAGCTAAAATATGCATTAAGTTGCCAATATAGGGTACGGCGCCTAGAATACCGATAGCAATGTTGTTTGCACCAAGTAATAAGGCATAAGCTGTAATTAAAGAGCCTGTTGCAAATGTGTCAACGGCAGATTGTGCAATACCACCGTAAAATACATAGTCCAACGAACGTCTTAATGATGATTTCATATGTTTTCTCCGTTAAGTTCTTGTATGGTTTGAATAATATAATAATCTGGGTCAATTTGCAAGGAGAAATAGACTGTTTCAAAAGTGTGTTAAATAAAAAAACACCCTGTCCGAAGACAGAGTGTTTTTTTTGAACGTGAAAAGTGGAATTTAGTTCCCGCCACCAGCAAACGGGTCATCAAATTCATAATTTGCATCAACAACGCCACCTTTATCACTATTACCATCAGTAACGTATTCAACCAAAGCACCGGCTAAGGCGACAATAGCCAAACCACAAGCTAAAGCTGCCAACCAAGGCCATTTAACTTTACCGAAGATAGCGGCAAATCCGAGACCGATTAAACCGAAACCACCGACAATGAAGATAACGTTACGAACGTTTTTAAAAGCATCAAGTAAACGTGTTTGAATGTCACCAAAAACACCTTCGCCTTCAGCGTAAGCACCTGTTGCCGTAAAGACCAATGCAATTAAAGCAACAAATAAAAATTGTTTTAAGTATTTATTCATGTGAATGTACTCCTAAATTTTAAATATGCATATTTAGAGGATTTTTTTCCTCTCATTTTTTAGTATAACCCAAAAAAAATCATTTGTCCAGCACTTTTTTTACTTGCAACTTCTTTCACAAAGTTGTAATATAAGGCATATTCTGATAGGTGTATCATGCTTTTTGTAAGGATATACTTGTTGGAAAAGATGTTTTTGTTTATTGATTTCAATAGGATATAAAATGTTTCAACAAAAATTATTTTTGACGGTTGCTCTGGGCGTTTTGATGAATTTTACGCTTGTATCGTCTGCTTTTTCTCAAAATGTGCCTTCTGAACAGTTGAAAAGTGCGCAAAATTCATCTGATTCGGCACAAATTATGTCAACTGATTCGGAAAATGTACCGACAATTACAGCAGAAGGTGATTTTTTAGTTCCGACTTTTATGTTGCCTGCTGCGGGCTCAACAATGGGTGATGGGCAGTTAAATCAGTTGATGGTGCCGTCTGAGTCGGTGGTTGTTCCGGTTGCTGAACCAATTAAAGTACAAACGGAGCATATTGAAACGAAAACGAAAACGGTTAAAAATATGCCGGTTGTGAAAATTACGCAAACAGAATTAACGCCTGTTTCGGAACAAATGGCGGTTGAACGTTTTTTGACGGGTAAAACAACAAAAACGACAAAAATGTATAAAGAAGCATTGGCTCGCCAAAGAGGAGAAGAATATAAAGAAGAAACGGTGAAGGTGGAGGCAGAACCAGATACTATTAATTCGTTAATTGGTGATGAAAAACCAATGGAAGGTATTATTAAAAAGAAAAGATTGTTGTTGCCTTTGCAATCATTGCCTCAAAAGAAAACAGTGCAGGAAGATTTAACGACACAACCACCGGCATATAAGGTTGTTTCGTCAGTTGTTGCTGATCAGGTTTTGGCTGATGCGCAAAATAATACAAAAAGTTCTGTTTTGATGCCACATGACATTAAAGTGACTTTTTATCCGAATTCAGCTGAATTTTCCGGACAAACAGTTAAGTGGATAAAAGTGTTTTCGTTGCAAGCATTAAATGATCCACGATATATTGTTCATGTTCGGATGAGTACAAAAAATCCGGATATTCAACAAAAGCGTTTATACGTTATTCAACGGTTGTTTGAAAATTCGGGTTTGTCATCTCATCAAATTGCGGTGGATTATGTGGATCGTCCGGCAGATAGTTTGATTTTAAGATTGGTAGAAAAGCCCGAAAATGTACAAGTAGAAAAAGTACAGTTGAAAAATGGAAAAACAAAAGTAAAGAAAACAATTAACTGGTAATATTTTCATCCATACAGAAAAGGAGTTATAATGAAACAATATTTACTGAAAAATACAATTCTGACAGGTATTATGATGAGTGCAGTTGTCGCATTAAATGCTTGTACCCCGTTAAGCGAATTGGATGCAGATGACAACTGGTCATCTTCTGATGGTGCAAGAAAAAAACCGGCAATAACTCAAACGGTATGTACGGCTGAAAATCCAGATAGTTGTATCGTTACATATGAAGAACCGGATTTGAATTTGTCGCAAGCTTATGCCGGTTATGCTATGAGTACCGATGCTTCTTATTTAGCAGGTAGTACACCGATGGCTTTATCATCACCGGCAACACAAGGCGGTTCATCGGTTAAAGAAAGAATGCGCCAACGTGAATTGGCTCAACAACGGGCTGATTTGGCATTACAACCGGTTGCAAACGGTGATGTTGTTTGTTCGGGTGATGAATGTAATGAAATGTTGTTTAAGACTGAAATTGAAAAAACCATTCATACTCGTGTCACGGAAGATGATCAATCTAATTCAGTATATGTTGCTGCTCAAGGTTATACAACGCCGACTGCCGGTGTTAGTCACCAAACAGCCAGAACAGCTGTTGCAACAGTTGCGCAAGCAGTTGCAAATGTGCCTGTTGGTACAATTGTAACAGAAAGTGGTGAGGTTGTGCCTGCTGAACAAATGGGAGCCGTTCAAACAGCTCATGCGTCACAGACAGTGCAAAATGTAGTCGCTTCTCAATCTGTTGCGCAACAACAAGGTGTAAAGCAAGTTGCACAAACATCTGATGTGGTTCCGGTTGTTCCAGCACAACAAGACTCGGATGTTAATACAAATGTTGAAACACAGCAGACATCTACAACAACGCAAACGGTAAAAGCAACAAAAACAACAGAAAAAACAACTGAAAAAACAACAAAATCCTTGAAAGAAAAAATCTTGTTCGGTGAGCAGGTTCATGATTGGGAAGCTCCGGCCGGAGAAACGTTGCGTACATTGTTAATGCGTTGGGGGGCAGAATCCGGTTGGACTGTTGTTTGGAAAATGGATAGAGATTATAATTTGGAAGCCGGCGTTGTGTTCCGTGGTAAGTTTACAGAAGTTGCTGCCGCATTTATCCGCTCTTTTGCTCGTGCTACACCGGCTCCGATTGGCACGTTCTATAAGGGTAACAGAGTTTTAGTCATCAATACGCAGGAGAATGATAATGCTAACTAAATCACTTAAATTAGGATTGACGGGTATCTTGATGGGGGCAACATTTATGTTGACTGCCTGTAATGAATATGTTGCTCGTACAAACGAAAAAATTGAGACAGTTCTTGAACGGACGGAAGAACATTTACAACAGGCACAAATTCCTGATTTGCCTGAACCGGTTGATACTGTTCGGACAAAGAATGATATTTGGTTGGGCACTGAAAGTGTAAAAATTTCAGAAGGTGATGCTTTGCCTGCTATGATGGAAGAAGACGATTCGATAACCTTATCTATCGCAGAAGCAACAACTTTGCCTATGTTGGCTCAAGAATTATCAGAAATGACCGGTATTACGATTCGTTTGGATAATT
Organism: Alphaproteobacteria bacterium; assembly: GCA_045638265.1. GTDB lineage: Bacteria > Pseudomonadota > Alphaproteobacteria > CAAHEQ01 > UBA3637 > RGIG4140. The sequence goes on along the minus strand of JAZUBA010000063.1, from coordinate 23,243 downwards.
TAAAAGCAGCAGATGCAATTCCGACTGAAACGGTACCTGTTAATTATACAGGTAAATTGAGTGGTTTGTTAAATTATGCTTCCAATCGTTATGGTGTTTGGTGGCGTTACAAATCCGGTGTTATTACATTCTACACGAAAGAATCTCGGGTATTTAACATTTACGCTTTGCCGACAGAAACAAGTATTTCAACTTCTTTAAGTGGAGCTACAATGGGTGAAGGGGGCGGAAGCTCAAGTTCTTCATTGTCATCCAGTGCTACGTTGTCTTTGTGGGAAAATATTGAAGAAGGTTTAAAACAAGTTGTTGGTGAAGATGCTGATTTGGCGTTTAGCCGTGTTGCCGGAACGGTAACGGTAACGGGTAGTCCGTTTGCCATTCGTGAAGCAGGTGAATGGATTGCTAAATTTAACGAAAAATTATCCAGACAGGTTGCTATTTCCGTTAAAGTGTTGTCTGTTTCTATTTCAAATGCTGATAACTATGGTTTAGATTTGACAGGTGTCTTTAAAAATGCTGATATAATGGCAAATTACACAAGTCCGTTTACGATTGGTGCAGCAGGTGGTTCAGGTGCCGGTGCAGCAGGTATGTTGTCTATGACATTGTTGAAACCATCATCAAAATGGCAAAACTCAACAGCAGCTATTCAAGCTTTTTCATCACAAGGTAAAACATCATTGGTTACATCAGCCAGTATTACCACATTAAACAATAAAGTTGCTCCGATTGTTATTACTACACAACAAAACTATGTGAAAGAATCAACGGTTTCAACATCAGGTTCCGGCGAGGACAGAAGTGTTGATACGGATATGGAAACAGATACATTGAATTACGGTTTTACACTTGAAGTATTACCGCGTATTTTGGATCACGGTCGCTTGATTGTTATGTTCTCCATGAACTTAACTGACTTATTGGCTTTGGAAACATTCTCATCTGACGGTAGCAGTTCAGACGGTGGAAGTGAATCATCTTCTGAAAGTTCAGACAGCTCTGATTCAGAAAGCAGTGATTCTGGTGATAAAGACGTAACAGTTGTTCAATTGCCGAAAATGCAAACACGTGGTTTTGTACAAGAGATTGCTATGCGTTCAGGTTCAACGTTGGTTTTGACTGGTTTTGAACAGGTTCGTAATACAACAAAAACCGGCGGTATCGGTAAAGCAAAAATGGGCTTGTTAGGTGGTCAAGCATTTAATGATACTTCTCGTGAAGTTATGGTTATCTTGTTGACACCAGAAGTTTTGGAATCACCATTATCTCCCGAATCACGGATGAGAGATTATTAAGGAGTATTACGCATGGCCGAAGGCACATACGACAACATTCCGAATGAGGTATCGGCAGAAATGCCGATGACCTCAAACGGATCAATTACGGTTGGACGGCGTCAGTATGCGGTAGGGTTGTTATGGCAACCGTTACAGAACTCTGACGACCCTATGAATGAAATCAGAGAAGCCATTGATAATGATGTCAGTTCGGATTTATATTGTTTACGTCCCGCATCAACCTATCAATACGGGCTTGGTAAAAAGTCAATGGGACATCGTGCCGGTGAACCATCTGCCGCTGCTGCTGTTGCATCCGCATTAAGTGACTATACATCTGTTGCTGCTGTGTTTCCTGTTCAGGAAGGTTGGTGGTTGTTAGGTGTTCGTAATGACTTAATTTTATCTGAGGAAGATGCTTTATATAAAACAGAGCAAGAAGCTCATGATGCGTTTTATCAATTGATGGGTATGCCTGATTGGCACTTGAAAATTGCACCAGCCTCTTGGGGAATTGATAAAGCACAGGAATTATCATTAGAAGGTTTGCTTAAAAAGAATGCTTCTCGTGTTGTTTTGGAAGAGGTTGGTTCTAATCAGAAAACACCTATCTTGGTTATTATTGCAATTGTTTTAATTGCAATCGTTGTGGGGGCATTGTATTTTGTTATTAATCTTTGGAGTACAATTTTTCCTGATGATAAAATTGAAGCACAACCTATTCCGGAAGCTATTCAACCGGTTGAGCCTGTTCCTGAAAAGCCGAAACCATGGGAAAAAATTCCAAAATTGGATTCGTTTTTATTCAAATGTTGGAACAATTCATACCAATTGACTAACTTAACCATTCCGGGATGGCAAGTCGGTAATATGACATGTACATATACCGGATTAACAACGGGTTGGTCTAAATCTTGGGGCCGTATTGCTTGGTTAAAAGCGGCTATAAACGAATACAAAATGTCTCGGGTTAATGTGCAGTTAAATCAAGACGGTGCAAGTGCCAGTGGACAAATTGTTTTTTCGGATATTCCATTGGTTGCTTCTGTTCCTGTTATTGACGAACAAAAATTATGGGAAGAATTGACGGACATTAAGCAAGCAACAAATATGCCGTTGTCGTTTACACGTCAAACAATGCTTGATCCACCGGACAATCCGGATGGTTCAAAACCGGCAAACCAACAAGAATATGTTTTTTATCAGTTTTCAATTACAACACCGTATACACCTTTTGAATTACGGACGTTCTTTGAAAAATTTCCAGGACTGGAATTAACTACTATCAACTTTAATCCTGCGCCGGATGCACAGGACAAATGGAAATATGAGGGGAGAATTTATGCAAAATAACTCATTATCATTACTTGCAACACTCTGTTTATCAACAGCGATGTTTGTTTTACCTGTTATGGCTCAAAACACACCAGCCGCAGCACCAACTCCGGCTCCGAGTGAAGGGGCTACAATGCCGGCACCTGTATTGGATGAAAAAGATCAGGAACGGCAACGTCTTGAAACTGAATTAAGTAATACACAGGTTAATTCAGGAGAAATTTTGGATTTCCCTGCTCGTACATCTTTGGGTGATTTAGAAATGGCGCCATTGCCGGGTATTAAAGAATCCTTGATTACGGGTCCGGCTCCTATGGCACCATCTGTTTCAACGAAAGATTTGCCAAGTGAACAATTGTTGGGTCGTATTACATCTGAAGTTTTTCAAGAAATGGCTGATTTGGAACGCGGAAATGTGTTCTTGAAATTACAAATGCAAAAAGAACAGTTGAAAAATGACTTGGAAAAATTAAAAGCAACTTATCGTCAAACTCGTTTAGATGAAATTGCAAAACGGGAAGATGTTGTTCGTTCACGTATTAACTGGTGGCAAGAACAAGAAAATGTTCGTTTAGAAATGGAAAAGAAAAAAGCTGAAACAGAATCGATTGAACAACAAATTGCCGAAGCAGAAGAATTACGCAATAAATTACGTGCTGATGCTATTGCTGAAAAAGAAGCTCAAAAAGAAAAAGAGGCAAATGCAGCAGTAAAATCATCTGATGCTTCTGATACATCCGATTCAGTTGATGAAACTGTTGAAGAAACTGTAAAAGAAGAAGTTAAAATTGCTCGTGCGAATGAAGTTTATTCTTTGTTGACTGTTCGTGGGATGAAAGGTAAACTTTCGGCAACTTTGGAAAACCTAAATGATGGCGGAACAGTTGTTGTTAAAGTTGGTGATAAATTGCCAACCGGACATATTGTTCAAGAAATTACAAAAGATACAATCATGTTTAAAGCAGATGACCGTGAAGATGTTTTGTTGTTTAATAGTCAATCATCTTCAGAAGCACCCTCTGGTCTATCTCTTGCTGAATAAAAAATGTAAGGGGGGAATACAATGAGACCATCTTTTTTTGGCAATAAAAAACTCAAAAAGACGGATTTTGGTGAGCAATCTGATGTTCAAATAATTGAAAATCCTACGAATGAGGATAGTCAAGAAGTATATGTTGAACAAATGAATATTGCCGATTCTGAAAATCTACAACCGCTTGAAGTGCCAATGTCTCTTGATGTTCCCTCTGATACAGATCAATTTAATGAATACCCTTCCAATAATTATGAAGCGGAACAAACGGGAATGCGAGCTTCTGCAATGAGTTTGGCTGGTGGTATGTCTTCTGAACAAATTTCGTTTTTGGCAAATCATACAACAAATAGTTCAGAAGTTATTATAGAGCCAACTTTGGAAGAAACATCAGATATCCCAACAAATGAGGGGCAATATCACAGCAGTGATAGTCATTTGAATGTGACTGTTTCTGAAACGGTATCAAAAGAACATGAAACATCTGAAACTGTTGAAAATAAAACAATATCTGCTGCACCGCCTAAGGCTCATACATATATTAACGGTGAGGAGTTAGCATCACAAAATAAAGATAATTCAGTTGGAAATCGTGAGGATTTACATAAAGCCGTTCAGGAAGCCTTTTTAAAAGCAAAAGGAGAGCAAGATGAACCGGCGGTTGAGTTCAATAAAGACTATCAATCTCCGACATTTTTAAAAGATTTGTTTGATAACGACAATGTTTGTATTACAGCATCAGGTGGGTCATTACCGGTTAAAGATGAAACACGTATGCTGTTGGCGTTGTTTTCAAACGGGCGTTTTTTTGTATGTGAAACATATAAATTTGACGGTAAAGTTCTTGGTTTTGAATATTTAGCAAAAAAACGGCATTTACAAATTGGTAAACCTGAATATGTGCCGATGCCTGTTTTACAAAGTATTTATGAATACTCTAATAGAAGTGGTGTTGTAGAAACTGTTACAATTGAGAAAAACGAAGAAGAAGAACAAGCCCAAGCTCGTATGCAAAGGGACTTTGTGACTATTGTGTCTCGTGCAGCTTCTTTGCGTGTGTCAGATATTCATATTGTGGTTGCCGATCACACAACGGTTATGTTCCGTACAAACGGTTTGATGCAAACAGAAATGGAATATAATAAAGATTGGGGTGAAAGTTTTGTGCGTGCTGCTTTTGCATCTTCTGATATTTCTGATTCAAACTACGCGCAAAATGAATATCAGGCCGCACAAAAATTAGGACGGACTCCTTTGCGTGGTTCGCATGGTAAATTAGTTTTACCTCGTAATGTGTTGGGTATTCGTTTACAATTTAACCCGATTGCTTTCGGTACACGTTATGTTATTATGCGTATGTTATATGCGCAAGATTCCAGTAGTGCTTCTGATGGTTTGGAATCTTTAGGTTTTACAGAACGTGAATTAGATTTCTTTTATCAGTTGCGAGGAGCTCCAACGGGTATTACAGTTGTTTCCGGTCCGACGGGTTCCGGTAAATCTACCACATTGCAACGTAATATGATTCAAATGTTGCAGGAACGTAATTATGAAATTAACTTAATTACTGTGGAAGACCCGCCCGAATATCCGATTCCGGGAGCAAGACAAATGCCGGTGACAAATGCTTCCAGTGAAGAAATGAAAGAACGTGAATTTACAAAAGCATTGTCTGCTGCCTTACGTTCTGACCCTGACAGTTTAATGATCGGGGAGGTTCGTACTCTTTCTTCAGCTGATTTGGCTTTCCGTGGGGCATTATCCGGACACAATGTGTGGACAACATTGCACGCAAACAGTGCGCCAGCTATTTTAATGCGTTTTAGAGATATGGGTATTGAAGACTTTAAATTGCGTGATCCTGAAATTATGAAAGGATTGTTGGCTCAGCGTTTGTTTAGACGCATTTGTCCGTATTGTAGGGTTCCGGCTACTGAAAAAATAAAATTGCCGTCTGTTGTCCGTTTACGTGAGGCATTTGGTGATATCGGTGTTGAAAGTGCATATTTGCGTGGTAAAGGGTGTGAACATTGTGATTATAAAGGTGTTAAAGGTCGTATGTCTGTAGCCGAAATTGTTTTGCCGGATGCGACATTCCTTGATTTAGTGATGAAAGGCGAAACGAAAAAAGCTATTAACTATTGGATTAATGATTTAAACGGTATGACTTTGCGTGAAGTAGCTATTTCACACATGTTTAGAGGGTCTATTGACTTAGAAGAAGTTGAACGTTGGACAGGTTTCTTAAATCAAATTGTAACGGGATAGAAAAAGAGGAGTTCAAATGGCAGACACATCAAAAAATGTACAACCTGGTACGGTAAATCCGGGAGACATATTTTTTTCAAAATTTATGGTACGTTTATATACTTCGGACCGCTTGGCTTTTTATTATAAACTAAAAGCTTTGTTACGGAACCGATTTTCATTGATGGATGCATTGGAACGTATGTATCAAATTTATTCCAAAGATGGTCGGAAACCTACGGAAACCATGGCAGTTGCTGTTACGTGTTGGATGCAACAAATTCGTAACGGTGATACATTTTCAGTTGCTTTGCGTGGTTGGGCTCCGTCAACGGAAATTTTGATGTTGTCAGTCGGTGACGTTTCTAACTTGGAAGAGGCATTAGATAATACCATTAAGGTTGTAGAAGGTATTAAACGGATGAAAGAACCTGTTTTTGCTGCGGTTTCTTATCCTTTATTCCTTATGCTTATGGTTATTTTTCTTATTTACGGGGTTGGTGCATTCATGGTTCCGCCGATGGTTGATGCTGTTCCGAATTTACAATGGGAAGGAACCGCTAAATCATTGGTTAGTTTGTCTAATTTTGTGCGTGAAAATCCATATCCTCTCTTTTTAACCTTGCCGACAATCGTTATTTTAATTTGTTTAACATTTCCGAGATGGACGAAAGAATCACGTGCTATTGCCGATAAATTTGCACCATGGTCAATTTATCGCATTTTTATCGGTGTTGGTTGGTTGTTGTCATTGTCGGCATTGGTTCGTGCCGGTACGCCGGTTTCAAAAGCTTTACGTTCCTTGCGTTCTGATGCCAATCCTTATTTGTTGTATCGTATTGATAAAGCTTTAACGTATGTTAATAACGGTGATAACTTAGGGGATGCTTTGTATAAAACAAGATTAGCTTTCCCTGATGAAGAAGTTGTCGGTGATTTGCGTATTTATGCTGAATTGGATAACTTCTCCGAAGCATTAACGCGTCTTTCAGAAGACTGGTTGGAAGATTCTGTTAAAGATGTTCAGAAAAAAGCAGCGGCATTAAACGGTTTGGCTATTCTTATGATTGCCGGTATTGTTGCTTGGGCTGTTATGGGTACCTTTGATATGCAAGAACAGATGGTTAACGGCATGGGCTTGGGTGGTGGTCGTTAAGACTTTTTAATCATCCTTGTTTAAAAAAAAGACACATATATTTTTGTTGGAGATGATGGTATGATTTTTAAAGAAAATTCAGCGTATGCAATCTATAATCCGATTACAGAAAAAGAATGGAGTCAATTTTTTACCTATGTTGATTTGAAATATTTAAATGCTAATCAAAAAGCCAGATTGATGGGTGATATTAAAAAGGCAGCTCAACAAAATGTAATGGCTCGTAAATTAGTCAGACAACATATTAACCAAAAAAATCCGACAACAATCACATTTACGCAAGATGACATTAATCAAATGAATAGTTTGGATGCTGCCGGTATGTATTCATCTGAATCCGATTCTATTGCGATAGACGATTTATTTTCAGATCAAAATACAACTTCTTTTTTCCACGAATTGCTTCATGATCAACAGAATGCAACGGGTTTGATGCCTGATTCTTTAAGTAAACAAGATATGTTTCTTGCCAGAAAACTTATTGAGGCAGAAACTTTTGCTTTGAATGGAGATTTTTATAATCAAAATCTTTATTATATTTTCTTAAAAGATAAAGCCATAAAGCAATTCCGTAAAAACATTTCAAAGCAAGACTTTGAAAAAATGAAAATTGTTAATGACGGAGCAAATATAAATGAAGCTTATAATGTTTTTATAGATGCTGAGGCAACTAAGCTTGCTATGGGTCAAAGCATTTTAATGCAAATGCAGCCTTTTGGCGAAGAAATGATTTATTTGGCAGAAAAACAAGGTGTTCCTATTCAGCAATATAAAGATGCGATAAATGTACTACACAGTGTTGCGCAAACACAAAGAGAATGGCGAAATACATACAACGCACAATCTTTTGGTTTATCTGAAAATCAAAATGCAAGTTATATGGTTGGAAATGATGCGGTTTCTCAAAAAGATATTTTAAAAAAATATTTTGAAACAGAATACCCTTATTTAAAAGGAAAGAATTATTTTCAAACAGGATTAAATTCAGATGAAAAATATTCATACGGATTCTCGTCAACACCTGAACCATTAGAAGTTGGTATTAAAACTGATGCTGAAACAAAAATACAGACTGTAGTTCAAAAAACAAGTAATGGATATCATAAGAAACTGGTTAAAAATGACAAAATATTGTATGAATGTTCTTTTAATGAAGATGGATTTAGAAACGGAAATGAAAAGTTTTATGATCCCGTAAATAATGTTTGGGAGTCTTTTGTTTGGAAACATGGTCATCAAATTGATGGTGAAGGCAATGTTGTTGATTTGGGTTTGTATGCAAAAGCAATTGATAATAAATTAGCATTTAATATAAAAGATACACGGTATAAAGTTGAAAATCTTCCTGAAGGTTTTAGGATTTACGGAAAGAAAAATTTAGATTACATTTTTGATACAAAAACCGGTAATTCTATTACAATGAGGGATATGAGTCAAGGCAATGTAGAAGAAATCATACAATATATAGATGAAGAATCTGAACAATTTGATAAAATTAGTAAAAAGTTGTTAAAAATTCCGACAACTAAAAAGTCAAAGCCAAAAGAAAATGAAAGTTTTTCTTATTTCCCAAGTGGACATTTGAAATATTATAGTGATGGAAAAAATAATATTGAGTATCATTCTGATGGTTTAAATTATTATGTTAGCAATATGTATATTAATGGTTTAAATTATTTCTATTATAAACCTGAAAACGGTGAAAAAATAGGAAACCTTAAATCAGTCATTCAATCCAATTCAAATATTTTTCTGGAAGCTGATTACAGAAAAGATGGTACACTTTTATCTTCAACGATTGTGGATTCACAAACAAAAAAAGGTATTGAAACACATTACAAATCAGATGGCAAAACCATTCATGAAACAGGTGAAATCTTTTTGAATAATTTAGAAAAGATTAAAATCGGAAAATGGAAAACATATAAGGGGCAAACAGAGATACAGTTTGATTATAATCAAAATCGGATTGATAATGTGGATGTAATCGGTAATCCGAAAAAAGCAATGGCTGATATTTTGTTTGCTGATATTGTTGATGTATATAATAGTGACACACAAAACATTCAATCTCAAAAAACGATTGTAGCAAAACCAGCAGAAGTTAGAAAAACAGATTACACTGCTAAACCTCAAAACAATTTGCCAAAGAAAACTGAAATTACACAAACGAAGATTGAAATTTCAGACAAAGTTAAAGGATATGACTTAAGTGATAGTCTTTTTTATCCGAATTATACATCATATCATAGTGATTTTGATTTTGATGAAGATAATTTGGCTTGTTTTGAAAAAAGAGGTGATACACCCTCTGTTTGTGCTGTAGATTTAAAAGCTATGTATGGTGTAAAGTGTGATGGGAAAGAAGCAGATATATTTACGGTGGTAGAACAATTAAAAAAGGATATTAAGGATGCAATTGAACAAGATGAGATAAATGCAGGTATTACTAGCGTTAGACATCGCGTTGTTAAAAATTTAAGTGATGGAGTTCAATTGAGATTCCATAGGAACGGAGACAGTAAAACAGTATGTTTTGTTGATACGAAAACACATACGGGTAAAGTTTTTGAGTTTAAAAAGAATACAGATTGGCATGATGGATATTTCTTATCTGCAGAGGGGTATGGTGTTTTTAATGGTGATAGCTATACTAAACATGGAGAGTGGGTAGAATATGGTCATTCAAAGGTCTTGGATAAAAAAACATACAAGACGTATAACAACGGAAAAGAAGTTTCTAAAAAATCTGAAGGCATGTTTGGAGCTTTAAATGATGCATCAAATCAACAGGAGTTTATTTCAGAAACAAAAAAAGAGTCTGTCTTAGCCAATAATTCTATGCCTATTCAAGATAATGAAGATGCACAAGTTTTAGATATGTCTCAAAATAATAGAACGTGTTAATTTGGAATTATATTGATATGAAAAGTAACATTTAAAAATAAGTTAGAAAAAACCGTCAGACGAATCTGACGGTTTTCTATTTTAATACACTTGCTGATTAATAAGCAACTGTTGTTGAGCTACGGTTTTGAGACCAAGCATCTTCTGATGAACCAAATACAACCGGTTTTTCTTTACCATAAGAAATGATACGAATACGATCAGCAGAAACACCTTGAGCCATTAAGTAGTTACGAGCAGCCATAGCACGACGTTCACCTAATGCTAAGTTGTATTCACGTGTACCACGTTCGTCGCAACGACCTTCAAGTACAACCAATACGCGTGGGTTTTCAGCCAACCATTTTGCTTGAGCAGCTAAATTTTCACGACCTTCAACAGTTAAATCAGAGCTGTCTAATTTGAAGTAAACAACAGCTGGTGTTTCAGAACGGAATTTTTCTGTGTTTTCTGTTCCTTGTAAATCGCTGATATTAACATCATCGTTCCAACCGCCATTACCGTTGCCGTATAAATCAGCACCGTCTTTTTGTGAAGCACAAGCGCTTAATAAAGATACTGTGCAGAAAATTGCAAATAATTTTTTTAACATTTTTTTCTCCTGATGGTTTTTCTATCTAAAAAAGGAGCAATTAAAGCATTCCTTTGTTCGGGGGTATAAAAGCATAATCTTGTTTAAAAGTCAAGGAGTTTTTATTGAATAAATTATCTTTTTATAACATTAAATCCTTTTGAAATAATGTTGTTTCCAAATCGTTTTTCTAATGTGTCAATGGTTAAATCAAGTGTATCTGTTTCAAAGTTGTGTTTTTCAAATAAATCTGCTTGTGCCGGTTTTTCGTATGTTAAATCGGATAATTCAATGCCGATACTGCGATAAAGAATGTTTTGTTGATATGTGGTTTCAAATAATTCAATAGCAATTTTTAAAACAGTACGCTCGCTGTTTGTTGGAAATGTACATTTTTTCCACTCATGAAATGTTTTAAAATCTTTTGTTCTGATAAGAATATGAACTGATTGGCAAAAACCATTCCATTCTCGTAATTTTTGAGTAGCTTGTTTGATGTGTTTTTTTAAATAATAAGTGAGCATATTTTTATCTGTTGTAAAATCGGGGAAGGTTGATGTGTCTTGAATGGATTGAGGCGGTTCTTCCTTTGAGTTGACAAGAGAAATGGTTGCGCCGTTAAGTTCATGCTTTAAAATCAGTCCGTTTTTTCCAAGTATTTGGCGAATAAACGAATCAGAAGAGGCGATAAAATCATTGATATTAAAAATGCCGTTTCGTTTGAGTTTTTTGGTAGATTGTTTGCCGATACCGCAAATGGCATCCACTTCTGTTTCTCCAATAAGTTCTTGAATGCGTTTTGGTGAAACAGCAAAAATACCGCCTTGTTTTTTTGCTTTGTCACTTGCCAGTTTTGCCAATGTTTTAGACGTGGATAATCCGATAGATACAGGAATGCCTGTTTTTTCTAGAACAGTATTCCGTATATGGGTTATCAGTTCGCCATATGTTTTATGATAAACTGTATTGAGATTTGTTAAATCCATATAGGCTTCATCAATGGATACAACTTCAATATCAGGTGTAAAAGAGCGTAATGTATCCATAACGAAACGGGATATTTCGGTATATCTGTGTTTGCGGGCGGGGATATAAATCACATTTTTAAATTTACGTTCCACTTGAAATAACGGGGCACCCATCGGGATACCCAGTTCTTTAGCTTCTTTGGAACGAGAGACAATAATACTGCGACTGCCGGCACCTGTTAAAACACAAACGGCTTTGTTTTTTAATGAGGGATTGTCTATTCGTTCACACGAAACATAAAAAGAATCGCAATCAACCAACCCAATAATACGCATTTTTAATCCTTTTAGTTCTTTCTTTGTTCTCTTTATCAGATTTGTTATCATTTGTCAAGTTAAACAAACGAATAAAATTTTGCATATTTTTAATAAAAAGTTGACAAATAGAGGGTTGTATGTTAAACTTTTAAAAATATAAATAAGGAGAGCAGATGTTACGAGATTATGAAGATGAAAACGGTAATATTGTTTTATATTTTGATGATGTTCCCCCAGATGTACAAACAAGAAAATATAAAATAGAATTAGATCCGAATATGCGAAATGATTATGCTTCCGGTAAATGGATTGAGGAAGAAGATCAGGCAACATATACACGTAATATTGCCGTTCGGGAACAATTTAAAAAAGTTGTTCGTCCTCAAATTTGGAAGTGGATGGAACAAGGGGGTATATCAAAAAAATTATGGAAAGATGTTATTGATGGTAAACAAAATTTACATCACTATTTTCCGATTTCATTAGGCGGAAAAAATACACCAGATAATATCTATTTAATTGAAAAAGATGTTCATGTTCGCTTGCATCAGTTTTTTTTGGCATCTGTGAATTATCATTTGCGTAAACCGGAATATCTTAAAATTCATGATGAGGGGCGATTATATTTAGAATTGCCGATTCCTGAAACACATTTGTTGGATGTACATAATTTGGATTTTACTTATCAACAGACAGATAAATCTGTTTTATCAAAATATCCGGAATTAAAAGCAGAGCCTGAACTGTTTTTAGATAATGGAACACGAAAAACGCCATTATCACCGTTATCTGTACCAGCTTATAGTAAGCGTCTTATTAAAGGGCGTAAGATAAAGCATATTTTAACAAAAAAAGCTATTGAAGCCATAGAAAATGGGGATTTAGAACGATTTAAAAGAATTATTGACAATACCCTTTCATATGGTTTGACAGTTGATATGTTGCATTCTGAAAGAGGTCAAACTTTATTAATGATTGCCTGTGAAGAATGTAGTGAGCAGTCACGAGTTCATCCGGAAATGATTTGTTATTTATTGGAAAAAGGAGCTAATCCACAACAAACTGATTCAGCTGGAAAAGTCGCTTTACATTATATTGAAAATGTACGTCCGTATATTGTTGAGCAGTTAATTAAAGCCGGTGGTTGTGCTAATACACAAGATAAATATGGCAGGACACCTTTATTTTATTTAGGTAGTTGTTTGCCTTGGCCGAAAGCTAAGGTTTTAATTCAAAACGGAGCAGATATTAATCATCAGTCAAAAGATGGTAATACGGCTTTATTTAGAGCTTTTAAATATCAACGTTCGGGGATGATTTATGCTCTCATTGCACATGGAATTGATACAAAAATTCAAAATAATCAAGGTTGGACTGCTTTTGAATATGTGAAAAAAAGATTGGAAACAAAACGATTTAAAGGTCGGCAATATCATTTAAATCAAAATAAAGTCTTGATTAAATATGCCAAAGAGTGTATGGCTAAGAAAAAGGCAGGATTGTTGGATTTCGGAGAACGTGATTAGGGAGTTAAGTTATGTTACGGGATTATGAGGATGAAAACGGCAATATTGTTTTGTACTTTGATGATGTTTCTCCTTATACACCGACAAAAAAACATAAAATAGAACTAGATCCCGTTATGAGAGAAGAATTTTCTCGCTCAGTCAGGCAAGTTGTACATGAATCTGCTAATTATAAGTATGAACGAAACATTGCTGTTCGAAAAGAATATGAAAAAATTGGGAAAAAAGCCATTCGGCGCTGGATTGAATCAGGAAAGATGACACCGACGGTGGTTGCAGAATTAAATGAAAACGAAGATAAATGGAATATTCATCATTTTTTTCCAATCGTTTTAGGGGGTACGAATAATCCGGATAATCTATATTTAATGCCTAGAAAATTACATGATAGGCTGCACCATTATTTTTTAGATGAAATTTTGAAAACGGTTCGTAAACCGATGTATTTGAAATTGCATGATGCAGGACAATTATTTTTAGAGTTACCCCATCCGAAAAATCATATTTTAGAAGAAAAAGATATTCCTTTTTGTTCACCAACATATATCCGTTCTGCTTTATCCAGATATAGTTTGTTGAATACAAAACCGATTAAAACAGATTCGGTAAGTGGCTTGCATTATATGACAAATCAAGCAGTTAGTCGTTTTGTTAATAAATTGAAAGATAAGCCAAATGCTCTGCTGAATTTAGCATTTTCAGCTATTCATTGGTGTAAATTGGATTTGTTGGCTGTTTTATTGGACAAGAAAAGAAATTATGGTATTACACCGGAAAGTTGTCGTGTAGATACGGGAGAAACGTTATTAATGGAATCCTGTCTTTGCAATAATGCGGCGATGGTCCGTTTTTTATTGGAGCAAGGTGCTTATCCGAATCAGCGGGATAAATTAGGGCAAACGGCATTACATAAAATATTTAAAACAACCGATTTAACTATTACACAGTTATTGATAAAAGCTGGTGCAGATGTCAATGCGGAAGATGTAATGGGTCAAACACCATTATGGTTTGTCGGACAGTATTTTTTAAAGCCAAAAATTCTTTTTTTATTGGAAAACGGTGCTGATATTAATCATAGGGATAAAGTAGGTAATACAGTTTTTTATAATGCGATTAAAGCCAATAAATTACGGATGATGCGTGTTTTGTTGCAGCGTGGGATTGATTTAAAACTGCCGAATAAAGTCGGTTTAACTGTTTGTGATTATGCTCGAAACAGCACTTTTCCGATAGTACGAGATGTATTTTGTGAATATGCGCAAAATCCTGAAATGAGTAATGATGATTTGGCACAGTTACTGCGTTTAACACAACCGCAAAAAATAATTAACGGTAATGGACAAACACTTTTACCGATGATGATAAATGATGATTTACAAAAAATACGTTCTTAATGCAGAACGTATTTTTTTGATTTCGGATAGGTGATTTTTTTTATTTTTTCGGGCTTTTGACTGTTCCGTTTTCATCTTTGAGATAAATCCAATGTTTGTCATTTTCTATTTGATAAATTTCAGAAGGCCATTTATCCCATTTGACAATAACCGTATTGTTATCTTTCTTTTCAAATTTGCCTGTTTCCTCTCTAATATCAACACGTAAGAATGTGTTATCGGGATTAACAATAATATGATCAGTCCAATACGGATGTGTAATTTTAACGGCATTTTTCATATCCAGTGCTTTAGCACAAACATTTGATTGCATTTTTTCTAACACAAATTGATTTAAAATTTTCTTTTCCTTATTGACAGGAACCATTTTTTTCAAAATTTCACATTTGTTTTCAATGCTTTTAAAAGCGCCTAACATATCATAAGGGGCATCAAAAAAGGGTTCCAATTTTTCTTTTTGGATTTTTTTAAATGTTTCCCCTTGAATATAACTATACTTTTCAGGATGTGTAACATCTTTTGTATATCCAAAATGTAATAATCCTTCATTCATAGATGTTATTTGTCCGCCTTTATTTAAAATATCTTTATAAAGACCGCAATCTTCGGCATATAAATAATCCTTATCATATCTGATTTTATGCTTTTCCAAGAAATCTCGGCGGATAATAATTGTCGGATGTGCCAAACCGGATGAAAAATACGTGTTTAATTCAATTTCATCAGGATTGTTTAAACGAGGCATCCCTTGTTTTTCTATAGGAGTCGTGTCCTTACCGATGATACTTGCACCCAACACGGTAATGTGTGGATAAGCTTCCATTGCACGAACTTGTCTTTCTAAACGAAAAGGAACTGATTTGTCATCATCATCCATACGAACAATATATTTTCCGCGAGCTATATCTAATCCACGATTAAGAGAATAAATTAAACCTTTGTTTTGTTTGTTTGTTAAATGAATGATACGTGAATCTTTTTGTGCATAAAAGTCAATTTGTTTGTCTGTATCATCTTCGGACCCGTCATTAACAATGATAAATTCAAAATCATCGTATGTTTGATTTAAAATAGATTCAATAGCAATCGGTAAAGCATGTGCCCGATTGTATGTTGACATTAAAACCGTAACGGTTGGTTTGTGTGTTAAAAGTTCCAATTGTGAAACAATATTTTCACGATATGCGGCACATAAAAATCCTGCTGAAAAAACAAGACAAGTATATAATGTACGATATAAAAATTTTTGTTTGATTTTCATTGTTGTTATAATCCTTTGGTTAAGATGATTTTTTTAAAAGTAACATATTCTTTTTTTAAAAGCAAGAGATTTATTCTATTGGTGTAGGCCAGTTATTTTCAGCATAAAATTCAAATGGTTGAATAAGATATACCCAGCTGTTTGAATCGGAATGCAATACAGCTTTGTAAATTTCTTCACCCTTTTGATTAAAGCGGTAAAATAAGGGATTGACAAGTTTTGAGTTATTTGTTGAACGTGCATCTCCGATTGTTACCCATAATTCTTTTGTTTTCGGATGAATTAAAACAGAAGAACCCGGTTCGGAATAGGCGGGTAGATGTTTTAAAAATACTTGTTGTACTGTTTTTTTCTCGTCATCAATTTTAAAAACGGAAGCTACGGAATTTTCAGTTGTATAAAGTGATTTATTATACATTTTGCCGGAATTGTCAAAAATACTGTAAATTCCTTTGCCGGCATATTTAACACTGTGTGTTTTTAATGGCCATTTAAAATCGGCAACAGGTTGAGTTCCCTTTTGTACGTCAGGAGGATAAGGTTTATTGTTTGTATCTGTTGCCGTTAATAATAAATGAGAAATGTCTCCTTTGTCTCCGTTTCGCCCTGATTTATGTGTTAATTGATGGGGTGTCATCCACCAAATTGGTTTTTTTGTTTTTTCACTGATTTTTACAATGCCAAAATGACGACCGGATACGATAAGAGCCTTGTTTTTGGAATCATAATCAATACCATTTGTATGTGCCCAGTCTATTTTGCCATAGTCGGTTTGACTGGATTTGACAATTAATGAACGATCAGGATTAAGCATTTCTCCTAAATCATAAGTTGCTACGGTTTTACCTGTTTTATGGTCAATTTCTAAAACAAAATCACGGTGTGTTTCTTTTTTTTCATTATCAATCAATGCTGTTGTATTTTTAAATGAACCGAATATCAGTAAGTTATCATTATCTTTAAAACCCATACCGTGAATATAAGTATAAAAATTTTTCGGATAAATATATTTTTGTTTAAATTCGCCCAACATAGAATATTTTACAATATTACTTGGATTTTCAATATAGATATTATTTTTGTAATAGTATGAATGGAACCAAAGGGAGTCGGTTATTTGATATCGTATATTACCTTCTTCATCAAAAATCAATCCGTCATAAGAAGCATAATAATTAAAAGTATTATCTGTTTTTGTGCTGGGGAACCATTGTTTGTTTATATTTACATTCCCTGTTTTAATGGTAACGGTTGATGTATTGATTTTTCCTTCTTTTGTTGTGGCTGTTAAAATAATTTTATTTGTATGATTTGGAAATAATCCTAAAACGGGAATAGTGTGTTCTGTTTGATATCCTTTAACCGTATGGATAATATCAGGAGCATTTCCTTTACCTTTTATCGTTATTTTAATGAGACTGGGTTCTGTTGTCGGAAATTTAATAAGTGCTGCTAAAGGTGTTTTTTGATAGGGATTAAGTTTGACATAAGGTTCTTGGAATGTGTATTCTAATTCTTCATATTCTTTGTTGATTGTTTTATTTTTCATAAATGATATATCGGAAATCCACATTTTATCATTAGGTGAATAGACAAATGCTTCTTTGGGATATTTGTCCCATTTGATAATGATTTTTTCATTATCTTTATATTCAATACTTCCGCAGTCTTTATTTATTCTGCAAAAGCGATTGTTTTTAACTGTAATTGTATCTTTCCATTGGGGATGAGAAAGGTTGTATGTTTCTTGTGCAAAACAAGATGCTGATGCCATAAGCAAGCCTATTAAATATAAAGATGTTTTGATGTACATAATGTATCCGTTTGTTTTGTGTTAAACCTTTTGCAATTATATATGTCTTTTTGTATTATTCAAGACTTTTTTTGTGTTTTTCTTGACTTTTTGTAAGAGATAATATATAATCTATAAGGGTTTAAAATAATGATTAAGGGATAAAATGATGTCTATTATGTTGAAAACACCGTCAGAGGTTATGCAGGATTTAGCTTTAAAAGTCAAACAAAAAAGATTAAGCCAAAATTTATCACAAATCGGAGTTGCAGATCGTGCCGGTGTTAGTTTAGGATCTTTAAAACGGTTTGAACAAACCGGACAGATTTCTTTGGAATCTTTGTTGAAAATTGCATTGTCTTTAAATTGCTTAAAAGATTTTGAAAGTGTTTTTGCTCCCACCGAAATCAGAGGATCTTTGTTTTCATATTCTGGGGAGACGAAATCTCGTCAAAGAGGGTTGTTGAAATAATTTTAAGAGTTTTCCAATGATGCGGGTTAATGTCTATTTGAATATGTACCAACAACGGCGTTTTGTCGGTGTTCTGGTTCGGCAAGATAAGATTATGTTTGAATATGCACCTGAATTTTTGAAATCAGGGATAGAATTATCACCGTTTATGCTTCCGTTAAAAAGTGGTATTTTTACAGATAAGGATATGACTTTTGATGGTTTGTTTGGTTTATTTAACGATAGTTTGCCTGATGGATGGGGTTGTTTGTTGTTAGACAGATATTTACAAAAACAAGGTTTATCCTATTATGCTATTAATCCTTTACATCGTTTATCCATTATTGGACAACATGCCATGGGGGCATTAGAATACGAACCAATGCAAACGGAAGAAGATAAGTGGGCGGATATTCTTCATTTAGATGCGTTATCCAAAGGCGCACAAGAAATTATTCAAGGAGCAGGTAGTGATGTATTGGATAGATTACGCGGACTGAACGGTTCGGCTGCCGGAGCTCGTCCAAAAATTGTGGCACTTGTTTCTGATGATCGCAAAACTATTATGAGCGGACGAATGGCAATGGATGGATTTAATCCATGGATTATTAAATTTTCGTCAAAGTCGGATGAACCTGATTTAGGTGCTTTAGAATATATTTATTCCATTATGGCGAAAAAAGCAGGTATAGATATGCCGAATACATATTTATTTCCGTCCCGTGATTGTAGCGGACATTTTGGCGTAGAACGATTTGATAGACAGGGGCGGAATAAAATACATATCCACAGCGCTTGTGGTTTGTTGCATGCATCTCATCGGATACCGACATTGGATTACGAAAATTTAATGCGTTTGACGGCACATTTAACACATGATATGCGTGAAGTTGAAAAAATGGTTCGTTTAATGATTTTTAATGTTAAATCGGGCAATAAAGATGATCATACCAAAAATTTTGCTTATATGCTGACACCGGATAATCGTTGGAAAATGACACCGGCATTTGATTTAACCCCATCTGTTGGTGTTAATGGGGAGCAAACGGCAATGGTTAATGGAAAAGGGCGTCATATTATGAATGATGATTTGATTATGGTTGGTACATTAGCAGGTGTATCCGAAGCCAAAGTCAAAAGAATGATTGATGAAGTTGAAACAGCGTTGGCAGAATATCCGTCTTTATTGAAATATTACGGTGTTAAAAAGCCTGATTTTTAAAATTTTTCAATAAATTGATTGCGTCATAGCGGAATATGTGGTAAAATAAATACATATATAAGGAGAGAAGCCATGACGTTACGTTTTACATTACAGGATTCTTCCGTTACAAAAAAAATGCGTAAAGAATTTGACAGACGCAATATGAATCAAAAGTTTGTTAAATGGCTATATCGTAAAGGTTTTTTAGAGCCTTATAAGGATAAAATCAGTTTAGAGCGTTGTAAAAGAGGTAAAATCCCCAGAGGATTTGATGTACATCATATTGTTCCTCTTTCAGGTGGCGGGAGCAATCATGTCTCCAATTTTTGTTTAATAGAGCGGTCATTGCATAAGTTTATCAATAAAAAATGTTTTGAACCGGCTGTACGTCACTTAAAAGTAGGTGAAACAGTAGATATTGAAATCCCTGATTTTCCCAAAGTAGCATTAAGACGGGATTTTAATGGTTTTATTGATAAAAAATTAAAGCATGACAGAGATAGGCATAAATTTTATCAATATTTACGCAAGTGGGAGAAATAAAGGTTTTTTTGTAATTTTTATTGACAGCAAGATATCAATATGGTATTTTCTCGTGTAAAGGAGAAAAATTAATGAATAAAAATATGAAAAAATTAATGGCATTAGGATTTGTTGCCAGTATGACAGGGTGTGTTTCTCAACAAAATTACGGATATGAAGTTTATCCTGCTGAAAATTTTGAAAAAACGGAAAAAGGCACGGTAACAAACGCTTATCATCTGAATTCATGTGATTTATCAGAACGTTTTTATGTTGTTGAAATAAAAGATAAAAATGGTAGTGAGTATATGGGAACAACTGATATTCACAAACGGGATGAATACCATCAATCCAGAAATAATTATAAAGTTGGCAGTCAAGTTTTAATGCAAAAGGCTGCTGATCATTTTCAATGGTTTCAACGAGTTAGAGAGTAATTTATGTTTGAGTCAAGTATTATCGGAGAACAAATAGATTTATTTTTAGATTATAAAGCCGAAGGTTTATCCGGTAATGCGAAGGATGTTCAAAAAGCACGCTCTTTTTATGCTTTATTGAAAAAAAACGCTTCCCGTCTAAAATTATTGATTGATTTTAGTCATGTTAAAAATGTTGTTCAGATGAAGGAAATAATGTCGGAATGGCAAACAGAGGCGAAAAACGGTAATAGCGTCACGTATTTTATTTATCCGCATGGTTCTGACACTTGTGTTGGTTGTTTTCGGGTTCACAGACACGATAATATTGCTGAAACAGCTGTTTGGATTGATGAAAATGAAACGGGAAAAGGATATATGCAATCTGCCGGTAAAATGATTGAAGATGCATTATTTGATAAAGGCATTCAAGAAATTGTCCGACGTGTTTATTTGAAGAATCCGTATTATGATGTTGTAAAACATAATATTGAAAAGGCTGGATATAAACCTTGTGCTTTTAAATCGTTTCGTTATAAAGCGGGAGATGAAGCTGTTTTTACGACATTTCATAAGACTTTAGATATGTATCAAATGGAGCAAAAGAGCAAAGATTTGGGATTAATCACAAAAGGATTCGTAGTAACGGAACGTTAAAAAAGACGATGTGAGTAATTTTTTTAACAAAAATTAAAAAATTGCTTGACAAGTTGTGTTTTTTTAGATAAAGTGACAATTGTCATTGGGGATATAGCTCAGCTGGGAGAGCGCTTGAATGGCATTCAAGAGGTCAGCGGTTCGATCCCGCTTATCTCCACCAATTTCCTCTTTAATCATTGTATTAAAGAGGTTTTTTTATGCCTGATTTCAAGCATTTTTAATTTCCCGTCACAGTTACCCGTCACTTTGCCCGATTAAGACATTTTACAAGGTCTATATTTTAAGATTTTATAACCATTTTGCCCGAACGGATTTGTCGGACATTGATGATTTTTACCCGATTGGATTTCTCGAACACCCTCGAACTTTAAGACATTTAACGAATTTTTCAAATTGTTGGGTGGATGTCTTAATATTCGCCTATTTTTTATATTTATCATAACATATTGAGTCATCCTTAAAATCGCGAAAAAAAATGCAAATTGTATAAACATATCTATTTGTTTGTTATATGATTACATTTAGGATAATTCGAACAACCAAAAAATTCTTTTTTAGTTTTTTTATTAATTTTTTTAAATTGTTATTGAATTTTCTTCCAAAAATTACTTGCTATTGTTTTTATGTCTTGATCTAGTTCATATCTATTAGAGGAACTATTCGTTATTATAAATTCTAATCTTCCTAAAAACCAATTGATTACAGATAAGTATCTTCTCAATTTATCAGTAGATGGCAAATAAACAGGGTATTCTTTAAAACTATGGACAAGATTATCTCTGTATTTTTGTAATGAGAAACACCAATTTCCTAATTGGGCATTCCAATACCTATCCCACTTATTATTAACTTTTTCAATTTCTTTTAAACATTTTTCTCTGTATGTTTCCGCTAGTTCACATTTTTTGAATTCATCCAGTTCTAATGGAACGTAAGTTCCTTTTTCTTCATAGATATCCATCGAATGTCTTGGTTTATTGTAATCTGCATCATAATGTTTTTGGGCAAAAAAATCTTTATTACGATAAACTGTATTAATTAGAAAATCCAAATTTGATTTTTTTTTGCCTTTATTTGGTTCTAAAATTTTTCTTATATTTACAATACAATTCAAATAAAGACTATTTAAACAAGTTTGAAATATATTACCTTCTTTTGTATTGTTAAAAATAGGAATGCAATATTCAGAGGTTAAAATGGTTTGCAATGAAAAGGTGATTTGTAATCTATATTGTGTAATGATATGAAAGCATTCTTCTATTTCTTTAATATTTAAATCTAACTTGTTCAATTCTTTTTGTTTCATATGGATAATTCTTTCCTAAATTAATTATTTTTTTTAATAATACCAAATTAAAAGTTCTTTAACAATCGTTTTGTGATTAAAGTATGTCCTTCTTCATATAAATCGTCAAGTCTTTTAGTGTCGCATTCTGTTTCACTTAGTTCACTGATTGATTTGATTAAATAATGTAATGCATCTATGGATGGGTGTCTGTGTTCAGACAGTATCATCCCATAATAATACTTATTTTTATTGAGGAATTGTTCAGAAAATTCATATTGTGTATTGATATAACCCAATTCCTTTAAGTGATTAAATACCTTGATTAAATAATCTGTGTCAGGGTGTTGTGGGAGTTCTTCTTGTTCTGATTGTTCAATTTCCTCTTCATCTGTTTCATCAACTTCTTTTTCTTGCAAACCTTTTACTTCAATCATTCTGTTTCTGATTATTGCCAATAATTCATCTAATTTTTCTATTGCTGTTGTCATATTCATTCCTCTGGTTAATTTATGTAGGTATTTATTGAAGGTCTGATTAAATACTGGAATGAATACAAAAAAACTCTGTCGGATGACAGAGTTTTAATAATTTATTTTCTACAATAAAAACTTTCTTGTATCAATGTCTTAAATTCTTTTAGTTCCTTACTGAGTGGATAAGATATTTTACTTAATTCTTCCAACATAACTTTAATGTCTTTTGTTTTACCATACAGTCTTTGACCTATTCCTCTATCTGCCCAACCACAAAGTGCATTTTGATATTCTGCAGGAATTCTTTTTTCAACAGCTTTGGTTTCAAATGTATGTCTGAACGAGTGAAACACTTTGTCAGGACTGGATAATTTAATGCTATCTAAATAGTGTCCAAACCAGTGTTGAACTGCTGTTCCATATCCATTATGATTAGAGTGT
>JAZUBA010000062.1:0-19169 GCA_045638265.1 Alphaproteobacteria bacterium | reverse complement strand
ACATAAAATGTTAAAAAAAGTAAGAAATCATAACTTTGTTTAACATTATGATTTTTGATGCTTTTAGGCACTTTTTAAAACTCCAATAAAATCAAGGCTTTTAGAGATAATGTTAAAAAAGACACATTTTTTAACATTTTTGAATCATCTGGACTAAAAGATAAGATTGTGATATAATAAAAAAGATGTAGTAAGCAAAATCATTAAACGAGGTTGTTATGATAGATTATAGAAGAAACACCTTGAATTTACTTAACGAAAACGGCATTGATGAAATTATCTTTGGTCGCTCGGAAAGATATAGACCTATTGATTTGGACTTCGATACAAGTGTTAAACCATCTTGTATATCAACATATATTAAAGATGTTATGTCTGATGAAGAGTTTTTATCAATTCATAGCCCAGATACTGCATTAACAAAGTTTGCAACTGTTATATCTCCAATATTAAAGATGTGTATAGATTTTTCTAAAAAAAAGGGATCCTCTATAGAAAATAAAACTCTTTCTCAATCATTTCTAGATTTTTATAGAAAAGGAGGACTGGCAAAATGGATGGTTATTTTAGAACTTGACAGGATAAAAAAAACATCAGACGATATTTTGTCTGCTAAAGAATGGTCCAAAGATTCAAAAGAAAGATGTATAAGATTATTAAAAATCTTACTTTTTTTAGAATATATTGATGCAGGATTAACATTTAACAGTATTATACCTGAATCTTTATACGAACAAATAAAGGATTTTTTAAAGTTTGGAATTACTATTTTAGCAAAAGGGTATAACACAAAAGTTCCTTCTGATTTATTAGATAATATACAATATACTAATTCTGAATATCCTAATATCGAAACAGAAGCATTTAAGATTACTTCAATAGAAGGTATTCGTTTTTATAAAAAGATATTCGTTATGGATGGATATGAGTTTAAAACAGATAAAGATGAGAAATTTATAAGAGATGTTTTGGCTTTAAAAAATGATAAACTTATTCGGTCTGTGTATTTTAAAAACTGTTATTTTAATATTGAAATCTGTCCTTTTTTTGCAGGACAAGTAGATCTTTTATTTCAAGATTGTAGATTTGAGAAATGTTTTGGTATTTGTGGATTTTTTTTAAAAAGTATGGGATTTTACAGATGTAGCTTTTTGAACAAAACAAACTTTTTATTAGGATCAGTGAATTATCTATACAATCTTACTCTATTAGAGTGTTTTTTTGAAAAAGGTTCTTCTTGTTCAATCGATGCTTTTCCTCGTGATACAGGTAATAGCCTTGCAATCTACATAGAAAATACTTTGTTTAATGGTGAATTGATAATATCAAACAAAAGTGAAAAGAAATTTGATATAACTATGAAAAATGTATCATTTGGAAACCAGTTTAAAGTCAAGGATATAAATTTATCTAAATCATCAATATTTGAAAATTTAACATTTTCTTCTATCCCTTCTATTCAAATGGATAACGCACGGAAAGATTTATATAATGCAATGAAAGATGCAGGATTGGAAGAACGAGCCAACGAATTAGGAATAATGCCAGAAATAAAAAATAAAAAATTAACATCTGATGACCGAGAATATCATAATGCACTTGAAACAGGTTTCCTAAAATCAGAATATGCGGCATATTTTTTGAATAAATCACCATCTTACTTATCCAAGAAACGGATAAAAGACAAAAAACAAATCACAAGAGATTCTATTCCATTTGTTGGAGAAGGAAAAGATATTTTATATCCCTTAGATGCTTTACAAGCATCTCAAGCAAAAGATTGGAATACATTAAAGGAATTAAGAAAAAAGTATAAAAATGAAGACAACTAACACTTTCTTAGTACTTCAATCGCATCATCAATATGAACAGTTGAGTTTGGAAGTTGAACACCTATTTTGATAGCATCTTTATACAGTTGATGATATGACTAACCTTGTAAGACAATCGGTTTTTGAGTATTTTTAGACCAACCATAAACTTTAATGCTTAAATTGTTTTCTTTTTTCTTCATTTTATAGATATATATAACATCATCATTTCGATGAATAGTCCAACAGGTGTTCTCTGTCCAAAGTTTAAGCAGATTTTCAAATGTCAAAGGAACATGTTTATTGACTGAAATACTTGCTCCTTTGATTATCATTGAAGCAACATCATCTCTTTTGAGTATTTTTGATTTGTTAGATAAAATCAATTCTAATTTGTTAAATATGTTTATAATATTCATATTTTTCATCTCGTTATTAAATCCAATATTATATCCAAAGCAGTTTTTCCATAAATGTTCTTTATGGTTGTTAAATCTGCTCCATTGTCTATCAGGGTTTTAATAAATGCTTTTTTGTCAGAGAGGTTATTGAGTCTTAAAACCTGCATCAAGGCAGTATATCCATTCTTGTCCTGAGTATTCACATCTGCTCCATATTGAATAAGCAGTTTTAAAACATTGGGGTATTTTCTGGATATACAAGATAGCATAAGTGGTGTTCTGCCATCTTTGATTGGTTGGTTGATATCACCACCCAGTTTAATCAATTCATTTATAAAAGACACTTGAAACTTTTGAGCAACTGCCAAAGTAAATGGTGTCCAACCATGTTCATTATAAGGTTTATTTAAATCATATCCTTGATTGATGAGTTCTTTTATTTTTGTTAAATTCTGTTCTGCTACACGAATGACTAACTTATCCATTTTTGTTCCTTATACATGTGTGTATGTATTTATTGATTAAAAAGTGTAATCAATATTCTCCATTCCAAAAGAAAACATTGTTGTCAAAATAGAATTTCCATAGACCTTTGGGGCAATCTGTGAAAGGAATGTTTTGTTTAAAGAAAATACCTTTTGTGTTTTCAAAGGTTATGGTGGCTTTATTGTCTTCGTCAACGATAAGGTCTATAATGATAAAATCTTCGTGCATTCGTTTGTAATGATGAGAGATGCTTTCTATTAAATCTAGTAACCAATAAGCATCAGCATTTTCACAGAAAGTCTTTATGCCATCAGTGTAGTTAAATGTATAAAGGTTGTTTTTGTAATAGTTCTCAGTCCCATAACAATAGGACATGATTTGTTGAAGTTCATTTGATTTAATTGTGGAATGTTGCATTTTAAAAATCCTTTCAGGGTAGTATTCGTTTTTATCTAAATACTACCCTGTCGTACTTTTTATGCTTTGTCCGCAAAAAAATGCAATTTTGATGAATTATTTTATAAGGGTTTGAAATGTATTTGTAAAATGTTTTTATATTATTGATGGAACATATATACTCAGTTCTTTTTCAATTCGTTCTTTTTCTATTAACTCATCTTTATGATATTTTTTCAATTCTTCATATACCCATAAATAAAAAGAATTAACTAAATTAGTATATTGATAGAAGACATCATTTAATATTATTTCTTTACCACATGTATTAATGAATTTCTTTGTCTCTAAATTCCAATCATTTTTTTTATCTAATAACTCTTGAGAAATAAAAACAATATCCCAAGATTTTGTATCTTTTAGTGATGCAACAATATAAAGACATGGCAATCCTACATGCACTTGATAATTTCTCAATTTTTTTATAAATAAAGCTAAGTCATTTTTCTCAAATACATTTTTTATCCTTTTATTATATTCTGTATAAAAATCAGTATCTTTATAAAAAGAGGTTAAATGTCTTGAATGTTCTATGAGTGCTGATGCAGAAGAAAGATAATTAAAAATGTATCGTTCTAAATGCATAAAAATCTCTTTTTTGAGTTCATTAGACGGAGACTCATTATACTTTAATTTATCACATAACCCTTTAAATTGATTGTAATTTTCCAGAAAAATATTATGCATGTTAGCAAATGCACCCAATCTATTGCAAGCTTGCCATCCTGGATGATTAAAAAGTTCTTCTTGTGTTGCCATTTATTATATTTTTTCCTTTAATAAAAAATCTATTTACCTTTTTAACATCCTAGACATTTGTTATTCTTCATTATTTTTCAGCTCAGCAAATTTGTTGGCCATTGTTGGATTATTCCTTGTTAATCTTTTAACTGAAAGATCTTGAGCTTTATTGTTGGCCAACCTTAGATTATTTTCTGATGATAATAAGGCTTCTTTTGTTTTTTGCAAATGATCAATTGTCTTGTCAATTTCATCAATTGCTTTCCTAAATTTATCGCTTGCTAACTGATAATTACGACCAAAGCGTTCTTTAAAATCATTCATTTCTGCTTCAAAATTTGATATATCAATATTTTGGTTTTTGAATTCAATAATTTGTCTATGATAATCAACAGACTTTAATGCCGCATTTCTTAGCAATGTAATAATTGGGATAAAAAATTGTGGCCTAATTACATACATTTTAGGATATTTATAAGATACATCTACTATACCTGTGTTATAAAATTCATTATCTGCTTCTAGTAGTGATACCAAAACAGCATATTCGCAACCTTTTTCATTTCTATCCTTATCAAGTTCTTTAAAAAAGTCTTCGTTTTTATGTTTTGTAGCTGTTGTATCCATTTCGTTTTTCATTTCAAACATAATTGATATATATTCTATACCATCTTCTGTTGTATCTCTGAAAATATAATCGCCTTTACTACCTGTTTTTGCATCGTTGTCTTTTTCAAAATATGCATTTTGAAATCCTGTGGATCTTAAACGATTAAATTCAATTTCACAGTGTTGTTCTAGTGATTCACCAAGAATTTTAGAGGACATTTTTATTTTAAAATCTTTGTAATAAGCAATCAAATCGTCTTTTTCTTTAAGCTGAAACGCGTGTTTTTCTTTTAGAGTTTGCTCTTGCAACTGTTTGTCTTTTTCAACATCTTGTAACTTAGTTTCTAACAAAAGAATTTGTTTGTCTTTTTCAACGATTGCATCTTTTTGTTCAGAAACAGCTGTTGTTATTGCAAGTGTTCGTTCTTGTTCATTACTATTGATTTTTGCTTTTAATTGTTCATTTTCTTGACGCAAAATACCCAAAGCTTTCTCTTTATCTAATTCATAATCTTTTGAAATTGTTGTAAGTTGATTTTTTAGTTTTTCTATTTCCTGCTTAAATTCAGAAACAGATTTTTCTTTTTCGGCATCTGCTTGTGTTTTTATAAGCAGAAGTTCATTGTCTTTTGCTTTTTCAATTTGTGTAACACGATCACATAAATCCTTTTGAAATTCAGCATCCTTGATTTGACTAACAATAGCAGCATAACCGCTTTCATCAACTGTAAATACTTCTCCGCATTTGGGACATTTAATTTCCGGCATCGTTTACTCCTCTTAAATAACATATTTCTCTTCACGTTTTTTAAATGCTTCTAATGATCCCTCAAGCAGAAGAAGCTCCTCTTTTTTCTGCTGATTGTATACATCTTCTATTGCCATCGAGTTGATGATTGTTTTATTATTTTCTCCCATTTTTAGGATGAAAATTTGTTCAGCATCAGCATTTACAACAATATTTGCATTGTGTGTAGCAAAAATAATTTGTTTATCATTTTTTACTTGTTTGATTATATCGACTAAGTCATTAGCTATAAAACGTTGATCAAGGTGTGTCTCAGGCTCATCAATTATCAGGGGTTTATTACCAAATAAGAGTAGGGTTAATACTATCGCAGTAGCTCTTTGACCAAAAGATAAATCTTCTAGATTTTTTCCTTGATACATTGTGTTAAATATTTCATATTTCGAAGCATTATTCATACATTGAAGACATTTTAAGTTATATAGTATTTTATTTCTTTTATTACTACTGAAAAAATTTAATATTTTCTCTGCAGTTTTTAGTGCTTTGGCCTCATTGCTGCATATTTCTTCTAACTCATCTGCAAAGATTAATGTATTTTCTGATAGAGCCATCTTTTTACTTAAAATAGACTTAAAATCACTTTCATTAATTCCTGTTTTTTCTTTAATAAATTTTACAAAATCAATAAACATTTGTTCTTTGTCTTCTCTATATTCAAAAGTTAAGTTCGATATTTCTTTATTGCCTTTATTTTTAAGTATTTCTTGCGTTTTAACTAAAACTGTATGCATTATCGAACAATATTCCCTTTTAGCTTGTTCAATTAAAAGTTTAATTTCTGAAAAATCTTTTTCTTCAACACAATTTTTTTCTTCTAATGTTTGTAGTTTTGTATTAAAATCAATCAATTCTTGTTGAGCCTTAGATAAATCATCAGCATTTGCCTTAGACATTCCTTTTTGAAAAAAATATTGTTTTATATCACTTTCTGATTTTGCTAATTTGACTAACAATTCACTTTCCTTCAGACTACAAACCATTTTTTCATTTTCATCATCCTCATTCTCTTTTATTAAATTGGATAATTCATCAATTATATGATTATATTTCTCAGCATAATAGAATATATCTTGAATTTTTTCTTCGTTTTTTACTTTTTGATTGTTTTCGCAAAGAGAGTGGATATTATTAATTAAATTATTTAAATTGTTTTTGCTTTCTTTTAAAAAATTACTTTTCTCTATTAACAATTTATTTTCATTGGATAATTTATTATAATCTTCATCTTTATATGCTTGAACTATCTTGGTTCGTGTTTCTATTTCTTTTTTAAGTATTTCTATTTCTTTATCGTTATTTATTTTTGTTAAAACAATATCTATTTGTCCCTCTAAATCTTTAATAACTTGTTCTAATGGTTCTTTTTTTTCATTTATTGCATTTATAAATAGTTTCGATACAGGCGGAATTGTTTCCATAGTAAATTCCTCTGTCATCCAAAATTTATTTAATCTGTTTGAAATAGATTCTTGAAATTTATTTTTATTTTCATAGAATTTCTCAATTGTCCCTTGTCCAAAATATTCAAACTCAATTCCGTCGATTATTACAGCATCAGACCATTGTTGAGGTTTTATTTTATTAACTATATTTTTTTCATCATTAGGTAATTGATCTTGATTTTTTTTACACATTAATTGAAGTAATAAACTTTTTCCTGTTCCTCTACCACCTATAAAACAATTTAGTGCGGGATTTAATTTTAAATCAAATGTTTGCCCCGCAAAACAACAATCGTTATCATCAATTTTTGTTTTATCTTTTAATTTTATTTCCACATCTTCTAATACATTTACAGCTTGCACTGGTTTTGTTTCTTGAATTCTGATTCGTGTATCATAAGAAAAGAAAGCTTGGCGAAGTGTTTCAAAACTAGGTGTACCTTTAATCCATGTAAAACAGTGACCAATTTTTCTTGTTTTTTCAATGTCTCTCGAGCTTTTTGAATGTGCATCACTAGAATGTAAATATTTAATATTATATTTTCCATAATAATCTAAAGTGTTTTTTTGAGATGTTTTCGCTTCTTCTACTGTTTTAGAAGCACTACAAATGAATTGCGCATCCTTCATATAGCTTTCTTTAATACTATTGTCTATTTCATTTGCCTCATTGCGACCAAGCATAAATAAGTATTTATTTTGATAATAATGATTATGGGTTAGAAAAAAATTATTTAGTTTCTCAATACAGATTACTTCTGTGTTAAAATTTTTAATATCCTTAATTTTTATATTATCCCTTGTGAAAGGCTGATTAAAAAAAGAAACTAGTTCAGCATCTTCTATTTGATTTGAAAAAATAATATGTAAATTAATTTTATGTTCAGCCATCTTTCCAACATAATCATCAGTACGAAGTTCAATGACTGGTAGAATTGCATATTTTTTAAAGAAATCAGAATATTCTTTTTTAATTTTAAAATAACCATCGAAAGTATTATAATCACATATACCTATAATACTACCCTCTTCATAATTTGTCTCTATATCAGAAATGAAGTCTTTCCATGTTTGATCTTGATTTTTTGATCCATAGACTGTTTCTTTAGACATTGGCGTATGTATATGTAAATCACATCTACGCCATTCTGAACCTCTTGGATATTCTGTCATATTAAAACCCTCCTAGTTATATAATCATATATTTTATAGAGCACATTATATAACAGAACAGGTAGAAATTCAAGAAGATAACGAAATTAACAACTTGTTTTGAGCTTAATTATATTAAAACACCTCATCCAAATCTGCTTCAAGTGTTCCTCTTTGAACAGACGGCAAGGTGTCAAACAATCTTAAATTATGTTGCTTGATCGAAACATCTTCATCAAAACCTAAAATATAGGCTGTTGCAATGCGATAGATGATTTCAGTTGGAGCCAAACCATAAACTTGATTAGCAAAGATGTATTTTAATCTTTCTTCTGGATTTGGGAATTTGTCTTTCATCTTTTTGCTTCTAAACAACCTTTTAACAATCTCTGTAATATAAAGACCTGATTTCATATATAAATCAATGAATGTTTTACTAAAATCCTCAAAACATTCAGGACATTCCGTTTCTAAATTATCAACCATCTCTTTTACAACCTTTTTTGGTGTGTAAATTTGATTGGTCTTTTGTGGGGGAATGTAATCAAAGATATCCTCTGTGCTACTCTCATCAAAGTAATTAGCGAGTTTCTTTTTCAATCTTAAAAATTCTTTAACCGAATCATTAAAGACAACAGGGTCAAACAAATGTCCTTCAAAGTGTTTGGTTTCTCCAGTTTCTTCATCAGTATAATCACCACCATCTCTTAAGAATCTAAACTCATCAAGAGTAATGCTAGTCACATCCTTAAACACTTCATCCGGAATAATTGTATCAAAGTTCTCTAATGTTGTGTTTTCATCACCATATCCCATTAAGAATGAAGGTATAGTTCTGGCAAAACCTCTTAAATGATCTCTGATGGATGATTCAACAGAACTTTTTTCCTTGTTCTTTTTCTCTGTTTCGATTGCTTCAACAATAGTTTCCCCACTATTTTTAACAATTTCATGGGCTTTTGCTTGCATCGTTTCAACAAAGATGGTTTTATTTTCTTCTTGTTTCTTATCGTATTCTTTGTTAATTCTTTCAGCTTCAGTTTTAGGGGCTTGAGCCAATTCTTTTTGTCTTTCCATTTCAAGAGTGTTTTGCTTAATCTTAAAATCCCCATAATGTTTGGCAATAATTGTATCGGTATTGGCTGTAATCTTTTTCTCCACAGCCTTTTGAGTGCTAGCAGACATATCTTTACCATATTGCTCTTTTGCTGTTGAGATTAAGGGTTTGGCAACCGTTTCTCTAAATTGTTCTTTTAATGCCTCAAATGCAGTATCTTTCTTTGTCTCTGTTTGTGTTGAACCTATTTCCTCAATGGTATCTTTTAATTCATCGGCAATAGCATAAATTTTTTCCCCAAACACATTTTCAACACCAATGTCTATGGTTTTTTGAGGTATTTCAACTTCACCTTTATCGTTAATTGATAACTCTTCTTTTGTTTTGGAAGTAACAGGAATTGGCTCATTAGCCGGTTCAAACTTCTTTAAAATATCCACTGCAACTTGTGGAGCACCAAAGATATTGCTGATGTTTTGGAATAAGAAATTACTCATAAATCCACGTCTTACAACCTCACTTGCTTGTGCTTTTCTAACAATAGAAAGTAATCTTTCTGCATCAAGAGTTATCATCTTGCCTTCTTCATCTTCGCCATATACAGGGAAGAAGTTGATGAGTTCTCTTACATGTTTTTTTCGGGTATCAGTATCTCCTTTACCATTTGTGGTATCAGAACTCAAACCATTTGCAAATTGTTCAAAAATATCCAAAGTTCTGGCTGGATCAAAGTCAAATACATAGGCATTTTCTTTTCTAAGCAATTCTCCATTTATGTTAAATAAACAAGGATTTTGTGCTCTAAATGCTGCTTGCATATAAAGGGCTGGACTTTTTATATTACTTAACATTAAAACAGCTGTCCATTCTGGTACAGTAACCCCTGTTGTTAATTGCCCAACTGAAATGGTTATTGTTTTGTCATTTTCTTTAATAGCTTTTACAACTTTATCAAAAGCACCTTTGTTTTCTACATCATCGTCTTTGTTTTCTACATCATCGTCTTTGTTTTTTACATCATCGTCTAACTTGCCATCTCCTGCAACCAAAACTATTTCATAATCTTCAAATATTGGATGCTCTTTAAGTTTTTTTGCCAATGCTTTGGCACTATCAACTCTATTTAATAACCAAAATGTATGTTTTAATTCATCTCGCAATTCTTCTGTTGAAAATGGAAATTTAGTTTGAGTTGTTAAAGCATCCAAAAACTTATCTACATCGGTGTCATATTTAAAAGTACCATTTGAATTGGTAATAAAGAACTCATTTAAGTCAAAAGAATAATCTTCATCATTCCCATCATTATCAAAATCAGCACCTTTTTTCAATATATCTCGAACATAGTCAGATATTTGATAGGTGTAAAGATTTAACTGTGGTAAAGTGGCATATGGATTTTCTTCTTCTGAAGTTTCATCCCAATCCCTTTTTGCCTTTTGTTCGTCGGCATATGTCCAGTTAAAAATTTCTGTTTCTTTGAACTTGTCATTTGCCAAAGCCTTAAAAGGTGTGCCAGATAAATGAAGGGTATATTTTCTTTTTATATGGTCAAAAGCCACATCTGTCTTATATGTATCAACACCTTCGTGAGCTTCATCAATAATTAAAATATCCCAATTTAATTCAGCAATCTCCTGTAATTTATCAATTTTTCCTCCAAAGCATATAGAACCCTTCATATCTTGTAATGATATAAATTCAATTAAACCGGTTGGTTTGTGTACTAAATTTAAATACTCGTTTCTAGTGTTTGCATATTTATATTTAGAGATATCTTTTAGTGTTTTTGGACCACATACAAAACTATAATCACCTGTTCCCAAAAATTTAACATAATCGTTATACCAAGAGGTGGCAATCGCAGGTCTGTTGGTCACAATCAATATCTTGCGAGCATTCAAAGTTTTACAAAGTTCATAGGCTGAAAGAGTTTTTCCGAAACGAGGTTTTGCATTCCATAAAAACTCTGGTTCTTCCTCGGAATGTAAGAAAAAGTAATCTTTTGTTTGATGAACAGCCTTTTCTTGTTCTTGTCTTAATTTGTATGGAATTGCTTCCAGCGTTTCCAAAACTCCACGATTTTTCTTAAAATATTGAAATTCGTCGTATGATTCTTTCGGTTCAATCTTAAACCATTCTGTGTTTGGGATATTTTCAACATCTTTTTTGGTTAAATAGGCATGAAAATCTTTATCTTTAAAAGCATCATTAGAACCATCTTCATAGATTGCTAATCCTTGCCATTCAAGATTATATCCAACATTCACAACATGTGTTTGTTGTTTTATACGGGTATGAACATTATCTTGCTCTGTATAACCGATTTTAACATAACCATCATTTGATTTAACCTCAGGAGTTGTATAGGCATAACATTTTGGTTCAATCTTTTTGCTTGTCTTAATATTGATTTTAGCCATAGTTTTTACTCCTAAAAGTTAATGATATTTTTTTCAGTTTTTGTTTGAATATTATTAAAAACAAAATCTCTTATATCTTGTGGAATATTATACTTATCCATTAAATGATTATCTATTTCTTCAATAGTTAAAGACCACCAAGGTTCTTCATATGTTTGTATTGGTATTGCATCCCAAGATGTTGTGCTGTGTTGTGAAAATTTATTTAAGTATAAAAGTGCTCTAAGAAATTTTGTCATCAAATATTTTGCATGCCTTTGAGCAATCTCAAAATTATCAAATCCACCAGATTCTAAATAGGACTCTGTGCATATTTCATTGGGAGCTGCAATAATTATATCAGAATATGCTCCACCTAACCCGGTCTTTTCTGACATATTTCCCCAAGCATATGCAACAAATACTTTGTATTTTTTTAAATGTTTTGTACATTTCGGGAGTTGATAATCATGAGGCGCATATTTAACAATACCGCTTTTACAATATATCTTTATATCATTAGATTTACATTTGTTATCAAATATAGGCTTTAAGCCATATTTTTCTGTATTTTTAATAACATCTGTACTTAAACCATAAGGCTTACGTGATGATGTTAAATGAGATAATGTTTCAAAATCACTATAAGAATAAACTAATCGTCCTAAATTAACTATTTCAATAGGTTTTTTGATTTGTGATGTTTCATAATTCAGATGTTTATGTCCTGGATTTTTACCTTCAATTAATATTAACTGTTTGCCATTTAAATTATTGTTATATCCTTCTTTCCACATAATGATATTGGTCCATTCAGCTCCAGGGACATTTTGAAATACATTATGTTTATTATTAATAAAAACTATTTGTTTATCTTCTTTTATTGTAGCATTATTTAATATTTTTAAATTATTTGCATTTTTAGGTTCTTGCCAACCAATTGGGAAAATCATTTCAACACATTTAGCAATTTGATGAGCTGCCAAGTAAAAAGATGGATATATCTGTTGGTGGTTCTCTCCTTGATATGGTGGATTTCCTATAACGACATCAAACTTCATTTTTCTTTCCTTTCAAGTCTTGGAAATAAAGGGTTCTCTCACTTCTCCAATCTCTTATCTTGCAAAGTGTTGGGACTAAAACCTTTGTTTCGGGTGTAAATAAATCTGGAGATGGAACAATTTGTTCGGTTTGGCTGAATGGAACTGTGTCTGTTAGTCCATCCATTTGCCAAATGTTCCAAGCAATCACATTGGCAATTTGCTTAATATGTGTAAGCAATGGTTGCTTTTTGAATTTGTAATAAAAGTTATCAATGAATGTCCAAAGCAGGTTTTCTCTTGCTAAAAGCAGGTTATCTCCTTGAAATTCATAACCATAAGTGGCTTCAAATGCTCTTTTTGTCCATTTGAACCAATCTTCTTCATTGTCTGTATTTTCATTCACAACACGAAGTTTTCTATCCAAAAGACCAATTCTTTTTTGAATAGGCAAAAATTCACCGGTTGTTGTATCATACCTTGAAACTAAATATGGGGCTTCACCACAGGTAATTTCTAACCTTTTGGAATCAACATATTTCATCCAACCTTGTTTTTTATCATCATTATCTTCAAAAACAATGGGATTGATATTGGGTATCCAATCATGGCCATTTGGGGTATTAAATATATTTTTCTTCCCAAACCATTCATCATCAACATGATTATTCATTTCATTACAAATCCAAGAAGGCGTAAAAACCTCAGCAGATTTGCGTGTTCTGTTTATTTGGTCTGCCTTGCTTTTGGCTATTCGTGGTTGAATAATCTTAGTATTCTCTTTAATAATCAATTCTGGAAGTATAGGCTTTTCTTGTGCATATTCATCACCATACTTCAAATATTCATCACAAGCCCATTTGATATTTTCACCAGTTGTTTTATCTTGCAAAAGCAAATTTAAAAGAGAGGGGCTTAAATCCCATATACTTTGCTCTAAGATATCAATGTTATCATTGGTAATAACAGGTGTTTCTTTATTAAAATTGGTAATAGAAACATAGTAACTTTCAGGTAATAAAAAAACTTCAACATCCTTAATGCTCCCAATAACATTAGGATTTTCAGTTGGTTGTATTGAAGTTAAATCCTGTTCCAATTTTATACCCCTTTGTTTCATTTAAAAGGGTATAAAATCCTAAGTATAGGAGGTTTTATGTCCCTTATTTTTCCTATAATACAACATATCATTTCATTTTGCAAGAGAGATACTTATTTTTCTTGGATGTATTTGAATTATATGAAATTAAACAAATTTTAGTAATACGTCATGTTTTTGTATAAAAAACGGGAGGTTTTTGGGACATTATTAATCCCTTATTTTTCCTATATCCATTTATCCAGTAAATTATGGTTTTTTAATAAATAAAATTAAAAGGACCACAAAATGATTTATGGATATATTAGAGTTTCAACTGACAAACAAACCACAGAAAACCAAAAATTTGAAATTGAACAATTTTGTCTTCAAAACAAGATTGTTATTGGCAAATCGATAACTGAAACTATCAGTGCTACAAAAGAATTAAATAAAAGAAAACTTGGAAAACTGCTCAAACAAATCAAAAATGATGATATTGTAATTGCTACTGAACTGTCTCGCTTGGGTAGAAATTTGTTGCAAGTGATGAGTATTTTGCACCATTGCATGAGTATAGGGTGTCAGGTTTGGACGATTAAAGACCATTATCGTCTTGGAAAAACAATAGAAAGCAAAGTCTTAGCATTTGCCTTTGGTTTGTCTGCTGAGATTGAAAGAGATCTCATTTCTCAAAGAACAACAGAAGCCTTAAAACGTCTTCAAAATGAAGGAAAAGTCTTAGGCAGACCAAAAGGCAAGAAAAATCAAAAGCATAAGTTAGATGGTAAAACTCTTCAAATTAAAGACCTTTTGGAAAAGAATGTCTCTAAAAACAAAATTGCCAAAATCCTTAAAGTTGATATCAAAACTTTGAATAAGTTTATTTGTGAATGTATGGTTTGAAGTTTCT
Organism: Alphaproteobacteria bacterium; assembly: GCA_045638265.1. Classification (GTDB taxonomy): domain Bacteria; phylum Pseudomonadota; class Alphaproteobacteria; order CAAHEQ01; family UBA3637; genus RGIG4140. The sequence goes on along the minus strand of JAZUBA010000062.1, from coordinate 4,770 downwards.
TAAAGAAGTTGGAAGAAGATGAAAAACGTTAAATCAACTCTTCAAACTTGTTTGAAAGGGTGTATTTTCTTGCTTTGTTAGAGGTGTTTGTCGGAATTATAAACCCTTCATTGACCCAGCTTCTGATTAGAACTCTGGCAGATTGGTCAGAGACTCCCAGTTTTATAGCAATTTGGTTAGAAGTAACTTCTTTAAACTCAACAAAAAGCTCTAAAATCTTTCTTTGTTTGACATCTAATTCTCTTATTAATGGACTTTTATCTGTGCTAAATCCTTTGTTTTCTTGGGTTATTGCTTGATTATTCACCCTGTCAAAACTATGTGCAACACCTTTGATAAAATACCCAATCCAAGAGGTTATATCTGCCTCATGTCTGCCATAATAATAGTTGTGATGAGGATGGGTTTGTAAGGCATTATAATAGGATTCTAAATCTTTGGCATAATATTCTTCCAAAGAGTAAATGCCTTTTAAATCATATCCATTCGTTCTCATAATGAAACTGGTCAGCAATCTTGCAGTTCTACCATTTCCATCCATATAAGGGTGAATGGTTACAAATTGATAATGCACAATACTTGCAACTAATGGAATAGGCAAATCTTTTGATTTTTGAACCCACTCACACAAATCCTTCATCATCTGAGGAACTTCCATATATTCTGGTGGCAAATAGATAATAGATCCTGTTTCACTATCTCTAATGGCATTAGGTTGTTCTCTATAAGGAATCTTCTTTTTACTACCTTCAACCAAAGAGTGTAGTATTTCAATCAATTCTTCATCAAAAGGATGATTTTGAAGAGCAAGTTCTTCCATTTTGTTCCAAGCATTATAATATGCTTTAACTTCTGCTTCATCTCTTTCTTTTTTCTCTAATCTGTTGCCTTTTAAGGTATTTTGAACCTCAGACCAAGTTAAACGATTACCTTCAATAAATGTTGAATAATGAACAGAGGAAATCTTGGATGTTTCTCTTAAAGAATGCAATAATTGTGGGGATATTGCTTTTGTTTCAAAAGATTGCTTAACAACCTCAATTCTGGCTAAATCTTGTATAATTTGAGCAGTAATTTGATATTTAGGATTAAATGTCATTTGTCTCTCCATTATTAAATTAACGATAATATATCATTAAATTAACGATAAATCAACATTAAAATTGTTTGTGAGGTTAGTTTTCTCCAAACTTTTAAAAGTTTTCTAAGAACTTTTCTGGATAGTAATGTCTTGTAGCATTCACAAGAACCCACCTCACCAAAACCAGTTGCCACCCCCGAGCCGTTGGTTTTCCCCAATTTATTTTTGATCAGACTAATGGCCTTTGGCAGTTGGGATTAATGTATTTAACACCTAATTACTTTCTCATATAATCCATCCCATTGCTTTGGATTTAGTTATTTAACCCAATGACTATCCCATCACATTACTCCAATTACATTCCTTTTCTGGTGTAATCCAAAGAAAAAAGAGGTCTAATGTCTTTATTTTGACTTATTATAATCTCTTTCTTTTTTATTTCTATTATAAGTACTATTATAGCGAACAAAAACACCTCTAAAACCCAATGAATACAAGGGGTTTAGAGAAATAAGGCGAACATAACAGCCTCCCGAAGTGGGAATAACCATCTTCGGCAAAGAACATATCGGTCCTCGGGTTGAACATAACAGCCTCCATTTTTTAATATCCTGAACATAAGAGCCTCCAAGGCTTAAAATGCCGAACATAACAATATCCCGAATATTTTTTTGTTCAAACGAAAATTTGGATATTTACCCGAATAAATACCAAGTAGAAAACAACCGTTGCTCCGGTTGTTTGAACGTAGGTATCAATGAACCTTCACGAGCAATATGAAATACCTTTCATAAATTGCGAGTGTTAGGTGGAATTGGAAGATTTAATGAATAAAACAGGAGTTTAAGATGAGTAAATCAAAATCAGAATTGTCAATAGCCAAACGATATATTTTAGAGTATATATGCTTTAAGACCCGTAATAACTATGCCTTTTTTGCCAATAATGAGTTCATAGCAGAGGCAATTGGTTTGACAGTGAATACAGCAAAAACATTTATAAATGACTTGATAAGGGATGGATACCTTTATAAGGAAATAGACAAGAAAGGCAGACGAGTTTTGTCTTTAACTGGTAAGGAATATAAAAGATTGTGTCTTGATATGACTAATGTTGATAAGAAGGTGTTAAAATCAGAAAGAGATACAGCAGTCAATGAAAATCAATACTTACAAGAACAATTAACATTTTCAGAGGGAAGAGTTAATTCATTGGTATCAGAAAAGACAGATTTAATCTTAACAAATGAAGAACTCACAAGAAAAGCAAATGAACTTGAAGAAAGAATAAGGAAGTTGGAGAAAACAAGTGCTTCACAAACTGATAGGATAACGAAGTTGGAGAACATTTTTTATAAGAATGGCATTTCAAAAGAGAAGCTGGAAGAAGTTATACAAGAGAATGAGAAAAAGGACTGATGATGAACAGTCCTTTTACTTTTTAAGTTGAGTTTTTGCACTTCCTATGTTATATTGAGGAAAATAGATAAAAAAATAAGGGATTGTTATGGTTTTTGAAAACAAGTTAAACATCACTGACCAAGTAGAACTGAACAAACAAGAAGAAAAAATCAGTAAGGAAAAAGCCTTAAAACTGTTTGACAGTGGTAAAATTAACAAGATAAAAGTTGGAACTTTTGCCGGATTAAAGCAAATTCACAAGTATTTGTTTGAAGATATTTATGATTTTGCGGGGCAAATACGAACTGTTAATATCTCTAAAAACAATTTCAGATTTGCTCCGGTTATGTATTTAAAACAATCTTTAAAGGCTATTGATAAAATGCCTCAATCAACCTTTGATGAAATTGTGGAAAAGTATGTAGAAATGAACATTGCTCATCCATTCAGGGAAGGAAACGGTCGTGCTACCCGAATTTGGCTAGACCTGATGTTCAAACAAGAATTAAAAAAAGTTGTTGATTGGAATAAGATTGATAAGGCCGATTACCTGTCTTCTATGGAAAGAAGTCCTGTTAAAGATATTGAGATTAAACATTTGCTCCAAAATGCTTTGACAGATAAAATCAATGAACGAGAAATTTATATGAAAGGCATTGATGTGAGTTATTACTATGAAGGTTATGATGAATATGATATTCATAGTTTGATGTCAAAGGCAAAGAAATAACAGGACAATAATACAATGATATTTGTAGAATATGGTTTAGATTTTGACAATAACCGATTTGGATTTGGTAAAAGTGTTGAAATTGAAAACTTTGATGGAACCGAATATCGTGTTAAAAAATCAGTTAAATTAAAAAATAAAAGATATTATTTCAGATTTTGGATATTTAAAAAAGTTTTTGTTATTTCCCGTAATGGATTTGAAATTGTTAGAAAAAAAAGAAACAACCTGAAAATTGTATTTGGAATTGAAGGGGAAGAATAAATTGAAATTACATTTGATTTGTGGTTTTCTTGGTGCAGGAAAAACAACCTATGCGAAACGACTGGCAAAGGAGATAAATGGAGTTGTTTTAAATGCCGATGAAGAGTGTATGAAGTTGTTTTCAAAAAAAGAATATGAAGAGAACTGGGAAGAATGCTTTTCTAAAACAATAGATATTTTATGGCAAAGAATAAATGTATTATCAGAATTAAATCAAGATATTATTTTTGATTTAGGATTTTGGAGCAAGGCCTCAAGAACTGATGCAAAAGAAAAAGCAATGTTAATGGGAATTCCTTCAATTTTGCATTATGTTTATGCTCCTGATGATATTTTAAAGAAACGGCTATCATTGAGAAAAGGTATAATTGCAGAAAACAATTTGAAAGAATTTAAAAAATTAAAACAACTATTTGAAACTCCTAAACCTGATGAGTATGACATAAAAATAAAAAATTACTAAAAAAGGACTGATGAACAGTCCTTTTATTTTAATGTTAAATAATTCAACACTCTTGCCCATTGGTTGGGGTTTCGGATGGCATAATCAAAAGCCGTCAATCCAAACTTATCTTTTTGAAACGGATTAGCCCCTTGTTCAAGCAAGTATTCTATCGGTTCAGTATTAGAACTCATAATACAACACAGATGTAGTAAAGTTGCTTGATTACCATTAACAGGAGCATTGATGTCTATCATTTCAGACAGAATTTCTTTTAAATCTTCAACATCATCTATAAAATAGTTATTTTTATTCATCATTTTATCATTCCTTTATAGTTGTATTTTTATAAGAATATTTATCTTTACTTGATTAAAAAACGGAATGATTACAAAAAAAACGAATCCGATTCGCAAGGATTCGGCATGATTTTTTATTGTTTAAGAACAAAAATACAGCAAAATTAACAAAATTCAGAAATCTTGTGAAAGAAAAAGGGAATGAATATGAACGCATATGAAAGCATATGACTCCATCTGGACGGAAAAACGATTTTTGTCTAATCAAGATGCTTTTTGAAGACAAAAAAGACTGGTAAAATAAAAGTATACCGGATGGAATGGGTCTGTTCGGGAACAACAAACTGAAAGGATATAATATGTTAAATACAGCAACGATTAATACATTAAACATTGAAGATTTTATGTCATCATTTGGCATTACTCGATTGGAAACACAAAAAGATGAAGGCTTGTTATCCAAAGAAAGTTGTAAGCAACGGATATTGGATTTAATTACTTTAAATATCAAAAATTTCAGAGACAATTCTTGGGATAAAAGTAATCAAATGAAC
>JAZUBA010000061.1:0-1078 GCA_045638265.1 Alphaproteobacteria bacterium | reverse complement strand
CAATGGGCTTGTTCTTTAAGGGTCGTCAATGAGAGACGAAAGTTTTCTTGTGTTGCAAAACGTTTATGAATAGCAACTTATAAAAATAAAGTTACAAACAAAAGACAAAATTCGGCTTTTTGTTTTGGTGATTAGGTTGGTAGAAAAAATTACGCTTGACAATTTGTGCAAATAATTGTAATTTGCCATCTATAGCATGTGGGGCTTCGGAAAGTCCTTAGAATCTATAGACTGTAGGTAGAAAAAAAGGTGTGCTTCATTTGTAAATTGACTATTATGAAAAAATGTGTAGTATTATCCATTTTGTTTATAATTTGGATGTTTTTTTTGATTGTTGTTCCATATGTTATCTTTTATGAGAGTGCGAAGATATATAGTTTTAATAATTGTAAATATTTTTCCGATGGTTATATAGTGATATGTGAAAATATAGGTTATGAGAAGCAATATGTAGAAGTTTGTTTTATTGATAATGAACATAGCGAAAGAACGTTTAGCCAAGCTTTACGAAGTAAATTGTTGGATTATAAAAAAGGTGATGCTGTCAAAGTGCGTTACAGCGAAACTTATGCGTGCATCGAACATGAAAGTTTGAATCCCAATAAAAATATACCTTTTCTTTTTTTGGGGGGAATTGTATGGCTCCCTCTTTTTCGTGCTTTTCTTTATTTATTAAGAAAGTTATCATCTTTATTATACCATTTCGCTATTAGATTGTTTAATAGAAATATCTGAGCGGCGATAGGTAGATAGTTCTCTCTCGTTCACCGTTCGAGATATATGGCAATTTACAGGATGAATTTGAAGAGTTGAAAAAATAAGGGTAAATATACTGCATAATTTACGTGAGAATGATAGAGGCTGGAGAATGCGTGTTGGGAAGCATCAGTCAATACATCGAAGTAGAAATGAAAGTCAACTGATAGAAAAGCAAGGTGGATAAAGTACGGAACTGCGTCTACCTCGGAATGTAAATTCCGAAATGCATCCGTGAAAGCATAGGATGCATGCGGAAGCTATGGCGTGGAATCATTGCAATGGGGACAATATTGAGGAGTGTGGCATGCTCGCAGCCTGC
>JAZUBA010000060.1:0-1748 GCA_045638265.1 Alphaproteobacteria bacterium | reverse complement strand
GGTACGGGAATACTTTATGAGTCAGTTGCCTGTGCGGTTAGCAATGTGAGAAAGTGCGCATCACTTGATAATAGTTGGAGAGAAAATCTCGATGAAGATTATAAGAAGAGAGGAAAGAAATAAAAAAATATTGAACGTATCATTTCTTTATAAGACACTTACCACTCGGTAGGTGTCTTATTTTTATACCTTCAAGGAAGGATGTAATAATTCAATAATACTCAGAAAAGTATCCAAACACGTCAGTGTTATGCGGCAGGTCGCGAAGCAAAAAAATCAAATTTTAGTTATATGAATACTGCGTCACATTTTTCTCACTCAAAAATTTTTTCAACTTTTTTCAAATCCTTGGAACATTTTACCCCTGCTTATGTCGTGGTATATATAGGAGGCAAAAAAAGTTTTTTCAAAAGCCCAAACTAAATATTATTGACCGTGAAAAAATTTTTTAAACCATTCGACAAATTTCCCGTTGTCAATTTTTTCAAAATAATATATCATACCACCGTCACGATGTTTTTGTTGAGCTTGGCAAACCACAACTACTTTAATTATGCTTTGCTCAAACAGCCACACACATCGATTTATATTTAGCTTTATTTAAAAGCTGTTACATAGTGACCCAACAGAATATGAGCGCGGTGAGTCTTTCTCTCCACGCTTGTTTCTGTTGCCTATGTAACGGCTTTTTTGTTTTGCAATTTTTCTTGCGGCGGGTTGTAAATGTTTTGAAAACATTTCGGTTTTAGGGTGTCCATTTGGCCTCTCCCAGTGCGTATAGGTGAGAATTGTTTTTCAATCTCCTTGTAAACAATTTTTAAACTTTTGGGTTCGATGGTTCTCTTTTGCTCAAAAAATGTCCGTAAGAAAGTAGAGGTGTATTTAAATTTTTTCAAGCTCACACCTGTCAAACGATGAATTTTTGTCCGTAAATAAGTAGGGAGCTTTTTAAAATTACCGCCTCTGAACGGAATCAATGTTTCTGTGTCCTTGTCTTAACGAGCATTGGATTTCGGGCCCGGAAATCCCAAAACGGGCAAAAAGCCGTTTTACAAAACAGAATGAATGGAGATGAAAAGAAGAAAAAGAATCAAGTTAACAGCAGACGAATGAAAAAATGACTTTAAATATTCTGTTAACTTTCGGGATTTTGGGTTTCCACTTGCCCTTTCCCAGTCCGTATAAGTGGAAACAAAATTTTAAGGAGGTGAAAATCCAATGACAAAGAAAAATCACGACGTGATTGTCAAAGCATATCTTAACAAGGATGAATATGAAAAGCTCTGCGAATTAAGCAGAGCAACGGGAGTTTCAAAATCAAAAGTCATCCGACTTCTGATTACAATGTGCAGGCTCAAGGAAGCTCCGCCTGCCGATTACCCGAAGCTTATCCGTGAGCTTCGTGCCGTGGGCAACAATCTTAATCAGCTTTTGGTTGTCGCCCGTATGAGAGGCTGGAACAATCAGAAAGAAATTTCTTCTGTTCTCTCTTCTGTACTTGAAACGGAAAACAAAATCGTCTCTGAGTTTACATCGGAAAAGGATGAAGTGCCGTGGCAGTAACAAAGATATGGCCGATAAAAGGAAGGCTTCGCAATGTAATTGATTATACAGTGAACCCTGAGAAAACTTTTAATCCCGACTATACTTTCGAAGAATTACAAGCACTCAAGGATGTTATTGACTACGCAATGGAAAGCGACAAAACCGAAAAGCAGTTTTATGTTACGGGAGTAAACTGCACTGCA
>JAZUBA010000059.1:0-16148 GCA_045638265.1 Alphaproteobacteria bacterium | reverse complement strand
AATGTTTTATATATCACCATTAACCTATAAAAAGATTCTTGAAACTCGTTTTAATGTTGTTTTGAGTGATAAACGTGAACTAGAGGATTATTAAAATTCAAATTGTCTTATACAAACAGCAGTGAAATATTCTGCTGTTTTTTTATGCATTATATGCGTTTTCTGTTTTTCCTTGACGATTTGCTAAATAAGTGATAAAAAAATCATCAAATCAAAGGAATTGTCAAATGGATAAAAATGAATTACAATCACGAGCAGCCGAATTATTGGAATTGATTGAAATCAAATCAGAAACGGCGAATGAAATTATTAATGCTTATACCAAAAAACATCGGTATATAGAAGCGCAGGATAGAAAAGAATTGTTGGATATGATTTGGCGTGTTATTCGTCAAAAAGCACGATTAAATTATGCGTATCCGAATACCTCATGGTTTGATAAAATTGATTTGGCTACACAACCGTTGCCCGATTTAACATCTGCTCCACAACATATCCAATGGGAAGTACAGGATTGGTTTGTTTCGCACGTTCCGAATGCTGAAAATGAATTGCCCGCTATGTTAGGAGATGCGCCGATTGTGTTACGGGCAAATGGTAATCGGGATAAAATTTTGCAACTCTTGAAAGATGAAGATTTACCCGTATCTGCTTGTTCTGAATCGCCGTTGGGTATTGTTTTGGAAAAATACGTGAACTTAACGGAATCAAAAAGTTATAAAAAAGGATATATAGAAGTGCAGGATTCGGGTGCTCAATTGTTATCCATGGAAATTGGTGTTAAACCGCATAGTGATGTGTTTGATTTTTGTGCCGGTACGGGTGGAAAATCTCTTATTTTTGCACAATTAATGCAAAACAGGGGGTTTATACAAGCTTATGATTCGTCTTATAAAAGATTGAGTGAGTTAGGAAAACGGGCTTTTCGGGCAAAAGCAACAATTATTAAAACAGTCAACAGATTACCTGAAACACATAAAAAATTTGATTACGTTGTTGTAGATGCACCTTGTACAGGTACGGGAACGTGGCGCAGAACACCGGACATGCGGTGGAAAATAACAGAAAATCAAATTAAAAGCATTGTCAAAACGCAAGCAGAAATTTTAGATAAAGCACAAGAATATGTGAAAAACGGTCATTATTTAGCTTATATTACCTGTTCTTTAACACGTGATGAAAATGAGTTGCAAACAGAGCATTTTTTAAAAACACATCCTCGTTTTTTACTGGTAAAAGAAAAAAGATATTCACCTTATTTAACCAATACGGATGGATTTTATTTAAGTGTTATGCAAAAACGATAAGACGGTTTTGGGTTTGCTCCCTTGACAAAATCGGTATGCTTTGTTACAATATTTATATGGGTCATTTGATTAAAATGAGGATTTAACAATGCGTAAGATTATTTTTATTGATTGGTATGAAACATTGTGTTTTGATAAAATTTGGGGGCATCTTCAAGTTGAAAATCCGTTGTTGTTTCATCAAATACAATCCTTGTTATTTGAAAACGAATCTTTAAATTTAGAATGGCTCAGAGGCGGTATCAGATTTTGCAATATCTGTCATTATCTGGAAGAAAACGGAATTGACCGATATACAACACAAACAGAATTTATGCGTGGTTTGTCTATGCAAAAAATGGCAGATGAATCTTTTTTGCCAATTATTCAAAAACTGAGAGAACAAGGGTATAAAGTTTATATTGCAACAGACCATTTTGATATATTCGGTTCGTATATGTATCCGTATATGAATTTAGAATATTATTTTGATGGATATATTTCTTCGGCTGAGGAGGGATGTTTGAAAAATGATGGTAATATAGATGGAAAATATCGCTTTTTTGAGCGGTTTTTGGTAGAAAATCAGTTGACGGAAAAAGATTGTATTTTAATAGATAATGATACAACGATAACACACATATATCAATCATTAGGTATGCAAACGTTTAATCCCGAAACACCAAAAGAAACGGTTGATGTTTTAAAAAGTTTGATTGCTTAAATTCAGTTTCCTGAAAAAAACATTTTTTATATTTTTTCTGTTTCATTTTTAATTAATATGTGTTATAAAAACATATCTTTAATTTGTTGACTAAATAAGGATAGAAAAATGGAACAGAAAATTGCAGAACTTAAATCCGTTTTGCCTGAGGCAATCAGTCAAGCGGAAAATCTAATTGTATTAGATGAAATTCGTGTTAAATCGTTGGGAAAGAATGGGACAGTTACCGGTTTGATGAAAGAATTGGGTAAACTCAATCCGGATGAACGTAAAACAGCTGGTCAGGTTTTAAATGTATTTAAAAATGAAATCAGTTCATTAATTGATGCCCGTAAGGCTGAATTAGAAGAAAAAGAAATGAATGAGCGTTTGATTTCTCAAACGGTAGATATTACATTGCCTGCACGTCCGAATAATCATTGTGGTCGTATTCACCCAGTATCACAAGTAACGGAAGAAATGTTGACTATTTTTGCTCAAATGGGTTTTGAAGTCGCTGAAGGTCCGGATATTGAAGATGATTTTCATAATTTTGAAGCTTTAAATATTCCGGCATCTCATCCTGCCCGTCAAATGCAGGCAACCTTTTTCATGGAAAATACGGTTGATAAAGTTTTGCGTACGCAAACATCCGGTGTTCAAATTCGGACAATGGAAGCCAAAAAACCACCGATTAAAATCGTTGCTCCGGGTCGTACATACCGTCGGGATTATGATATGACACATACACCGATGTTCCACCAAATTGAAGGGCTTGTTATTGATACGGAAACAAATTTGGCTCATTTAAAATCAACTTTGGTTGAATTTATGAAACTCTTTTTTGAAACAGATGATGTCGCTTTGCGATTCCGTCCGTCATATTTCCCTTTTACAGAGCCGTCTTATGAAGCCGATGTTGGTTGTTCTCGTGAAAATGGCGAATTTAAAATTAAATCCGGTGCCGGTTGGTGTGAATTGTTAGGTTGTGGTATGGTTCATCCTAATGTTTTACGTGCTTGTGGTTTGGATCCGAATGTTTATCAAGGTTTTGCTTTCGGTTGTGGTATTGACCGGTTTGCTATGTTAAAATATGGTATTCCGGATTTAAGAAGCTTCTTTGATGCAGATATGCGTTGGATTAAACATTATGGATTTTTGCCGCTTGATTTACCGACAAATACAAGTGGTTTAAGCGGAAACGGAGGAACAAAACGATGAAACTTTCTTTACAGGCTTTAAAACAATATTTAGATACAACGGCAACAACACAGGAGATAGCTGATAAATTGACATCTATCGGTTTGGAAGTTGAAGAAGTAATTGATAATACATCAACATTAGCACCGTTTGTTATTGGCGAAATTCAAAAAGTGGATAATCATCCAAATGCCGACAAATTGCATATTTTATCTGTATTTACAGGTAAGGAAACATTGCAGATTGTCTGTGGTGCACCGAATGTTCGGGAAGGGATGAAATCGGTATTGGCTCGTGAGGGTGATATTATTCCTTTATACAACGAAAAACTGACAAAAGGTGTTATTCGTGGTGTGGAAAGTTGTGGTATGATGTGTTCTGAACGGGAATTGGGTTTAAGTGACAATCATGAGGGGATTGTTGATTTAGATACAGATTTGCCAGCTGGTACACCGATTACGGAAATTTATCATAGTGACATTATTTTTGATGTCAATGTTACGCCTAATAGAGGGGATTGTTTCGGTGTTAAAGGTATTGCCAAGGATTTGTCAGCAACGGGCATTGGTACATTTGTTTCTCATGATGTTAAACCGATTGTTGGTACATTTAAATCACCCGTTAGTGTGTCTATTCAAGATACAACGGCTTGTCCACAATTTGTCGGTCGGTATATTCGGAATGTGAAGAACGGACAAAGTCCGAAATGGATGCAAGATTTCTTGATTTCAATGGGATTAAGACCAATTTCGGCACTTGTTGACGTTACTAATTATTTAAATATTGCTGAATGTCGTCCGTTACATGTTTTTGATGCGGACAAATTAACAGGTAATATTATTGTTCGTCCTGCATTTAATGGTGAAAAATTATCAGCATTAGATGAGAAAGAATATGAATTAAATGATTCGATGTTAGTTATCGCTGATGAAGCAAAAGCGCAAAGTATTGCCGGTGTTATGGGTGGAACGGAAACGGGTTGTACAAGTGAAACAGTTAATGTTTTCTTGGAATCAGCTTATTTTAATCCGCTTGGTATTGCGCATACGGGACGTGTGTTAAATGCTGAATCAGATTCGCGTACCCGTTTTGAAAGAGGTATTGACCCTGCTTCACAAGTTATGGGAAATGAAATTGCGACACAATTAATTTTGGATATTTGTGGAGGTGAAGCTTCTGAACTTGTTGTTGCTGGTGAAGAGCCAAAATGGCAAAATGTGATAGATTTTGATTTTGGGATGATAAAACGTTTATGCGGGTTAGATGTACCCAAAAATAAAGCTGTTGATATTTTGGAAAAATTAGGGTTTGCTGTCAACGGTAATCAGATTTCTGTCCCATCATGGCGGTCAAATGATGTGAAAGAGGGGGCTGATTTAGTTGAAGAAGTTGTCAGAATTTACGGATTAGATGACTTACCGACAACCCCATTGCGTTCAAAAGAATTGGCTGTTTCTATTTTATTACCGCATCAACGAAGAGAAGCTGCCGTTCGCAGAGCGTTGGCTGCTTGCGGATTAAATCAGGCAATTACATGGTCTTTTATGGATTCTCGATTGGCAGTACATTTTGATTCAAAAGGAATACGTATCGCAAATCCGATTGCTTCTGATTTAGATGAAATGCGTCCGTCTTTGGTTCCGAATTTGTTATCTGCAGTTAAACGGAATCAGGACAAAGGGATTAAAGATGTTCAGTTGTTTGAAGTTGGTCCTGAATTTTATTCAACAACGCCAAAAGAACAACGTTTGGTTGCTTGTGGTGTTCGTGCTGGGAATTTCTTGCCGCGTCATTTTGCCGAAACATTGCGAGTAGTGGATGTTTTTGATGCTAAAGCGGATGCTTTGGAAGCATTAAATGCTGCAGATGCACCACAAAATATTCAAATTGTTCGTAAAGCACCGTCTTGGTATCATCCGGGTCGTTCGGGGGCTTTAACACTTGGTAAAAACGTTTTAGCATACTTTGGTGAAATTCATCCGAAAATTTTAAAAGTATTTGATATTAAAACACCTGTTGTTGCTTTTGAAGTTTATTTGGATAATATTCCTCAAGCTCGTGTTAAATCTAAAGCTCAAAAATTGCTGAAAATGTCTAATTTAATGCCTTTGACAAGAGATTTTGCATTTATTGCTGATAAATCTGTTGAAGCGGGTAAGATTTTAAGTACAATTCAAAACGTTGATAAAGAAAAGATTACAAATGTGGCTTTGTTTGATGTATATGAAGGTGATAAATTGCCGGCAGATAAAAAATCACTAGCTATTCAAGTAACAATTTGGCCAACGGAAAAAACAATGACCGATAAAGATATTGAAATTTTAAGTACACAAATTATCAATATGGTTAAAAAGAATACCGGAGCTGAATTGCGGTCATAATCTAAAAATCCCCTGATTAAAAAATCAGGGGATTATCTTTACTCTAAAATAAAGTTATCTCTTTGAGTTCCACAAATCGGACATATCCAATTTGTTGTTAGGAGTTCAAACGGTATGTTTTCTTCATATATGTATCCACAACTTGGACAAACCCATTGTTTTATTTTTATCATTGTTCCTCCTTTGAATAATTTAGATGGGGATCTTTTTTTTGTTTTCAAGTATTTTCAGAAAATGAAATAAAAAGATTGAATTATATATCAAATTGTCATATACTTAAAAAATGTTAAAATTTTTGTATCTATACAAGAGGAAAATATGAAAAAATATCAAGCAATTACAGTTTGGGCAGGTGCTGCTCCGAATATTTCAAATGTTTATAGAGAGCCGATGCGTCGTGTTGGAGAATTATTAGCAGAAAATGGTATTACCATGGTTTATGGTATCGGTGATGAAGGTATGATGGGTTGTGCTTTTCAAGGTGTTCGGAATAAGAATGGAAAAGTAATTGGTGTTACTACTCAAAAGTTGTTGGATTTACAATGTAAGGATAGAACGGTTTTTAAACCGGAAGAAATTACGGTTGTTCCTGATTTAGCGGTTCGTAAACGTAAAATGATGGCTTTGTGTGATGCTATTTTAATTGGTCCAGGAGGTTGGGGAACTATTGATGAAGTTTCTGATTTTGCTGTTTCAATTCAAACAAAAGAAATCGCAAAAAAGCCGATGATATTTTTAAATTTTAATCATTTTTGGGATCCGATGGCTCAAATGATTTTTAATATGTTGCAAGACGGGACTTTAAATCAGGATAAAATTGATTATATTGATTTTGTAGAAACACCGGAAGAAATTTTTGAAGCAATTGAAAAAGTTGAAAATCGTTTGATTGCTGCTGAAAAAGTCGGTCATTTAAGTAAGATGACAAAACGTTAATTTGAAGGATGAAAAAATGAAAATAAGAAAAACAATAAATACATTAATTATTTGTTCTTTGCTCTTAATTTCACAAGGAGCGTTCTCTGCTGAGGAAAAGATTAATCACGCAGAAAATGCGTATGATGCCGGTATGGTTGCCTATAATAATAAAGATTATCAAAATGCGATTTATGCTTTTCAGAATTCTATTGACTATAATTCAAAGTTATATAAATCTCATTATATGTTGGGTTTAGCGTTATTTATGGGTAATGATGTCCCTAATGCCGTTCGGATTTTGAAAAAAGCATCGGCTGATTTCCCAAAAGAATGGAAAGCACAGGCTTTATTGGGTGAATATTATGCTGGTCAAAAACAATATGATTTGGGTATTTCATATTATAAACAAGCTTTAGAATCACGTAAACTTAAAAAAGACGAAAGAGAAATTTATCAGACAAAATTAGAAAAATTAAAAAAAGAACAAGCTGATAAATGGCGTGTTTCGGAAACGGAAAAAACAAACATTCTTAATTCTGTTAAATTTAATTTAGACAGAAATTGGCGTGCAGCGGCTATTGAAAGACGAGGAGATAATTTACATATGGTTTATGCTTCTCGGGATGATGATTATCAAAATGATAATTGGAAAACAATTGTTGATTTAATGTGCTATTCGGCAACAAAAGATATGCCATTTAATCAATTTAATGAAATAACCGCTCAGGAGTATAGAGAACTCGGTGGCGAAATGGATACTTTGGAACAAGATTTAAACACCCGTATCTTTGAAACACGAACAGACGGTAGTCCTCGTTTATATATCGTGGGTCGTATTTTTCATTCACCACAAGGATATTGTGTTGCACAGGTTAAGTCTAAATCTAAGATTAGAGAAAAAGAGTTGAATAAGTGGATTGACATTGTTAAAGGGATTCAGGTAAACAAATAAAAGTATATTTTTACTGTTTAAATGCTTTAAGCAGATATTTATTTGATATGTCAATAGTCTAAAATAACTTAAAACAGGTTGACAATTGCGTTATCACTACTCATTTTTTTTACGGAAGGAGATAACGATATGATAAATAAATATTGGTTGTGGATAATGTTAATCATTTGTATTATTATTGTGTTTTTGTGGGCGCCGTATGAGGAGATAATTCACAAAAATACAATGGAGTCGCAATCTGTTGTTACTTCTTCCACGAAATAATATTCTCTAATAATTTTAACGTAATATCTCACAAGGGAAACAGTTTTACTGTTTCCTTTTTTATGGTGATTGACTTACATATAAAGATATAATATATTTTTATTATGGAGGAAAGCTGATTATGAAACAAAATATTAATCTGATTCAAAAAGTAATATCTGAACCGATTTGTCAAGTGGAAGTGATTGAAAACGGTTTTCACAGTATTGCTTATATTATTAACAATAAATTTGTGTTTCGGTTTCCTCGTTCTCAGGAATTTTATCAGGAATACAAAAATGAAACGCTTATTTTAGAGCTGTTAAAACCGTTTGTATCTGTTCAGATTCCATCATTGAAAATACATCAGGAAAAAGATGTTTTGTTTACGGAGCATGCTTATATTGCCGGCATACAATACAGTCAATTATCTCAACCGCTGTGTGAACATGACAAAGATACGTTGGCTCATGATTTGGCTGTTTTTTTATCGCAAATACATAATGTGAGGCTGTCGAACATTCCCTATTTGCCTGATGAACATCAATTTAATGAAGAAATGGTACAAAATTCTCCTGTTTTAACGAACGAGGAAAAAACGAAATGTCTGACATTATTAGATTCGTATCGGCAATATTCTTTCTCTGAACAAGATGTTGTTTTGTGCCATACTGATTTAAACGAAAATAATTTTTTATTAAACAATAATAAACTGGTGGGTATTATTGATTTTGGAAATGCTTGTCAACGGAATGTGTCAACAGAATTTTCTACATTGCTTAAATATGATTATGATTTGACGTTTCGAATTGTAAAATATTATCAGAGTTTAACCGGTAGAAAAATTGATATGATGTATGCCGTGTTGTTTCAAAAATTGAGATGCTTTGATGGAATCATAGAAAACCAAAATAACGTAAATCAAATTAATCGTTATCGCCGATGGATAAGAATGGTTGAAACAGCAGAAACATTTGTAAAATAATTGTCCGAGACAGCAAAAAAAAATACCCCTAGTACGTTTGTTTGAAAATCGTAAAAAGGGGTATTTTTTGTTAGAATAAATATTTGTATGATGCGTTTACACTGTGTCCCGTACTACTTGAACTGAAATCATAATCATATTTGACTTCTAATTCAGAAACGTTATACAACCATAATAATGAACCGCCTAGTGTAAAGGTGTCTTCATCAGCATTTAATCCTTTTACACCGAAAGGTTGATTTTGTTTAACAAACAATCCTTTTCCTGAACCGGCAGTATCTCCAAACTCATGTGTCCAACGAGCGTGTAACTCCGGTTTGAAACGATGATTGCCTGCTCCTAAATTAAAGGTTGCCCGAACTTCTACCGGTGTTTGGATGGATGTCATATCATCGGGTGTTACTTTAACTCTCGCTAAACCAGTTCCTTTTTCCTCAATTTCATCCATAGATACGGTTGTATAATCAATACCGACTTTGGGAGTTATAATGACAGAACGACTTAATGGTAAGTCAACACCATATTCACCACCGACAGAATAAGCAGTCATATTAAAATCGGCATTTGCACTTTCTACCAATGAGTTAATTTTGTGTTTTGCCTCATTTTTGCTTTGAGTCCACAATCCGTAAACATTAACAAACTGACGTGAACGACTTGGACGATAATATCCATAAACACCGGCACCGTATGTTGTTATATCTGATTCGATGACTTTGTTATTTTGTTCTAATGAACCGGAAGCATATAATCCCATCATACCGATTGCAATAGATCCAAAACGTTTGTCAATACCGGCTGTTAAACCATAATTTGAAAATTCAAAGCCTGACATATTCTCTTTGTCATCTTGTGTTAACGATGTCATAAACGGTTTTGCCCATATACCACCTTTATCTGTTCTGGTACGGCGACGACGGGTTTGTTGGTTGTTCCAATTTCCATAAATTTGTTCATATCCAGGACGACCGTAATAATTGGGGTTGTAGGAATAGGATTGTTGTATACCAAACATGTTTTCTACATCCCGATATGTTCTCATAGCCGTTAATTCATCTATGGCACTTTGACGGAATGTTCTGTTTGTACGAGCTGCGGCGTGTTGCAGATTTAAATAACCTTCCGGAGAATACTCGTCCATTACCTGTACGGCTGATTCAGCTGTTTGAGCATAAAATACATGGTCAAGGAACGGATCAATCGTATTAGATGCAGTTCTATTATGAATTTTATCCATAGCATCAGCTATACTAACAACATTTTCAGAATGTTTGACAGGAGCAATACCTTGTTTTAATGTTTGAACATCTGCAACTTGTAAATTTAATTTGCCGTTATTATTTGTTAATTGTGTACCCTTCCATAAGAAAGATGTTTGAATTTCGTCAATGTTGCCGTTTAATTGTGTTGCACTGATTAATTCATAATTTTGATTGGCTTCAATATTGCGTAAAATTAAACGCATATCATCTTCAATATTGACAGTTCCAGATACTTCAATTTTGTCTGATATACCATTGTCTGCCCGTAAATCCAAAATGCTTCCTGATTTTAAATTAACGGTGGCAGAGCCTTTATCTGTTACGTCGGTTGAATCAGAATAAACGTGTTCCGATTGCATAATTTCCATTGTATCAATAGGTTTATCTTTTACTAATTTTGTTGAGACGGATAATCTAGCGCCCTCATTAATGGTTAAATCACCATTACGCATATTTACAAGACCGGCACCGGCAAAATGTCCTCCCCGATGAACTGTTAAAGCGTTTTTGATGTTAATAACGTTTGTTGTATCTTTATTTTCAAATTCAAACAATCCTTTTTTAATATTTAATTGATCAACATCTACGTTTCTTTCTACATTTAATGTACCGTCATTCATGATAATAGTTGTATTTGTTACGTTGTTACCTAACTGTTGAGCTAATTGTCCACGGACGATACGATTGACTTTAACATCAGCTGCATTAACATTAATAACGGCATCCGTATTTAATTCCATCCCTTGTTCACTGGCAGATGGCATTGAAGATGAATCGTTTGTATAAACAGCCTCTAATTTGTGATTGATATTAAATGTTCCGCTTTCGGCAACAACACGGTCAACTCTTATGATTCCGGTTGAGTTAATCTCTTTGTCTGTACCGGCATCAACAGCAAGTGTGGTGTTAGCCGAATCGCCATATAATTCTTTCATATCGCCGACATAATAATTACCTTTTAAACGAACGGCGGTGTTACTTCCTAATGTAATATCCTTTGCCTGAACGGGTGTGTTAATTTCAAATCCGCCACCTTCTAAAATAATACGGTCAACGTTAATGGTATTGGATGTTCTGTAATAATGGTCGCTTCCGTCTAAATCAATAATTAATTTCGTGTTTTCTGTATTTGCTAATTTATTAATCGGATCATGAATCATAATATCGGTATCAACAATGCGTAATTGTGAATTTGAATTAATGCCAATATGCCCTTTGATGTCTCCGGATACACGTAACTCACCTGATTCAACTATAATATTATCAACATTGACTCCACCGGTTAAATAACCGTATTGAGCTTCCCATATATCATTATCAGCATCATATAGTGCTTTTGTGCGAGAAACAATTTGTACGTTTTCAGCTCCGTTTGCTTTTGTAATGCCGTTTGTAAATGTTCCGGCGGGCTCCCATATGTCTATTTCGTCAGAAGCAGGTAATTCACTTGAATAATCACCGTTTAATATGGCAATAGAATTACTGCCAAGAGTTGTAAATGCGGGAATGTCAGTCCAAGTTTCTATGGTAGAATTTTCGCCCATGGTTAATGTTTGTGCATCAAAAAATCCTGTGTTGGTAAAAATACCGCTATTGGCAAAAATCATATCTGTTGTTGTAATTGAACTGGCATTTGATAATTGTGCATTATTCCCAAATCTGATTTGTTCGGTTGCTGTCCATGTTGAATAAAATTCATTTTCAGGATTGCTTGTAACAGAAACAATAGCATTATTTCCAAAAATACTATTTGTTGTATTGAGAGAAACACTTCCTACCGATGTCTTACCATTTTCGAACGTAACACTTTCACCTTGTGTTAATGAAAGATTTGCATTATCACCCATTTTGAATGTGTCTGCAGAAACAACGGTATCGAAAACTGCTTCACCTCTTAATGTTCTTTCTTCAAGTGAATATGTTGGTTCTCCGTTTTCAGATTCAATTTCAATAATGTAAGGTTCTTTTACTTCTTCCCATTTTCCACCTTTAAGTGTAACGGTACTGTTATTGCCAATATCAATTAATCCCGTCCCGTCATCTTTTTTCACATTAACAGTGCTTCCGATAATGTCAATTTTATTGTTATTAGCAGTTTTAAGTATTTCACCCGTATAATTAACTTTGTTATCAATAATAACAGTGTTGTTAGCGCCTAAATCAGCATGTTTAATATTAACATCTGATGTTTGCTGAATTGTTGTAAATGTTCCAACAAGGGTTTTTTCACCATTTGTAAATTCCAAAATGGCCGGTTCGGCTAATTGATAATCAGCTCCTAATTTTATACTGTTATTTGAACCGGTTGATAAATCACCGATGGATAATGTTGCACCCATTTCATTATGCAAAATACTGTTATTACCTAAAACAAGTTTTTGCGTGGTGATTGTTCCGCCTGAATAATCAACCAATTCAGCTGGGGGAGGTGTGTTTGGTGTTTCAGGAATTTCGGGCGTATCCGGTGTTTCGGGTGTTGTATCTGTTGTATCGGATGTTGTTTGTGTCGCAGGTGTTAAATCCACATAATCAGCGGCGTTTTTAATGGAGGCTGAATTATATGCATTACCAATGTTATAAAAATACCCGTTATCGCCAAATACAATAGATTGATTGTCAATTATACCGCCATTAACTAATATACCTTGTCCGGCAAATTGAATTTTGTCGGTTGAAATGAGTGCGTTCTCGTTAAATGTTGTTGTACGAACTTCTTGTAAGTCAGCGGCATAATCGTTTTTGACTTCCGATGTTTTAATAATGGCTTTTTCTAGTCCGGTATACAACAGACCGTCTTCATCTATTTCCTTTTCACGCCAATCCCATTCTATACCGTTTTTTATAAGTCCGTTATGACCGAGTGAAATTAAATTTCCTTTGGCAAAAGACGAGTCGTCTAAATCAAAATTTGAAAAAACACCATTGTTATTAATTGTATTATTAACACCGAGTGAAACTTCGCCCTGTATTTCGCCTTGATTGGATAAAACAGCCGGATTTTTACCGTAATTTCGCATATACTGATAACGAGCCAGCTGGCTAGGGTCAGTCACGCGAGCATCACCATCGGTTTGTTCTAATTGAATGCGTTGAATTAAACCGGTGTTATTGATGTTCATATTAACAGGTCGTGTTTGATATGGTGTTTCATAAATACCATATCCTTTACCTGAAACGGTTATATTCCCACTGTTAATCAAATTACCGTTAAAACCAGTTAACCCATCAACCCAAATACCATATCCGTCACCGACAGAAATTGTTTCAGTATTTGTATAAGAAGGGTTTTTATAATCTAAAACTACTTGTGCATCAATGGTTTGAGCAAATAATGAAGGGGCATAAATAAGCCCTGATAAATACAATACGGGTAGGCTAAAACGATAACTCATCAGATACTCCTTTATCGGTTCTTTGCCTTTTTTACCATATTTTGCAGGTTATAGCAAGCAAAAAGTATTATTTTGTTCGTAAAATCAAAATGTTAACTATTTGTTAATATTTTTTAATGATTGTTTGATATTTTTAAAACGTAAGCCATTTCATCACAATTATCTATTTTAGGGCACATAAGACAATCCCCGAAAACTTTATGTGGCAGAGTTTCTTTTTCGGTATATGTAAAACCACATTTTTCAAAAAAAGCAGATTGGTAGGTTAGTGTAAAAAATTCATAAATGCCTAATTCAATGCCTTCGTTGACAGTGAATTGAACAAGTTGACGACCGATTCCTTTTTTGTTATGTTCCTTTGAAACGGCTAGTGATGCAATTTCGGCAAGATTTTTCCAAACAACGTTTAATCGACAACAGCCGATGATTTTTTTATCTTCTTCATATACGCAAAAACTTTGAATGTTGCGATAGATTTGATATGGACTTTTCATTAGCATTAAACCGTCTTTGGCGTAATTGTTGATTAATTGTAACATCTCTGGAACGTCATGAATAGTTGCTTTTCTGATATGCATGTATACTCCTTTAAAAAAGGACATAATTATATATCATAAATAAATAATTTGCAAGAAAAACATAATGTATATAAGCAGATAATCATAAAGCTTGACTTTTATGTTTAAATTCATTAAAATACCGACAGTTTATTGAAAAGGAGTTTTATGTTTCAAAAATTTAAATCAAAAGTTAAAAACAATTCATTTGTTTTAAACTATTCCCGTATGTGGCCGTTTGTTAAGCCGTTTTGGGGACGTGCTCTTGTTTCTACTTTAATTACTATTCCGATTGGTTCGTTAGATGCTATTATTGCATTAGCATTAAAGCCGTTTATGGACATGGTTGTTATGGATAAAGGCGGAGGAACGTTTTTTAACTTACCGCTCTATTGGATACCTGTGTTTGTAATTGGCTTTACCATTATTCAAAGTGCGTTGGAATACACATCCTCCTATTTAAATACTTGGGTTGGTGGTAAAATAACAACTTCTGTTAAAAAGCATATTTACAGTAAATTGGTTACATGTGAACCGGCATTTATTGATGCCAATTCATCAGGTTTTATTGTTTTTCGGTGTGACTCTGACCCAAATACAGCTTGTTCGGGATTGTTAAGTAATTTAAAAGTTTTTACGACCCGATTGTTTTCATCAATCTCACTTTTATGTGTTTTAATTTATACTTCTTGGCAATTAGCCATTATTGCGATTATTGTTTTAGGTTGTTCACTTTATCCTTTAACACTGATTCGTAAAAAAATTAAAGAAGTTGCTCAGTCAACTGTGTTAGCTGGCGGTGCTGCTTTAACGGTTTTAAATGAAACTTTTTCCGGATTAAAAACCATCGCTTCCTATAATTTAGAAGCAAGACAGAGTGAAAAGTTTTCAGACGTTTTGCGAAAAATTTTTAGATTGCAAATCAAATTCACACAAAAAACGGCGTGGTTGTCACCGATGATGCATATTATTATTTCTATCGGTATCGGTTTAACCATTTGGTATGGTAGTTATTTGATTAAAACACAAGAAATTACAACAGGTGATTTTGTGGCTTTTATTACAGCATTGTTGATGTTATATACGCCAATTAAAAATATCGGTAAAAATTTTGCAGCCGTTCAAAATTCTTTTTTAGCCATAGAACGTATTTTTGATTTCTTGGGGATGAAAATGAGTGTTGCTGAAAAAGAAGATGCTTGTGAATGTCCCTTTATTCAAAAAGAAATAGAATACCGCAATGTTAATTTTGGATATAATTCAGAAAGAATGGTTTTGAATAATGTGAATTTAACAATTAAAAAAGGACAAAAAATTGCTTTAGTTGGTAATTCAGGTGGCGGCAAAACAACGCTTGTTAATTTATTGCCACGTTTTTATAAAATCACAAGAGGTCAAATTTTAATTGACGGTGTTTCTGTTGATGATATGAAGTTGGCTTCATTGAGAGATAAAATTGCTGTTGTGTTTCAAGATAATTTCTTATTTGACGGGACAATTCGTGAAAATATTTTGTTAGGTAATTTTAATGCAACGGAAGAAGATTTAAATCGGGCATTAAAATCTGCTTGTTTGGATGAATTTGTTTCGTCCTTACCAAACGGATTGGATACAGCTATCGGTGAGAGAGGAGTGTTGCTTTCCGGTGGACAGAAACAACGTGTTGCCATTGCGCGTGCCTTTATTAAAAACGCCCCGATTGTTATTTTGGACGAAGCAACTTCGGCATTAGATAATAAATCAGAGGCTATTGTTCAGCAGGCTATTGATAATTTGATGAAAGACAGAACGGTTTTTGTAATTGCACACCGTTTATCAACTGTGCAAAACGCAGATCAGATTGTTGTTATTAATGAAGGCAATATTGTTGAAAAGGGTTCTCATCAGGAATTGTTGGATTTAAAAGGTGCTTATCATGCGTTGTATATGGCACAGTTTAAACGATAATATTCTGAAATAATAAGATAAATTAAACGCCGATTTTTCGGCGTTTTTTTTGTTATAGATAATATATGTTTGACTAAAAATGAAATGCGTGTGTGTAATGAAGTGATGCAATTTGCCGGTTAATTTGCTGAATTTTTTTGTTTTTCTTTAAAAATCAAAGCGTTAATCGTTGCAAATAAAGGTACGTTTAAATCAACCTTTTTTTTACGTTTGTCAAAACTTTCTTTTTAAATTAAATTTTTATAATTAAATATTGATTTTAAATAAAAATAATTGGACAACATCGCAAAAATCAAAATTTCAAAACATGGAAATTTGCGTT
>JAZUBA010000058.1:0-1660 GCA_045638265.1 Alphaproteobacteria bacterium | reverse complement strand
AAATAAAATGATTTCCAACGAATTAATTGGAAAAGATGAAGAATTATATGAAAAAGATGAATTATTCCGTAAAACTAGTTTTATTATTAAAAATCTCCCAATAAGAAATGACGAAGCTATAGAAAGAATGTCCTTTAGACCATTACAATTAAGTGATTTTGAATATGAATGGGAAGACTCTTATTGGAAAAATTTCTTCGAAAATACGAATTTTATTGTAATTTGTTATGAAGCAGAAAATAGTAAAATAAATAGGGTGCTAGATTTAGGTGAAGTAATCTAGCGTTGTAGGTGTTTCTTTTTCTTTTATTTCTAGTTTTCGTTGTCCAGTTTTCTGTTGGGCTTTTGTTTTTTTATTGTTTTCTTTTTGTTTTTTGTCTTTTTTTGTTTTTTTATTTTTTGGTGGTTTAAGTTCTATTTTTCCTTCTGCTAGTTGTTGTAGTTGTGTTTTTGTTTTGAATCCGCATTGTACGACGAGTGCTGTTAATAATAGGCAGAGGTAGATGTTTTTGTACATGGATTTGTCTGTAAAGCTGTGGAATTTTCCTAATCCAAATGCTCCTTTGGCTGATTTGAAGAAATCTTCTATTATTCCTCTTGTGGGTTTGTATTCTTTCCAGTTTGCTAGTTTTATGAGTAATAGGCGTTGTAGGTGGTTTATTAGTTTTTTATTTTTTTCAATCTCTTTGGGATTCTTGTAGATTAATAAAGGATAGGCCATTTGGTCTTGTAATTTGGTTATTTTGAATATTTCTTTTGGAAATATTACTGGAATGATTTTGTATTTGTTAATTCCAATTTTGTAGTTTTCATATGAGAAATATCCTCGGTCAAAGTATATGAGGTCTTTTGGTTTGATTAGGCTTCTTCTTTTGAGTTCTTTTAAAACTTCGTCAAAAATTTTGGAATCATTAGGAGCTCCAGGATGGATTAATATTGAAACGGGAGTTTTTGTAGTTTTTTCTAGTACAACAGTTACTTTATAACCTATAAAATAGCCTTTAGAGTTTGAATATCCGAATTTGAGTCTTAATTTTTTTAAATGTTCTGGAGTGATATACTTCCTTAAAATGTTGATATCGCACTCTACAGGTGTTGCATCAGTAATATAAATATCTTTTCTTGTTTTACGTGGTTTAAAAAACTTTTTTAGGATTGAATTTACGATATTACAATAATTTTCGGGGTCATAACGGCTAAGGTACTCGTAAACTTGAGATTCAGTTGGAACTTCCAAAATTCCAGCAAATTTTCTAAGCTTAGATGACCTATTTAACTCACTAACAACATCAGAAATCCTATAATTAAAAAAAACGTGTATAAAAAATATTTTTAAACAAATAACAAACAGTTTCCTGTTTGTAATACCATAGCGATTATATATGTCTTTTATGTTTTCGTTTTCAATAAATTTAAATACTTTGCCCAATAAAATAAATTTGGGGTCATGTTTATCGTAATTTAATCCAGGTTGCATTTTATTACCTAAATAAATATATGTCAATCATGATTAATAAATTTTACGGTATTTAATGACCCCATTTTATGATTAACAAAAATTTATGAAGCCCAATACATTATTATGTATTCTACAGCCTTCAGTATTGAAATAATATTGGTTCTGTGCTTGTAGACACTACCCATTTTCTAGCACCCTATA
>JAZUBA010000057.1:0-3116 GCA_045638265.1 Alphaproteobacteria bacterium | reverse complement strand
AAAAACACGCAACATCGGATTATCTATTTCTTCCGATACAGTCAAATACAAACCATTTTTCAATCGTATCAACACTGCTAACAAAATTGGATACTCTTTTGTTTCATCTTGAATAATTTCTATATCATCAATTTCGGTACCAATAAGTTGTGGGTATAAAAATGAAATATCTAAAAATTGATTTTCCGATTTTAGTTTTTGAATTTCGGCAAATGATCTTTTCTCAATGGAAACAATATTTTCAATACAGAGAGAATTTAAACCGATTTCATAATGTTGCGGTGCAGTAAAAAGAACGGATAAATACTGATTATCTATCACAAACACAAATGGTCCATGCCACTCTATTTCATCAGCCATTGATTGCTGCAAGACGTGGTCAGAATTGATAGAACAATGCCAATCCCAAATAGATGTATTTAAGATTTGTTCTATTTTTTTTCCAACCAATAAAGGTTTAACTGATTGTATCAAAAAATCTGCTCCTTTTGATGGAAAAGCCTTTCCCATTGCAGATAAGTTTTTCATTTGATAATAAGCAGTTTTAATAGATATTTTATTCATTTTATTTATCCTATTTTATTCTGATTATTAAACGTTATTTTATTTCAGGATAACAAAATAGTACACTTATGTCAAGTGATGAGCAATAATATGTTATAGACAAAAGCAAATAAATATGATAGAAAAAATTAACAAGCTAAATAAAGAGGTGTTATGAATATTTTAAAAATAATTGGAAAACTTTTTCTTTATAGTTTTATTTTTATTTTTTCTATCATTATTTTCTTCTTCGCTTATATAATTGGAATGTGGAGCGGAGTGGATTATATTTATGCAGAACACAACGCAGAATATATAGAAATTTGCATAAAATACGGATATCCGGAACATCGTTGTATGGATGATATTTATTAATGAAGGATAAAATATAATGCGTTATTTGGTTTATGGAATACTTTATTTTATTATTTTAATAGCAAGTGGAATGTGTGTTGGATTTATAACAGAAATTAAGACAACAAAAGCTAATCCGAGTGAAGATAAGCGGATTTTTGTTGAAAAATGCATGAATGAAGGCAAAACAAAAGAATTATGCATTGACAATTTTTATGGTTTTCCACGCAAAAACAATCAAGATTAAACATTATACATAAACGGTTACAATATGTAACCGTTTTTAATATACGTCAAAGTTAAGTAATTCAACACTCTTGCCCATTGGTTGGGATTACGAATAACATAATCAAAAGAAGTTAACCCAAACTTATCATTAACATCAGGATTTGCTCCTTTCTCTAACAAGTATTCAATCGGGGCAGTATCACAACTCATGATACAACATAAATGCAGTAAAGTTGCCTGATTACCATTTACAGGAGCATTGATGTCATCTATTTCAGAGAGAATTTCCTTATATAAAAAAACAATATTAAGTTGATTTATTTTATTGTATTGACAAATATATAAAATGTATATACTATAAAAAATACAATTTTTGCAAGGTTTTCAAATGACTGGATTAAAAGTACTACAAAAAATATTAAAATTTACCTGTTATGGGATTATAGGGGTTGTTTCTATTTGTATTGTTATGATTGGTGCTTCATTCAGTTATTTGAAAACCCGTGATTTTCTTTATCAGGAAGATTATTATCAATTTATGAAACAATGTATAGACACAGGTCATACATATCAAAATTGTCATTTTAAAGATACACAAATGGAGTAAATATGTTCAAAACGATTTTTAAGATTATGTTAGATACTTTTCTTCTATTTATTTCATTAGGTGTTATTCTTATTATTTCATTTTTTGCTTTTCTTATGACAGATGATTTTTTAACAAGAGATGCTTTTCATCAATTTATGGAAGAATGTGTTAATGACGGAAACGATTATCGTACCTGTTTAAATCGGTGGGCATAAAATATAAAGGAAACATACATGAAAAACATATTAAAAAAAACGTTTAAATATTCACTATATATTCTTTTATATTTATATGGATTATTTTGTGCCGGTATTTTGGTTGGCATTATTGGAGCTATTATACTTGATGGTACAAATCCAAGAAACCAATCAAACGAATGGTGTTTAAAAGGCTTAACCTCTCAGATTTGTATTATAAAAACGGATTTTTATCCAAAATAGGAAAATAATGAAACAAAATAAAACTACAATTTTAAAACAGTGTACACAACTAATTTGGTCGAGTTTGTGGTTAACAATAATTATTTTAACTCTAATGCCAGTAACCGACACAAACAATAATGGTGAAAGTTGTATATATGTATCTAATTATGATTCTGTTTATCAATGGTTTTTTAATGATATGCCATGTATGTTTACATTATCAACATATATTACTTCATATATAATATTATTTGTTTTATATTGGTTAGTGTGTTTTATTATAAAAATGTTAAAATATATTTATCAAAAAATTTCGAATAAAACTTTTTCCATCAATACAAAACAACCTACATTTAAATTGTTTATTCTTCAAGCAATTGAATTAATTTTAGGTTATTGGATTTATTTGATATATATAACAACAATTCATACTACACTTTCAGTTTCAGTTTTACTTTTAGCATTTGTAGGTGCTATATTGTATATTGTTCCGCTTATGTTCATTATTTGGTGTTTTAAGGGTTTAAGAATATTTTATGCAAGATTGAAATTTGAGCACTCAAATAATCAAAATTAAACTTTACACATAAAAAGGGTATCGGTTGATACCCTTTCCTTTTCACATATTTTATTCGGCTTGAATAAAATAATCACCGGCGTGAAAATTTGTTCTTTAATCTCTATACTCGCTTAGCAGGCGAATATAGGATACACAATGAGCGATTTCGATTTCTATTCTCATCGGTAAAGAACGTGCCTTATAAAGCAATTTTAATTATATCCGACATTCTCTGATAGTGCAAGAAAAAAATCATTTAAATCAAAGCATTTTATTCTGCTCTGATTGTTTTTTTTGCTTCCTGTTTGTTAGAAAAAACACGCAACATCGGATTATCTATTTCTTCCGATACAGTCAAATACAAACCATTTTTCAATCGTATCAACACTGCTAACAAAATTGGATACTCTTTTGTTTCATC
>JAZUBA010000056.1:0-10949 GCA_045638265.1 Alphaproteobacteria bacterium | reverse complement strand
CACACCACCCCTCGCACTCGCTCAACCCTCAACGGTTGACACCCTCACCTCTCACACTCGCCCCACCCTCAACGGTTGGCAAACTCCCCCAAAAACACCGCCCTTAACGGTTTGGCACGGGGAAATTGATTTTAGATAGATAGAGAACGGTGTTTTTCTCCTCCGACGTGTAGATTTCCCTACACGAGCGAGGAAAAAACGCCGTTATACATCATATAAAATCAATTTTTCTAACAAAAAAGCGTAACCCTTTTCAGGAATTACGCTTTTTAAAATCTGGACGATTCTTTCAGATTATTTTACAGAAACATAAACTCTGTCTTTGAAAGAACGTTTAAATTCAACAACCCCGTCGCTTGTAGCAAACAAAGTGTGATCTTTACCCATACCGACATTGTCGCCTGCACGATAAACCGTACCACGTTGACGAACAATAATATTACCGGCAATAACAGATTGACCGCCTGATTTTTTCAAACCTAAACGTCTGCCTTCGGAATCACGACCGTTACGGGTACTACCGCCTGCTTTCTTATGTGCCATTGTCTTACTCCTTCATAAATTAAGCTTTGATGTCCGTAATTTTTACGACAGTCAAATCTTGTTTGTGACCTTTTTTCCGTCTGTAACCGTGACGGCGAATTTTTTTGAAAATAATGACCTTTTCACCACGTGTTTGTTTAACGATTTCACCACTGACTTTGGCTCCGTCAACTGTTGGTGTACCAACTTTATCACCAACCATTAAAACTTCTTCAAAGCTTACGGCTTCACCGGCTTCACCAGCCAATTTTTCAACGATAATGACGGAATCTTTTGTTACTTTATATTGTTTTCCGCCTGTTTTAATAACTGCAAACATTGTTTTTATCCCTTTACTTAAACTAAATAGGATTGCTTTATAACTGATTCTTTTTTATTTGTCAATTAAAAAATGCAATTTTTATCTTTTATTTTGCAATTCTTGCCATTTTCGCATTTCTTGCGCTTTTTCCAACGATTTATTTGACGTAATTGCCTTTGAAACACCACAGCCGATATTCATCCGTATTGTCAAATCTTCATTAACTTTGGCGATGCCGATATGACTATTCGCTTCAGAAGGTATTTTTTCAATCACACTTGAAATATATTTTCTGACATCCGAATGTTTCATTTGCAAAAAGTCAACATATTCTTCCCGTTTCATTCCCGACAACAACGGGAACATAATTTTACGACCATAATATTGCATGTTTTGCATATACATATCAACAGCTGTTTTACCGTTATTATTCGGACTTTCAAAATCAACATTAACATTTTTCAACGCACTGACAACCAAACTGCTGACCGGTCGTTCAAAAGCCAGATAAAAACCGCAATGCTCGCCATGACTGTTATCACGACAAAAATCATATCCTGCTTTATGAAATTCATTAATCAAACGGGGAGATAACCGACCGTATGAAGCTAAATAATCACAAACCCGATAACCGCTGTCATTGAGTGGCATATTGAAATCACATCTTCTTTTTGCCAATAACGGAATAATTTCAAAATTCATAAATCCACGACCGGTTAATGTGTTCAATGCAAGCAAACTTTCGTCCTTTGATAAATAACCTGTCATATTTTTTAACACGTCTTTAATTTCTTCGGCATTACCGCTTGTTAAAACGTTTTTTTCTCTTTTTGTCAGCATATCTCCTCCATCTATATTTTGAGCTGTTGTGATATATTACTCCTTTTCACAAACTTTGTCAATGTTTTTTTCACGATAATTTTCTTTACAACCTTTGTAATGTCGTGTATTTTATTTGTATGAAAGGTATACAAAATGAATAGTAAAAAATCACAAAAAACAACATTAAAAACATATTTTTTCACTGGTATTTTAGTAACGGCACCGATTGCCATTACACTTTATGTTGCTTGGCAGGCCATTACTTATATTGACAGCACCGTTACGGCATTTATTCCGGCTAAATATAATCCCAACGAACTGTTACCGCATAGTATCCCCGGTTTAGGCGTCTTATTATTATTGGTATTCTTTACCGTTATCGGTATGTTGACCGCCAATTTTGTCGGACAGGCATTTGTTAAGCTCGGTTATCGTCTGATTAATCGTATTCCATTGATTTCAGGATTATATAATGCGTTTCGCAAAATTTTGGAAACGCTTATCGGCAACGATAAAAACAAAGCCTTTCGTCAGCCTGTATTAGTGGAATATCCACGTCGTGATTTATGGACAATTGCATTCATTACGGGTCCAGTTTATGAAGAAATCACCGAAAAACTCAATGATGATTCACTGGTTGCCATTTATGTACCAACCACACCCAACCCGACATCCGGATTCTTTTTATACGTCCCGCAAAAAGATATTATTATGCTTGATATGACGGTTGAACAGGCTTTAAAACTGATTATTTCTACGGGGATTATTAATCCGACTTCTGCTAAAAACAACGCGGATGAAGCACCAGCTCAATCAGATGAAACAGAAACAATAACAGAAACGAAAGTGCTTTCCGAAAATGTTGAAAAAGAAACAAAAAAAATCACACGCAAAGCCATTAAGCACAAACCCAAAAGAACCAAGAATCAAACAACACCTCGCAAAAAACCAAAAGGAGAGTAAAAATGTTCCTGTTTGATTTATTTAACAAAAACAACGCTATTTTTTCAGCCGTTCGCAACAACGATTCAACAAAACTGTATGAGTGCATTCGGCAAGGAATCAGCGTTAATTACGCCAAAAACAACGGACAAACGCCTTTGATGTATGCCGCTGACCTCGGTCATTTAGAAATGGTACAACTTTTGCTCAAATTAGGCGCTGATGTCAATCGTGTGGATAAGAATAATGTCAACGCACTTACTTATGCATCTAGCCGAGGATTTCAAGCAATTGTAGACTGTTTAGCTCCCAAAACAAGCAATTTAAATATGGCTTTACGAGAAGCCATTATACATGAACATGTCGCAATTGTTCGCTATTTAGTTGATAAAGTATCAAATCTCAACGTTTTATCCAAACATCAAACCACGTTTTTAGCAGAAGCTGCCGAACGCAATTTAGATATTGTTAAAATCTTGGTAGAAGCTGGGGCAGATATAGACGCACGCAGTTATATGTTTGATTTTGAAGAAGCAACACCTTTAATGCATGCCGTATCTTATGATCAATTTGAAATTGTTCAATATTTGGTTGAACAAGGCGCCGATGTCAACGCCAAATATAAATACGGCAATGTTTTAGACATTACCGATTTAATTGAATCTGAAAAAGGACCTCAAATTGAAGCGTATCTCAAATCCAAAGGCGCAACATATTAATCAAAATAATGTTACCAAAAAAATTTTCGTAAATCGCTGAAAGAGAAACCCAAAAGAACCAAAAATCAAACCACAAAACAAAAGGAGAGTAAAAAATGTTCCTGTTTGATTTATTTAATAAAAACAATGCTATTTTTAAGGCTGTCAAATCAAATAATGTTGCTCAATTGCATGAATGCATCCAACAGGGAATCAGTGTTAATTACGCCAAAAAGAACGGAATGACACCTCTTATGTATGCCGCTCAAATCGGGAATCTGCAAATGGTTCAACATTTACTTGGTATCGGCGCTGATGCTAATCGTACGGATAAGAATAATGTCAATGCACTTGCTTATGCCGCAACAGATGGGCACCTTGCCATTGTTGAATATTTGACCCCTAAAACAAGCGATTTAAATATGGCTTTAAGCGAAGCAATCCGCACAAATCACCCTCAAATTGTCCGTTATTTAGTTGACAAAGTGCCCAATCTCAACGTTTTATCTCAATATGGAATAACCTTTTTATTTGAGGCTGTTGATAATCTTGAGATTGTCAAAATATTAGTTGAGGCCGGTGCCGATATCAATTGTCGCGGATACGATTCGGAGATGGGAGAAATAACACCTCTTATGGAAGCTATTACCCTCGCAAATGTCGAGGTTGTAAAATATTTAGTTGAAAACGGTGCCGATGTTAATGCAAAATATAAAGAAGGCAAAGTTTTAGATTGCACGTATTTTTCAGATGAACCTGAATTTGAGGAAATTCGGGATTATTTAGAATCCAAAGGTGCAACATATTAATCAAAATAACTTTACCAAAAAAACCTCACAAACCTTTGAAACACAAATCAGGAAAAACAAAAAAACACAACACACCCAAAAAAAAACGAAAGGAGAGTAAATATGTTTTTATTTGATTTATTCAACAAAAACAATGCCATTTTTAAGGCTGTCAAATCAAACGATGTTGCTAAATTGCAAGAATGCATCCAACAGGGAATCAGCGTTAATTATGCCAAAAGCAACGGGATGACACCACTTATGTACGCCGCTAAAATCGGGAATCTGCAAATGGTGCAACATTTACTTGGTATCGGCGCTGATGCCAATTGTATGAATAAGAATAATGTCAATGCACTTGCTTATGCCGCAACAAATGGGCACCTTGCCATTGTTGAATATTTAGCGCCGAAAACAGCTGATTTAAATACGGCCATGTGGAAAGCAATCTGCAATGACCATGTCGCAATTGCAGGTTACTTAATTAACAACGGAATTAATGTTAACACATTCGTGCAACCACATCAAGTAACGTTTTTACACAAAGCCTGCGAACATGGCAATTTAGAAATTGTAAAATTGTTAATTGAAGCAGGCGCAGACATCAACATTCCTAGCAAAGATCAAAACGAATATAAAGGAGCAACACCACTTATGTATGCCGTCTCTTTCTTAAATGCAGATATTGTTGAATATCTGGTAGAACACGGCGCTGATGTCAATGCAAAAGCCGATGGCGTATCTGTTTTAGAATGGGCCGAAACAGATCCTGAAACAAAACCGATAGCAGATTATCTCAAATCCAAAGGTGCAACATATTAATCAACATTCAATTTAACAAAAGGCAACTATTATGAGCATACTAACCTTTTTATTCAGCGTACCTGTTATTTGCGGACTGTTTTTAATCGGTTATTTTTTATTTCGTGTTTGTCAACGGGTCAAACACTTTACAAATATTGACAATCAACTGTTTTATGCCATTGATAAAAACAATTTATCTACCGTACAAAAACTCATTTCCATCGGTGCAAATGCCAACGCTTTGAATGAAAACGATTATTCTGCTTTAATGGTTGCCTCCTATTACGGATACAAAGACATTGTACAACACTTGGTCATCAAAGGCGCCATTGTTGATTACAAAAACAAAAAAGGCTCAACGGCATTGATGTTTGCCTGTACTCACAACCATTTTGACGTGGTAGAATATTTGATTGAACACGATGCCGATATCAATACCCAACCCAAAGGGGGCTGGTCTGCGCTTATCAGTGCTGCCAAAAACGGACACTTTAAAATTGTTGAGTACCTTGTCAAACACGGAGCAGACATTAACGCACATGATGCCAGCAACAACACAGCACTGATGTATGCTTGTAAAAATGGTCATTTTGATGTGGCAGATTTTCTTATCAAAAGCGGTGCAGATACAACATGTGAAAATGTATTAGGCGAAACCGTTGAAACATTACGTCAAAAAGGTAAAAACAAATTAATCAATCAAAAATAACAAAAGCATATATTACAAAAAAAACGGAAAAGATTTCATATTGTCCTTTCCGTTTTTCTTTATTTAAATCACCTGATTATCTACAAACAGCGTGTTTTAAATCAGTATCATTATCCATTCTGCCAGATACAATACTTCCGCTAGACCCAATAAACAACATACGACATGATGTAGTGCATTCAGTACTTGTCCAGCCTGGATAATATCCATAAGCAGTATTCATTTTTTTGACAGTTTCTGTTACTTTTGATTCATCAAACGCATTAAGATCAGCATTAGGATCATCATAGCAATAATAACCATAATAACCGTTACTACCTTTTACGCAATCATAATCACTAACAGATACCAGTGTTTTACCTAATGCTTTACAGAAATGATCAGCACTCCACCACCACATCGGTCTATTTGAAATATAGAACGGCGCCCCTGTTGGCTTATCTTTTAAATCATCCTTTGCATTCCGACATGTTCCACGGCGTTCACTGTTTTCATTACAATGCCAAGCACCTTCGCCCATATCAAAATATGTAATATCACAATATTCTCCTCTGTTGCAATCACCATTATCTTGACATATTTCAGACAATGTTTCACATTCACCCAAGTCTGTATATCCTGTATTTGCTTCAACACAATAACAGTCAATCATAGCTCCGTTTTCATCAGTTACGGTTTTGGCTAAGGCACCTTCTCCATCAGGAGATGTATTTGCAGGACAGAGTGATGTCGGCTCTTGCTCGTCTG
This sequence comes from Alphaproteobacteria bacterium, assembly GCA_045638265.1. Classification (GTDB taxonomy): domain Bacteria; phylum Pseudomonadota; class Alphaproteobacteria; order CAAHEQ01; family UBA3637; genus RGIG4140. The sequence goes on along the minus strand of JAZUBA010000056.1, from coordinate 4,595 downwards.
ACACATCACTATTTTCACCGCCTGTTCCGTCATTATTGCCTGTGTTTTCTGAAAGTTCACCCGAGCCATCCGAATTAAATAAAAACGTAATTTCGTTATTTTCATCAGCACAAGCCGTACCATCTGCCACAATCGTCCCATTTAATTCTTTTTCAGCTAAATAAGGCATACCATCTACCATTGTCATCATATTTTTACAAATTGTTTCAGGTACACCGTTTAGCGCAAACCAATAGCCTGTTTCATCTATACTGCAATCTTCTTCTGCCAATCCATTACCACATCCGTAATTAAACGCATAATCTGCTGATGCAATCCGTCCGCTGTCATATGGCTCACCTAATGATAATTCCAATTCTTCATTTTCATTTCTTAACAATACGGTTGCCAACTGATGCGATGCAATATTAAGTTCATTAAGAATTTGGTTTGAGCGATACTTATTCATGGCAAAGGAATAGCCATGAATCCCGCCGATTGATAAAATACCGATAATAGCTAAAACGCCCAGCATTTCTACCATTGACCGTCCTTGTTCATTTATATACTTTTGCATATCATCCTCCCTATTACAATTAAAATTTATCAATAAAATCAATATAATTATATTGTAACAAAAGGGACATTTTTGTGCAACGATTTCACACTTAAACCGCTCTATTGAGACATTATGAAAAATCCCCAGCAATCTGCCAACCAACACGAAACAAAAAAAATTGCAAAAATGTAAAAAAAGTGTTGCAATTTAACGTCCGTTTATATGCCATGCCGTTTCATTGAAAAACAACGATTTTTTTTAAGTTTAAATACCAGCGAATTAAAGGTTTGGCATAGGAAAATTGTTTTTTGCATCTTGATATATAACTAACATATGAAAAAAGTATAAAACACACCCCCAAAACAACCCTATCATAAAAGCATTTACTTTTTAGTGTCTGTTGAGCGTCTGATACCCTATTGCAATTGAATAAGGTTCTTTCTTTTGCGCATAAAGCCAAACAGTATGGAGAAAAAATCCTAAACGATAAATCAATAAAATGGTATTGTGACAAGAACCCATAAAAAGAGAGACATAAAATCGTTCTCATTCATTGTGTCAGAGGCGAAAAACATAAAGCAACAAAGAATGAAACCAATATACATCAATGCGTGTTTAATACATTGTCCCAAACAAGCTAAAAGCCCATCACTCTTGGACATTTTTGTTTAGCAAACGCAAAAACATCAATAAATACATTCAAATTCATTATCATCAACAAAGCAACACAGCCTTGTATAAAACCCTCCCATATCTGTGTCAAAAATGGCGTATGATAACACGAAATGATGATACTAAACATCACACGCCATACAATGGCAATGTTTGTTTCTTTGGCGTTTAAGTTGATGATGTTTTTCATCTTGTCTTCTTTCTATCATAACCATCTTTCGTTTATTACAGAACAAAAAGAATACAAGTCAAGGATTATTTTTGAAAAGGGGTACTTTTTTTATTCTTTTGGTTTAAGTGATTTTTTAGTCCATAACTCACCGGGTTTGTATACTCCTTTACCTTCTGTACAAGAAGGATTCAAACATTCCGGCGTATCATAATAATCATCCTCCGGAAAAGCTGGTATTGTGCGATATTCCTTCTCCTCACTTATTTCCCATACCCCATACTCTAATTTCGCTTTCTCTGACCAATATTTTTTCGCAATTTCAAATGTAATCGGTGCTGGATTTTTTACAATATATGGATCACACTCTTCTAAAGACATGCAAAATTTCTTTGTCTTACATTGGAACGTAATTTTTCCGATTTTGTTTTCTAACAAATGACATCCTTCCAAAATCACCATATTCAAGTCATCATTTTCAGGATCTATAATTATTTTTTCTGGTGTTAATTTTACATTTCCTGTATTACGAAAATACTCTTCCTGAATCCGATAAAACCGTTTATCTACAAATTCCTCTGCCCTTGTCTGAAAACTCATCAATAACAGTGTCATAACTAATATCATATACCGCATACTTAACTCCTTATTTGTCAGACATATACATAAATATACGCCTGACAAATAAATTTTGCAAGTTATTTATTCATAAAAATAACCACTTTTGCATTCCGATAATCCCCACTCATTTCGTTTACGGTCATTATTATTTTTAACTTCTCGTGAAATATTTGAACAAACTTTATCTTTGTCAAAAGTTCTTGCAGCCTTGTTTAAATTTGGCCATTAAGAGGGGGAACATTCTCACACTCGCCCCACCCTCAACGGTTGGCTGTCTTCCCTAAAAACACACTCTCAACGGTTTGGCACGGGAAAATTGATTTTAGATAGATAGAGAACGGTATATTTCCCCCTCGTCGTGTAGATTGCGCTACATAAGAGGGGGAACATTCTCACGCCACCCCTTAACAGACTAGTACACTCTACCCACTTCCACACTCGCCCCACCCCCAACGGTTGGCAGTCTTCCCTAAAAACACCGTCCTCAACGATTGGCACGGGGAAATTGATTTTAGATAGATAGAGAACGGTGTTTTCTCCTCCGACGTGTAGATTGTGCTACACGAGCGAGGAAAAAACGCCGTTATACATCATATAAAATTAATTTCCCATATGCTTGCGAAAAGCCATCTCCACAATCTCACGGGTCGTCAACTCACGTTCAGGCTTGTTGACAACTTCGCCTTTTGTGCGTGCCATCGCCTGCACATTTTTGACACGACGAGCTTCATCAGCCTTTTTGCGAATCCGAACATTCACTTCTCCGTCAATTAATTGCGGACGAATGCGTTTATCCATCCAAATTGCCATATCATAAGCATCAGATACATCATCAGCCAAACGAGCAGATAACAAACGAATCATTGTATCCATCACCGCTTTTCTATGCGGATAACGTTCAACACCGTTTGCATGACGTTCGGACAACCGTCTGTCTAACCAAGATTTTGCCATTTGTTGACGACGATTTTTAAAATAAGCCGGCAATGGTGCCGATAGCAACAATTCACGTTCCAACGGATTAAACGGACGTAAATACATTTTGCACAATGAAACCAAAGTTGATTTTGGATCAGCGGACAACATATGTTCTATATATGCCAACTTTTCCAACCATTCACGAGGTGTTTCGTTTTTATCGGCACAAACAGATGTATCACGCATTTTGTATAATTCATCAATCCATTTTAATTCATTCATTTTCCGATGTGTTTCACAACAATAATGTTGCAAAGACGCATCTAAATTGAGCAAATAGTCTTGCCATTCTTCCGGCAAATCACAAAATTTTTCGGCATGCTCCGAATCAAAACAAATCGGCACACGAGGTGAATCAGAATCAATCTGAATATCACAATCGGGCATATCATCTTCATCGGAAACATCACAAACCGTTGTTTCACCGGCAACGGCAAGAGCTTCTTTTTGCGCCTCTTTTGCCTGAATGGCTTTGGCACATTCTTCAATAATTTCTCTGGTTGTTTTTTGATTATTTTTCATTCCAAATTTTCCTTTTATAAGTGTTAATAAAAGATGCAAACAAATCTTGTCGCACCGCTGTGTTTCGGGCATCTTTAACGGCTTTAAGCGTTGATTTTGAATAATCGCTTGCCATTGTTAAACCCGTTCGCTTTAAGTAAGTGTCAATATCCCTGACAGAACTTGCAATCGTTCCGTCAGGGAGTTGAAATTCATCCAACTGTTTTGAAATATAAGGCATCTGATTTTTTCCTCAGCATAAAAAAAACCGTTCATATCATTTCTGATACGAACGGCCAAAAGGGTAAAAAACATTATATTATGATGAATAATAATAAGAAAATCATAATCGTTAAGTTATAAAGGATATATCAAACGATTATGTTGATTATATAGCATAATTTTTAATGAAACAAAAGTCTTTTTTTCAGCAAAAAGAGGCTATTAAAAGCAACATTATGCATCTTTTTGAAAAAGAAAGAACTCTTTTCTGATAAACAAATTCACCCCACAAAAAAACGGCATATCCTTTTCAGATATACCGCTTTTTTTAGCTGTCAACCTTAACCGGCTTTTTGAACACACTTATATCCGATAATAACATTATTCTCATCTCGTATGGCTTCTTCTTTTTTGTTCGGACATACTCGACATAAGCGACGGGATTCATCATCTGTCCCGATTTCACGTTCTGTTGTGTTTGTACAGGCATAACAGGTACCATTTGCATCTTGCCATTGATTTTCTTCACACTTTTTGGCACAATAAGCTTTTGTTTCGTCATTGACTTTTAACAACATACTGCGTTTTTTCGGACAGGCATCACACAAATGTCTTTCATCATACGATGTTTCAACTTTGGCCGTAGATGTGCCACAAGCAACACAGGTATGATTCGGAACACTCCAAAATGTTGATCCACCGTTACAACCGTTATAAATAATACATTTAGAACCATCATATTGACGTTGATTACCACAAGTTTGGCATTGTGCAAGTGTACTGGATACATCATATGTTGCTGAACACAAATGACATTTTCCGTCATAACTGGATTTAAAATAAACACCATCCGTACCATTATAGGGCAATCCCATTTCTTGTGCCGACAAAGAA
>JAZUBA010000055.1:0-11071 GCA_045638265.1 Alphaproteobacteria bacterium | reverse complement strand
ACCTTTAATTACAATGGTGAAAGATTGATTTCATTACAAAAAAAGGAAAAAAACAATGAAATATCGGAACTATTTAAAACAATTAGAATATGGACGTTCAATGGTTGAAATGTTGGGCGTTTTAGCCATTATTGGGGTGTTATCATTTGGAGGTATTCAAGGATATAAATATGCGATGGATAAACATCGTGCAAATGATATCGTCCATGAAGTCAATATGCGTTCACGTGATACATGGAATATGTATCAAACAAAACCTCTTCCTGATACTGATGAAATCGAAGGGTGGTCTAATATGACACAAACCGGTTTTGAAATCTATGTTCGTCCTTATACCGGTTCCAGTATGTTTGATGTGGAAGTATACGATGTTCCGTCTGCCGTTTGTAAAAAAACATTAGATATGGAAATTACAGGACCAATTTTTATTTGGACAACAAATGATGCAGGTGCTTCCAAAAGAATTTATACTGGCAATAATCCAGAAATTTGTGGAGAATCTGACGAAAGTACAACAATGGTTTTCACATCTTCATTAGAACGTTTTGGAACCGATGAAGGATTAAGAGGCGATATAATGGATGATAGAGATGAACCATTACGCCATTGTTTTAGTGATGATGATTGTTATGCATGTGAATCTTGTTTTACGGAATATCCCTATACCTGCCGTTCTATTTGTGATGATGCAACGCCCGTTTGTTTGGCAAATGGTACATGTGTGCAATGTACAAAAGATATTGATTGTTCTGAAAATGAAATTTGTAATTTAGAAACAAATACTTGTGAAGCTCCACTTAAAACATGTCCGAACGGTACTTTTAGAGCAGCAAACGGTGCATGCATTAAATGTAACTATGCTGCAAGTGTTATCATTGAACCAGATGTTGTTTATGATGAAGATATAGCAACACAAGCTGAACTGTGTCAAAAATCATCTTGTGGCAGAACAGTAGAAGAAACAGATGCCGGTGTTGTTTGTACAAATATATGCATACAAGGTAAAAGTTTTCAAAAATTATCTGCATCGTCTGGTAATGGCGGACAATGTGTGCCTTGTGCTGATAAAAAAACATATCAAATTAACAATGATCCTGAATCCATTGCTTTGTGTCATGCATGTCCAAATCACTATGTTTTCAGAGGCGCCGGTTGGCCCGGAAATTTCTTCTGTTCTGTACCGTGCGATAATGAAGAGTGGGGTTTGGGAGAATATTATCTTTATACGCATTCAACCGGACATAGTACAAATGATGTTGGTTGTGTTTCTTGTAATACCGCAAACAAGCAGATTGCCGGTGGCTATATGAGTTGGTATACAGATAACAAACGACCTCAATTAACAGATAAAACCCCTGAAGATTGGTGTAATGCTTGCCCGAATTTACATCAAATAGGTGATTATTGTCGTCCAAGTTGTACACAACCTGAGAATCAGGAAAAATGTGATTCTCCTGATGAAACGTGTAAACGGCAATTTCAAACTTCTGACGGAAAATGTTATGCTTGCACTAATAAAGCAAAAGGACTTTATGTGGGATTATCTGACACAGAGTATGTTGGTGCAAAAGAAATTCGCCAGTCCTGTTTAGACTGTGGCAGAACGATTTATAACGGTTACTGTATATTAGAATCCAATTGTAATTTAGGTGAATTTTTAGGATATGACGGTTCTTGTTATTCATGTGATACAAACGGACGAGTTGCTGTTACAGACGATGAAACTTCCGGTTGTAGTGCAAATTGTAAAATGAAGGACAGTTCGTATAGTGAAGATTCAGATGCCACACCAACCAGATGGGTTACATTGGGAGAAAAGAATGCTTATAACAATCCAACAAGATATTTTTGTATGAAAATTTGCCCGGATGGCTATTTTCAAAATGAGGATGGAAATTGTTATAAATGCAATAGTAACGATGGGCAATTTGTAAGTGCTTTTTATACCTTTAAAGATTTGCAAGCAAATTGCACTAAAGATTGCCCTGAGGAGCGTGAACTTGTTAGAGGGAATGCAAATTGTGCTATAAAAGAATGCTCCGGTACAAGAATGTGGAGAAACAGACAAGGGCATTGTATGGCATGTGATACAAACACAATAGACTATGTTTTGCCGGACAATGTTGATCAAGATGTTATGAGCCGATATATTGCTGCTTGTGAAAATTGTGGTAATCGTGTTTTTGTTCCAGAAGACAGATGTGTGCCAGCAGTTCCAGGTACAACGGGAATTTGTAATAATATTACTGTACCCAATATATCAAAAATTACATCACAAGAGACGTTAAATCAAGTAAAACTTTGGACAAGTGATAATCCCCCAGAGAAAAAATTCAGAGATTCAGAGGGCCGATGTCGTTCTTGCGATAATCCATCATCATATGGAAGTACTTTAGCTCAATGTAAGGCTTGTACAAATCGCAGATATGAAAACGGACAATGTATGTATGGTTTATGCACAGCCAAAACAGCGTTTTTGAATATGAATTACGGATGTGTCAGCTGTACAACAACAGCAGTTAAAACAGAAATTGATATAACAACCGAATCACGCTATTTGTGTGGGATGTGTGATGGTAAACGCGTGATGGAAACAGGGGATGCTGCCGGTAATGATTTAAAAATATATTGTGTTAAACAATGTTCTATTGGTGAATATCAACGTATTGACGGTAAATGTTATACAGGTAAAAATACAGGAGAAATTGGTACAGATGATGAATCAATTCGTGTTTGTCGTGATGCAGGAAGAATTGCTTTTTCTTTAGAAGATGCTGATGGCAAAATACATTGGTATTGTTCATACGAACCCGCTTCTGGAACAAACTTTATTGGTGTTGACGGTAAAACAGTTGCTTGTACCACAACAAAAGACACACTGATACCCAATACAAATGAATCATGGAAATTGTGCCAAAATTGTCAAGGTACAGCTCATACAGTTACTCAAAGAGAAGATGGTGATTACTGTATTTTAAAATAATATGTTCAATATATAGACAATGGTGCGGGATTGTTGATTATTTTCAGCAATCCTGTTGAAATATGAGATAATACTCCTATATAATTTGCGTTAATGAAAGGAGTTTACACATGGATATAATTATTAAAATATTATCTGCCTTATGTTTAATTGGCGCACTCAACTGGGGTTTAGTCGGATTATTCGGATTTGATTTGGTTGCATTTTTATTTGGTGCCATGTCAATCCTTTCCCGTATTGTTTATACGCTTGTTGGTGTAAGTGCAATTTTATTGATTGTATTTGCTATAAGAAATCGTACAGTATAAATTATAAAAAAAACATCTCTGTGTAGAACAAGTTATAGTCCATGCACAGAGGTGTTTTTTTATCCTTAAAACAATTAAGCTTTTTCTAAATAAGCTTGTACCAAAGCATCTGTATCCTTAATTTGCTTTGATAATTGTTCTGCCAATAATACATCCTTATTACCGGATGAATATATTTTTAAGTGTGGACCTAATCCACTTAAATCAACGTCCAAAATAACTGATTCATGAACAGCAGGCCGTGAAACAAGAATGGCATATTTTCTGTCAGCAAATTCTTTGCCCATAATAAAATTCATTTCACGCTGTGTTAAATTCCAAGTCGCATAGTCTGACGGATTAGCTTGCGGGTTTCGGAAGAAAATAACAGTCTGACATTGACCACGAATCACATCACCAAGTCCGTTATCATCTAAGAAACGAGGTTGTTGGAACGCACATAAAAATGCCTGACGTTTTTTACGACCTTCTCGTAACCCAACAATAAAACTATCTTTAAACATCGGGTGCTCTAACATCGGAGCTGTTTCGTCAATCATAATTAAACTAGGTGTACCCATAGCCGTAGCTAATGTGTGAATACGATGCATTACATAACTGATAACAGCCGGTGCCAAAACACTATCTTGGAAAATAGTTGTAAAGTCAAAAGCCATATATCGACTAGACAAGTCTAAATTATCCGTTAAAGAGTTGAAAATACGTCCGTATTGATCATCATTCACCCAACGGAACAATTCACGACGCATAAAACCATTAGGAGCAAAACAGCTTTTATAAAGGTTTTTCATTAACCGTTCATCCGGTTTTAAATATTCAAAAGCTGTTGTAACAGCACGAGCAATTTCTTGTTCAGAAACAGCATCTGTTCCACCGGTAATATCTCGCATCCATGTTCGTAAAAATGCTCTGTTGTCTGATGTATCGGGAACGGCAAAAGGATTCAAAGATACCGATTCTTCACCACCGTCAAAGCGAACATAAGGTGCTCCTTGCATCAATGCAAACACTTTTGCACCGTTGTTTCTATCAAAGAAATAAGTGTGCAAATCAGGAATACGCATTGATTGACCAGCCATAAATGAGAAGAATGTTGTTTTACCTTGACCGGTTGGTCCGATAAGTGCTGTATGAGCAACGGCATATTGTTCTTCCGAAACGTGGAATTGGAAAGCATAAGGTGTTCCCGTAATGGTTCTAAAATAAGATAATGGCATCGGACCCCAGTCAGATTTTGTCCGACCTTCTGCAGTTTTGTCAATACAAACACCACAAGCAACAACGCGTGATAAATATAAAAATGTTCTTGGATAAATTTCATATGTTGGAAATTGTGCAAAGAAAGATGCTTGCGCTGCCCATCCATCCCGAACAGGTGTAACGTTATACAACCGACAAATTTTTTCAATTTCTTCTTGCCCGAATTTGATTTCTTCTTTTGTATCACCAAAAACAAAAACCGTCATAGCATATTCATTTAATGTTTGACCATCTGCGTCTGATTGATCCAGCCATTCTAATGCGGTACTGTATTGTGCATATACGTTGTGTGATAAAGTTGTCAAAAAAGCCATTTTACGTTGTTGCAACAACATCATATTCGCTTTAATCATCGGAATCGCTTTAATATTGTGAGTCATAGTAACTTCACAGTCAATACTCAAAATATCGGCAATCATTTGCTCATCCATAAAATCACCCGGCTTACGAATACCGATACATATCCCTAATTTTTCTTTATCGCCGGAAATAAATTTTATAATACCCTCATCCTTAGTAAAATGAATATAATCCGAGGTTAATAAAGCATTCAAATATTCATTTTGCTCACCGCCAATACGCGGTTTAGGAACAGATAATGGACTACACAATTGAGCAAACAACCAAAACGGACTTTCATCTTTTGTTTTAAATGGCGGTTTTTCACTGATTAATCGGGGTTGATACATATCCAAAATAGATGTCAATGCCAATGATGCTTGTTGTAAATCATCCATGGCTGTTTTTCTGTCGTTGACGGATATAACAATATAATGCTTGTTTTTAAAAACACGGTGCAAACTACTCATCCATTTGTCAGAAACAGTTTGAAGCATTTTGCAATCTTTGTGTTTTCCCATATTTGCCAAAGGCACTTTTTCACGAATTGTAATCACACGAGATACAACTTCCAGTTGCGCCATAGAATCAATCCAACGTTTACGGGCTTCGGTTAGCGTTCGTCTTTCAACGCCAGTTAGTAAAGTTGTATCAACACCTTTCACTTCATAAACACGAGCCAAAGAACCGTTACGCAAATGAATTGTTGCCCCGTCTTCATTTAATTTACTGAAAGGCAAAAAATCAGACACGCGTGTTTCACGTGGTTTCGGTAAAACAATGTTGGCTAAATTAGTAACAAAAGCCGAGGCAATCATCATTGCCCCAAGAATACCAAAAACGGCAACCCAAGTGGAATAAGAGGATGCGCCATATGCCAACATTCCAAGAACATCTATGTCAATAGGTATATTATTCATATCTTATTTTCCTTATTCCTATGGAGCTAATTTATGACCTTTAACAGGATAAACGTTTTTCGTTGGTGAGGACATTGGACCGTATGTCATCATCATTTTGGACATATGAGGTTCACGCCATGCCATAGCTGCCACCCCAATATGGCCAATCAAAATGAATGGAATAAACCACAAAGGATTCCAATGCAAAGCAACGTTGCACATAAACATAACACCCATTTGAACAGATGCATTAACAACAGCCGGAACAAACGGCGCCCAAAAAAGACGAGGTGGCATTGCAACTGCTTTTAATATCGGTTCACGCATACGAACAATCCTTTCAACGAATCATTTCTTTTTATCATTATATCATATTAAAAATAAATTAATAGTAAAAAATGCAAAAAATCGGCATTTTTTTGAAAAAACATAAGTAAGTCGGACATAATTTGCGAAAAAACCTTATTTTGTATAACACAATAACGCTGCCTCACTTGACAAATAATTTAATTTTAACGGATATGTTGTAGATACAGGGAATAAAGACATATACGTTGCAACATCAGTATTTGTGTTTTTTACAACTTCATAATTATAAGAAGAATATATTGATTTTATTTTGTTTTCTGTATTTGCTAATTCTTGTTTTGAATTGCTCCAAATAAAAACACTTATTCCCATTTGAACTAAAACTTCTCCTTGTTCTAACAATTTATTTGTTTGTTGATAACGATTTAATCGCCCGATACAATTTTTGAAATCAAATATTTTACGTTGTTTTACATAAATATCTGACATTTTAGAATTATATACATGTATATCATGTAAAAACATGCATTCAGCGTCAATACTTTGAATGTCTTCAATTAATTTTGTATCAATCATTTCAGCACTTTTTTTAACAGTAACAGATGAAAGGTAACGACATTTTTTGCCTTGTTGAAAACAAATCACTCCTTTGTTTTCCATATGAATTTCATTTGATGAAAGTTGTTCTGAAATACTTTTGGATTCAGATCCAATCATGTATAACGGTGTAATAGGTGAAGTTATTTCGGCAAAAATAAGTAAAGGAGAAATATTGGTATCTGCCGACAATAAAAGTGGCTGAAACAAACCCAATATGTTTTCTGTTTTTTGACACATTTTTTGCATATCATCATACATCGTCGGCGATTTTTTTACGGACAAAATCAAAAAACACTCATTTTCAAAATTGTTTTGCTCTTTTTGGCGCCATGTTAGAATTTTAACGGAAGCCTGATGTTTTTCAAATGGCAAGGAAAATATTTTAGATGACTCCGCTATGGATTTAAACCATTTCTCCCATAAAAAAATTTGTTGTTCTTCAGGTACATTAGCAATGTCTTTTAAAACATAAATACGACAAAGTCCACCATCTTTTAGAATAACTGTTGATTCGTCTTTCTCTAATTTGTCAAATGGAATATCTGTTTCAATATAACGGCTTTTTCGTAAACGCTCATATTTTGCAACCAAAGCTTTTACCGTAAAAAACGGTGAACAACAAAAAATAAGATGAGACAATACAAAACCCAAAAAACAAAATAACGGATTTGATCTGAACAAAAAAACAAAGACGAGCATTAATATAAGCCAATATACCCCGTTTTTTTCAAATAACGCAATAGGAACACCCCAAATATTAGAAGGAATGGTAAAATGTATGTTTGTTTTTTTTTGCATAAATCCCCCTTTTTGAATGTAAATTTATTTAATTATATTCTTTTCCACAAAAATAACAAATAAAAAATGATTTTACTTGACATTTTTATAAAAAAAAGTCATCGTAATTGGCGGTTGAAATAATTTAAACAAAGTATTTTTTTAACTTAACAAATGAGAGAATTACAATGAGTTTTAACGAAAAAACAATTAAAAACATTGCCAATCTTTCTCGCTTACGTTTTCCGGCAGAAGATGAGGCAAAATTTGCAGAAGATATTAACAGTATTTTACAATGGGTTGAAGAATTAAAAGAAGTTGATGTCAGTAATGTAGAACCGTTGGTGTCTGTATCTCCAAGAACAAACGCCATTCGTGCCGATGAAGTAACGGTCGGAGATATACAGAATGAATTAATGGCAAATGCCCCCGAAACAATACAGGGGTTTTATGTTGTACCTAAAATGGTGGAGTAAAAAATGGTTTCTCAATTAACAGATTTAACAATTAGTCAAGCTTTGGATTTGCTTGATAAAAAAGAAATTTCATCAGTTGAATTGACAAAAGCTCATTTGGCTGAAATGGAAAAGGCAAGATTTTTAAATACATATATTACAGAAACACCGGAATTAGCTTTAGCACAAGCTGAAGCCTCTGACAAAAAACGAGCAAACGGTGAAAAAATCGGACGGTTAGAAGGTATTCCTATTGCCAATAAGGATTTGTATTGTACAAAAGGAATTCGCACAACTGCTGCTTCCAAAATCTTATCTCAATTTGTTCCGCCTTACGAATCAACTGTTACACAAAAATTAAAAGATGCCGGTACTATTATGTTGGGAAAAGTTAACACCGACCAATTTGCTATGGGCGGTTCAACAATGACCAGTTATTTTGGAGTTTCCAAAAACCCATGGGCAGATGAAAATGGCGAATATAATTTAGTTCCAGGTGGTTCATCGGGTGGTTCAGCTGCTGCTGTTGCTGCTGGTTTATGTATGGGTGCAACAGGTTCTGATACAGGTGGTTCTATTCGTCAACCGGCTTCATTTTGCGGTATCACGGGTATAAAACCGACTTATGGTCGCTGTTCTCGTTATGGTATTGTTGCTTTTGCCTCATCATTAGATCAAGCAGGGCCAATGACACGCTCGGTTAAAGACTGTGCTTTAATGTTAAATGAAATGGCTGGTATGGATCAGTTCGACTCAACAGTTGCTGATATGCCTGTACCAGATTTTACACAGGCATTAACAGGTGATTTAAAAGGTAAAAAAATCGGTATTCCAAAAGAATATCGTTCCAAAGATTTAAATCCAGCCGTTGCTGCCGTATGGGATAAAGGTATTGATTATTTAAAAAATGCAGGTGCTGAAATTGTTGAAATTTCTTTACCTCATACAAAATATGCTTTACCTGTCTATTATATTATTGCTTGTGCTGAAGCTTCATCAAACCTTTCACGTTATGACGGGGTTCGCTATACAACTCGTGTTGAAGGTAAAACATTAAATGAAATGTATGAAAACACAAGAACAGACGGATTTGGTCCTGAAGTTATCCGCCGTATTTTATTGGGTACTTTTGTGTTATCTGCCGGTTTTTATGACGCTTATTACATTCGTGCTCAACGGGTTCGTCGTTTGATTCACGATGATTTTATTAAAGCATTTCAAACGGTTGATGCTATTTTGGCACCGGCTGCACCAACAACGGCTGTTTCTTATGAAGCGATGAAAAATATGAGTCCTGTTGATACTTATTTGGGCGACGTATTTACAACACCAAGTTCATTAGCGGGTGTTCCTTCATTGGCTTTGCCGGTTGGATTAGCTGATAACGGATTGCCGGTTGGTTTACAGATTATCGGTAAACATTTTGATGAAAATACAGTATTCCAAGTTGCTCAAATTTTGGAAGACGAAGCCAAATTTGATAAAACACCACATTATGTGAAAGGATAAAATATGACATATACAATTCAAGGAAAAACATCAGATTGGGAATTGGTCATTGGTTTAGAAGTTCATTGTCAGATTATCTCAAAATCAAAAGTATTTTCTCCGTCAAGTGCCATTTTCGGTGCTGAACAAAATACGCATGTTTCATTTATTGATGCCGCATTCCCTGGAATGTTACCGTCTGTTAATGAAAAATGTATTGAACAATGTGTTAAAACTGGGATGGGCTTAAATGCCGTTATTAACAAATATTCTCGTTTTGACCGCAAAAATTATTTCTATGCTGATTTACCACAAGGATATCAAATCAGTCAATTATATCATCCGATTGTCGGAGAAGGATATATTGAAGTAACAACATCGGATGGTACACGTAAAATTGGTGTAGAACGGTTACACTTGGAACAAGATGCTGCAAAATCTATTCACGATATGAGTCCGACAAAATCATTTATTGACTTAAACCGTTGTGGTGTCGGATTAATGGAAATTGTTTCCAAACCGGATATGCGTACACCGGAAGAAGCAGGGGAATACTTACGTCAATTGCGTGCTATTGTGCGTGCATTAGAAACATGCGACGGCAATATGGATGAAGGTTCAATGCGTTGCGACGTCAATATTTCAGTTCGGAAAGTCGGCGAAACAGATTTAAGACCTCGTGTTGAAGTTAAAAACGTTAACTCTGTTCGTTTTGTTATGCAAGCAATTGAAATTGAAGCCAACCGTCAGGTTGATTTATACGAAGCCGGCGGCATGGTTGATCAAGAAACACGTTTGTTTGACTCGGTTAATTTAGAAACACGTCCAATGCGTTCTAAGGAAAATGCAAACGATTATCGTTACTTCCCTGATCCGGATTTGTTACCTGTTATTTTAACAGATGAATATATTGAAAATATTCGTAAAAATTTACCGGAATTACCAGAAGCAAAGAAAAAACGGTATATTGAACAATTAGGTTTAACACCATATGATGCTGGTATTTTGACTGCTGATAAAGAAACATCACATTATTTTGAAACGGCAATTCAAGGTCAGGATGCCAAAAAAGTGGCTAACTGGGTTATGGGTGATTTATTTGCTTATTTAAACAAAACAAATCAATCCATTACTGAAAGTCCGATTAGTGCCGAAAATTTAGGTGCATTAGTTGGTTTAATTGCTGATGGTACAATTTCAGGCAAAATTGCAAAAGAAGTTTTTGAAATTATGGCTGAAACTGGTAAAGCTCCGGCGGTTATCGTAGAAGAAAAAGGATTAAAACAAGTTTCTGATACAGGAGCCATTGAAGCCTTAATTGCTGATATTTTAGCACAAAATGCTGATAAAGTTGCTGAAATCAAAGCAGGTAAAGATAAATTAAAAGGTTGGTTTGTCGGACAAATTATGAAAGCCTCACAAGGTAAAGTTAATCCGGCACTTGCCAATCAGTTACTTGATAAAAAACTAGCTGAATAATAATTAATCAAAAACAAAAAAAGACTTACAGAGTTTAATTCGTAAGTCTTTTTTTTATTACAACAACAATATTTAAACAGGATTAACAGGATTTAAATAACAAACACCGTTAAATGGATATTTGCCACATTGACGACATAATTCCTCAGATACACTGTCAAACCCGATTTC
>JAZUBA010000054.1:0-2306 GCA_045638265.1 Alphaproteobacteria bacterium | reverse complement strand
TAAAAGATGCGCAAGCATCCCAGGGCTTGTCAAATCGTTTATTGCAACTACTTCATATCCTTCGGCTCCAAACATTTGTCTGAATGCAAGACGGCCGATACGTCCGAAACCATTAATAGCAACTTTAACTGCCATAATTGTTTACCTCCTAAGAATTGATATTAAAATTTACCGTTGACTATTATACCCCACACTTAAGAAAAATACAACTATTCTTTTTCCGTAATTTTCCATGAGTTAAATAAAAAAGTAAATTCCAGTTTAAGCGGAATTTAGTCTTACATTGCATTCTTTTATGGTGTATTATTTAAATACCTCTTGTTCGCAGTAGAAATGAGGTATATATGACAAATAAAATTAATACAAATCAAAAACACTTAACACAGGATGAAAGAGTTATTATCGAAAAGTGTTTGGACACAAAAACAACGCTGTGTCATATTGCACAAGAACTCGGAAAGGATCCCACTACTATTGCTAAAGAAATCAAAAAACATCGAACATTTCAACAGCATAACACTTTCAATGACAAGCCAAACCGTTGTGCATTAGCACCATCTTGTCACAGGAAAAATCTTTGTGAGATATTTGCTCCCATATGCAAAAAAGAATGCAAATATTGCCCACGATGTCATAAACACTGTCCGGATTTTATTCCCTATGATTACCATTGTAAACTTACAGATAAAGCTCCTTACGTTTGCAATGGTTGTCGCAAAAAAGCTCAATGTCGCTTAGATAAATATTTTTACCGAGCGACAAAAGCACAAAAGGAATACAAAACCATACTTTCAGAATCCAGAACAGGTATAAATCTTTCAGAAGAAGAATTGACTCTTCTAGATGAAACCATCAGTCCTCTAATTCTGCAGGGTCAATCTGTTTATATGATACTTCAAAATCATCCCGAAATCACTTTGTGTGAAAAAACAATTTACAACTACATTGATTCGGGATTTTTATCCGTAGGCAACCTTGAACTTCCTAAAAAGGTAAAATACAAGGTGCGTAAATCTCACGAAGCTACATTAAATGATTCAGGAATTTTCGTTGGACGTACATACAAAGATTTTCTTGCTTTTATTAAGGAAAATCATGACATACGTATTACCGAAATGGATACTGTATTAGGGTGCGAAGGTAGTAAAAAGCTTCTCTTAACATTGCATTTTGGCGAGACCAATTTTATGATGGCATATCTTTTAGACTCAAAAGAAGCTCGAGGTATAGAAGCTGTTTTCGATAGTATTAATTCCGCTATCGGAACACCGCTTTTCTACAAGTCAATGCCGGTAATTCTTACAGACAGAGGCGGAGAATTTCGCCATCCCGACACGCTTGAATGTAGCATAGATAATTTAATCAGAACAAGTGTTTTTTATTGTGATCCTATGTCTTCGTGGCAGAAACCGCATTGTGAAAAGAATCATGAATACATTCGCAAAATCTGTCCGCAAGGTAAAACCTCTTTCGACAAATTAACACAAGAAGATGTGAATCTTATGATGAGTCACATTAACAGTTCTTGTAGAGAAAGTCTCGGTGGTTTATCTCCTTTTGCTCTTGCAAAACTAATGCTACCACAAGAATTATTGTCATTTTTTAATTTAACGGAAATTGCTCCTGATGACATTATTCTTACGCCAAAACTATTAAAAGGTAAAATCGAAGTATGAATTAAAAATCACAGCAAAGAAAAAACCAAAACTCTGCTGTGATTAAAAAGTACTTTATACAAATTTTTTAAAACTGCGAACGAGAGTCCCAATAATCCTCTTTGTAAACATGCGGAATTTAGTCTTACACTCTACTCTTTCTCATGTTAGCAACTGCATGCGCATTTTTAGATAAAAAACATGTATAATGCAACTAAATTCCACTTTACAGCCTTTTTTTATTTCTGTCAAATGCTAAAAACGGAATTTAGTCTTCAGTAAGGAATTTAATTTTACAAGTGGAATTTAAATTTTCACTCAACTTGCAATATTTTTCATACACACAGTAAGAAATTTCCACATATCATAATACATGGCATCAGTTCTCTTTCCAAATCTAAAAGGCGGATATGCTTCACTTGACAGCACAAGATCAGTTGTAACAAAAACCTGTGAAAATGCATCCCAGTCTATGATACCGAAAAACGGCCATGTATGGCTGTCATCGTGTCCGTTATTATCATGTACATGAAGAACCTTTATTCTGTCCTTATATTTATCCAAAACGTCAGCTGTATTTTCTTGCAGAATAGCACTGTGTCCTGTGTCCATACAAATTGCAAAACAGTCTTCATTTACATCATCAAGCAT
>JAZUBA010000053.1:0-2995 GCA_045638265.1 Alphaproteobacteria bacterium | reverse complement strand
GATATTGGATTTAATTACTTTAAATATCAAAAATTTCAGAGACAATTCTTGGGATAAAAGTAATCAAATGAACAAGTTGTTAATTGACTTGGATGAGAAAAAGAATATCTCTGTTTTTTCAGTCCGATTAGGTGGTAAAAGAATTTACAGATGCTCATGTCCATTATTTCCAACAGATCAAAAGATTGCTTTTTTGACCAAGTTCTATGAAGCTGTGTCAAAAGGGATTTTAGATGCTCAGATTGAAACATTCTGTGAAAATGAAGTGAAACATAAAGAAGAAAGGAGAAAAGCAAATAACAAAAAGAAACAAGACAAAAGAGAAAAAGAAAAACTTGAAAAGGCAGCACAACTTCTTGCAGAAGCAAAAGCAAATGAAGAAGTAATGAAACATCAGCCAAAAATTGATTAAAAAAAGTGGATAGTTATAAGAGCGGCAACTTTTATAACCATCCGAATGTAAAACTTAAATTACAAAGGAAATATTATTATGAGTAAAAATAAAAGAAAAAAAGAAGTGTCCCGAGAACAACAAGCAGAGATGCTACCTTTAATGATGGATTTGAGAAGAGCAATTGCACTCTATGACAGGGAAGATTTAAAAAACTTATCACAGTTGGAACTTTTAAAGGGACTGAAAAGATATAGCGATATGGGTCTGTTTTTTACATATTTCCCAGCATTAAAAATATATCTTTCAACAGAAGCCGTTCTTCTTACTGAAATGATGTTATCAGGTGATAAAAGAATAGTGAGATTGGGAACAGAACAGGCACTTTGCTGTGTTACCCAAACATTAGAGAATGTTTTAAATGAATTAGAGAGAGATTACATGCGACTATACGAAGTACAAGCAATGTCAGGCTGTTTAAGATTTTTATTTGCTAATCCGAATAAAGATGTTGTCGATTGGGCTCTTGAACACTATGAAGACTTTGACTTAGACGAAGTAGAAATTTGCGATACAGTCAGAGGTTATCAAAGTAATAAAGAATTACGAGATTTTGTATTAAATAAAATCAATTTATTTATGGAGTAAATTAATATGGTTACAAATGAATTATATTTAAGAGGAAGAAAAAAAGACGTTAATGCTCTTTTAAACGAGATTATTTCAGGTGATGAATTAACATTTGATAAAATCATGCCTATTCCACCAGTATTGGATGGGGTCATGTGTACTCAACCAAACCCTGAGGATATTCTATTGGTTAAAAAGGAGCAAAACAATGAATGTCTTACCCCTGAGGAAAAGGAACGTTTAGATTCTGAAACTAGAGATGATATCACAACAATGGAAGATGTAATGTTGGATGCTCCGAAAATAAGTGTTAGAGACTTGTGTTTAAAAAGTATTAAAAGATACGAGAAAACCGGTGCATATACGTGGGCAGATTGGTGCTTAATACATTGGGGAACCAGAAAACCAGTATATAGAAGCAATCTTGAAATTTTGATTAATACAGAAGTTTTAACAACTGCTAGGATTGAATTTGACACATGTGATTTTTTACCTTCAAGATTTTTACTTTGTTTGGCAAAACTTCATCCTGATGTTTCAATAAAGGCTGTTTATGATGTGGGAGGTGATGAGGAACAAACATTTACATTGCCTCTGGATACAGAAAAGTTAAAAGAAATGCATAAAAAGGCATTAAATTTAGCAAAACAACTTCAACAATAAAAAAGTGGATAGTTATAAGAGCGGCAACTCTTATGACTATCCAAATGTAAAACTTAAATTACAAAGGAATTATATTATGAATGAAGCAATAACGCAAGAAGAATTTGAAAAAAAAGTTTATGAATTAACTGAAGAAGAACTTCAATAAACACAAAAAAAAGCAATTTCTGTTCAGATTTTGACGGACGGATAGAAAAAAGTACGGTATTCTGTATCATAAGGAGATAACTTATGGTTCAAAGATACCCTGGATTAGTAGTCAAAGGTCGTGCTTTTCATTTTAGAGTCGGAATCCCAAGAAAGTATTGGATATTGGCAAGATGTAAAGAGATAGGCTATTCATTAGATACTGCTGATTACAAGACTGCCGTTGCCAGATGGCGAACAGAAATTGCTCATTTACAAACATTTATGGATGTATTTGAGGATATTATTATGAAAATTAACAAAGAAAACAAAGTCATTCTGGATGAAAATGATGTTGATAAAATATTGCTGGCAAGACTTAGTCAAATTCAATACTTTTTGGAAGAGAATGCTGAGAATATTGTAGAAGGCAAGAAAAGCATTGAAGACATCAAATTACCTACAGAACAAAGAAAAGAGTTAATGGTTCAAATGATATTGGATTATTTAAGAAGTTTGATAGATAACTCGCAAGCAAACATTACTCTTCGCACAACCTATACCAAATTAAAGGAAAAAGAGATTGAACTGGGCTTGGAAGACAAAGCAAAAGATGGTTATGAATGGTTCAAAAGTTTTGGCAGTCATGTTTCTGCATTGGAAAGATATGCTGAGAAAAGTATCAAAGCCATTAAGAAAGACAAACCCTATAACCCAAGCAATCCCAAGGTTAAAACTCTTTTAAAGAGTTATGATGAGATGAAGACCACAGAACGTCTGACCAAATCAATGGCTAAAACATCTTGGGAAAAGTTCTTTAAAAAGTATGCACAGTATAAGAAGAACTTAAAAGGTTTAGAAGATCAAAGATTACACACTATGTATTTAGGGATTAAATTATGCTTTTTAATTATGGATAGAGAGTATATTGAAGAGGTCACCAAACACGATTGCCGTAAATTAAGTGAGAAGATATATCAAGTTCCAAGACAATGGCATAGTGCTTTAACAAATGGGAAAAAAATAAAAGACATTTTAACAAAAGCAGAAAGCAAAGTTTTGGCAAAAGGCACTATTAAAGGATATCTAAATGTTTTTACAAATTTTATGAGATATGCTGTTCGGGAAGACATTATTGAAAACAATATGAATGATTATATTGACCATCCAGTCAACATTGAAAGA
>JAZUBA010000052.1:0-10943 GCA_045638265.1 Alphaproteobacteria bacterium | reverse complement strand
ATTCGCTTTCTCCTAAAAATGATATTTCTATCAGATTTGTTTTTTGTAATAGACTGACAATAAAGGTTTTTTTTAACAATCTATCCTTAAAAACATACACTTTTGACTTATAAAATATATTGTAGCATAAAGGTACGTTTATGTGCAACGATTTCGCATATAAGAGGAAAAACAGGGGAAAACAAGGAAATATCACAAACAAGCCAACAGTTGCTCATCACAAAAATTAAAAAAAATTAATAAATAGTAAAAAAACAGTTGCATTAAACGTACCTTAATATGCAACGTTTAACAATTTGAAAAATATCATTTTTTTATAAAATAATTCTTTCAATCAATAGCCTATCTAATTTTGCAAATAAAAGATCTAAAAAAAATCCCCTGATTACTATATTCAGAGGATTTTATTTCATTCAGTTACAAATTCAATCTTTCTTTTTCCCTGTCTGACGAGGCTTGTTTGAACGACTTAATTTGCGTTCTTTTGCTTTTTCTGCATACGGATTTTCCCGCTTACGCATATAAATACGCATCGGTACACCCTCTAAACCGTATTGTTCCCGCAATCCGTTGGATAAATAACGTAAATAGGATTCCGGTAAAGAATCAGGATTGCTGGAAAAGATAACAAACGTTGGCGGGCGTGTGCTGACTTGTGTCATATATTTCATCGGTATCCGTTTGCCGTTACTGGCAACAGGAGTCGGATGGGCCTGTGTCATTTCTGCTAAAAATTTATTCAATTTATGAGTCGGTACACGTTTGTTCCATAATTCATACATTTTAAAGACATCACTCATTAAGCGGTCTAATCCATAGCCCGTTTTTCCTGAAATGGTGTGAATGGGAACGCCTTTAACCTGTTGTAATGAAACAGCTAATTTTTCTTTTAACTCATTTAAAACAGTGCGTTGGTTTTGAATGGTATCCCATTTGTTTAATGCAATCAACAAACAACGACCTTCTTCCAAAACTTTGGAGGCAATAATTAAATCTTGCTTTTCCATTGGTGCGTTTGCATCTAACACCAAAATAACAACTTCGGCATAATCAATGGCATTAATGGTATCAGCAGCGGAAATACGTTCTAAATCGTGCGTTACTTTACCTCGTTTACGCAAACCGGCCGTATCGGTCAACAAGAGTGATTTACCACGCCATTCCCAAGGGATTGTAATGGCATCACGTGTGACACCGGCTTCCGGACCCGTCAATAACCGTTCTTTACCTAAAAGTTGATTGATTAACGTTGATTTACCTACATTCGGACGACCGGCAATTGCCAATTTTAACGGACGGTTTTGTTTTTCTAACCGTTCTTTTTCTTTTTCATGTAACTCATCACCGAAAATGACATCTTCATCATCAACATCATCTTGCCTGATTTCATCAGCAAGCGTTTCTTTCTTTTCTTCTTTTAAATGCGGTTTTAACGCATCACGCAAATCATTCATCCCTAAACCGTGTTCGGCAGAAACGGCTAACGGTGTGCCTAATCCTAATTGATAAAAATCACCCAAAGAAGCCTGTAATACTTTGCCTTCACATTTATTGGCAACCAAAATAACAGGTTTATTAGATTTGCGTAACGTTTGAGCCATTTTTGTATCTAACGGCGTTAATTCCGTACGAGCATCTACAATTGCCAAAACAACATCGGCTTCTTCAATGGCCATTTCTGTTTGACGCCACATAGCCGCTGCCAAGGAAGTCGTATCTTCCAAACCGGCAGTGTCAATTAAACGGAATGACAAATCAAGCAAACGGGCATCTGCTTCTTTTCGGTCCCGAGTTACCCCCGGTTCGTCATGAACGATTGCCATTCTGCGACCGCATAATCTGTTAAATAAGGTTGATTTTCCGACATTTGTCCGTCCGACAAGTGCTACTGTTTTCATTTTATCTCCTGTTTGTTACTCATAGGATAATAAATCTGCATCATCTGTATAAATAATAACCCGTTCATTACCCAAAATCGGTTTGTTGCGAATAGATTCTTCTTTTAGTTGTTCTTTAATCTGACCCGAAACGGCATCAAAAAGATAGATATCACCTTTATTGGATACCACAATCAAACGCCCGTTAGCTAAAACCGGACCCGACCAATATACATTTTTAGGTTCTTTCGTTTCCAAAGGGGTTTCCCAAATTAACAATCCCGTTTCTTTATCCAATGCCGTCAACGTATTGCGTTTTGTAATCATAAATAAAGCATTGCCATTGATAACAGGCGTATTTTGTCCACCGATATCCTGCAAAAATTTAATTTCACCTGTTTTTAAATCAAAAGCGCCTGTTTTATAAGCATTTCCAACCAAATAGACTGTATCACCATCAATGACGGGAGAAGCTAACACGTGTGAAATTTCTTCAATCTGATTAAACCGACGGGAAGACAACAATATATCTGACCAAAGCATCATACCTGTTTTGGCATCAAAGGCAATAATTTCACCATTGGAGAACGGCACAACAACAACGCCTTTTGAAACAGCCGGTTGCCCCATACCAAACAAATTGGTTGATGTGTCCATATTCCGATATGTCCAAACTTCTTCGCCCGTTGTTCCGTTAATGGCAAATAATTCGTTATTGCCTGATAAAAGATATAACACACCGTCTGCCAATGTTGGTGAAGACCGCAAAATCGCATTCGTATTTTTCTGCCATTTAATATTGCCCGCCGTATCCAATGCATAAACAACACCATCACCGCTGACGGCATAAATACGTTGTGAATCAGATGTTAAACCGATACTTGCCAAACCCATATCTTTTGAAACGGGCAGTTGTTTTTGCCAAATGATTTTACCGTCTTTTTCTTGAACGGCACTCATTTTAAAAGAGGCATCCAAAGCATAAATTACCCCGTTTTGAATGATGGGTGACGGTAAATGCAAATAGGTATTAGAAATACCCTTACCGACAGAGCGATTCCATTTTAAAGAGGCATTCGGTTTAATATGACCATGAGGCATTAAATTTTTGGCATTTGCATTGTTTTGAGCCCAATTCAAACGACTATCCGTTACCCCTAATTTAACACTGTTTGTTGCCTTTTCAATATCCGTATTAACAGTACTGCGTACAGCAATACGCCCTTCTGTCGGGGCAGATTTTTTTACATCGGCACAACCGGCCAACAAAGTACAGCTACATAAAAGACAAATTATTTTTTTCATTCGTTTTTTCTCCGACTGTTTTCTGTTTAACGGCTGATAAGTCCTTTATTTATTGCATAATGGACAACATGGCGTTTAAACGTTCTTTACCCGTTTCGGATAAAGTTGGTGTTTTTAAAGCCGTTTCAATCACTTCTTTGGCTTCTTGTGATTTGTTTAATTGAATTAACAAAGCAACTTTTAATTCAACGGCAGAAGCATACAACGGATTATTCGGTTGATTTAAAATCGGATTAAGTTCTGCCATCAATTTTTCAGGGTTACCCGTACCGATTTGATGACCGACAACAGTTAAACGAGCTGTTTCACGCAATTCTTTCGGTGCTTTTGAATTGTTGATAACCGAATTTAAATGTTTTAAAGCTTCATCTATTTGATTGTTTTCCAAGGCCATTTCTGCCAAACGCATTTCAGACAACACACCGTAACCTGTTTTTGAAGAACGGCTTAATTCGTTAAAAATAGCATAAGCATTTGTTTTTTCGCCTTTGTAATCCATAACAACGGCTTGTTCAAAGCGATTGGATTCAGCTAATTTCACTTTTTCATACCAAGAACGATGCATTTCTGAACCGGCGGTTACACCAATAACGGCAATCAATCCGCCGATAATCAAAAAACGGTAACGATTCCAAAAATTCATTAACCGTTCTTTTTGTAATTCTTCTTCCACTTCACGCATTAAAATGGCTTGTTGGATTTTTTCGTATTCATCTTCAGGTGTTGATGTTTGATTATCTTGTTTTGTTTTTTTATTCATTGTATTTCCTTTTGTTAAATCATATATTTTTCTGTATATAGCAAAAACATTCACAAAATGCAACTTTTTATTTTTCTTTTTGCGGTAATAATTTTAAAATACCGTGAAATAAACAGGATGGCAAAATAGAAATAAACCAAACACTGAAAACCATAATAGATGGAAAAGCAATAACGGCTTTATTTTTAGCCAATCCTTTTTGAATGATTTGAGACGCTTTTTCCGGTTGCATTAAAAACGGCATAAAAAATCCGTTAGCATCGGTAAGCGGTGTTTTAATGAACCCAGGACAAATAACACTGACTTTAATATTGTCTTTTTCCAAAAAGCCTCGCAATGCTTCCCCCCATGCTTTGACACAATTTTTGGAAGCCGAATAAGCCGGACAATTTCTCAACCCTCTGTAACCGGCCATAGAACTCATTACGGCAATTTGTCCGCCTCCGTTTTGACGCATCATTTTAACAGCCGGCAACACAGTATTCATAACCCCGAAAATATTGGTTTGCATAATCATACGGGTTGCTTCCATATCTTCATCAATACCTAAAATACCGCTGGAAATACCGGCATTGGCAATAACCAAATCCAGCTTATATAAGGCATTTGCCTGATAAATGGCATCCATTGTTGCCTGTGCGTCATTGACATCAAACGCCAACACTTTCACGAAAGCACCTTTATCCCGACAGATTTGAGCCGTTTTTTCCAGACGTTCGGCATTTCGCCCACATAAAAACAAAGCCGTTTCATTATTGGCATATAATTCAGCCAAAGAAGCGCCTATTCCGCTGGACGCCCCTGTAATCAAAATGGTTTTTTGTGGGATAAAATCAGTATTCATTGTTTATTTCCTTTCCTATAATATATATTAGGGAGCATTTTATAAAGATATTACTCAATTGTCCAGTGAAAAACACTTTGTATCAGAAAACATATATTTCAGACTATACTTCACCTTCTAAAACCGATTTAACCTTATCCAATAATTGAGCCAATTCAAATGGTTTTGCCAAAAAGTTCAAGTCTTTGTTTTCAGAAGAACCATGACGTGCCATATCTTCCGAATATCCGCTCATTAAAAGCGATTTAATATTCGGATGGGTTTTACGTACCGTTTTGATGAGCGTTTCACCATCCATCCCCGGCATAATCATATCCGTTAACAATAAATCAAAATCGGCGTTATGTTCCAAAACGTCTAACGCCTGTTCGGCATTGGCACATTCGGTTACAACAAAGCCTTTTGATTTAAGAACACGAGAGGCTACCAAACGAACGCCATCTTCATCATCTACCAATAAAATACGAGGCGGTCGAGTTGGCGTAAAGACCGGACGGACACGTTTTGTTTCAACAACCTGAACGGGACCGCTTTCCAATCGGGGCAGATAGATAATAAATGTTGTACCAATTCCTTTTTCACTATCTACGGAAATATATCCTCCCGCACTACGCACGACACCATAAACAATAGACAAACCCAACCCCGTACCCGAGGCATTAGAGGTACCGCTTTTAGTTGTAAAGAACGGTTCAAAAACGTGTGGCAAATGTTCGGCCGAAATACCGTTTCCGTTATCGGCAACCACAATTTTAATATATTCACCTGCCTGTATCATATCACTGCCACACGGACGGGCTTTCTTTAACCGTTCTTTTGTGGCACTGATTTTTAAAACCCCGCCGTTTTTCATGGCATCTTTGGCATTGACGGCTAAATTTAAGAAAATTTGCGTTAATTGGTTCGGGTCAATTTTGACAAATCCCAAATTACGTTTAAAATTGGTCTGCAATGTAACAAACGGCGAAATACTGCGTTGCAAAAGTGCCGATAAATCAACAAAGGCATCATAAAAATTAAGGATTTGAATTTTACTGGGTTGTTTCCGTGAAAATGTCAACAACTGTCCAACCAAACCGGAGGCCTTGTTTGCATTACCTTTGATTTGCATAATATCCAAAAATGACGCATCTTTAACCGTATGGCGTTGCAACAACAAATCACAATAACCGATAATTGCTGTCAAAAGATTGTTAAAATCATGCGCCACCCCACCGGCCAACTGACCGATAGCCTGCATTTTTTGAGCATGTGCAAATTGTGTTTCCAGATTTTTACGTTCGCTGGCATCAATTAAATATAAGATAAACGCATCTTTTTCTTTTGTGGTAAACCCGACAAACACATTAAATGTTTTACTGCCGAACATAGGAGCCGTAATGAGTTCCAATCGGTCATTTTTAACCGTTCCGCTCATCAGTTTGGATAATCTGTTTGTTAAAATATCCTGTGTGTTTTCAGAGAATAACATCCGAACATCTGCCTGATTAAACGAATCAATTTCAGACGATTTAAACGCTGTCAAAAACGCCGCATTGGCAAACATAATGCGATGATTTAACGCATCAATAACAATTGTCGGCAGAGGCGATTCTTGAAAAATATGTTCATCAACAGAAGGCGAAACGGCATGAACAGGTTCTATTATCCCCGAATAAAACACCGTGTCATCAATTTCAAACGGTCGTTGAGATAAGGCATAAGGCACAACACCGGCCGATAAACGCAAATAAGAGGTCCCATGCCAAAATCCGTGAAAATCAGGGATGTTTTCATAGATAAATTCCGAAAACGGATGTCCGACCATGTCTTTTGTCTCTTTTTGAAACAACAAGCGACACGCCCGATTGACATAAACCAATTTACCGTCTGCATCAGCTAAATAAACCGGATAAGTAAGCGAACTCAACATATCGGACATAAAACCGAGTTGTCTTGTCATACTGGTATGAATGGCATAATCGGCTGTTTTATCACGAGCCACAATCAAAATGCCTTTTTCCAAGCGACGAATGGAGATTTGATAAATACTTTCCGGCGTGCGAATTTCCGTTTCAATCGGTGCAAAATTACAAAACGCATCTACCAGTTTTTGAACAACAATTGAATCATACGCCTCTTTTAAAAATGAAAACGGATTTTCTTTATTGCCAAACAACGCCAAACCTTTGGGATTTGACGCCAACACTTTATTTTTAAGTGTCCGGATTTGACGGGCATCATCTTCGGCACTTAATAAATTTTCATAATATTTATATCCTTTTTTCCAAAACATGACCTATATCATAACAGGACTTTATTTAAAAATCCAGTAAAATATCATCTGTTTTTTGATTTTTTTACAACAATCGTCACAAAACTTTCTTTTTTAATGCTTGCAATTTGAAAAAAAATAAGCTAAAAAAGAAAAATCAGTTTAATTATATGAAAGGGAAACCGATGGAAAATAAACAAAAACAAGCAATTAAAGAATTAGCTGAATTATTACATGCCAATAATTTATCTGAAATTGATTATGAAGAAAACGGCGTACATATCCGCATTGTCGGACCAAAACAAGCTCATACGGAATTAATCGCTCCTGTTTCAGCTCCGCTTCCGGCCGTACAACCGGCAACACCTGTTCCGGCTGTTGTTGAAAACAAACCGGTCGTAAAAGCCGAAAACAACATTGTTTCACCGATGGTTGGCATTGTTTATTTGCAAAAATCCCCCAGTGAACCGCCATTTGTTAAAGTCGGTGATACGGTCAAAGTCGGCGATACGGTTTGTTTGGTTGAAGCCATGAAAACATTTAACCCGATTAAAGCAACAAAATCAGGTGTTGTTTCTGCCGTTTTAGTTGAATCAGGCAGTCCTGTGGAATTTAATCAACCATTGTTTACGTTGGAATAGATTATGTTTGAAAAAGTATTAATTGCCAATCGTGGCGAAATTGCATTGCGTATTCATCGTGCCTGTCGTGAAATGGGCATTAAAACCGTTGCCGTTCATTCAACGGAAGATGCAAACGCCATGCACGTTAAATTGGCTGATGAGGCGATTTGTATCGGTCCTGCATCGGCAAAAGACTCTTATTTAAATAAAGCAGCCATTATTTCGGCCGCCATGATTACGGGAGCTGATGCCATTCACCCCGGTTACGGCTTTTTGTCGGAAAATGCCGATTTTGCCGATATGGTTGAGGCTCATGGTATGGTATTTATCGGTCCGAAACCTGAAATGATTCGTTTGATGGGTGATAAGGTTACCGCCAAAAAAGCAGCCATTGAATCAGGTTTACCTGTCATCCCCGGTTCAGACGGCGATGTCAAAACCGTTGAAGAAGCATTGATGTGGGGCGAAAAAATCGGTTATCCCGTCATTGTGAAAGCAGCTGCCGGCGGTGGCGGTAAAGGGATGAAAGTTGCCCGTAATGCCGAAGAAATGTCTGATGCCTTTACATTAGCCAAAAACGAAGCACGCAATTCATTTGCCAATGATGTGGTGTATATTGAAAAATATTTACAAACACCTCGTCATATTGAAGTCCAGATTTTAGGCGATAATTACGGTAATGTTGTTCATTTGGGCGAACGGGATTGTTCGTTACAACGCAATCATCAAAAAGTGTTGGAAGAAACACCTTCACCGGCTTTAAATGCGGCACAACGTCAAAAAATTGGTGAAGTTGCTGCCAATGCGATGAAAAAATTGGGCTACTCAAATGTCGGCACGATTGAATTTTTATTTGAAAATGGCGAATTTTATTTCTTGGAAATGAATACACGTGTTCAAGTAGAACATCCGATTACGGAAATGATTACAGGTGTTGATATTGTGCGTGATCAAATTCGTGTGTCCGGCGGTGCCGTATTGGGTTATACGCAAGAAGATATCCAATTTTCAGGTCATGCCATTGAATGCCGTATTAATGCCGAAAATCCGAAAACGTTTTATCCTTGCCCGGGGAAAATCGGTGCTTGGCATACCCCCGGTGGATTAGATGTACGTGTTGATTCGGGCATGTACGCAGGCTATAAAGTCCCACCTTGTTACGACAGTATGGTTGCCAAATTAATTGTACACGGCAGAACACGCAACGGGGCTTTAATGCGTTTACGTCGGGCTTTGGAAGAATTTGTCATTGAAGGCATTTCAACGACCATTCCACTCCATCAGGCCATTATCGGCAATCCTGAATTTATTGACGGACAATATAACATTCACTGGTTAGAACAGTTTATTGAATATCATCAGGATAAAATTTTAGAAGAAGATTAACAACACAACAATTGGGTATTTTAGATGGCACGCGTTAATTTTGCAGATTACATAGAACATCAAACATTGGTTCAACTGATTAAAGCTTTCTATACATCTGATTTCGCACAAAATGCCGATAAAATACCCAATCAGGTTCACAATTTAAACACCAATCAACTGAATTATTCCGCTGACGAATTAAAGACACTTGTATCGGAGCATTGTTTTGCTTTACTTGGCGATACGGTCAATGAATTACATGGCGAAACAATAGCTGATTATATTCAGGAACAAACATTTCATCAACCGAATGAAGTCCCTGTATTAAGCATTTCACAAAAAGCGTGTCATCGGTGCACACACAATCAATATATTGTTACAAATCAATGTCAGGGCTGTTTAAAGCGTCCTTGCACAAATTGTCCGTTTGATGCCATAACATATGCCAACGGAAAAGCCGTTATTAATCAAGAAAAATGCAAAAAATGTGGCATTTGTATGCAATCGTGTCCTTATGGCGCCATTATCAAACGAACAGCGCCTTGTATCGGCATTTGCCCTGTTGATGCTATTTTCAAAGATTCAAACGGTGTTGCAGTGATTGATACAGACAAATGTATTTCCTGCGGACAATGTACCAAAATCTGTCCTTATAATGCCATTATGGCAAAAAGTCAGATATTCAGTGTTTTAACGGCAATTCAAGAGGGGAAACAAGTAATTGCTATGCCGGCACCGGCCGTAATGGGACAATATCAATCAGCCACGATTGCACAAATTCTGACCGCTTTTATTCAAGCCGGATTTTCTGATGCCATTGAAGTTGCCGTCGGGGCAGACATTACCACAAAAACGGAAGCTGTTGAATTGGCTGAACGGCTGGAACAAGGCGAACCATTTATGACAACCTCTTGTTGTCCGGCGTATTTAAATGCCGTTGAAAAACATTTTCCAGAGATGAAAGAATTTGTTTCGCATACATTAACACCGATGCAATATACGGCGCGCTTACTCAAAGAAAATCATCCCGATTGCGTAACGGTATTTATCGGACCTTGTATGGCAAAACGGACAGAAGGCATCAAAGACGATTATACGGATTATGTGTTAAGCAACAACGAAATACGCGCATTATTTGACGCATTAAATATTATTCCCAATCAATTAACCGCAACAAAAGAAGACAATAACGCCTCAAAACAAGGACGCAGTTTTCCGTTGACGGGAGGGGTTGCCGAAGCGGTGATTTCGTTAAAAACGTGTGAGGTCTGTCCGATAGCGATTAACGGGTTAACCAAAGAAGCGATTGCAAAACTACGTCGTTATGCCCAAGAACGCCAAGCAGACGGCAATTTAATTGAAGTGATGACGTGTATCGGGGGCTGTGTCGGTGGTCCGGGTGTTGCAACACCTGTGAAAGAGGCAACCAAAGAAATCAAAAAAATTATGTCTGAAAGTGAAGATTTAATTTTGGATTAAACAGGATAGCCATAAAAAGTACGCATATGCAGAGCGTTACATAAATTTTCTATTTTTGTTAAAATTTCTCTATAAAATCGGTTAAAGCAATGTCAATCAAAGGGATTTTATCCCGCCTATAAATTGGCAAAAAACTTTTAAAAACAATCAAAATCGTTGCATATTAAGGTACGTTTATGTGCAACGATTTCGGAAACAATCCCCTAAAACCTAACGTTCCACGCCAATCCTCATAATCTCCTAACCAATGCAAATTAAAAAAAATTAACAAATAGTAAAAAAACAGTTGCATTAAACGTACCTTTATGCTACAATATATTTTATAAGTCAAAAGTGTATGTTTTTAAGGATAGATTGTTAAAAAAAACCTTTATTGTCAGTCTATTACAAAAAACAAATCTGATAGAAATATCATTTTTAGGAGAAAGCGAAT
>JAZUBA010000051.1:0-112330 GCA_045638265.1 Alphaproteobacteria bacterium | reverse complement strand
TTCTCAAAGAACAAAGGAATCATTAAAAAGAATTAAGAATGAGGGCAAACATCTTGGCAGACCTCATGGATTTAGTTATAGAAAACTACAAAAGAAACACAATAAGATTAAAGAACTATTAGATAGGCAAGTTTCCAAAACCCAAATTGCAAAACTAATGGGATGCACTTGGACAACACTTCATAGATACATCAATGAGAATATGTAATCTAAACACCTTTTAAATACCCATAGACAGTTGGTCTGCTAAGATTAAATTGCTTGGCAAGAGCAGAGATGGATTTAGTTTTAGAAAGTTCTTTTAACTCTTCAACTTGTTCAGAGGATAACTTATTCTTACCACCTTTATATTTTCCTTTTGTTTTTGCAATGGCAATACCTTCTTTTTGTCTTTGAAGAAGTAAAGACCTTTCCAATTGAGCAACTGCACCCAGCATTGTCATCATCAGAACTTGGTATGGGTCTGTTTTGTTTGGTTCAAAAGTTAAGTGCTCTGTATGAAAGATAACCTGACAACCCTTACTATTGATTTCCTCAACAAGATTTAACAAGTCTCTGGTATTTCTTGCCAACCTGTCCATGCTGTGAACATGGATAACATCTCCATCCCTGATAATAGAAAGCAATAATTCTAACTGAGGTCTATTTCTGTCTTTGCCAGATAACTTATCCTCAAAGACTCTATCAATTTTAATTCCTTCTAACTGTCTATCAGTTATTTGGTCTAATGTAGAAACTCGTTTATATCCAAAATCCATTTGCATACTCCATATTGTAAAGTTAAACTCTAAGACTTTTCCTTATCCTGTCGTACAAATGTAAAATCGTCAAGCAAAATAATATCAATTTTACACTTTTGTAGATGTTAAATCAGGTTAAAGTCTGTCTTTACGATCTTTCTTTTTATTCTTTTTTAAACTTTTTAGTTGACGAGTCTTTTAAAATGGTCCAATATGCAGGAGCAAAAGGCAATAAAAATAAAATTATCGGTATTACAATGTGTTATCAGAAAATAGTGGCAACATATTCCCGCCATTCCGACCATTAAAAAGCCTCGTTTATCGAGGCATTTTTTATTGATTGAATGATGTGAGTTGAACTTGCAATGAAGTAGGTTTAAATATAGTTCAAAGACGAGAAGTAAGAATTGCTGGTTTTATTTTTAAATGAACAAATTAATGTTCTGTAAAAAACAATTCGTAGAATGACTATATCAAATAAATACTGCTATCTATAACATTTTTTGACAAACCACTCTAAATAATAAGTTTATTGCATCTTTTTTAATTCAATATATCACTACACAGCTATATCCGATATGGTTCTTTGTTTTGGATATAACGCTCAGCCATTATCATAATCTTTAAATAATAACCGGATATATCAATCCTATCCCGATATAAACAAAAATCTTGTTGCGTTACTTCTCTTTTTTCTTCTTTATATTGCTCTCCATCCCATATTTTACCTTCAATTAACACGGATATTTTTTTATTTGAAAATAATTGTATACCCTCTGTAATATTCAAAGAAAAAACACCACTCACCTCGCCTGCTTGCAACTCAAAATCATCTATTTTCATTGCAGTTTTTGCCATATATACATGACAAAATTCCCGATTAAGATAGGATCCTTGAATAGCAATATTCCGATGAATGCCTAAATAAATCTTATCAGATATATCAATATTTACTCCTAATTCTTCATATAATTCCCGAAAACCATCCTCAGGATTTTCTCCGCTTGATAAATGTCCACTTGCTGAAGCATCTAATGTATTCGGACCAACTCTGTTTTTAGGTCCCCGCAATTGAAAAAAAATCGTATTTTCATCTGGATTAATTAACCAACAGGCAAATGTTTGATGCCACAATCCTTTTTGATGTATTACATCTATCGTTGCCGATTTGAAATCCGCTGGTGTAAAATCTTCATTAAAAACATCTATCTCTTCCATATCTTGACTCCTAAAATATTTTTTATTTTTAATAATTAACCTATTTAAAACATAATAACAAGTATTAATTTTGATTATATGAATAAAAAAACCGTATCTATGCAGATACGGCTTTTTTATATCGTTAGATGCTAAAATTAAGCGTTTTCAGCACCTGTATGTTGTTTTGTTGTATCAACAGCTTGTTGGCTGTCAGTTGCTTTATCAAAGCCTGACAAGCTTTTCATACCTTTTTTGGGTTCTTCTTTTACTTCAACAGGTGTTTCGTTTTCAGCACCTTTGAGTGTAGATTGAAGATCTGTTGTTTTTTGTTCTTCTTTTGCCGGTTCAGCTTTAACTTCTTCTTTTGCCGGCTCGGATTTTACAGGTTCTTCTTTTACCTGTTGTTCTTGGGCAACTGTTTCTGTTACAGTAACCGTTGTTTTTTCATAACCGGCTGCAGCGTTAGCTTTGTAGGATTTGTTACGACGTGTATTTGGAACTTCTTTGATAGCACGACCATAAATATCAACTGAATTTTCAATACCTAACACACTATCAGCAAGTGCTTTTTTATCTTCTTCAGAGGCTTTACTGATATCAGAACCCGTTAAAGTTTGAATGGTTGTTCTATGGTTACCATGCAAAGCTTCAACAGCTTCTTTTCTACTTCTTCTGCCATTTTCATCTCTGACAATAATCGTTGTATCAGTACCATATAATTTACCGGCTTGTGCCATTTTGTATAAGTAAATTTCAGCATTACTTTTGGGCTGACCTTTGTCATCAACACCCATTGGTAACAAGCCTTCTTCTTCCATTTTACGCAAATTGGCAAGAGCTTGTTCACGATTGGCTTGATTAAATCTGACACCTGCAATTTTATCACCATCCAAGAAACGTCTTTCCGTTAAACGAGATGTTGCACGTCTGTATGCATCTTCGCTGTATCTATGAACATCTCTTTCTACCGTACGAGTTTGCGGTGTTGCTGCCCGAACAGCTTCAACATCTGCTTTTGCACGAGTTGTTTCTGTTTCTTTAATAGAAGCGACTTGTTCTGGTGTTACAAAGAATTTTTCACGAGCTGATAAATCTTGAATTTGTTCGGCAGATTTAACAAAAGCAGAGAATTTTTCTTGTGTATCTGCATCAAATGTTGCAGGATTGATTTCTTCTTCACCTTTAAATACTTTGATTGCACCATCAATTTGTTTAATATCGCAACCTTCTTTTGTTTCAACATAAACTTGGTTGTAAACCAATGATTTTAAAGCTTCTTTTGAAATATCGTTACAAGCTTCTTGCAATTCATAGGTTTTAATTTGTCCTGCCATACCTGCATCAAGAGAAAGCATACCTTCTTCATTAATACGATTTAATGTTCTGGATGCATTGGCAAAATTTTCCAAATGTGCTTGAGCTTCAGCATCTAACACCATTAAATCAACCGTTTGTTCACCGTCTTTTAACACAATGTTATCATCTTCAATAACAACTTGATAACCTGTTAAAGCTTCTAATGAATGTTTACTGTTAGATACTTCTTCCGCAACATCTTCAGATGCTTCACTATATCCGTCAATACGAGCAGCTTCAATTACTTGCGGATGAGTCGTAAACAAACCAGGCATTGGTCGGGCAACAACCGTGCTTTCGTTTAATATCCGTTGAGCGCTGATTAATTCACGACGAATATTGCGATCTAAACTATCTGGATTAACGGTGTTTTCACCTTGTTTTAATTGAATTTTATTATCTTCAAAAGCAATTTGATATCCTGTCATTGCTTCTATATATGCCAATTTTTCGTGAAAACGGCGTTCGTATTTTTCTGGTATGTCAAAAGCATAATATTCTGTTCCGCCCGGCAAATCAGGATTTGCAACAAATTTTGTACCACCAATATGGCGACGTGCGTTTTCTTCAACGTGTTCTGTATTTGTATTTTCAGTCATCTCTTATTCCTTTCTGGTAATTTTGTTTAGGTTCTCCGCCCCGCATTGGAGGCGGAGATGTCAGCTATTATAAAGAATTAATCAAATCAGCTGTATTAATCTTTGTTGGAACAAATTTAATTCCATCCGGATTAATTTTTTGACCATGCTGATCTAACGTTTGAGTTACAGAACCACCGGTACCTTGATTTGAACCACCTTGTCCTTGTTCAGCAGGTACTTGTTTTGTATCCGTAGTATTACTTATTCTTTGACCGTTAGTCGGTTCAGTTGAAGTATGTTCACCAGTACCTGTTGATGGAACAGTAGTCGATTCAGTTGGTGTATGTTCACCAGCACCTGTTGTTTGACCGTTAGTCGGTTCAGTTGGTGTATGTTCACCAGCACCTGTTGTTTGACCGTTAGTCGGTTCAGTTGAAGTATGTTCACCAGCACCTGTTGTTTGACCGTTAGTCGGTTCAGTTGAAGTATGTTCACCAGTACCTGTTGATGGAACGGTAGTCGATTCAGTTGAAGTATGTTCACCAGCACCTGTTGTTTGAGTGTCCACATTTTCATCCGGTGTATTTTCAGCAGCTTGATGTTCTGCTTCCATAGCTCTCAAATTTTCAATTTCTTTTTGAGATGCCTCTAACATTGTAAAGAATTCAGCGTTAGCCGTATTTTGAATTAATTTATTTAATTCTTTTGACCATTCATTTGTTTCTCTATGTTCCGGAGCTATATCACCTGTACTGATTAAGTATTTTGCATAATCATAACCATTATCTTTGATACCATTTAAGATTTCTTTTTGTGAGGCATCAGTTGTATTGGCAATAGCCCACTCAATCATGGCCTTTTTTTGCTCTTGAGTGTATTCGTCTTCTTTGAATTCAATATCGGGTGATTGTTTCAAAACTTCCATCATTTCAGCAACTTTTTGTTCATCATCCAAATCAAATCCGGCAAATTGGTCTGTTGCACCGTGAAGAGCCATACCTGCACCCAATACAATACCTGCAATCGGCAAACCTCTGGCAGCTGCTTTATTAACAAAAGAAGTCATTTTTCCTAATACAGTTGATTGACTTGCTAATTTAACACCACTTTTTTTAGCTCCTTGTTCAATGCTTTCTTGAACAACTTTACCTACTTGTTCTAACAATGTAACTTCACCTTTAATGGCAGGAGAAATTGCTTTACTTGTTACTTTATAACCAGAACCAGCAATCATATCGGTTATTTCTGTAAAACCTTTTCCTAAATCAGTAATTTTACCAATATTTTGATACGGGGCATATAATTTTGCAACGTCATCTCCAAATGTAGCTAATTTTGAAGCACCTGTTTTAGCGGCTTCAAAAGGAGCTGTCATTTTACCCGTAATCAATGATTTACCACTACCGTCAACAGCAATTTCTGACAATCTTGCAGGATTAAATGAAGTCGGATTTTTAATAACATCATCTAAGTAAGAATTAATAGCAGAACGTGTTTGTGCTGAAATTCCTTTTCTCGTTGCCAAAGCTTCCTTCATAGCAGCAGCCTGTTTTGCCACATCATCAGCATTCTTAACAAGTTCTTGAGCAATTGGGTTGGAAGAAAGACCTCTGAGAGCAGCCAAACGAGCAGCATCATCAGTTGCACTTGCCATACCGGATATAAAAGTTCTTGTTACTTCATCCATATTTTGAATAGCAACCTGTGCTTCAGGGATACCAGCAGAAACAATTTCACTGTATAATTCTGCACGAGCACTTTTAATAGTAGCAGCAAGTTTTGGTTTTTGAGCAAGAGAAGCTTGTCTATATTGTTCTTCTAATCTTGTAATAACTCCTTGCCGTGTTTTTAACGATCTTGCGACACCATCATCAAACTGACCAATTTTTGCTAATTCATCAGCTTGTTTAATAAAATCATCAGCAATTTGTGCTTGTGCTTTAATACAATTTGCACGGGCTTTTCCCCAACGATGCCATGCAATACCACCAGCAGCAGTAAACGCACCACCAACTATCATCTGCGTCATATTCCAACCGGTACGATCTGCTGCGGCAACCAATTGATCAGATGCACTACGAGCTTTACCGGTATTACTACTTGCACGTCCGCGAATTTCGTATTCTTTATCAATAATTTCCAATTGTATTTGATTTGTATTTTCTGTCATTTTGTCCTCCTCATTTGACATTGTTATTTTTTTAATTTAATACATATAAATATCATCATAAATATCGTACGATGAATCAATACTATTGTCAACAGGATTTTCCGTGTCAACATTTTTTTCTGATGCATTTTTCAACGTTTCATTAACAGCTGGTTTTGTTTCTTGTTGCGTTTGTTCCTCCTGTTTTTTAGGCGTTACTTGTATGTTATTTTGATTGGTTCTCCATTTCAAAATGAGATCACCTCTCATTTTAACTTCAAAATTAGAAGCATTCTGTATAGCTAACGCTTTTTCAACATCCGCCATCATTTCTCTTTCATTGGCATTAAAATGTTCCGACAGTTGCGTTCTTATCTTTTTAATACGACCATCACCGCTAAGTGCAGCCAAATACTCATTTTGAGTATATGCATTTGCAAAATAATGACCTGTTTTTACAGCAGTATCACAAGCTATTACTTCTATTTTATTTAATTGAAATTGCTCATATGCTTCAATATCATATTTATTTTCCTTTTGGAATTTATCATAGTCCTCACTAAATTTTTCGTATTCTTTTTTTAATACTTCATTATTCGGTTCTTTTTTTAATTTTTCCTCATATTCAGTTTTTTTTGCAGATAATTCAGCTAATTGCTCAACCTTCTTTTTAGCATTAACATAAAACTCATCCTGCTCTTCTTTTTCAAAGTCATTTAATATTCGTTCTCTTTCTTCCGGTGATTTTTCTCTCCATTCAATGGATTTCAAAACCAAATTCATCATATTTTTTGTATTAACATCACCGTTTTCACTTGCCCATTTGACAGCATTTTTAAACTCTTCATCTGAAAAACCACACAAATAACGTTCATTTCTTTTAATTTGATCTTGTGATTGTTCAATGATTTTTTTAGCATCTTCCAAAACCGGAGCATTTTTAATATCCGTTGCCCATTGCCAATTATTTCTATCAGCCCAACCTTTGACCATTTCTTGTTGTGCTTCCATAGTTAAAATATTTGTTCCCACTGCTGCTACACCCACATAAGGACCAACATATGGAATAAAAAACGAAGCGCCAATAAGTGTCTCTTTACCAACTTCATAAACTGTTGCAATAGCTTGATGGTCAGAAACCATTCTGTTACACAAACCATTTAATACGGTACACGTTTGCTTCATCATATTACCATACTCTTTTGTATCCAATACAAATCTTTCATTACGTGTCTTATTCAACACTTCAATTTCTTGTGCATGTTCTTTTTTATACACAGTATATTCATTTACATGTTGCGCCAAGAAATTATACATCAATTCAGCCCGTTTTAAATTTTGTAAAGATGGTTCGGCAATTTGAGAAATATCGTCATAAATAATACCTTCCGATTTTATGGAACGCAAATCAATTCGGACACTACCGATAAGCGGTTCTAACGAAGCGACTGTTCCTTCATCCCAAGCGCCGTATGCATTTGAATTATTCCCATAATGTTTACTTTGATAATATTTACAAATTAAAGGCCATTCAGGAGATGTCGTAATTGCCAAAATAGCATCATTCAATGTTTCGGTATATCCTTTTGCTTCAAAAGCCGGTTCCCGAACATTTTGATAAGCCACTTTATCTCTTTCCATATCATCCGTTCTTTGCCATTGATACCAATGTGTATGTTTATCAGCTTCAGATTTATATGTACGAAAACCATTCAAAATACGTGTTCTGTATTTTTCAGCCTGAAGTTCCATTACCGGTAACTCTTCACCGTTTGTAATTTGAAAAGCTATACTTTGCATCATGTCATATCGGCCATCAACAATCGGTTTAATATAATTACAATTATACAAAACTTGCGCTTTATCATCATGATTGTCCGGATTATGCAATGTAAATGACCGTGCATAAGGATCAGCAAACTTCATATTTTTACCAAATTCCATATATGAATGAGATTGCGTCAAAATATATTTTTCTTTAGCTACTGCCTTTTTTTGATTTAAATCTACATCTTGCGAACCTAAAATTTTTTCAATTTCAGCCAAACGTGCGACTTTAAACTGTTCAAAATTATTTTTGACAAATCGTTTTTGTGCATCTAAACGACTTACCATAGCCGCGCGTTCTCCTCCAATGCGGTCATTATGCCATGCCGGATAATAATCATCTTTCCAAAGACGATCCTCTTTATCTTGAACATAACTTTTAATTCCTGATTCATAATGATTACATAAACCTTGATTTGAAGGAACGGCAATCAATCTAAATCTATTTGAAATACCTTCACTCATTTTTTGTCTCCTTTTTTATTTAAAACACATTTCATTGTGTTCTTAATTCATTTATATCATATTGTAATAGATATTTCAATGTTTTTTTGTGTTTTTTGTAATTTATTTTATAAATAACTGAAAAAAAAGTATTATTCATTAAAAAATCACACCCTTAGTTCAAATATTGTACATTTTTTATACATTTAAATATAAAAAAACAAAAATTTTTCAAATATTTTTAAATACACACTCAATAAAAAAATATTACCATTTTATTAACAGAATATCTTTATCAAAAATTAATAGCTATTTTTTGCCGGTTGAGCCAAATCCACCACAGCCACGTGTCGTATTTCCAGAAACCGAATCTATTTCTTCAATAAGTGCTTGAATAACAGGACAAACAACTGCTTGTGCGATTCGGTCTCCCGGTTCAATAACAAAGTCTTCATCGCTAAAATTAATTAAGGCAACTTTAATTTCACCCCGATAACC
Organism: Alphaproteobacteria bacterium; assembly: GCA_045638265.1. Taxonomy (GTDB): domain Bacteria; phylum Pseudomonadota; class Alphaproteobacteria; order CAAHEQ01; family UBA3637; genus RGIG4140. The sequence continues at coordinate 103,535 of JAZUBA010000051.1, read as the reverse complement.
GTAATCAACCGTTCCAGGCCCATTGGCTACACCGATACCGTGTTTTGCCGCCAAACCCGAACGAGCTCTGATTTGTAATTCATAAAAATACGGTGTATCAGTTGTATGAGATAACTCAACTTTAATGCCACATGGTACAAGCATAATTTGATGTGCTTTTAAAACAATTGTTTCAGCAATAGCAGCCCGCAAATCAAACCCAGAATCATCAGCATTTTTATAAGCCAATAACCCCCAATCTTTTTGATAATGTGGCAAATATTCAATTTTTAATTTTACACTCATTTATTTCTCCTTTTTACATAAATTTTCATTCAGAATATAAACAAATATATTGATTGTCAAACAAAATAAGAAAAAATGATTGATTTTTTAAAAATAAATCTATATAGTAACGATTTATTGAGAAGATTGATGTTTAACAAGAAATAAAACGGAGAAGAAAATGTTTATATCACAAGCGTTTGCTCAAACAGCTGATGTCGCACAACAAACAACGGCTATGCCTGAAAGCATCAGCTTTTTTGTTCAAGTCATTTTAATATTTTTTATATTATACTTTTTATTAATTCGTCCGCAACAAAAAAGAATCAAAGAGCATCAGGCACACTTAAACGCCATTATTAAAGGAACAAAAATTATCGTCAGTGGTATTGTCGGTACAGTCAAAAACGTAAAAGACAATGAATTGACCGTTGAAATTGCAAACGGTGTTGAAATTAAAGTTTTACGTGAATATGTATCACAAGTTTGTTTTCCCGAAACAAAAAATGATAAAAATAAAAAATAAGGATGTAAAATGTTTGGATATTCAAAATTTAAAATCAGTTTGATTATGGCAGTTGTTGCATTGGGATTTGTCTTTGCAGCTCCTAATTTTTTGCCACAATCTTTTTTAAATCAATTACCGAAAGAAGCCCAAAATTGGTTTAAACCGGTTACGCTTGGTTTGGATTTGCAAGGCGGTTCTTATTTATTAATGGAAGTTGATACAAATGATTTAATCAAAGAAAAATTAACAACATTAGCAGATGTAACCCGTTCGGATTTAAGAGCTAAAAAAATCCGTTTCTCCGGTTTAACCGTTGATAATGATGTTATGACTTTAAAAGTTTTAAATTCGGCTGATATTAATTCAGCTCGTGAGGCTATTCGAAAAATTGAAGTCGGCCAGTTGAATATTGAAAATGAAGATACATTATTAAAAGTATCTTATACGCCAGAAGCATTAGAAAAGATGAAACATCAGGCTGTTCAACAATCATTGGAAATTGTACGCCGCCGTATTGATGAATTAGGAACAAAAGAACCACAAATTCAACAACAAGGTAATGATAGAATCGTTATTCAATTACCAGGGGTACAAGATCCTTCCGAAATTAAAAACATCATGGGTAAAACGGCAAAAATGACATTCCATTTAGTTGACGAGGAAACATCTCCGCAAGCAGCTCAAATGGGTAAATTATCACCTGATTCAATGCTTGTAACAGGTGATGAAACAGGATATATTGTTTTAAAACGTCGTGTTGTCGTTAGCGGTGCCAATTTAGAATCTGCCAAAGGCAGTTATGATGAACGAGGAAATGCTGCTGTTTCATTTAGTTTTAAAGCAGCCGGTGCAAAAGAATTTGCAAATGTAACAAGAGAAAATGTTGGGAAACGATTGGCTATTTTATTAGATGGAAAAGTCATCAGTGCCCCGACAATTAACTCTCCGATTACAGGAGGTCAAGGTATTATCACAGGTAACTTTACTGTGCAAAGCGCCAATGATTTAGCCTTATTATTACGTTCAGGGGCTTTACCTGCTCCATTGATTGTTGCAGAAGAACGTGTTGTCGGACCAGGATTAGGTGAAGATTCAATTAAAGCTGGTACAAATGCCTGTTTAATCGGATTAATTGCTGTTTTAATCTTTATGGTTGTTGTATACGGTTGGTTTGGTATCATTGCCGACATCACATTGATTGTAAATGGTGTTTTATTATTAGCTTTATTAAGCTTATTAAATGCAACATTAACTTTGCCGGGGTTGGCTGGTATTGCTTTAACAGTTGCCATGGCTGTTGATGCTAACATTTTGGTGTTAGAACGGATGAAAGAAGAAATGATGAACGGTATTACAATTCCGAAAGAAATTTTAAAAAGAGGTTTCTCTGGTGCTTTCTCTGCTATTTTAGACGGTCAGTTAACAACGTTATTTGCTGCATTATTCCTCTTTATGTTAGGTTCCGGTTCCGTTCGTGGTTTTGGGATTACATTGGGATTAGGTTTGGCAACAACAATGTTCTGTGCCATTTGGTTTAACAAAGTTTTATTAATGGCTTGGGTTGCCGTTTGTAAACCGACAAAGATTGATTTGTAAAGGAAGGATAAAATGAGTAGTTTATTCAAAAAAAGGAATTTTAATTTTCCGTTTTTAAAAATACGGAATTTCGGTTATATTTTTTCTGCCGTTATGTTAATTATTGCCATTGGTGCTATGTGCACAAAAGGCTTAAATTACGGCATTGATTTTCAAGGCGGTGTTTTGGTTGAAGTATCGTCAGATAAACCGTTTGATATGAAAGAAATGCGTTCTCGTTTATCCTTTTTAAAAGACTTTACCATTCAATCATCATCCAGTGAAAAGGGTGAAATGATTTTAATACAAAGCCAACCAAAAGAAGGTGAAAACGGCTCACAAGTTGTCAATCAAATCAAAGCTGAATTAGGTAATAATTATACTTATGAACGTGTTGAAGTTATCGGACCAACAATCGGTGATGAGTTGAAATTTAAAAGTTTGTTGGCTTCAATTTTGGCTTTGGTTGCCATTTCTATTTATATATGGTTTCGTTTTGAATGGCCGTTTGCCATTGGTTGTATGTTATCATTAGCACATGACCTTGTGATTGTTATTGGTATTTTTGCCTTAATGGGCTGGGATTTTAATATGGTTGTTGTTGCCGGTATATTATCATTGGCAGGTTATGATTGTAATGATACCATTGTTACCTATGATCGTGTACGTGAAAACTTGCGTAAATATCGTCAAGAAAGTATTGATAATATATTAAATCGCAGTATTAACGAAACATTATCCCGTACCATTTTAACCAGTTTAACAACTTTGTTTGTTGTTTTGGTCTTGTTATTTGTTGGTGGTGGTACGTTGGAAGGTTTCTCTCGTGCAATGGTTTGGGGAACAATTTTAGGGACTTATTCTTCTATTTTTGTTGCCGTTCCGATATTACGTTACTTTGATATTCGGACAGTTGCCGAAGGAATTGAACAAAAATAAATTTATAATGTAAAGAAAAAAGTCTGTTATTTAAATAATAACAGGCTTTTTTTGTTGCAGTAAGATAATATTTTATGCTACATATAATTTAAAAAGATGGAGGCACTATGTTAGAAGATTATTTTACAGGAAACTTAATTGAAAAAGAAAAGTACCATCGGATTATTCAAGAAGAGTTTAATCAGAACAAACTGATGAATGAACAACTATTAAAAAAAGAAAACAAGCAGTTGTTTATCTATTTTCTAGGAAGTATCTGTGCTTTATTGAGTTTTTTCATTGATCCATCATTCGGTTTATTCGTTACATTAGGCTGGCTAGTACTTGGGATACCTCTTTTAACACACAACATAAAACACCTATCAAACGAACAATTAACCTACAAAGATTTTGAAGGGATATATATACTCAGATTATTATCTTGCACTATACCTCAACCCAAACAAGGCGGAATATTGGTCTTGGTATATGTATTGCTTAAATTTTTTATTTATTGCATATTCCCTCTTTTTCTGTTGTTCTTTTCAATTCCGATATGCTTACTTCAAATAGCTATTTATTTGCTTTATACACAAAGAATCTCCTTTTATGATTTTTTAAATAAAAAACAATCTGTTCATTTAAAAACAGAAGAAAACAATTACCTAATAAAAAAGATAAAAAAAGATTTAACACAAAACCTTACCAATGTAGTACACTCCCCTTTTCATAATGGTTCAGATAATCCAAAATTTAAATTTTATACGGGTTATGCTGCTGAATATCGCAAAATTCCTTATCGAATTGATGAATATCGATATAAGCCACCATATAAAGAAAATGCTCACTATTTAAAAATATTTAGTTTTACACTACCAATAACATTGGATGGCACAATTCGTTTAACTCAAAAAACTAAATTTTTACCCAATGAATCAAATTATTTTCCAGAATGGTTGGATGGTATTTTTGCATCTGAATATAATATTTGGACGGAAACCAATACCAATTATTCTCATTTTTTAAATAAAACATTTTACGATTATCTAACCAAAATAAAAAAGCAGTTTAACGCCTCACAAATAGATATTGTGATGTATGAAAATCAAATTACCTTTCTTATTAAGCCAAATGTTAATATTTTTTCCGCTTGGGGATTTTCTCGTCAAAAACAATGGAACAAAGTAGCCAATTCACTTTATAATGAAACATCAGTTGTTTATGAAATAATGGATTATTTAAATAGAAGTGTATGATAAAAAAAGGAAAAATAGAATGAGTTACGGATATGATTACGAAACCAAAGAACGTTTTTTATCGGATATAAAAAAACACTTTTTTCCCATACTTACAAAAACAGAATTAAAACGAAAACAATCATATTTGATATATATGTTTGTTTTTCCGGCAATTACCTTATGTATGATTATATTAAGTATATGTATTCATTTTTTTCAAATTAATACGTCTATTTTAAATTACGAACAATTAATGTCTGCGTGTATTTTAATAGGTGTTTCTTTTTTAGCCTTTGCATGCATAAAAGTGATAAAGTCAACAATTGTTCTATCAACATCAGAAGTAAATGAACTTTTAAAATATTACGGTTCTGTACAAAAAGAAGAAAGAAATCTTTTATCAGAAACAGGCATAAATCCAACAGCTCTTTTTCCCGTAGGCAAGTATGAAGAATATAATTGTTTTTCGGGTGTATTTAAAAACATTATTTTTTCATTTGAAAATATACATGTAAGCATCACTCGTTACATTAACAGAAACGGAAAGATAAGCAAAGAGCAAAAAACTGTTTTTAGCGGAGTTCTCATTAAAATACCTCTTTCTGATATTATTGGTCAGACAATCATAACATCTCAATATTATGATGGAGAATTGGGTATGATTCCGCTTATAAACGGCATGTCTCAGGAGGATGTTGTTTATACCGATTCAAAAGAAGAAGCATTATCAATAATTACACCTGATTTTATTGGTAAATATAATACAATTAAAGAATTTTTAAATTCAAAAGATGTACGAATTGCTTTTGCAGACAATTGTATGATATTGACATATCAAACATATACTAATTTGTCTTTATATTTTTCACTTTCAGAAAGTTTAATATCTACTGAAAAATATGAATCATTTTATGACAAAATAATACAAATATATAAAATTATTGAAATTTTAGACATTCAACAATAAAGGAGAAACCAAATGAGTTATGGATATGATTACGAAACCAAAGAACGCTTTTTGTCGGATATTAAAGCCGGATTATTCCCTAAATTGACCGAGTTAGACGGTAAACGAAAACGAGTATGTTGGATATACAACTATTTTTGTACTTTTGGTGGAATCGGATTGTTTTTACTTGGCTTTGGTAGCGGTTTTTTGCGTATAGCCGATGAACTGATTGTTCTTTGTTTTATCGGCATGCCGATAGCAATATTTGGTATGATAAAATCAGGGTTATTTTTAGGTAAATTAAAAGAACAATTTTTAAATGATGTTTTAAAGTGTTACGGGAATGTAAAAAAAGAAGAAAATCCGATTGCAACTGAGGAATTAATTGATGATTGTGCCATTTTGCCTTGGGGAGAATATAGAGAACATGATTCTTTTACAGGAGAATTAAATCGTCAGCCTTTTTCTTTTGCTGAGATAACAATCAGTAAGAGTTCAGGGAAAAGCTCCCATACTGTTTTTTCGGGTGTTCTTATTAAAATTCCGTTTAATAATGTGAACGGTCATACGATTATTACATCTCAAAAACATGAAGAAGCGGAGGAGAAATTAAAATTGTATCCTCCTGTTGAAGGACTTTCTGATATAATATATACGAATTCCGATATGGAAGCTTATACGTTAATAACACCAAAATTTGTAGAGAAATACAATGCCGTTAAAGCATATTTGAATACGGAGGATATGCGTATTGCATTTTTTAATAATTGTTTGTTTTTAACTTATCCGAAAGAGGGAAATTTATTTGAAACTTTCGATTTGAAAAAAAGTTTAACGGATATCGGTATGTATGAAAAATTTTACGATGATATGTCTCAAATATACAAAGTTATTGAAATACTAGATTTAAACAAATAGAGGTTTCAATGTTTCCTGAAAAAGAATTTGTAAGCAAAAGTCAATTTTTGTCAAATGTGGAAAGGGAGATTCTTCCCTTACTTCAAGAATATGAAAAAAAGAGAAATAAAGCCTCTTCAGTCTTTAAAAATATCAATCGGAAAAAAATATTAAAGTTTTTTGCGATTATTTCAGGTATTACTTTTTTGATTTTATTCCCTATAACTAAATTTACTCGTTTTAATATGGATATAGAGGCAATTGCTGCAACGGGACTATTTGTATCTTTTTGGGTATCCATCTTTTTTTTCGTACGTTCTGTTTATATTTTAAATCATATTGAATGTTTAATTCGTGATAAATTATTATCTTGCTTAGGTGGTTTAAAAAAAGGTTCATTTTTAAATCAATCATCTCTTTATACAAGCAATCTTTTCCCTAAAAGAGCAAATGATTTTTTCATACCGGATAATTTTTTAGCTGTTTTTGAAAGAACAATTTTAAGTTTCTCACTTGTTAACATTGAAAAATCATCACGAAAACACAACAAAAAAGTTACTTCTGAATTATTGTATTCCGGTATGGTTATTCAAATTCCACTTTCAAAAATGAAGGGCCATACAATTATAACGAATAATTATTATGAGTATGGCATATTAAAAAAACAGACGTATATTCATGATTACGATATTTATTCAGATAATGAAGAACACGCAAATTTATATGCAACAAAAGAATTTATACAAAAAATAGAAAAAATAAATAACATTCTTGGTCTTGTTGTCCAAGTAGCTTTTAAAGATAATTTTTTAACATTAACATATCCACAAAAATGGCGACCGGATCTTGTCGGAACTTTGATAATGGAAGATAATTTACTTGAATTAAAAGCCTATGAAAAATTTTATGACAATATAGAACAAATTTATCAAATAGTTAAAATTTTAGATATTGATAATTTAAATTGTGTTGAACAAATCAACATAGATTTCGGCTCACTTATTGAAAATATTGTTTCAAAATGTGGGGCAAATAAATCAAATAGGGGAGTTATGTCTCATCAAATAGCTAAACAACAATATGTTTCAACTTCCTTACCAGATGATTTACAAGGATTCCCTTCTAAAAAACAATTTATGGTGTGGTTGCAAACAAATATTTTAAAAAAGCGTAAAACTTGTAGTGATAAAAACAACAGTGGCTGGAATATGCTTGCCTGTTGTATACTTTGGGGATTGTTTGTTTATTTTATGGATAATAAATTTCTTCATACAATTTCTTTCTTGGTTGGCGGTGGTATTATCTTTTTATTTGGTTTCATATCACAAAATATAGATAGAAAAGACCAAAAATATATTAATAGTCTAGTATATACATCTGTAAGAAGTAAATTAATTGTTCCTGATTATATGTTTAAAAATTTATTATCTAAATTACAAATTTGTTCTTCAAAACAGCAAAATCATAATATTGAAATACCATATATAATTGATACTTTATTTGATGCAACTTTTGAACAAACAAATTTTTTGTATGGCAAAATTAAATACAACATTGGTGAAAATAATGATACAAACCAAAATATGCAAAACAGCATAATTATTAATATTCCGTGCAAAGAAGTAACTTCACATACGGTTTTATTATCAGAAACAACATCTGATCAATTATCTGAAATTCCTCCCGTACCTCATTTAAATCATAAATTGTATTCTGACAATCAAAAAGAAGCTTATGATTTACTGAACCCCCATTTTATAAATAAATTGAATAAAATAAGCAATTATCTTCAAAAAAATATTGAGGTTGAATTTATAAAAGGCAATCTTTTCTTACTGTATAAATCACATGATGAGTTAAATGTTAATTTTTATGATTTGCTTTTTTATAACAACGAAGAACATCAAAATAAGTTTGGACAATATTATGAAACAGTAAAAGATATTTTTCAGATTGTTAAAATTTTGGATATTAAAAACAAATAAGAAAATTGTTTTTTAATCATAAATGCTTTACAAAAATTCAAAATGATTATACAGTATGAATGATAAATAACACTGTTTTTTATGGAGTGCAAATGCTAGGAGCTGTGGCGGGTGATATTATTGGTTCGCCTTATGAATTTCATAATATCAAAACAAAAGATTTCTCTTTGTTTTGCAAAAAATCACATTTTACAGATGATACTATTTTAACATGTGCAACGGCTGAGTGGTTGCTGACAGGGGGAAATCCGGCTGATATTTATCGTAAATGGGGAAGTGCATATATAAATAGAACATACGAAAATGGGTCTGTAAATTCTTTTGGTAAAGGGTTTTTACGCTGGCTTGAAACAGGAAAAGCTTATCAGGCAAAAACAAACGGTTGTGTTATGCGTATTTCTCCTATTGGCTTAATGATTTCAGATTTAAAAACAGCTTTACAAAAAGCTGAATATTTAACCAATATGACACACAATCATCCCGAAAGTTTAACCGCAACACGTGCTTATATTGAAACAATGTATTTGTTAAAAACAAAAACAGATATTTCTATTATTAAAAAACAAATATTTCAGAAACATGGCTATAATTTGTATCAGAAAATTGATGAGATTCGCCCTCATTATAATAAATTTTATTGTTCATGTAAAATGAGTGTACCACAAGCCATTATTTGTGCATTAGATGCCACCTCTTATGAAGATGCCGTTCGGAATGCTGTTTCTTTAGGTGGTGATAGTGATACATTGGCTTGTATGGCAGGTGGATTGGCAGAGCTACGATTTGGTGTGCCGGAACAGATAAAACATCAAGTATTAAAACGCTTGGATTTGTCAATGAAGATATTAATGGAAAAATTTTATGCAAAAATAAGAGAATAATTTATTTTTTGCTTGTTATTTCTATAAAAAAAAGTATAATTGTTTTTGTATATATTTTTTTAGGAGTATTTAAAATGATTTCTGTTAAAAATGCACCACGTTATTTGTACTTAGTTACGGCATTAAAAAATACACTTTTTATCTTACCTGTTGTTATGATGTATTACGGGTACAAAGGTGTCGGACAAGGTGATTTTTATCTGATACAAGGATTATGTTATTTAACGGTTTTTATTTTGGAAATTCCTACCGGATATATCGGTGATATTTTTTCACGTAAAAACACTTTGATTTTAGGAACAATAGCCTGGATTCTTGGATACGTTTGTTGGTTGTTTGGGGCTGGTTTTTGGTGGATATTAGCAGGCGAATTGATATTTGCATTAGCTATTTCACTCATATCAGGCACAATAGATGCCTATTTATATGATTTGCTCAAAAAAAGAAATAAAGAACATCAGTTTCATAAAAAAATGGCAAAAAAAGAAACGTATTCCAATGTTGGTTTGTTGCTAGCAACATTAAGCGGTGCCTTGGTATATAATTATATCGGAGCAGATGAAACAGTTGAATTGTCTATTATTATGCTTGCTGTTGCTTTGGGTATTTTGTTTATTATGCCAGATGTACCCGAATCAAAACGCAAGGTTGCAAAAGACAAAAGTAAATTTCAGGATATTATGGAGATATCTAAAAGTGCTGTTAAAAATAAAGAAATTAAATGGTTAATGTTATTTTCAGCTATATACGGTTCATTGACGCTTATTTTGATGTGGGGCTTACAATCGGTTATGATAGAACGACATATTCCTGTTGTTCTGTTTGGTGTGGTTGTCGGCATTAATGCGTTTTGTCGGACGGTGTGGTCAGCTGTTGCCGGAAAAGCTCTTGAAAAATATGGGCTCAACAAAATTATTATATTCTTAATCATTGTTATCTTTACTGCATCAAGTGGGGCTGCTTCCGCCGTTTGGGTACCTCATTTTGTTGTATATGTTTGTTTGGCGTTAATGATTTTAGGAAGTGGTTCCATTCAGTTGGTCCGTGTTGTCGTTTCAACACTTATTAATCATCGGATTCAATCTGATGAACGGGCAACGGTTATTTCCGTTAAATCAATGGCAGATAGATCGCTTGCCGGTCTTTGTATGATTTTGTTAAAACCATTATTTGATAAAGTCGGGGTTGGTGAAACATATTTAATAGCACTGATTTTATTAATACCGATTGTGTTAAGTGCATATCAATTAAGCCGTTTAAAATTAGAAATGAAAAAATAAAGGAAAATTATGTTAAATCACTTTGAAAAAGCTGTAATATCACAGGAAATAGGACCAGTTGTAAGAGCTCTTAAATTTCACCCGGAATGTATGATGGGAATAATAGGGGTAAATAATTTTCAATTTGCTATGTTGTGTAATAGAAATATTAAAATTGTTGATTGTCTTTTAAACCATCCATGTATAGAACAACTCAAACAACATCCTCAATTTAATGATACTTTAAAATATTGTATAAATGAGCTTCAAAAACGTTATCAACGCCACTCAACAAAAGGAAAAGAAGGATACTATTATAAGTGTTATACACTACTTCAAACTTGGTATGAACAAAATTTTTTGCATCAACCAAATGAAATTTGTTCACTGAATAATTTTAAAACACAATTATATCACGAATTAGAAAACGAAATGGAAAATATGAGTCGAATAAATATTTTTAAGTATATTTTTAAACGAGCTTCAGAATATACGGGTATTAATCCAACTGATAAAAATATAACGCCAACACAGAAAGAAATTTTTGATTATGCAAAAGAGTTGGTTCGTACAATGACAGATAATGCAGATATGCCAATTAAAAAAATATTAACTCAGAATGTTGGTAATACAAGCATTACAAATCATCAGTCTATGCAACGGTAAAAATAGGAATACGGAGTTTAAAATGAATTCATATAAATTAATGGAAAGTGCAATAGAAATAAACAACTTAAAAATGGCACGACAAGCTTTTGCAAAAGATCCAAATTGTATTTATTCTAATTTTGGGAATAAACATCAACCTATCAATGCATTAGTATATGCCTGCATGGTAGGGAGTGATAAAATTGTTAAGTTTATATTAGATAATGCAATTTACAATGAGCAAGAACAAAAAGACTTATTTCAAAAAGGTATAGAATGTGTTCGTAATAATATAGAATTATTTGAAAGTAACAATGAAGATATGCCTCAACCTATCAGAAATTCCATACATTCCTGCAACAGAGTTATATTAGATATGTTATTACATTACAATAGAAAACCAGAAAAAAAACAAACGTATGCAATAACATTAGATTATTTTAAAAAAATGTTATATATGAAATTATCAGACAAAGTAAAACACGTCAGTCGCATCGAATCTTTTCAATCAATATTCAAATATGCTTGTGATTTTACCGGAAAAAAACAAACGAACAAAGATTTAACACAGGAAGAAAGAAAAATTTTTGATTATACAAAAGAATTGGTCCGAAAAATGACAGATAATCCAAATATAACCATCCGAGAAATTCTTGATAATGAACGCGCTCAAAATAAAATCATACACAAAAATTCAGGAATGGAAAAATAAACTTTTGTTTTTTTTATTAAAAAAATAAGATATGAATCAAAAAATATTTTTATCAACCTAATTTTTCAAAAAAACTGATAAAATATGTATTTTGAATTGACATATCTTTTTTTTTGATGTAAAATTAAGAAAATTATAGGAGCGGGAGAGAATATATGAGTTATTATATTGATAAAATTATTGCCGGTGTACAAGATTATTTAGGAACAAAAGGATTAACAATTGATCCCTCATCATTAAATAACCCTGAATTTTATTATATGTTTGGAGAAGATCCGGCAAATTGGAATTTAGGACCTCATTTGATTTCAACAGATGGTTCAGATGTTATGCTCAATCCAACATATTTGGCTTTAAATTCAAATAATTGGTATAATCCGAATATCGGAACACAAAGTTTGCCAGAAAGTTATTTAACTGTACCAGATATAGAGAATTTGACACTTTCACCTATAGTAAGTGATGCAAAACAAGAAGTTGTAGAAATTGATGTACCGGAATCTGTAAAACGTGCTATGATGATGGTTAATTTTAAACTTATATACGAAAAATACAAAGATAAAGAATTATCAACCAATAAGTCAAAAACACAAAATTCAAAATTAGAACAAAAAACAAATGAACAACCTATTCAAACAGAGACGGATGCTTCTGATGAAGAAAAAACAGAACAGTCAAAAGAAAATCATAATCCAGACCTTGTTGAATTAGATAATTCAAGAAATGATACAACAGACACATCTGAAACTGAACAAAAAACAAATGAACAACCTGTTCAAACAGAGACGGATGCTTCTGATGAAGAAAAAACAGAACAGTCAAAAGAAAATCATAATCCAGACCTTGTTGAATTAGATAATTCAACAAATGATACAACAGACACATCTGAAACTGAACAAAAAACAAATGAACAACCTGTTCAAATAGAGACGGATGCTTCTGATGAAGAAAAAACAGAACAGTCAAAAGAAAATCATAATCCAGACCTTGTTGAATTAGATAATTCAAGAAATGATACAACAGACACATCTGAAACTGAACAAAAAACAAATGAAGAACCTGCTCAAACAGAGACAGATACTTCTGATGAAGAAAAACAAAATACACATTCAGATGAAAAAATCAACAATTCTGAAAATAAAACTGTTGAATCTGATGAAACAACAAATAACGATGATAAAAATTCGGTTAACACAAAAAAAACAAAACCAGCACTTACGCTGCAATTAAATGATTTAAATAACAAAATCAAACAGTTGACTGAATTACAACAAACTGCATTGAATACCGAACAAGAACAAGCTGATGACAAAACAAACGACAACAAAGAAACAGATTCAAAACAGAAAGAAGAAATGACACGTGCTGTTCAAAATTTTGATAAAGGCATTTATGACATTGAAAACGGTTTTAATTTGTTAATAACAGACGAAAACGGCAATCCCTCCCCGTTATATTATGCCATAGAAAATGGCGTTTATTATCGGTTAGATGATGAAACAAAAAAACCGATTGACACAACAAAATCTCAATTAAAATTAACAGAAAACGAATATAAATCATATCTTGACGAATTGAACAATAAGAAAAAAGAAAATGAAACTTTAGCAGATACTGAAAACGTTTCATTGGCAACAGACAATTTAGCAACTGAACCTTTGGTTGATACACAACAAACCGGCATGGCAGAAAGACAAGTTTATGCTCCCCAAACACAACAACCAAATGTATCACCACAAAGCAAAGTAAATCAGCAAGAGCTAAATGTTAATCAATCCCAACAACAAACATTAACGCCTGAACAACAGGCACAACGGCAACAACAAGCTCAACAAGCATTGCTTCAAGCTGAACAACAAAAAAAAGAAGATGAAAAGGCCAACTTTTTAGTTAAAAGTGGACGTTGGATTCAAGAAAATATTTTTGATACAGTCGGCAATGCCATACCTATTCCATTCCTTGGAACAGGTATTAAAATGATTGGCAATGTTTTTACTGGTTTATTAAAAACAATCGGACATATTTTTGACGGAAGTTGGAAAAAAATGGCCTCTGACGGTTGGAGTTGGCTAAAAGACACAGCTATTGTCGGTGGTACTACTTTTGGCATATATAAACTGGGAAAAAGTTTGGACTGGTGGGGAAAAGACAAGTCAAAAAAATCCTCCTCCGGTACTAATATCGGTGATTTATCAGATGAACAAGTTGCCTCATTGGCTGAAAAAGTGATTACCGGAAAAAGTGGCGTATTTTCTTCATCCACAAAACCGTTAACAACATTAGTCAATGCTCAAAATAATATTGCTGAAAACAATGGTGTGTCAGATGCTTTGCGTAAAACAGCAAGTATTGCTGCCCAAGCAGAATCGACAGCAGATATCATTCAACAAAACACAAAAACTATGGAATAAATTAAAGGGCAATATAATTTATTGCCCTAAATAAAACCATTCACTACCGACTACTGCTCCATGATTAGGTATAATTATATATCCGTCAAATGGTGCTGTTACTATTTCACCGCTTTCATAAATAGCTAATATGTCATCTTTTTGAATTTTATCTAAATGTTGAAAATTACGAATCAATTTACCTTCACTTTTTTTCGTAACATAAGAAGATAAAGTAACAACGGTCGGATTACTTTTTTGTGGTTTTTCATATTCAATCACATCAAAATAACTTAAAATATTCAAAATAGTTGTGGTTGCTATATCAATACTTTTTTCAGCTTTATGATAACCACACTCTACCGTAATTCCTGATTTATTATGTTGATGAGCATATTCTTCCGTACAAAAATTTGTAATATCCGGCTGATTGGCATAAATCTGTGGCCAGCCTGCTAACGCTGTTTTAACCGGTATTAAAGATAACAACTCCCTGTTTTTTTCATATGGATAATCAATAAATGCAAACGGAACATCATCCGGACAATGGGTTGAATGTAAATCCAACATAATATCACATTCTTCAATCAATTTAATCAATTCATTGGCAATTTTTTCTTCATTATTTGCCGGATTTTGATGATACTTAATCACACGATTTAAATTAACATCAACAAAACGTTCGTCAATTTGATGAGCTTTTTCATTTACAATTGGAACAAAAGTAATTTTTCCTGATTTTAAATGAATCATATTGTTCTCAATTTGGTTAATAATATTTTGCTGTGCAATCGTACCAGCAATTTCATTACCGTGAACAGCGCCCAAAATTAAAATATGTTTACCTGCTTTTTGCGCTTCAAAAGTATATATTTTAAACATAAATCATTCCCTTATTTTGCATCAAATGTTGATAAATAATTCTATTTTTACCGGATTTTAAAATATTATGTCGTTCCATACGTCTCATTTCAACTTCTCTTGTGAAAATAATTGTTTGTGTAGGAGCATCATATGTTTTTCCGATATAACCGTTTGCCAACAAACAATCTATTTTTTCAAATTGTGTATAGGATACTGGAATTCTTTCAGTTGCAATTTGTGTTTGACTATCAAAGTGATGATACATTAATGAAATTTTCCCATTATCGGAAGGATCAATGGCCGAAGCAAACATTTTAAACCTATTATTAAAATAAGGCGCCATATTCCAATGATTATTTCTGTCAATAATAGAAAATACCTGTTGACAATTCATTTGTTTGGCCAATTCCATACGATAAGCAATCATTGACTGATTAATGTTATTTCCTCTGAATGCCGGCAAAACACAATCCCCACCCAAAGCACCTGAAAGTGTATTGTTATATCGTTGTAATAAATGATTTGGAATACCTGGGATTTCGTTTGTTAAAGCTTTTGTGTTTTCACAAACATACAAAGCTGACATACCGATTAATTGTGTACCGACAAATACACCAATAAAGTGAATATTAGGATTTTTCAATGTTTCTTCATAGTAAGATTGATTATGTTTGTGAATAAAACATTCTTCTTCTTTTTTTAATTTCTGATAAATTTTGTCAGAAAGAATGCTCATTTCTTTAACATCTGTATTTTGCAACGGACGAATATAAAAACGAGGACGATAGGTTAATTTCTCTCCATTCATTTTTTCTATTCTGCCATGCCAGATTATTTGATTATTCCAGATAAGTTTTTTGAGCATTTGTGTTGACATTTTTTGTTTCATTTCCTTAAAATATATAAAAAAAGCGAGATTTTAAAATCCCGCTTTGCAATTACTAATATAAATAGAGTAAACCGCTACGACGGGAACTTATGTTCCTGACGTTTAGATTTAACCTGTTTATTTAAAATAATCACTTGATTGTTCCTTTCTTTTTGTTTATTATACAAAGAATATATAATACTGTCAACAAATAAAACAAAAAAAAGATATTTTTTTATAATATATTGTACTTCATAAAAAAAACTGAGGTAAAAATGGTTCAAGTTAACAGTGAATTTCAAAATAACACCTACTCATACAAATGTTCAATTATCACAAGAGCATACGGCCTATTATATCTACTCCCTACAAAATGATAAATTAACAGATTTAAATATCTCCAAAGAAACACTCTCCATAATTCCAAAAGCTTTTTAAATATTTGCAAAAAACGATATTAAAATAAGTTTTTCTTGTTATAACCGAATAAATAATGTATAATATATATATTCGTACTATCAGGAAAGGATTTTATTTATGACAGAAAAACAAACATTGCCAAAAGAAATTGAAAATCCGATTTTTTTCGCTATTTTCCATAAAAACAATACCGACACACAATATGGTCATGCGGCTATGTGGTTTGACGGACAAGTACTAAATGTTATGGCAGATTGGGACAAAAAAGAAAATGAGTTTAGTTGTGCACAATTACATATTGAAGGTGAAAAAGGAATTATTGGATTAAGAGAAGACAGAGGGGTTTCCGTTTATGTTGCCGATGCCTCTGCTTTTGGTATTCATACTCAAACCGACAAAGATAATTTAAAAGCAAAAATGAAACAATTTCATGAAGATGATAAATATAACGTTGTTACAGATAATTGTACATCAAATATTTTTGATGCTTTAAAATTAAAAAAACCAAAAGGAAGTCTGTTATCTGCATTTATCGTTTTACCAGATGATTTAGAACGTCAACTAAAATCAATGCAACAAGAAGGAAAAGTTTCTATGGTGTCAAAAGAATTTGCAAAAAATTACATTGACTCACAGATTGAAAAAGAAACTGAATTAGCTCAAATTGATAAAACTGATTTAAAACAGTTATTTCAAAACGTATCACACACCCTTACTGAACAACAAAAAGATAAGATAGATTATGCTATATTAGACAAACAAATTGAAAAATAACCAGGAGAATATTAACATGGATTGGGGTTGGGTTGAATATATTAGCAATGCTGCTGAAACAGGATGGAACGCAACTGTTGACGGAGTTACTTATATGGGTGAGAAAGCTTACAACGGAGTCAAACATGTTGGTGGTAAAGCTGTTGACATGGCTGATACAGCCGTACGATATGGAGGTAAAACCATTCAAAAAGGAACCGATCTTGTTTCAGAGGGCATGGTGTACTCTGCAAAAGTTATTGACAAAGGATTAAATGACGTTGGTACTTGGATTGGAGAAACAGCCTATGAATATATTGGCGATAAAGTTCCACCTATTCATATAAACAAACAAGATATTCCTTATGCTGTTGAAGGATTAGTTAAAAATCCATTCTCATCGTTTGCCCAACTTGCCGGCGGTTTTACAGAAGCAACCGGCGATATGATTAATCAAGTTACAAAAGACGGTATAGTATCTCTGCCCCAAAACTACATCAAGACAGCATATGATTTGGCTATTAACAACACTGTTGTTAATTTGGTCAGTTCTCATATAAATGGTCCTGAAAAATTAAACACGCAAACAACTGTAAAAGAAATTGAAGATCCGATATTTGTTGCTTATTATCCGGCAGGACAAGCAAAAGTCTCGCAAGGACATGCGGCCATGTGGTATCGGGGACTAAAAGTTGATGTTGCACCTGTTTTTGATAATCCGCACAGTTTTATGTCTGGTGATATGATTTACGGTGAGAAATGTGAAAAACCAATGTTTGATACTTCATCCGGTAAAGATGTTTGTTATATTTATATGATTGATCCAAAAAATATTGGTATGGCAACAGAAAAAGACTGCCAACGAGTGTTTAACCGAATGAAAAAAGGAATTGAAAACACGCGTGGTAAAGGTGATAATGTTTCCGAAAAATTATCAAAAGATTATTATCACGGATTAACGAATAACTGTGTTTCCAGTGTTCTAAAATCATTGGCCGGATATATACCTGATGCTGGAATAGATTCACCATATACATTGTCAAATACCTTATCAGAACTAGTTGATAATGGCAAAGCTCAACGTTTATCCGTTGATACATTTAATCAGTATATTGAAAACAAATGGAAAGAAAAAGAAGAACCGATACAAACGGAAAATCCAAACGAATTAAATAACAAGCAAAACATATGGCAAAATGCGTTTTTAAGTGATGTTGAATTAAAAGCATTCTTTAAAAGAAATCCAGATTTAGAAAAGGAATTTATCAAAACACGTAAACTTTCTCCGTTTGATACACCGGCACAAGACATTGCCCGCAGACGAGAATTTTTATTAAGAAAAAATCCTGATATTGTTAAAATTATAAACACTCCGGTGTTGGACATTGAAAAACACTTCAAAAACAACCCTGAATTAGAAGAAGAATATAGACAGTGGCGTAAAAGCTCACCATTAGATTCTAAACAAAATGTCAGAGATTATAGAAAACACTTTTTAATTGAAAAAGAAGTCAAAAAACAATATTCAGAAAATGCAAATCTTGACTTTTTAACAATTCAGATGTTTGCTCCGCCTATTGAGAAAATAACAAATGTTTTAAATGAACTCAATAAATGTTCGGTTAAAATAGATAAAGGTCAAACACTACAAATCTCATCAAATAACATTGAGAACAATGTTTCAGAAGTAATACTGTCTAATAATCAACAATCTACAAAATAGTTTGTGTTTAAACTTTGTCATTTATGGAATTAAGGTACAATATCCATTATTATATGTTCTGTTTAAACAAACCTTACAATCATCTTCTGATGCAACTTTAATTGGCGTTACAATATTGCATTCATAACAAGTTCCGTTTGAACCAAATAATTGCTTATCATCTGAACACTTTACCCAATTACACATAGAACCATTTAATTTACGATTCGGACAAATTTGTGAGCATCGTGCCATATTTTTACCGTTGACATTAATAGATGACTGCGTATTACAACTGTAACAATTTCCATATTCCCCATTTAGCGGTTTACCTTGTGTATCGTTTTCTTCCGAATCACATTCTAAATAACAATATGCCCCGGGATATGCATAATCTATCATACGATTCGGACAAACATCACAATTACTTTCTACCCCTTGAACAGGATATGCCGTGGCAGAATTACAACTCCGACAAGCACCGTCTTTGTCCATAAAATAACCTTCAGCACACTCTTTTAAAATGCAATAACCGTTTTTGACTTCTCTGTTCGGACACAATGTTGAACACTCACCTTGTAAAAATGAAACAGGAATTTTATCTGGATAATCACAATCCTTACAAGTGCCTGCCGTATCAGCCAATAAAGGCTTTGACGGATCAGAACATCCCAACACACACATAGTTCCATTTAAAACACGATTTGGACAAAGTTTTGAACATCGTGCCATATTTTTACCGTTTACATTAATGGATGTAGCTACATCGCAACTATAACAAGTACCATATTCACCATTTAATTTTTTGCCTTGTGTACCGTTTTCCTCAGAATCACATTTAAGATAACAATAAGCACCTGGATATGCATAATCAACAAATCTGTTTGGACAAACATCACAATTAGTTTCTACACCTTGCACAGGATATGCCGTAGCAGAACTACAACTCCGACAAGCACCGTCTTTATCCTTAAAATAGCCGTCAGCACACTCTTTTAAAACACAATAGCCGTTTTTAACTTCTCTATTCGGACACAATGTTGAACACTCACCCTGTAAGAACGAAACATCAATTTTGTCGGGATGATTACAATCTTTACATGTCCCTGATGTATCAGCTAATAAAGGCTTTGACGGATCAGAACATCCCAACACACACATATTTCCATTTAAAATACGATTTGGACAAAGTTTTGAACATCGTGTCATATTTTTACCATTCACATTAATTGAAGATTTTGTATCACAACTGTAACAATTTCCATATTCTCCGTTTAAAGGTTTTCCTTGCGTATTATTAATTGCCGTATCGCAAGCCAAATAACAATAAGCACCCGGTGCAGCATAATCTATCATACGATTGGGACAAGCATTACAATAATGTTCTACGCCTTGAACAGGATATGCCGTACTGGAATTACAACTGCGACAATATCCGTCTTTATCCATAAATTGACCATCAGGACATTGTTTAACACAAGCATTCCCTTGAATAAAACGATTTTCACATACATTACAATTTGTTGTCATTCCTATTACATCAATACGACTATTGTCATCACAAGAATAACATGTACCATTTGCACCGATGAGTGGTTTTTCAGGGGGGCAACATTTAACGGCTCCACTTTGGCAACATTGTCCATTTTCATCAATACCGGCACAACAAATACCATTAACAACATTTTCATTGGGACAGCACATTAAATAAGCCGGTTGTTCATAGTTTTTAGAACAGGTTTCTCTGTTAGAACAATAACTTTCACACAATCCGGTTTCTGTTGAACATTCACCACATTTACAATTATTATCATGATTACATCTTTGAATTTCATGCCGTTCTTCCTCTTCCATATCATCAGGATTTAATAAATCTTTATGAAACTCATACGCAATCTCAACCGTATCCGTTTGATCACAAATAGAGATATCATTTTCATATTGTGTAATATTAACAAATGTTGAAAAGGGAACGTCCCAATTTGATTGTAAGAGTTGTTTACAAACATCAGAGGGTACATCAGATACAAACATTTCAAAAAAATCAATAAATTGGGGATGCATTCTTGCTCTAATCGGATAACCTGTACGGGTAATATTTCCCATTTCCATATCAATATCTCCGGCATGATTATTATCAATAAGTTGATTCATGCGAAATGAAATATCATTTGCCCGAATATTAAGCTCATTAATTGTTTCATTAGCATTATATTTGTTAAAAGCATAACGATAACCTTGAATAGCCCCGATTGAAAGTACGCCAACAACAGCTAAAACACCTAACATTTCAACCATTGAACGCCCTAACTCATTTATTTTAAAAGATTTTTTCATTTATAATGCCCCATTAAATATATGAATAAAATAATTGTAACAAAACGTCCCTTTATTTGCAATACTTATTTTTGTTTTTTTAAAATTTTGTCCAAAAAGAGGTATTTAAACGTACGTTAAATTGCAACAACTTTTTTCACTTTTATGCATTTTTTTTGATTTTTATGAATTGTAAGCATTGGCTTGTTTGTAATATGTCCTTATTTTCTCCTATTTTGTCTCTTATCTGCGAAATCGTTGCATATAAACGTACCTTTAATTATAATGATTGTAGATTCATCTTTCACATAAGGATCTTATATGTCAAAGAAAAAATACAAACAAAATCAATTAGTAATATCTGATAAAACAAAAAACAAGGTTGTATCCGATTTGCAAAAAACCGAATCACAACCCGATGCACCAATCCGCAAGAACACGATCGCTCAATGACTGAAATGCTCGGTATATTGGCTGTTATTGGTGTTTTATCTATTGGTGGGGTGCAAGGTTATCGGTATGCCATGAACAAATATCATTCAAATGAAGTCATTAATGAACTCAATTTACTTAATGCACAACTCGCTGTGCTTATGATATAAATTTTAGTTCCGGAAACGTATATTTTAACAACGACAGAACATATAATGGACACGGAGTCTGCAAATAATTTGAGATTTTTAAAAAACTCTCTAATAACCAGTTTATCAGAGAGCTTTTTTTTACTTTCTGTTTACCCCTACTCTATCGATGATTATAACGTTTCAAGGGTTTATAATGTTTATCTTTTGCCAATTCTTTTTTAATTGCTCCTTTGGTTGCAGTTAAAGATTTTGTTTCAGGCGATTTTTTTTGACGAATTAAATATCTCGCATAAGCACACCGTAAATGGAAATTTTCCATGCTATATCCAAACAGTGTTGGACTACTTAATAATCGTTTTTTGAGATCTTCTTCCGTGTTTTCATTGTTCAAAACAATAAATCCATTTTTGTGCATTTGTCGATATAGGTTATATTTTTTATAAATCGTCTGCGGTTTAGCATAAAACAAAATAGGACCTTTGAGTGCTGATTGCACAAAATCTTCTTTCGCAACTTTCAATAATTTTGCACTTTGAGTTACCGTTGCATCAATACTTTCGGGTTTTAAAAACAACAATTGCGGTTGATAAGTGCATGCTTTGATAAAATCATTTGTTGAAACATTCAATAATTCAGCATTTTTTTGCACATTAGCGACCAATGTCTCAGACTTACAAGCCATTAAAGTCGGCTGTTTTAAGGCCATTTGAATATACTTTTCTTTCGGTATATCTAATGCTTGAGCATTTTTCAAACAATTATCAATCATTGTTTCGGGTTTGGAATAAAACAAATTCGGATAACGCAAAGCAGATTTAATAAAATCATCCTGTTTTATATCAAACATTTCACAAAACTTGTTCATATTTGAAACAACCGTTTCCGGTTTAACCCATACGATTTGCGGAGCTCGTTGTAATATTTTTTTGTAAGTTGCTTCACTCATATTTAATACTTGTGATGTTTCACAAATCCGTTGATTTAATGTTTCAGGCGATAAATGGAGCAATTGTGTTTGAGATAAAGCTATATCTATATATTTATTGAGTGGAATGCCAATTATTTTTGATGTTTCCTTTGCATTTCGTTCTAATCTCTCTGTTTTAAGCAAAAATGTTTCCGGATGGAACTTAATTCGTTGAACAATCTCATATTCTGTTTTATTTAACGCTTTTGCCAACGATTGAATATTTTGATGTACAGTTGATGGATTGTTAAAAAATAAACGCGGAAAACGTTTAAAAATATGTTCTGTTTCAGATGTTTTAATATCATATTTTGAAAACAAGTTACAATAATCAGTTAGCCGTTCCTGAACTTGTTGAATTGTCATATCCATAAAAGGTTGATTAATCTGTACAGACATACGGTCATACAATCGTGAATATAAATCTGCCGAAAAACCATTTTCTTGAAATACAGTTTGAATTTGTTTTAATTTTTCTTCATACGTCATCATATTATTCTCTCGTTTTAGATGAATTATTTAAAATCCGATAAGTCGGTTTGTTTTTAGCTTGAAATGACTCAGGTGCCGATTTTAAACGCTTTTTGATGATTGCCGAACTCTCGCTCATAGCTGTTGACCCAATATTACCGTTAACGGCATAAGTATATCTTGCATAAGCACAACGTAAACGTAAATTATCTATCCCACAAGTCAAAGAAAGCGGCGCCCGTAATATTTTATCCTGCAAATCCTGTTCTGTATTATTGGTCCCATTAATCACTATCATCCCAGCTTTATGCATTCGTTTGTAAAACTGATACTTTTTAATAACGGTTTGCGGTTTAAGAGTAATAAGTGTCGGATGTTTGACAATGGTTTGAATATATTTTTCACGTGGAATGCCTGTTTTTTGTATCACGGTTGATATGTTATTTTGTAGTGTATCAACAGCCATATTTAACAATGTCGGATGTTTTAAAATCATACCGACATATTCCTCTTTCGTAATCCCTAATAATTGAGGTACTTGCCTTGTTTTTTGCATATACGTTTCTGATTTTGAGCCAAACAAATTCGGATATTTTGTAATTACTTTTTTTATCTGCAATGGCGTAATATCTAACTGTTGTGAGAGTTGTTCAAGCTTTTGAGAAATCGTTTCGCTTTTATAAACGCCCAAAGCTGGATTTTTTTTCATTAAAGCAATAAAATCCTCCACCGATACATCTAAAACTTTGGCAGAATTTTGAATGTTTTGAACCAATGTTTGCGTTTTAGCATTAAAGATAGTTGGCAATCTACAACCGATTTTAATCATTTCTTTTTGAGATATATTTAAGGCCTGTGTCGCATCTTCTATTTTTTGTTTTAATGTTTCTGGCGACTGATACAAAATTTGAGAATAATGTGTCATAAAATGCTTAAATTCAGCATCTTTCATACCTAAAACAGCTTGAATTCCTTTAGCTCTGTTATAAAGTTTTTGAGCCGAAAAAATAAAAAATTCAGGGTATATCAAAGCATTTGCTACAAGGGTATCTTGTTGTATATTTAATAATTTTGATGAATTCTGAATATTAGATAATATGGTTTTATAATTAAAACAAAATATTGACGGTATATTTTTAAATTGCTGAACAATTTTTTGTTCCGGAATATTAAATTCTTTAGATAAATGAAAAACATTGTTTTGTATACGCATAGGATTATTAAAAAACAAATACGGATAACGATTAAAACATACTTCTACATCTTCAATAGAAAATTGATATGACTTAAAAAACGCCATCAAATCCGTTAAACGCTTTTGAACAGCATCAACACTTACATTTTTAAACGGCTGTTTCTTATATTTCAAAAAGCTTTGAACAATATGATTAAACGTTTCAGATTTAAATCCTGTTTTTATAAATACTTCTTCAATTTTTTTTAATTTTTCTTCATACGTCATCATATTATTCTCTCGTCTTGGATGAATTATTTAAAATCCGATAAGTTGGTTTGTTTTTAGCTTGGAATCTCTCGGGAGCCGATTTTAAGCGTTCAATCATCTTTTGCAAACTTTCAACTAATGGCAAAACACCTGTCTTTTTATATTCTTTCAGATAACGGGCATAGGCACAACGCAACCGTAAATTATTAATACTGTATGTCAAAGAAATCGGTGTCCGAAAAAGTCTTTCGTTAAAATCTTTTTCCGTATTTTTTGCATCAGAAATACAAATTAATCTTGCTTGATGCATTCGCTTATAAAAATGATATTTTTGAGCAATTAATTCCGGTTTTAAGCAAAATAACTGCGGTTGTTTTAAAACAGATTGTAAATAAACATCCTTATCAACACCCATTAAACGTGCTGTTTGTGTGATTTTATCATTCAATGTTTCAGGAAACAGCGTAATGATAGACGGTTGTTTCATCGCTGCCTGTACAAACTCACTTTTTGATAAACCCAATAATTCACAACTGCCGGATACGTTTTTTGCCAGATTTTCTGCTCTTAAATAAAACAACTGTCCATGTTTAAGACCCATTTTAGCATACTCTTTCGGAGATATATTTAACACACGTGCATTTTCCAAAATATGCTGATATAATGTTTCAGGATTTTGATATAACAACTGACCGTTTCTCATCCCTGCTTTAATATATGTTTCCCGATTAACCTGTGTTAAAGCTACAATTTGATTAACATTTTCTGCCAATGTTTGTGGTTTCTGATAAAGAATTTGAGGCGTACGCACACAGGCTTTAATTAAATCAGATTGGGAAACATTTAATAATTTTGACGTTGTTATTAAATTCGCATTCAATGTTTCAGGCAACTGATAAAAAAGTGAAGGATGACGTAATCCCGCTTTCATATAAGCTTTTGGAGATATATTCAACAATGCACAAACAGTTTTGATTTTTTCACAAATTGTCTCCGGTTTTTGAAACAAAAATGAGGGCTGTTTTGTTCCGGCTTTAACCAATTCTTTCAACGGCAAATGAAGTAAAAGTGCCAATTGTTTTAAATTAGATTCAATCCGTTCCGGTTTTAAAATCAATAAATTCGGCTGTTTTAAAATCATTTTCAGCAAATCATCATTTGACAAATCCAAACGTCTGCAAAGCTCTTTGATATTATGAGCTGCTTTTTCAGGCGAAATTCTAAACAAACGAGGTTGTTTTAAGCTCATTTTAACAAAATTTTCTTCTGAAATTCCCGTTAGCTTGTTTAATACATGTATATTTTTTAAAATTTCAGGAGATACATTTTTCATGATTAATCCTTGGCATTATTGGATTGAAACAAACGATAAGTCGGCTTGTTTTTTTCCTTAAACGAAACAGGAGCCTTATCAAGAACTTGTTGAATTTGTGTCTTTGATTTACGAAACACGTCCGATGTTGATGATTGATTTTGGGCCCGTAAAAAGCGAGCATAACCCATTTTAATTCGAATATTATCAACACCTAAAAATAAAAGTGTCGGATCATTAAGCAACCGTTGCGCTAAACGTTCTGTATAATTTTGTAATACAGCTTCATTTTTTTCATGATAGGCTTTTTTCATAATTGCACGATCTTTGGATATATCGTCTTTTAATGTAAACAATCCTGAGTAATAACAACGTTGGTATAATTGATATTTTTTTTCAATTTCTTTAGTATCATGATATAACAGTTGCGGTTGTTTAACAGCTATTTGAATGATTTTTTCAACAGATGTTTGAAAAATATCAGCTAATGTATCAGCATTATCTTTATGCTTTTGTGGATTACCTAATAAAAAGGATGGCTGTTTTAAAGTCATATCCAAAATGGTTTGCGGTACCAAATTTAACAATTTTGCATTTTCCATCAGATTACGTTCCAGTGTTTTCGGCTCTCGTAATAAAATTGCCGGTCTTTTACGAAATAACTGAATAAAAGCTTTAGGAGTTTTTCCATATTTTTTAAACATATCAAAATATTGCGTTAAACGCTCCCGAATATCATCCATTTCACTTCTATCAAACATATTTTTGGTGTATTTTTGATACCATTGCGTAAAAACGTCTACATCTTCACCTTTCAAGCCGTTTTGTGTAAAAATATCTTCTAAAATACCGATTTTATTTTGATACATTATTGCTCCCCTCTCGATGTTTAATTATAGTATACAATATTTTATGTTTTTGTCAACAAAATTCTTTATCTTAAATTTGGACATAAAAAAAATCTCTTTGCCTAAAACAAAGAGATTTGAAAAACATTTTCAATTTATCGTGAATTACCGTTTGCGTAACCGGTTACATTATCATTATCCAGATATCTTTGTGCATTATTGGCCAAAGTACCATTGTTACCTGAATGAATAGGCGTTTCCGCACGCGATAAAACCGTTGATCCTGTAGCATTATATACAACCGTTTTATTCCCTTCCAGTGTACTAGATGACCGAAACTGAATATTCCCATCAGCCATATAAGATGTTGCTGTTTTATAGGCATCTTGTGTTGAAGAATTAGTATGGTAAGCTTTACTATTAACATCATAATAAGCCCGTCTGCCAACAATGTCATAATTAATTGATTTATAACTACCATCACGATTTAACCTTACATAACTTCCATCTTGTTGACGAACAGATATTGAAGATAACGGCATATTTGTATTACCGGATGTTGAACCTCGCTCCTCTTTACCAGATACTTCCGCCAATGTAAACATTTTATCCACATTTTCCTTTGTATCAAATTTTTTATTTTCGTTCTTTTTATTCGCTGCTTTTTCTTTATCCTTATCTTTCTTACGCTGACGAATAAGAAAATAAACACCCAAACCGACAACACTTACACCAGCCAAAATCCAGCCCCAATTACGTCCCAACCAACTACTTAAGTTCTCATTTTTGTGTTCTTCTTGACGTTTTTCATCGCTTGTCTGAGCATTATTACCGATTACTCCATTTGTCGTTATAACAGAGTTCTGTTGATTGTTTTGCATTGATGCACCAACCGAGACCTGTTGAGTTTTTTTTACTTGTGTTTTTTCTGCCATTTTTTACCTCATATTCAGTATAAAAATCAAATTTATAATATAATACACTTTTTTTTAATTTTTTACAACACTTTTAAAAAAATTAAATCTCTGTAAAATTTTTTACCACTTTCATACACATCATTTTACTGCTCAAGCTCGTTCTCATATCCGAAAACAAAACAAAGAAACACTACAAAATAAAAAAAATCCCCGAAGATTGAAAAAGCAATTTTCGGGGAATAATTACGTCAAACAAAAAAGCTTATTTCTTTTCGTCTGAAAATTTAAACGATTCGCTTTTTTCCTTTAAGGTTTGCGTTAATTTTTTCAAACTACCACCATTTGCTTGTAAATAAGCACTATATTCATTTCGGTAACTCATTGCCATACTGACACCTTCAACAATGATGTCTACAATTTTGTAAGATCCGTCTTTTTCACGAATACGCCAAATCACTTCTGCTGGCGGTTCATTTTGAATAACACTATCAACAAACAATTGACCTTTTTGTGCATTACGGGTTCCTTTAAATACAATGGTTTGCCCTGTATACATATTAAACTTATCCGCCCATGATTTTGTTGTAAATTCCATAAATGCGTCTAAGAATGCCTTTTTATCGGCTTCACTTGCTTTACGCCAATAAACACCTGTAACAAATTGACCGATATATTTCAAATCCAATGCATTTTGAAATTTAGAACGAAACAAATCCAATTTTTCAGTCATCGGTTTTTCGGTTGCCAATACATCTGAAATCATCTCATTTGCCAACTGACTGACAAAATCAACGGCCGGATCAGTTGCCGATACAGCCGGTTTAGTGATTAAAAACAAGCCTAAAACCAAAGCAATTATTTTTTTCATTTTGATACTCCTTACTTACTCTTCAAAATCCTCAAAATCTTCAAAATCCATATCAAAATCATAATTTGCCGTTGTTTCGGTATTTGATTTACCAAGTGCATCGGCAATCACTTTTTGACGATTTTGCTGACTCATTGTACGAACGGTTGCATAAAAATCAGTTGATGAATGATGTAAATTATCAATAAATTCAATAGACCGTTCACGCATTTGTACATAATTAACTGCTGATAACGGATAAGATGTCCACGGTGTTGTCAACGCAATTAACAAACTGGGCGGAGTTGAAATATCTCCCACCGTACCGGCAATATCCCTTGGATTAGAGGATCCGAAAAACGGCAACACAATATATGTATCACTTGTTTCCCACCCCCAAACAGCCAATGTTTGCCCAAAATCATTATCATATTTTGGCACTTGCATATCTGTTGCCACATCAAACAAACCAAAAAACCCCCAAAACGTATTAGCTAAAAACCGTTTAGTTGCGTTAGATGTTTTTGTTCCGTTTGTTTGTAAAGCACCATTTAATATATTGCGTGTTTCCGATAAATTATCATAAAAATTGGTTACACCAGTTCTCATGGTTTGCGTTGTCCCAAAACGATAAACTTGTGCCGTCGGTTTTAATATATATTTATCAAACGCCATATTAAACGCAAAAACTTTACGATTAAACGATTCGTACGGATCTTTTGTCTGTTCAATATACGCCAATTCTTCCGGCGTACGATGACACGAACAACCAGATGTTAAAAACAAACCAACACACAAGAGACAAAAAAGACAACGACTTAAATTCATTTAACTTCCTTTTGGTGTGCAAGTGCTTTGGCAGCTTCAACCGATTCAATTAACTCCAATTCCTCGGAAATAGCCGGCAAAACCTCGTCTACGGATTTGACAAAACGCAACAATTTAATTTGATATGGTTTTGCAAAGCCCTCCCCTATCATTTCATATAAAAATTGTTCTAACGTATTGTAAAAACCGTCAATATTGACAACAACTATAGGAGCTTTAATAAGGTTTAATTGCCGCAATGTCAAGACTTCAAACAATTCATCCATCGTACCGAATCCACCTGGAAGAATACAAATAGCATCTGATTGACTGACCATAGACACTTTTCTGTCTGCCATCAAATCCCATACTTCAAATTTACTTGCCCGTTCTGCAATAGCTTCCGGTTTTTCAATATTATACAACTCACGAATGGTTGCTCCGATAACATATCCGTTCTCCGAAAATGAACCATCGGCAACAGCACCCATCAAACCGGTTGTACCGGCACCATAGATTAATTTAATATCGTTTTGAGCCAAAATTTCGCCCATACGATGAGCTTCTTGCATATAAATTGCCTTCCGTCCCGGACTGCCTCCGCAAAAAACTGCAACAGAATTTGGTGTTTTCATTATTTTTTCCTTGCTTTTCCTTTTATTTTATTGAATACTGTTATACAAATATGATATATATAATATCGTATAATCTTAAAAGGTCAAGTTAAAATGTAAGGATAGAGCATGAAAAAATTTGTATATACATTCGCTTTGATTTTAATGTCCGGCACTGCCGTTGCACAAGAAGCAATCCCTTTGTTTAGTGATGACACCTATTCAACAACGCCTACACAAGGAATGCAACAAACAGATAAAAACGTTAAAAATCAACAACCTGCAATTTCAACACAATCAAATTCATCTATGCCTCGTATCGGACGAAACGCACAACCATTATCCCAGTTTGTGTTAGAACCTATTCCGAATATACCTTTTACGATTAACATCAATCCGGATGATACACCTAAAAAGAAAACACCGGAAAAGCAATTTAACGAATCGGTTATTACCGAATCGGAAGTCATTAAACGAGATAAATCACTTAATATTACAGAAGCCGAACAAAAAAAATCTGGTGCTATTTCATCTAATTCCATATCGGCAACTGATTTGCAACGTCATGACGTCAGTAAATTCAAAATCGTCGGTTTGGCATTTGGAGACGATTCGGAAACTGTCAATGAAACATTAAGTGATTTAGGCTACACATTAACAAAAGTAGAAAAATCCATTCCTTTACACCGTACAACATATTATAATAATGCCTGTCGTGAAAAAGGATTCAAAATTGCTTCTGACATTCGTAATTGTGTCTTAAATTATGCCGAAGCAGACGAAATGCATTATGTTTTCAGAGAAACCTATAAACGTCCGCAATCACGTGAAACGGTACAGGTTTCTTATTCTACACCTGAAACAGACAATGTTACTTATATGATTGTCTATGAAAACAGAGGAGATACATCATTAAATTCCAGTCGTATTAATATGGCTAAAAAAATTCGCAGACGTGATGATTTCTGGAATTTGATGTTCAAAACTTACGGTTTACCTGATGATAACACCAAATTACTTTGGGGTGATGAAGACACACGTTATATGAAAGCATTTATGACTGGATCTGCATATCATGCCTACGTTGTTATGGAAGACAAATTGTTGCAAGATCAAGATTATGATGCTGCACAAAACGATTTCAAGACATTGCGTCAACATACACCGTTTACTTTGACAGGTAAAGTATTACCTGAATATGATGAAGCAAATTCCGTCGTAGCCGAAGAACGAGAAGCTTTGGCTGAACTGAAAGAAGCGGAAGAAGACGAAGAATTAGATGAAGAATAAATAAACGCTACACTCAAAAACGGGGGATTTTATGATTGACGGAATTAATGTATACAAATATTTAATTAACTATACCGAAATGGCACGTTCACGCCGATTGGTCAGTATGGTCGGTCGGGTAGAAGAATTAGATCGATTAATTCATATTTTAATGCGTAGTACCAAAAGCAATCCAGCTATTATCGGAGCAAACGGAATCGGCAAGACGGCATTGGTAGAAGGGTTGATTAATTTTATGGCTTCTTCAGGGGCTCCAGCTTATTTACAAGAAAAAGAAGTCATCGGTATTAACATTCCCCAAGTCATGTTAGATACTAAAAACGAAGCTGAATATGCTGAATTGTTAAAACAACTCATTCAAGTAATTGTCAGCAGTCGCAAACAAAAAATTTTGTATCTCAAAGACATTAGCTTATTGGTTCACGTTGATACGAACCCGGAAAACAAAGAAGTTGCTAAATTTTTAAAACTCTGTTTAGCTGCTGATGAAATTACTTGTATTGTAGAAACAAATACCATTTCTTTTGTTTCTTATATGGAAAAGGACAATACGGTTATGTCCAAAATTCAACCGTTAATGATTGAAGAACCGACATTAGATGAAAGCATTGCTATTGTTCGTTCACGCAAACGCACATTTGAACACCATTACGAAGTCAGCATTCCCGAAGAAACAGTCAGAACAGCATGTCAATTAACGCATCGTTATATTAAACAACGTTATTTTCCATCAAAGGCATTAGATTTATTAGATGATGCTACCAGTTTACTCGTTATGGATAAAGAAAAAGGCCTGCCCGAAGCCATGAATATGGTTGTATCACCTAGATATTGTTTCCGTACCATTGCTGATTGGACAGGTATTCCTGTTGACAAAGTTGATGCCGAAGACAGAGAACGTTTGGCAAATGCCGAAATTCACTTACGCAAACGGGTCATCGGTCAAGATAATGCTGTCAAAGTGGTTGCTGATGCGTTACGCAGAGCTCGTTCCGGATTACAGGATCCAAATCGTCCGATTGGTTCATTCCTCTTTATCGGTACAACCGGTGTCGGTAAAACAGAATTGGCCAAATCGTTGGCAGACTTTATGTTTAATGATGAAACGGCATTATTGCGTTTAGATATGTCCGAATATATGGAACGTACTTCCGTTGCCCGTATGATTGGTCCTGCTCCCGGTATGCCTGGGTTTGAAGCTGGTGGTTTGTTAACAGAAGCGGTCCGTTTAAAACCATTCCAAGTGGTTTTGTTTGACGAAATTGAAAAAGCCCATTTAGATATTTTAAACTTAATGTTACAATTATTAGATGAAGGTCGTTTGACAGACAGTAAAGGGGTTACGGTTGATTTCAGAAACACCATTATCATTTTAACCTCTAACGTTGGTGCAAATATGCCAAGTTATCAACGAACTGAACATTTGAGCGAATATTTCCGTCCTGAATTTTTAAACCGTTTGGATGATATTGTATCTTTCCACCAATTAAACGAAGAAGATTTACGCAAAATTGTGGATATTCACCTCAACAAATTACTCAAACGAGCCCAAGTTGCCGGTTATCATATTACTGTTGCCGATCAAGCTAAAGATTGGTTTGTTGATGAAGTCTTTACATCAAAATTCGGTGTACGTGCATTAAAACGTCTTATTCAAAATCAGGTAGAAAACCCATTATCATTCTTAATTATGCAAGATAAAATCAGAGCCGGACAAGAAGTATTTTTGAATGTAGATAAAACAGGTCGCAAATTACAGATTTACACAAAAAGCTCTGTTCAAAATGCACAACCAAAAGATGAAAAACCAGCCGAAATAAAAACTTCTGCCAATACAGAAGAAAAAGAAGTAAAACGTGCAACACCTAAAAAGGAAAAACGTCCGAAACAAGCAAAATAATGGCTGATAAAAAAAACATACAAACCACACAAACAATCTGCCGACAGAATAATACATCTGTTTTGGCAGATTGTTTATTACAATGGTTTACTCTAAACGGTCGAGACATGCCATGGCGTGTAAAAGGTAAAGCACATGAGAATGCTTATGCCGTCTGGATTAGCGAAATTATGCTCCAACAAACAACGGTGAAAACGGTTCTGGATTATTTTCCCCGATGGATGCAACGCTTTCCAACCATTGAAGCACTGGCACAAGCTGATATAGATGATGTGCTTCATTGTTGGCAAGGTTTGGGCTATTATACAAGAGCAAAAAAAATTCACGAATGTGCTCAATTAATTATGCAAAAATATAATGGCATCATACCCAACAATCGTGATGAATTACTCAAATTACCTGGGATTGGACCTTATACCGCATCCAGCATTTGTGCCTTTGCATTTAATCTGCCTGAAACGGTTGTAGATGGGAATGTCATTCGAGTCATTGCACGATTATATGGATTAACACACGCCGTTACAAAAGAAGAAATTTATGATCTTGCATGTAAAATTACGCCTCAAAATCATGGAGCAGATTATGCCTCTGCTATTATGGATTTAGGCGCTACTGTTTGCACACCGGAAAAACCGAAATGTACAGATTGTCCATGGCAAACATTTTGCATAGCTCATCAAAAAAACATTGCTGAGCAAATACCGCTGATTAACAAACCACAAAAGAAGATAAAAACAGGATATATTTATCTCATTCAAGACGAAACAGGAGCATATTATATAGAAAAGCGACAAGGCAAAGGATTACTGTCTGGCTTATATGAATTTCCATGGCAAGAAAATCAAGAAACATATCCTTTATATCCCTCATCAGATTGGATAAAAACAGAAAAAAGCATTAAACACACATTTACACATTTTCAACTAACGTTATACATTGTTCAATTAAAAACAACACGTTCTATATGTCCATTAACAAACGGACAATTTGTACCTATCAATCAATTCAAAAATTACGCTTTTTCAACACTGATGAAAAAAGTGATTAAATTGATTGATAAGAAATGATTTGTATATTGATTACTGTATTTAAGCAAAAAAATCCCTGTTTATTATAACAAGGATTTTTTGATTTAATGACGAATTTTTCTATTTACAATAAAACAGAAAATAAACCTCCTTATTGAGGACACAAGTATTGAGGCGTTACATTAATTGTTCCACTATTATAAATCGTTGCACAATAATAAACATTTGTTGCTGTTATTGTGCCATCATTATCGATGCCAAAAAAATCATTTCCTATTCCAGTCACATCACCTGTTGCTGTTATTGTACCATCGTTATTAATGCCTTTACTATCAGTTCCCGTTCCCGTTCCCGTTACATCGCCAGTTGCTTTGATTGTGCCATCGTTAGAGATGCCATCAGCATTAACATTGGTTCCCGTTCCCGTCACATTTGTTGCTTCTATTGTGCCTCTTTCACCATTATAGATGCCAAAATTATTACCACTTCCCATCACATTTGTTGCTTTGATTGTGCCTCCATAGTTACTGATGCCACGGTCTGAACCTTCACCTTCAGCTTTGACATTATTAACTTTCAATGTCGTTTCTGAATTAACAATTAACGTGCCGTCAACATCTAAATTACAAGCAGAAATATCCAAATCTGTTGAAACAATCATATAGCCTGTGTATTTAATGGTTATACCGTCCATTGTGAAGTCATCAGTACTAAATCCGGCTGATGTCATCGCTGTTTGACAATTTTGTGCTATTATTTCTTCATTAACACACTCTGTTCCATTCCAAGTAGGTTTGTCCGTCGGACATGCTTCGCAAGACGTACCATTCCAATATGGTTTTGTACTATCAGCATCTGCACAACTGATACAAGATTCAAGACCTATCAAAATTGGTGTCGGCGCAGTACATTGCATTACGTCTGACGTACAACTTGAACTATCAGAACATCCACAAGCAACATTACCTATAATTTGACCAGCAGTACTGTTAATCGTTTGACAATAATAAACATTTGTTGCAGACATTGTGCCAATCCAGTTATAGATGCCATCATAATTTCCCGTTCCAGAGATATCTCCTGTTACTGTTATAAAACCACCAAAGTTCTCTATACCATACATACCGCCGGTTCCTGTAATATTTTGAGCATCCATAGCACCAGCATTATATATACCATCATAGTTGGTTCCCGTTCCTGTAATATTTTGTGCTTCAATTTGTCCACCATTATTATATACACCCTCACTGGTTCCCGTTCCCGTGATGTTACCTGTTGCAATTATTCTACCATAGTTATCAATACCTTTATCACCGGAACTTTCTGCATTGATATTATTAACTTCCAAAGTACCATTAACCGTTAACGTACCGGCAACATCCAAGTTACAGCCCGAAATATCTAAATCTGTTGCAACAGTCATATCACCAGTGTATTTAATGGTTGTTCCTTCCATTGTAAAGTTAGAAGTACTAAATCCAGCCGAGGTCATCGCTGTTTGACAATTGAACGCATTCATATCAATACATTCTGTACCACTCCAAGACGTACCCGACGGACAAGATTCGCAAGTCGTGCCGTTCCAAACAGGAGTTTCTGCAGGACATGTTTCACAAGCCGTGCCGTTCCAAGCAGGAGTTTCTGTCGGACATGCTTCACAAGTCATACCATTCCAGTTTGGTTTTGTGCTGTCTGCCGTTGCACAAGCCACACAAGTTGTCAAATTGCCTGACAAGACTGGTGTCGGTGCCGTACATTGTGTAATTGTTGTTGCCGGACATGACATGCCTTCAGGACATTTACATTGGATATGACCAATGATTTTGCCAGTATTTTTAATCGCTCTACAATAGTAAACATTAATTGCAGACATTGTGCCACTGTTAGATATGTCATAAACATAGCTTCCTGTTCCCGTTGAAGTTCCCGTCACATCACCTGTTGTTTCTAATGTGCCAGTATTCATGATACCATATTGATTTCCTGTTCCCGTCACTTCATCCCTTGTTTCTATTGTGCCAGAATTATAGATGCCATAAAAAACTCCTGTTCCTGTTCCCGTCACATCGCCTGTTGCTTCTATTGTGCCAGTGTTCTGAATGCCAGAACCATTGCCATTAGTTCCAATTCCCGTTCCCGTCACATTTGTTGCTGTTATTTTGCCTGACCTATTGTTATAGATGCCATAATTTCCCGTTCCAGTGACATCGCCCGTTGCTGTTATTGTGCCAACGTTAGAGATGCCATCAGCATAAGCCGATCCCGATCCCGTCACATTTGTTGCTGTTATTGCACCATAGTTATTTATACCAGTAGCAGTTCCCGTTCCCATCACATCACCCGTTGCTTCTATTGTGCCAGAAGTATTATGGATGCCATAAGATGCTGTTCCCGTTGCTATTCCCGTTATATTTGTTACTTCAATTGTGCCGCTGTTAAATATGCTATAAATACCAGTACTTTCAGCTTTGACATTATTAACTTTCAATGTTTTACCCGAATTTACCTTTAATGTACCGACAACATCTAAATTACAAGCTGAAATATCCAAATCTTTTGAAAGAGTCATATCGCCTGTGTATTTAATAGTTGTTCCATCCATTGTGAATTTGGAAGTGCTAAATCCGGCTGATGTCATCGCTGTTTGACAATTTTGTGCTGTTGCTTCGTTATAACACTCTGTACCACTCCAAGTAGGTTTGTCCGTCGGACATGCTTCACAAGCCGTGCCATTCCAGACTGGTTTTGTGCTATCAGCTTCTGCACAACTGACACAAGCCGTACCATTCCAAACCGGTTTTGTGCTGTCTGCTTCTGCACAACTGACACAAGCCGTACCATCAGCATTGACTACTTGACCAACAGCACATTTCGTACATTTACCAATCCCTGTTGTCGCATTGGTTTCTGTCCAATATCTGTTAACACAAGTTAAACATTCTTCTTTGGTTGTTTCTGCAACAGCTGTGGAATAATTACAACTGATACAATAGCCATTTTTACTCTTCCAGAAACGATTTACATCATCACCGCAAACCATACAGTTTTCTTCTGTTGTTACTGGATATGTTCCCGTGCCACTACACAAATATGATTTTTCATCATTTGCATAGAATCGTGTTGCTGGACAGCTTTGTTCCGTTGACAATTCTGTTGATGAGAAATTTCCCGTTGTTTCGGTACAGGAGACACATTTTTTAGTACCAAGATTGAAAACCAATCCTTCATCACAAACACAAAGCCCTGTTGCATTATCCCGTGTCAATCCATCCGGACAGAGAGTACAAGAACCAATATGTGTTTCTGCATTTGTTTCAAGCCAATATCTATTGCTACACCGTTCACATTCATTTTGCATGATACCTGATTGCACTCCCGAAATTGAACAATGGTAACAATAGTTATTATCCTTCCAGAATCTATTTGTACAACGATTACATTCGGATTGTTCAATCTTGGTTTGAGTATCTTCAGTTTCACAGTAGATACAAGAACCATCATCCTCTCTCCAGAAACGGATATCACAAACGTGACAATCAGTTTCAGCAATATTTTCTGTAATGGTTTCATTTATACACTGTGTTGCAACTGAGTTACCATCCGACGAGCAATAATAACCAACCGGACAATATTCTCCCATTTTAATATCTGGATTATAAACAAACGTCATTGTTCCATTAATTCTCATAATACCTTGATATGAGTGCCAATATCCTTTTGTAGCTCCTTCTCCTGCATAAGTTATACCCATAAACATGTTTGTTTTGGTTCCGCCTGCTCTCAAGCCCATATTATATTTGTATTTCATACATTCATTTTTCGGATCTAAATTACTTAAATATGATTCACAAATCCAGAACCAGTCGTCAGCATATCCTGTAAAATAAGTATCATACGATGCTTCTAAATTGCTTACTGAAAATTTTTCTACAACCTGCGAAGCCCCACAATCATTATTACATGCAGAATAAGATTCCAATTCAATCGTAAATGTACAAGCATTCCATTCTTCATCCCATGTAGATGTATCAGGACAATATATACACTCTGTACCTGTCCACTCAGGTTTATCAGCTGGACAGGCTTCGCAAACGTTGTTTTCACCAATTACAGGCTTATCACTCGGGCATTCGGCTACACAAACTGAACCATCCCAATACGGTGTTTCTGTCGGGCAAGCAGGTCGGTCTTTACAAATAGCGTATCCGCCAACAATATATCTCAAATGGAACCGAACGTATCCATTACTAAAATTAACCATACGAGTATAACAATTGTCAGGAGCATAGCTATCACTTTCCATCCAGCCCCAAATAGAACCGTAAGCATTAAATGTTCTCGATACTTTGTCTGATATGTTTAATGGATTATAATAAATAACATCTGTTGATGTATCTTCATGACAATATCCATGAAGCTCCATTGGATGTGCACACTCTAAATCATCAAGGGATATCATTTGTTTCCCTAACCCTTGACAGAAGTTTTTAGCACTCCACCAATTCATATATCTATCCGAAACCCAGAATGGTTCCTCTTCTGACTTATCATTTAAATCATCTTGTACGTTCCGACATGTTCCACCCATACCACTCATATCTTCCGTACAATGATTATCATAGCATGTTATATCGCAATATTCTCCTGCACCACAATCATTGTTATCATTACAGGCATATACAACCCCCTTACACTGTTGTACGATACATACTCCTGCTTCATCATCCCAAACAGTTTCAGTAGGACAAGCCTCACATTGGTTCGTTTCTTCGTTCCAAACTGGTTTTGTGCTATCGGCTTCGGCACAAGTGACACACTGACCTAATTCAGAATCCCAAATCGGTGTTGCCATTGGACAAGCTTCACAAGATGTTCCGTTCCAAACAGGTGTTCCCGTTGGACACGGCATACAAACACCACTATCGCAATATGGGTAATCACCAGGACAATCTGTATTGGCCGTACATTCTTTACAATTACTACAACAAAAAACATTGATTTCATAATTGTAACAAGCCATACCCGGAGGTCTAGGCCCTCCTGGTTCAGAAACATAATTTTTCTCATTAAGACAAACTAAACCATTTACTGTATCGCAGCTTTCAAGAACTTGATCCAAATCATCAAGAGATGTATTCGGGAACCACACTGAACGACAAGAAATATTTTGTATTTTACCACTTACACAAAGACCATCTAATGTTTCATAGTCACCACCAGTATTATCACTTTCCGGCTGAGATCTATCTATCCAACCGGTCCAGCGACAATTATTCAACACACAAATTGGCATGTCAACACATTCGCCTTTTTCTGCATCCCAAAATGTATCTGTCGGACAAGCTTCACAAGATGTACCTGTCCAATATGGTTTTGTTACATCAGTCGCTGCACAATCTGGTTTACATACAGCATTAACAACGCTACTATACCGAAGACCATTAAACATACCACCTTGATAGAAGCTAACGTTATATGCGTAACAAAGGTCGTCAGTATCCGTATTTGTCCACCCATAACTAATATTACTACCATAGGCTTCATACATCGCTTGTAGTTTCGCTGTTCGATCATTTGTGGCAAAGGATAATGTCACTGATTGCGATGGATCCGCATGACAATAACCATATGTAGCGTCACATCCGCTTGGACATATACTATGTGCACATGCATAATCACTGACCTCTACAAGTGTTGTACCTAATGCCTCACAAAAATTATTTGCATTCCACCATGTCATTGGTTGATTTGACATTATAAACGGTGGTTTCGTTCCATTCTCGGGTGGTTGAATGCGTTCATTTGCATTTTGACAAGTTCCCCCCATACCACTCGTATCTTTCGTACAAGTATCATTATAACATGTAATATTACAATATTCACCTGCATCACAATCGGCATTGTCATTACATTCATATACAACACCTTTACAAAGAGCAGCAACACATTCACCTGTTGCTTCATTCCAGAGTGTTCCCGTCGGACATGCTTCGCAAGCCGTACCGTTCCAAACAGGGGTATCGCCTTCGCAAACAGATTCACATACAGCGTAATATCTGTTATTTCTATAACCAAAAGTTACAAGTCCTTGGTTGAAATTAGTAAAATACGGTCTACAAGAATTATAATCCATATCCACCCAACAATAATAAGAGCCATAAGCCTCTTTCATTGCAGCTATTTTGGCAGATATATTAGTTGTATTTCCACCAACTACGCTATGTGATGTATCTGCATGACAAAAACCCCATGCATTATCACAATTATCATCAGGACAAATTGCATGTGCACATTCGTAATCGGTTACATCTACAAGACGTTGTCCCAATGCCTGACAGAAGTTCTTCGCACTCCACCAATACATTTTCTCACTGGACATCACAAACGGGGGAGTTGTTCCTGAGTTTGGTTCTTTGACGTCACTAATTGCTTTACGGCATGAACCACCAAGACTTGTCGTTTCTGTTGAACAATGATCAGTAAAACATTCTATATTACAATAATATCCACTACCATACAATTGAGTACAATCATTATTTGTTTGACATTCGCTTGTAGTACCTTTACAAACATAACCCTCAATACATGTTGTACCGTCCCAAATCGGTGTTTCAGCCGGACAAACTTCGCATTG
Source organism: Alphaproteobacteria bacterium (assembly GCA_045638265.1). GTDB lineage: Bacteria > Pseudomonadota > Alphaproteobacteria > CAAHEQ01 > UBA3637 > RGIG4140. Next base: position 62,725 of record JAZUBA010000051.1, on the reverse strand, counting down.
ATCCGTTTCTTCGTTCCAATACGGTGTTTCAATTGGACAAGTTGTACATTCTGTGCCATTCCAATACGGTGTTTCAATTGGACAGGATGGTCGGTCTTTACAAATAGCTGGGTTTGTACCCTTTCTGTTATAGCGATTAACTTCCCCGCTTTGCAAACTGATATCATATGCCATACAATCATTATATTTTGTATTTAACCAACCCCATAAATTTCCGTAGGCATTAGTCATTTGAACAACGATTGGAGATATGTTAACACCATCACTTGTTGTTAATCCCAATGAATCATCTTGATGACAATAGCCATAATAACCATCACATCCGTCCGGACAAGTTCCTGATGAACATTCCGGACAAATTGTATGAGCACATTCAAAATCGCTTACTTCTGCCAATACTTTACCCAAGGCCTGACAGAAATTATTGGCACTCCACCAATACATTGGTCTGTTGGATATTACAAATGCTGGGGTTGTGCCACTATTCGGTGATTGGATATCATCAGTTGCATTTCGGCATGTACCACTCATATTGCTTGTATCTGTCGTACAATAGTCTTTACTTGTTCCCCATGTTGTAATATCACAATATTCGCCCACACTGCAATCGCTGTTGTCATTACAAGAACCATCTCCACTCGGACCATCGCTGGCAATACATTTACCTGTTTCTGCTACCCAAATTGGTGTTTCATCAGGACATGGTTCACAAGCGTTCGTGGCGTTACAAACAGGTGTTCCTGTCGGACAATCAGCATTTTCCAAACATTGAACACATTGTTTCATATCCGTATGCCAAACAGGCATTGCATCCGGACAAGATTCACACATATTGCTATTATTACAAACAGGAGTTGCGTTATCATTACAATCTTCATTTTCTAAACATTGGACGCATTGTTTCATATCCGTATGCCAAATAGGCATTACATCCGGACAAGATTCACACACATTATTATCATTACAAACAGGCGTTGAACCACTACAATTTTCGTTATCTAAACATTGAACACATTGGTTTGATTCCGTATTCCACAATTTAGCATCCGGACATACTGTACAATTTGTACCATTCCAATACGGTGTTGTTTGATTATTATCGTAACAACTGACACAGCTTGTTCCGTTCCAGTACGGCGTTTCTGTCGGACAAGCCACACATTCCGTACTATTCCAAACAGGTTTTGTACTATCGGCTTCTGCACAACTGACACAAGCCGTCCCATTCCATACCGGTGTTGTATTCGGACAAGTCGTACAATTTGTACCATTCCAATAAGGGGTTGTTGGATTATTAGCATAACAACTGATACATTCCGTACCATTCCAATAAGGTTTTGTATTATCCGCACCCGCACAACTGACACAGCTTGTTCCATTCCAAACCGGTGTATTACTGTTACCTACAACACAAGTAACGCATTGATTTTTTGTTGAATCCCAATAAGGTGTTGCCTCCGGACAATTACATGTATTCTTATCTTCATCATATTCCGGTCTTTCTGACGGACATTGACACGTATTGCTTGCTTCATCATAAACTGTTCGTGGTTCTGTGCAAGTCGGTTTGCGTTCACACGTTCCGTTTCGTTCAACAAATCCCGTCGGACAAGTACATTTATTAAGTTCGTTATCCCAATGTGTTTTCGGAGCTGAACACGTTACACAACTTTCTCCGTTATCATTTGTCCCTTCCGGACAAACACAGGTATTGGCTGAACTATCCCATTCTTTTCCGCCTGAACAAAGGTCTATACAAGTCGTACCGTTCCAGATTTTACCATCTGTACAAGGGTTTTCACATTGTTTTTTAGTTTCATCCCATTTTGTACCATTTTCGCACGTAATACAGTCACTGCCGGTATCATGTGTACCGGCAGGGCAAATACAAGACTTTGTCTCATTATCATATTCATATCCCGTATTACAACAAACACAAACACCCTCTCCCCTATCACACGCCGGTCTACACTGACAAACACCATCTATAATAATTTGTCCGGCGGGACAAGTAGATTCTTGCAAGGTACCGTCAACCGGTTCATATACATCACTGCCATCTCCCGCTTTTAGCATGGGTATTTGAAAAGTAAATGTCATATCTACTTCACCCTCTTCTCCGCAATCCTCTATATTATTCGGGGTTATATAAATTTCAGGGGTATTATCGGATTCATCGGAAGAATTATATAAAGACTGACGCAATACAATTTTTTCACAAACACCAGCCGGTTCTTTGGTTTTAATAACATATTCTTTACATTGGCGATTACCACAAGCAACCTCGGTATAATATTCCACTTTATCATTTACATCGGCAATTGGTCCGTTATTAATCGCACGAACAAGCGTTGATTTGCCAGCAACACGATAATCCGCTTCAACGGCAAGTTTGCCTTTCAACACTGTATCCATAATACTGGTAGCACGATATGTATCAAATGCTGTTTTGTATCCGACAACGCCGCCAATAGTGAACAAACCAATCAACACCAATACGCCTATCATTTCCACCATAGAACGTCCACATTCCTGTTTGGTTGTCATATCCGATTTGCTTTGAGCATTTTCCGAATCGGCATTAAAACACAAAAAATCTTTATTTTTAAATATGTTAAACATAAAAACCCCTTTTTTTTAACATAATAATCATAGCTAATATGATTGTAATTAAAGGTACGTTAAATTGCAACAATTTTTTTCACTTTTTTGCATTTTTTTTTATTTTTATCTAACGGCAGGTTTCTTATGGTTATTGTCATATTAGCGTAAAAAGTGGATTTTTGGTGAAATCGTTGCAAATAAAGGTACGTTTAATTACAATGGGATTAGGATTATTTCAGCATTAGGAGAAGCATATGAAAAACAAACAAAATCAAAGCGTTACAAAAGAAACATATCAACCACTTTTTACCCCCCGATTATCAGTCTTTCATGAGTGTGGACGTTCTATGGTGGAAATGATAGGCGTGTTGGTGTTGATTGGTTTGTTCTCAATTGCCGGTGTTATCGGATACAAAACAGCATTTGATACATATCGTGCTACCAGTATTATGGATACCGTGTTGAAAGGCAAACTTGCCGTTGAAGCGGATTATCGTGTTGCCAGTAAATCAACACTCGTTCGTGCCATTAATAATGGACCGATTGCTGATGTAGAAAACAGTGTTTCCTCGTCAGAAGTTCCTTGTTATAACGGCAGAGTTTGTAAAGAATTTGTTATCAAAACAACCGTAACACATGATGTTTGCGAAAAAATTGTATTGCGTCAATCTTTGTATGCCTCCTCTGATAATGAAGATGCCAAAACAGGAATTACAATGTCACCCGACAATATAATAAACTGTGGTGAAGAAGGCGATGTTTCTATGGAATTTTATTTCAAAATACCAATTCCAACAGACACATCAGACGACAAAATTTATATTCCGATTGACCCCAATTTAGATGATCCACATACTTGTATCAAAAATGAAGTGCTTGTCAACGGAGAATGTGTCTGTAAACAAAAATGTGACCGAGGAAATGGCATTTGTGAATGTTGCTATGCAGCACCTTATACTCGTTGGAGTGAATCAGAAGGTAAATGTGCTTGTCCGACAGGTCAAACGGAAGTAGATATTAACAAATGTTGTCCGAATGAAGCTCATTATAACGGTACAGATTGTGTTATTTGTCATGAAAATGAAGTTTGGGACGGTACTGAATGTGTACCTGACTGCCCATCTTGTGCAGAAAAAAAAGACGGCAAATGTGTTGCTAAAGAATCTGATAAATATTATGATGAAAAAATCAAACAATGTATCTGTAAAGAACCGTTAAAGTTAATCAACGGCAAATGTCAACCTTGCCCTGAACCAAATACATACGACGCAACTTTGGAAAAATGCATTTGCGGACCTGATTGCAAAGAAGTTGACGACCAATGTGTGTGTTGTGAAGAACCATTAACATTCGATGATGTTTTAAAAAAATGCAGTTGCATAGAACCTCAATGTGTTTGCGACGCACCACGACAACTCATCAACGGCGATTGCGTTTGTCCTAACAATTATATTTATGTTGAAGATGAAAATGTGTGTGTAGAATGTTTAGAAAATAATGATTGCGCCGATTACTATTATTGCAATAATCGCACTTGTCAAAAGTTGGATTGCGATGAAATGGGTTTTCCTATTCGGGCAATTTACTGTGAAAAATTTCGCTGGGATAGTGATAATTATTCTCAATATGTCTACACAAACAAATTTTATAACTCTCACGAACGAAATGTTACCAATTTAGTCAACTGCCAAGATTCTGTATTCATTATGCCTTATGATTTCCAGGGGAGCATTAAATCTTCCGATGGAGATATAGGTTTAACATATATTATTGATGATGTTTCTTATTATGCCCGTACAGGCACAACATTCTCTCTGGATTTAAAAAAAGGCATTCACCGAATCAGAATGGCGAATGAATACGACCATGGTAGCGGTAATTTATATATTAATTTTTATAAAAAAATACCTGGATCAGATATTTGTATGGCAAAAGCAAGTTCTTGTGCTGCAGGTTATTATTGCCCGACCAATCAAACAGAACCTGTTATTTGTCCTGCCGGTCATTATTGTCCTGAAAATTCATTTTTAGGCGCAACAAAATGTCCAACAGGCACTTATAATCCCAATGAAGGAAAATCCTCTAAAACTGATTGCATTACCTGTCCGGCTGATGCTTACTGTCCAGAAGGCTCCGTTACCAATGGCATTTGTCCGGCCGGTTATTATTGTACAGCGACAAAACAAACAGCTTGTCCAATAGGAACATATAATCCAACAATGGGCGCAACGGAATCAACAGCATGTTTAACTTGTCCCAGCGGTACATACAACCCTAATACAGGCGCAACGGAATGTATCACTTGTCCAGCAGGTTCTTATTGTACAGCAAAAGCCGTTACGCCTTGTCCTGCCGGTAAATATAATCCAAATGACAAAACAACTGCTTCATCGGCTTGTTTAGCTTGTCCAATAGGATACTATTGTCCGAAAGGATCTGTTGAACCGATTATTTGTCCAGCCGGTTCTTATTGTCCTGCTGGTGTTGGAACAGCAACCGTTTGTCCTCACAGCACCTATAATTCACAGGAAGGAAAAGGTGCAACAACCGATTGTTTGCCTTGTGAAAAAGGAGATTATTGTCCAGCCGGATCTACGGTTAAAGCAAAATGTCCGGTAGGATTTTATTGTGGCTACATCCACAAACTAAGCAGTTGTCCGGCAGGATATTATTGTCCGGAAGGGTCTACAACGTTTAGTGGTCAAAACTGCACCGCCGGACATTACTGCCCCAAAGAAACAACAGAAGAAATTATTTGCCCGAAAGGATATTATTGCCCCAAAACATCCAAAACACCTACTATTTGTCCGGAAGGTACTTATGGTGATGAAGAAGGATTAGAATCTTGTAAACCTTGTCCTGAAAATTCATATTGTGAGGCAGGCTCTACTGATAGTGGCACCTGTCCAAAAGGCTATTACTGTGTCGGAAAAACAAAAAAAGCTTGTCCAGCCGGAACTTACAATCCAACAGAGGGAGCAACAGAATCAACAGCTTGTTTAAAATGTGAAATTGGTCATTATTGTCCAACAGCCTCTGCTGAACCAATACCTTGTCCAGCAGGAACATACAATACCAAAACAGGACAAACAAGTGTAAGTTATTGTACAAAATGCAAAGCCGGAACCTATAATCCGACTGAAGGACAAAGCAGTGCTGATGTATGTACAATTTGTGATGCAGGAACTTATTGTCCTGCTGGTTCAGCCGATAAAATACCCTGTCCTGCCGGTACATATAATACCAAAACAGGACAAATAAGCGTAAGTTATTGTACAAAATGTAAAGCAGGAACATACAATCCGAAAGAGAGAGCAACCAGTATTGATGCGTGTATCACTTGTAAAGCAGGAACTTATTGTCCTACTGGTTCAGCTGAACAAATACCCTGTCCGGTTGGCACGTATAATTCAAATCCAGGATCTGATGCCAAGACAGATTGCACATCTTGTCCCAAAGGAACATATAACAATCAAGAAGGACAAGACAATTCATCTGCATGTAAAAAATGTGAAGCAGGCACCTATTGTGCTTCAACCGGTATGTCAGCAGGAACCATTTGTCCAATGACGGCTTACTGTCCGTTAGAAGGAGCAACTTCCGCAACAACTTGTCCCAAAGGATATTATTGCCCCACAACAGGTTTATCAACAGCAACTATTTGTCCCAAAGGATATTATTGTCCCACAACAGGTTTATCAACAGCAGGGCCTTGTAGTGCCGGAACATATAGTGATGTCGGAGCTACTACCTGTACTCCTTGTACAGCAGGATATACTTGTCCCGATGCCAGTAAGGGTGATATGCAAGAAAAATGTCCAAAAGGATTTTACTGTCCGGCAAAATCAGATTATCCGATTGCTTGTCCGGCCGGCAAATATAATCCAATGACAGAACAAACAACTTCAAGTGCCTGTAAGGCTTGTGAAAAAGGAACATTTAATCCCAATACAGGTCAATCAAGTTGTGAAGATTCTCCTGTCGGTTATTATTGTCCAAATACAACAATGACAACAGCAACTATTTGTCCCAAAGGATATTATTGTCCTGAAACAAAAATGACAACCGCATTAAAGTGTCCGAGCGGTACAACATCGGTTGCCGGATCTGATGATAGTTCAGATTGTCAATAAAATCCGATATCATCATAAAATAGTAAATCATTTAAAGAGATGTTTTACAAAAAAAAACATCTCTTTATTGTAATGTACTACGCTACATCTTCATGTATCATCAATTCAAAAAAAGGTATTACACTAAAAATGCAATCCCATTTTTAGAAGATTTTTCGTATTTTTATAAAACAATCTAATAAAAAATTTTATCTTTTATTTAACAGATAATTTACAGCGTTTGTATTTACGGATACCATCATAAATCAATTCAAAAATATATAGGACAAAACACATTAACAAACCAATAAAAAATACCAAATTTCCCAAATACGGTATCAAATACAAACACCCGATTAAATCACCAATTAACAATAACAAAATAGCTTGTGGCAAATGTAACACAATTTTTCGTAAAGCAATTTTATTTATAATACTATATAGTTTTAAGCAAATACCGTATCCGATAAAAACGGATATACCGGCAATATACGAAATCGGTGCCAGTAAGATTGCCATATGAAAAGGGTAATTTTCTATAATAGCAATACAGTCAACTACAATTAAAATGAATATCGGATATAAAAAAGCAACTAAATAAAAATAAAATTTTTCCGTTAACGGCAAATATTCAACATATCGCTTCGTTCCTTCTCTAAAAATCAATACGAAAAAGACTAAAAGCAAACCACAAAGACCACTGTACAAACAATCTGTTCCCCACGAAATTTTACCCAATATCAAAAAATAAAGCGAATAAAGCAAGACAAAAATCAACGGATAATCACGCACTTTTTCATTCGGTTGTAAATGTTTTTTACGATATTGACGTAAACAATGATTACATATCATTCCCAACAACGCAGGCACCCATACTGTTTCCCAAAAAATAGGTAGTAAATCAAACTGTCCGAAATTATCATTATCCCGATATAAGCGCAACAAATAAACCACACTCATCATGTACACAGGGGGTGCAAATGTGTAAATACAAAGCAAAATAAATTGACGTATTTTTTCCATTTTAACTTATCCAATCATTTTTGTGAAAGAAATAATCCGCCCTAACGTTTGTACATCCTGATAGCGTTCTGCCGTTATCGGTTCGTATTTCGGATTATCGGATAAAATTTTTAATGAATTATCAAACGGATTAATCTGCACTCGTTTAATAACCAATCTATCTCCAATACAAAACATATAAATTCCATCTCCCGTCGGTGTTTTACATGAAATATCCACCCACACAAAATCATTATTACTGATAGTAGGCTCCATACTATCACCAACAACTTTTAATATCTTGATATTTTTCGGATGAATGAGTGTAATTTGATGAAAAGCTTTCAAAGAAAGCATTTGTTGTCCGATAATATGAGAATCAAAATTAACACGTCCATTCCCGCAACACGCCACAGTATCCACCACATCTAACGATACAGTTTGTTCCGTTAAATCTTCCGTACCATACAGCAACCACATCCAATTCACATTAAAAATTTTAGCATATGTCATTGCTGATTTTTCATTCAACGGACGCTCTCCCCTTTCGTGTTTTTGATATTTCGGATAAGAAAATAATTGCCCGTTTTGACTGTATTTCTTATAAAAATCCATCGCATCACGACAACCTAACCTTAATCGACAATCCACCATTCGTTCGGATTGTCTTAAATTTTTTTCAGGGATTACGGTCATCTCTTATTCCTTTTCTTTAAATTGTACGATATGTACTTATTTTATCACATTTTTTTATTAAGTCAAATATTTTATATTGAACTTCAATGAAAAACTACACTTTTATTTTATAAACAAAACAAAAAAAATCCGCCCGAAAGCGGATTTTATATTTTAACAACTTGCTGACAAGTTACTTATTGTACAACAATTGGTTGACCCGGCAATTGAATAACCAACGGTTCTTTCATACCAGGATTAATTTGACATGGAGCTTGTGTGCAACCACATGTTTTAATCGGAGCTGGAGCACAATAAACACCGCCACACGGAGTCATAACCGGAGCCGGTTTCGGAGCCGGAGCTTCAACTTTGACCGGTTCTGGGATTTGAGCTGTTTCTTCATCAATAACCGTATAAGCTTCCGGTTGGCCCAAATAAGAACACCCGGCAAGTACAGTACAAGCAACTGTTAATGCAAAAATTTTTTTCATAAAAATGACTCCTTATAAAAAGTGCTGATAATAATTACGGATTTGATTTTACCATATCCATTCTTGTTTTTCAACATTTTTTTTATCTTTTTTATATTTTTCGTTTTTTCATATAAAAATTAAACAACACAGACTAAAAGAAACTTGTTTTTTGTTCAAACTGCTTTATCTCATTTATGTATAAAGAAAGGAGAAAGAAATGACTGATTTTGCTCAAATTAATTGCGTATGTTCACCACGTACAAAATTATCTGATACCGAAATTTTACGTGCCATTAAATTTGCTATATCATCTGAATTTGAGGCTATTCAAATTTATCAACAAATTGCCGAAAGCACAGATAATCCTCAAATTCATACCGTTTTAGCAGAAATCGCCCTTGATGAAAAACATCATGTTGGCGGATTAATGAAATTATTGGAAATTCTATCCCCCGAAGATGCCAAAGCTTATCAATACGGTGAAGAAGAAACAATTGAAGAATTACAAAAAGCACATCAATATCAAGAATAGCTTTTATTAAAATAAAAAAAACATCTCTGTAAAATCAATTACAAAGATGTTTTTTTTAATATTTAAAAGAGTTCCATTCATAAAACATTGATTACTTATTTGTGTTTTTTATCTCCTTTCGGTTTATTACCACTTGGTTTAGAACCTTTTGGCTTATTGTTTGCATGATGCTTATTTCCGTTTGGTTTTCCTCCGATATGATGTTTATTACTATGCTTTGGCGGTTGTGGTTTATAATGACTTTTTTTATGGTCATGATGCCAAATACTACCTAAAATAACACCTCCGACAAGTGTCCCGATACCGGCTGCCCATAAAGCATCATCCGAATAAGTCGTTGTTTCATTAACATACACCGTTTGAACCGGTTGTTGTTCCTGTACCACAATCGTTTGTGTCGGTTGTTGCACAACAATCGGTTGTGTTGATGTATTTTGATAAATAATAGTCTGCCCGGTTGTATTGTAACTATTTGGCACATAAACTGTTCTATATCCGGCCGATGCCGGTGAGACAACGCTAAAACAAAATGCCAAAGCGACAACTGATGTAATGATTTTATTTCCTTTTTTCATTTTATTACTCCTTATTATTTTGTTCTGACAAAACTAAAAACGAAACAACTATGAAAAAAGTTCATTTTTTTGATTAGAAATGAATAAAAATTAATTAACTCAAAAAAATTAACAAGTTAAAAAATATAACAATATATATAATTATTTTTTTATGTAAACATCAATATTGTTTTTCTTTAAAATATCTAATGCCTGATGGATAGTATCTTCCCGTGTTCTATCCGTATCAATACGATTCCATGTAATATGGCCCGTATGCAACTGCATTTGAGTTTCAAGTGTTGCTTTTTCGTGAACATCTGATGTATTACGGATTCGTGAATAGACCCGCTCTGCCCGAATGTCTAACGGTGCTTCAATCCAAACACCGACAAAAGGAATATTCAATTCTTTGGCTAATTCCTCAACAGCCTTTCGTTCTTTTTCATTATAAAATAACGCATCAATAATAACACTGGAACCAACACTTAACGCCATACGAGCCTGTTGACGTAAAACATCGTAAGCCACCCGTTCATAAGCCGGTGTATGAAAAGACGAATCCAATCTTTCATTTAAAGGACAGCCAGCCATTTGTTTTTTGACCACATCTTCTTGTAAAATAACGGCACCCGGTGGCGGATTAAGGCGTCCGCCTAATTCTCGAGCAACACGAGATTTACCACTACCGGATAAACCACCACAGGCAATCAGTGCCGGTTTATTATGTTTTAAGAAATGTAAAGCCAAATCAAAATAGTCTCGGGCAGTTTGTTCAGCTTCTGCTTTTTCTTCCCCATCAAGAAGCACAGCCTTTTTCGCACACACGCCTGCTCTTGATGAAGCACGCATAGATTGATACAACGGCAACAACGGATAACCTGTCATATCGTTTGTATACGCCAAATAGTGATTAAACAACATATTTGCCAAACGACGCATTCCTCGCATCTCCATGTCCATAAGCAAATAAGCCAAATCATACAACGTATCAATACAATCTAATGTTTCATTATATTCAACGGGAGAAAAAAACAAATACTTATTTTCTTTTCGAGCAATATTACACAACAACAACTCGCCATGGCATTTACGAATACGCCCACTTTTTTGACGCAAGGCAATCAATGACATATTTTGCGATAAAAACCGATGACTGACCGTTGTTAATTCTTTTATTTTTTCTTGTTCTATAAACGACTCGGCAAATTGATACAAAACACGTTCATTTTCCGTAATAATATTTTCAATATCATCAGCCGTCCATTTTGTCCGAAACGTTTTGGCTTTATTATGCAAATCTGCCAACTGCTCAGCCAAATCCATTACTTCAAATCTGTCAAATGTTTCACAAGGCAAAAAAGAACCTAAAATATCGGCTTTTTTAAGACGACGCATAACCAACAACGTATCAATTTCTTCCCCTAGCCGACCGCCGATACAAATACGACCATTCGGCAATCGTCTGACAGAACGCACACCAACAACTAAATGAGGAGCATAAACCGTACTACGACGCATTTCTCGTACACAAGCGACTCTCCGTTTTTGAGGTGTTGAAAAATCAGTACCGGGCGAAAGAACCGCTCGTTTTAATTTAAAAGCATAATCGCCAGCTAAAAACAGCATGGCGATATGAGATTGAATCATTTCAACTTCCGAGACGTGCCAACTAACCGGATATATCCGTGGATTAAGCAAAGCCTGAACAATCTCGGTTTGATTATATAAAATCATTTGTCCCCTGTTTATGACTTGTTTTTTTGTATATTACCGCTTTTTTAAATCCTTTTCAATCATTTTTGTTCATCCGACCCATTTTTTTTCAAAAAAAGAGTTTATCTTTGTTTTTTATGGATTTTTTTCAATTCAAATTTTCTTTTTTTATCGGTTTTATGTTTAAAAAATACATTTTTTTTATTTTTCCATAGATTTTTTAAACAAAGACAACTATATTATATATCATCTTATGAGCGATATAATAAGGAGTGTTTTTTTATGTCTAACCCTTACGAATTACTTGGTGTATCTAAAACGGCAACAGCTGATGAAATTAAAAAAGCTTATCGAAAGTTAGCCCGTAAATTACATCCGGATGTTAATCCTGACAAACAATCTGCCGATAAATTTAAAGCTGTTACATCTGCTTATGAATTATTATCTAATCCCGAAAAACGACAACAATATGATTCAGGATTAATAGACGGCGAAGGGAATCCGACTCCTTTCGGTGGAGGTTATAGCGGTGGGTATGGCAACTCAAACGGGTACAGCCGTCAGGGATATTCCACACACAATATTAATCCCGAAGATTTGGCTTCTATGTTTGGCGGAGCATTTCATGGAGGTAATCAAAGCGGATTCGGCGGATTTGATTTTTCAGACTTATTCGGTATGGGAAGTGGACACACTTCACGAACAAGAACACCGCAAGGACAAGATGTTTCCTACAACTTAACCATACCATTTGATTTATCCGTTACAGGCGGTGAAACGACATTGGCATTATCCAATGGAAAACGTTTAAAAGTCAAAATTCCTGCCGGAGTAACAACCGATTCCACTTTACGGCTAAAAGGACAAGGAGAATCAATCGGAACAGGCAAAAAAGGAGATGCACTTATCCGATTAACCGTTCAGGAAAGCAATCAATATACACGTTCAGGTAACGATGTCTTGATTACACTGCCCATTTCCTTAAAAGAAGCCGTTTTAGGTAGCAAAATAACTGTTCCGACACCTTATGGAGCCGTTCGAATGAATGTTCCACCCTATGCAGACACCCGAAAAACAATGCGTTTAAAAGGCAAAGGGGTCAAGGACAAAGGTGACTTATTGGTAACACTTAATATTGTTCTTCCAACACAAAAAAATGAAGTTCTTACTAATTTTATAGAAAGCTGGAATGAGCCTTATCAAAATTTACGTCCGGAATGATTTTTGACAAAAAACAAACAATGTGATTCGCTTTTTAGCTTGACTTGTTAATAAAAAATTAGCAATTTTTGATAAATTTGATGCTTTTTGAGAAAAAATTTGAGTGAGTTTAGTCAAAAAAGAGGCTTTTTTTTCATTTTTTTCAAAAAAAATCGTTTTTTTTGCATTTTGTCTATTTTCAAAATAAAAAAAGCGGTGTATAGTATCCGTATTCATAAATGATAAATTAATTAAAGGAGTTTAGACATGGAAGAAATTATTTTCCCGAATCAGATTAGAATGTTTCGCCGTGTACGAGGCAAAACAATGAAGAGCTTGGCAGATATGTTGGGTTTAAGTCTATCAGCTATCAGCAAAATTGAAAAAGGGTATCGTCGTGTAGATGAAGACCAATTAATTAAAATTTCAAAATTTTTAGATTGTCCTCCCGAAGCACTGTTTGTTTCTGAAAAATCATCACAGCCGGAAGTTGTTAAAGCTTGGAAACGAGAACAAGACAGACGTCGCAAAATTAACTCCGGTAGCGGATTAAAAACAATGGGGGCCGGTTTACGTTATTTGCGCGGACAAAAAAACTTAACATTACAAACGGTTTCAAAAGGGGCAAAAATGACCTTGTCCGTTTATCACCGTATTGAAATGGGCCAACGGGAAGTTGATGAAAAAACGTTTAAAGACATTGCTCACGCCTTAGGTTTTTCACCTGAAGACTTGCAAATTAAAATTTATGAATTAGATATGTCCGGAGCCTTGGACGAATTAAAACAAAGTGAAGGTAAAAGTGGTATTTTTACCAGCAAAGGCGGATATAATGATTTACCGGTCAGTCGTTTTATGATTCGAGCAGCCGATTCGCAAGAAGTTACTGTTCCTATTTATGGCTTTCCACGGGATAACGGAGCTATCAAAATTGACAAAGAGCAATCCATCGGTTCTGTTTTATGTCCGTCAAACATGTCATTTGATACACAAATGTATGCCGTTCGGATGAAAGTTCAAGCATTAGGACCGATTATTCCGCTTGATTCTGTCTTAGTTGTTTCTCCCTGCTCTGCTCCTAAAAAAGGCGATATTGCTTTACTGCAAACATCAGAAGACGAATTTTTACCAGTATCTGTTTTAGACGATACAACGGAACAAATTTCTGTATTAAGTCCGATTCGGGCAGAAACATTTACGCTACATAAAAAAGAATTTGAAAAATTACATCGTGTTGTTATGATTGTGTTTGCTTAAATAATATAAGGGGTTGGCAAAAATGGATACCGCAACGGAATTAGACGAAGACGGCAAAATATTACATAGTTTTATTCATCGTAAAAAAACGCAGGATAATACATTAATGCTTATTGCACAAAAGTTGGTTAATATGTTTCGCCAACTCTATGTGTTAAAGCCAGAATTTGTTGCTGAATACAACAAAATGCTGTTAGCATCCGATGATGATGTGCGTATGATGATGAATGATATTGTCGGGGGACCTACTGTACGTCAATATTACGAATATTTAGTCGCCGCCAAAGGAAATAACACACCTGATACAACAGAAGAAAACACTGAAGAAAGCAACAGCTCTGTCAAAACAGAATCAAAAAGCGGTTATTTACCTTCACCCGATGAAGATATGCCATTTGTTCCATACAATTCTGTTGTTTCCAGCGGTAGCGATTCAGCCCCAATTGTTATTCCGCAAACTGATAACAAACAATATGAAGTATTATTACAAGCATTAACGGTTTTGCAGGAAAACAGTCGTCAACAAACGGAAATGATGCAACAAACTTTGAAAGAAATGCAATCCCATATGCAACATATATCCGAGCGTATTACTCAACCTACTGTTGTTACTGAAAACGGAGAATCCGTTTCCCCTGTTCCAACTCTTTCTGCGGATGATTTTGCAAAATGGCAAGCTTCTCAGGAAAATTTAATTGCTTCAATGATGCAAGCTCAAAATAATACTGTTGAACGTTTAATGACATCTGTTGTTGACAAAATTGTCGAAGCAAAAGTTCAAGCTCAACCAGTTGTTATGCCCGAAAACGGGCAATCCGTTTCCCCTGTTCCAACTCTTTCTGCCGATGATTTTGCAAAATGGCAAGCTTCTCAGGAAAATTTAATTGCTTCAATGATGCAAGCTCAAAACAGTACAGTTGAACGGTTAATGACATCTGTTGTTGATAAAATTGCTGAAGCAAAAGTTCAAGTGGTTACAGTTCCAACAGTTGCTGTAACCCAAACAGATACAACTTCAATTCCTGAACAAACGTTACCCGAACAACAAGTTGTTGCCTTTGAAACACTTCCTGACGATATGCCGACAGATGAAGAACCGGCTGTTACATTTGAAGCACTTCCTGACGATATACCAACAGAAGAAGAACAGGCTGTTGCCTTTGAAACACTTCCTGACGACATGCCGACAGAAGAAGAACCAGCTGTTACATTTGAAACACTTCCTGACGATATGCCAACAGAAGAAGAACCAGCCGTTACATTTGAACAACTTCCTGACGACATGCCAAAAGAAGAACCAGCCGTTACATTTGAACAACTTCCTGACGACATGCCAACAGAAGAAGAACCGGCTGTTACATTTGAAGCTCTTCCTGACGACATGCCAACAGAAGAAGAACCGGCTGTTACATTTGAAGCACTTCCTGACGATATGCCGACAGAAGAACCAGCTGTTACATTTGAAGCTCTTCCTGACGACATGCCAACAGAAGAAGAACCGGCTGTTGCCTTTGAAACACTTCCTGACGACATGCCAACAGAAGAAGAACCGGCTGTTACATTTGAAGCTCGTCCTGACGACATGCCAACAGAAGAAGAACCAGCTGTTACATTTGAGTCACTTCCTGACGATATGCCAACAGAAGAAGAACCGGCTGTTACATTTGAAGCTCTTCCTGACGACATGCCAACAGAAGAAGAACCGATTGCCGATGATCAACTTTCTGTCATTAACGACTTTGATGAAGAACCAATTGCCGACGATCAACTTTCTGTCATCAACGACTTTGACGAAGAACCAATTGCCGACGATCAACTTTCTGTCATTAACGACTTTGATGAAGAACCGATTGCTGATGATCAACTTTCTGTCATCAACGACTTTGACGAAGAACCAGTTGCCGATGATCAGCTTTCTGTCATTAACGACTTTGATGAAGAACCGGTTGCCGATGATCAACTTTCTGTCATTAACGACTTTGATGAAGAACCAATTGCCGACGATCAACTTTCTGTCATCAACGACTTTGACGAAGAACCGGTTGCCGATGATCAACTTTCTGTCATTAACGACTTTGATGAAGAACCGGTTGCCGATGACCAACTTTCCGTTATTAACGACTTTGATGAAGAACCAACAATGGACGAAGTCTTGTTTGGTGATGATTTACCTATAATTGAAGAAACAGAAGAAGAATTTTACGATAATGAAGAACAAAATATTTCACCAATAGAAAACCATCCTATTCCGACACCTATTGCAATGCCGATGCCAATACCAACAACACCACCGTCGTTCAGTATGCCACAAATGCCTTCGGCCAAACCTCTTTTTAAATCGGCTCCATTACCTCCTAAAGGTAATATGCCTAAAATGCCAACAGGTGTTCCATCTTTCAAAATGCAACCACCTGCCGGTATAAAACCAATGCCAACACCATCAAAAGCACCATTTGCCCCAATTAAACCAACTACAACTGCTGATACAGATGAATAAAGAGGACAAAATGACAGATACAGCAAAACTCATTCAAGCACTTAATGCCTATACTGGCGAACAAGAATCTCTTACCTCATTTGCAACTGTTGCATCAGAAGAATTAGGTGAAAATTGGATTTCATCTATTTATGATGCTCTTCCCAATTTAACACCGGAATTGAAGGAGCGGTTGGATCACGCTTATCATTATTACGGTGCAACACTCTCATGGGGTGAAGTTCAGGAATATTTAGCACAAACAGAACCTCTTAATGTTTCTGATATATCCGAACGGATACCTACACTTGAATATTGGTTAAACTTTTTTGGTCAAGCAGGATTGGATATTATCAACCAGTTACAGGAAAAAATACGTCAACAATCATTAATGGAACAATATGATACATCTCCTGAAACGATGCAGCAAGAACCTCAATCAGATGACTTTGATGAACCTCAGGCATTAGATATAGATGAAATACCTCAAAATGCTGATTTACCAGATTATGACATTGTTCCTGATTTGCCACAAAATCCGGAAATTCCGACACAAGACTATTATAATCCTAATGACGGATATGCTTATGATAATGGTGAAATGAGCGAGAATACATCATCCTCTGATGAAAATTACGACCAATATAATAATTATGATTATGATGAAGACGTTTCTTCCTATATTGATGACGGCTCTGCTCAATCGTACTATGGTGAAGGCGGAGATGTACATCCTGAATTTTCCAATCAGTCCGACACCTATTACGATGAAAATACATCTCAATACGCAGAACCACTACCAATTATGGAACCACAACATCCTGAAACAAAAGAACATTTCATGGCTATGCGTGCATTTAGACAATTAGATTTTGTCAATATCGTTCATACATGGATTGATGCTCGTTGTATTTCGTTAGGCAATATTGAAATTTACAAATATAAATATTACGGCTTTTTAATTGATGCTATGGAACAAGCAAAAAAAGACATTCAAGAAGTTTTATCATCACCTACCTATTATCCTGCTTTAGAAGAAGTGAGACAAGACGGCTTAAATGTTTTAAAAAATAGCTTAATTGTGTTAGAAAAAGATTTAGAAGTTGCTTATGCAAACTCTCCATCAGACGTAACTTCATTAATTGCCGACGAAATGGACGTAGATGAAGCTCGCCGTCTGTTAGGTATGGTAGATACAAGTAGTCGTAGGGAATATCTTGGACCGGCTCCGGATGGTTTTGAGATGATTGATGATCCTTATGATTCATAAAAAAAGGACAAAAAAATAAAAAAAGACTTCACAATCACTTAAAAATGATGTATGACAATATATAGAAGGTTTTATTAACATAAAACAATTTAACAAAAAGAGGATACAAATTATGATACAGTTGAAACATCTTTTTACATTTGCATTACCCGTTGTATTGGCTACAAGTGTTGCAAACGCACAATTTTACAATTATTATCCGTTCTATCAAGCAGTACCCGAACCAAATCAGTCGGTTACATTGTTAAACATAGAAACACCTTATCGTTGCCAAACGGATGATTTGTCAGATCAACGGATTATTACCTCTGTTAAATATGAAAAAGATGATTTTCAATTAACGTATATTGATAAAATTGATGAATTACCTCGTTATGAAGTCAATGGTTATACATTTGATAATATGGCATTGGATATTGCTCTTCAAAAATTGCTTGAAGAAGCTAAAATTGAAGTCTTTACCGACGACGAATCGTATGTTACATTTAACGCAAAAGACGTTTATGGCGAACTATCCGTTGTTGTTGATGAATTAACAAAAGCAGGTGACACCTATTACAAATATGATGACAGTAAAAAACGTTTAAATCTGTCAAGACGGGGAAATTTTGAATTAAAATTACCAAATAATCGTACTTTAATATTAGGTATTTTAGATGCCTTACGCGGGGCTGGTATTGAAAATGTTAATCCAAACTGGGGCGCCAGTGTATTATCACTCACATTAACACGTCAGGAAGAAATTCGTGTTAAAGAATTGATAGAAAAAATTGTTAAAGACGGACGCATGCTTGTTTCTGACACACAAATTTACTCCATTGCATCTATTGCTAACGGTGGTGATTGGGGACAAATTATTCAATCATTCGGCGTTGATAAAGTTCATTCATCTACAAGCGGTTTAATGGGCAAATTAATTGCTATGGGGCACCAAAAAAATTCAAAAGCATTGTTAAACACAATCAGTCAATATTATCAACCAACATTAATCAGTGAAGGAACTGCCGTTGTTCCAAACGGTTGGAAAATGAGATTTGATATTGGTCGTTGTGCCAAAGGTCCTTATATGCAAAATCAATTAGCCGTTTTATTGTACCCATATTTAAGAGATGATGATACAATCAACACACAAGTTACCATTGATTCGGCTAATGGTGAATTATCAACATTCCGTGTCAATACAGCCATTGATGATGAATTAGCCGTTATCGGTATTCCGGATCAAATGGGCTTCGGTTCAGAATTATTAGTGGTTATGAAATTAAAGCTGATTCGTTTAATCGGGGGGAAATAATCAATGAATCAATCTAATCAAAATCCATCAGGAAATGGATCGCAACAGTTTAATTCCAATCAAGCACCGCGTCCGACAGGTATTCCACCTCGTCATGGACAAGCACCTCGTCAACCGATGGGACAAGTTCCTCGTCAAGGACAAGCACCCCGTCAACCGATGGGGCAAGCTCCACGTCAAGGACAAGCACCACATCAACCAATGGGACAAACTTCTCGTCAAGGACAAGTGCCACGTCAACCAATGAGACAAACTCCTCGTCCAGCAGGTGTTCAATCTCATCAAAGCGGACAAGTTCCATATCAAAATGAACAAGCACAACAATCTATGCACAGCCATCATGCATCTCAACCTGTTCATCAAATAATAAACGCACAACAAGCCAATGCAAATAACATCCCGCCTTTTTTAACAACAATGAAAGGTATTGCTATTGCATTAGGTGGTGCAGTAATGTTAGGACTTTTATTAGGCTTAATGATGGGGGGAGGTAGTAGCTCACAACCTAAAACACAATGTAGCGGATTTGAAAAATTAGTCATTCGTAATAAAGATATTACCAATCGTATGCCATTATGTGGTCGTACCGATAGGGGACAAGCTTGTCTTTTATACATCATGAATACCAGTCGATATGATGAAACAGCCGAAAAGTTTTTCAAAAAAGCAGCCGAATTAACCGGTATGCAAAATTATTCAATTCAAATGGTTAATCCGCAATATGCAAAACAACGCATTCCTGCCGGACACTTTGTTGAAATCAAAATTCCGGCCATGAAATAAGGATACTAATAAAATACGTCTGATACATATCAGGCGTATTTTTTTATCTTAAACACCTTATTGATTAAAATATCTTGAAAATTGGATTAATAATAAAAATTTATATTCAAATAAAACAATCTATCATCTACAAAATGATATCACATACCAATAAACAAACATGCTAAAAGATTAATCATAACATTTTTAAAAAAAGTACTTGACTTTTTAAAAATTTTTAGGTATAAGCTTATCATCTTTCATTTTTTAATTGTATTTTTATGGAGAAGTATTATGAAACGCACATATCAACCAAGCAAACTCGTTCGCACACGCCGTCATGGTTTTCGTGCCAGAATGGCAACTGTCGGTGGTCGTAAAGTTTTAAACGCACGTCGCCGTAAAGGTCGTAAAGTTTTAAGTGCTTAATTTGAAAGTATTAAGACGTTTAAGATAGAATAAAAGAACGCGACATCATTGCGTTCTTTTTTAATATAAAGCAGACAAAATAACCGTTATGACACAACACAATTTTTCATTACCGGAAAGAATTTTAAAACGCAAAACTTTTATGAGAGCAACCCATAATGGACGAAAATTTGTTGCCTCTGGTGTTATTCTGCAAGTTATTCCTAATGAAAAAGAAACGGTTCGTGTTGGTTTTACAACAACAAAAAAACTAGGATGTGCCGTTATTCGCAATAAAATCAGACGTCGTTTGCGTGAGGCTGTTCGTCTGACATTTGTACCAAAAGCCCCTATCGGATATGATTATGTTTTTATCGGTCGCTCTGCTACAGAAACCAGAGAAATGGATTTATTAAAGCAAGATATGCTTTACGTATTGCGTCAATTTAAAAAATCACTCAAACCCGAAACAGCGTCCGAATCGGATACAACAAATGACGAAATCGACAATGAAACAGAAGCAATTCAAACACTAAACAATGAATTAGCAACAACGAATTCATTTATTTAACGGATTGCCTATGTCGTTTTTTTTTCAAAAAGCAATAAATATTTTAAAAACAAGCATAAAAAAATCCATATTATTGATATGTTTATCTCTAATATGGATTTATCAAAAAGTATTATCTCCGCTCAAAACACCAAGTTGTCGCTTTACACCAACCTGCTCTGCTTATGCCAAAGAAGCTTTTTTGTTGCATGGAATAAAAAAAGGTGCTATTCTCACGCTCAAACGAATTTTGCGGTGTCATCCGTGGGGTAGTTATGGATATGATCCCGTTCCACCCAAACAATTAACAAAAGAAGAAAAAAAGGATAATTAAAATGAAACCTGATTTTGAACAAACGGACAGAAAGAGATTATTACTTGTTGCCATTTTATCGGCAGGCGTTTTATGGGTAGGAAATTACTTTTTCCCGACGCAACCTAAAAAACCTTTCGTACAACCACAACAAATAGAAGTTGTTGCGGAACAAGTTAATACATCAACACAACCTGATACCGAATCCACAAAGCAAGAAACAACAATAACAGAAACAGTTATTGATAATGCAATGCCTGAACAACACATTATTATACAAAACGATTCTTTATCAGCAACATTAAATGTTCAATCCGGACAAATGAATGATGTTCGTTTATTAAAATATAAGGAAACTTTGGATAAAAACAGTCCTGCAGTTACTTTATTATCCGATGCATATTACACACAAACAAGATGGACCAGTCCGGATGCAAAAATTCCGACACTGACTGCCGCACAAGATTATGCAACGTTATCTCCTCAAACACCCGTCATTATCAATGGTCAAAACGAATCGCTTAAATGGGAACGTAAATTATCAGTTGATAATGATTATTTAACAACAACAACCGATACATTTACAAACGTAACTGATAAACCCATCAGAATAACATTTACAGGTGAAGTTGTGCGTCAATTAGATAAAATGCCGGCAACTTCCGTTGTCCATGAAGGATTCATTGCTGTTTTAAAAGATCGTTTAATTGAAGAAGAATATGCTGATATTAAAAAAGAATCTTATTCTGACAAGGCAAAAGGCGGTTGGCTTGGTTTTACAGATAAATATTGGCAAACAGCCCTTATTTTAGATGAACGAGAACAAGGAACCGTACAATTTGAATATCAGGAACCAAACTTATATACTGCAACTTTTACAGGTAAAGAAGTAACGATTCCTGCCGGGGGTAGTTACACCCGAACAGGTCGTACATTTACAGGTGCCAAAGATATTAATTTATTGACGAAATACGAAAACGAATACAACATTCCCAAATTTGACTTAACAATTGATTTTGGTTGGTTTTATGTATTCACAAAACCGTTTTTGTATCTCTTAAACTTCTTATACGATATTTTAGGGAACATGGGTATTGCCATTTTAGTATTTGCGACACTCATCCGTTTACTTTTATTGCCGATTGCTACAAAATCATATGCCAGCATGGCAACAATGCGTAAAATTCAACCAAAAATGCAACAATTACAAGAACGGTATAAAGATGATCGTTCCAGATTACAAATTGAAATGATGAATTTATACAAACGGGAAAAAGTCAATCCTGCATCCGGTTGTTTGCCTTTATTCTTACAAATTCCAGTCTTTTATGCTTTGTATAAAGTGTTATCTGTTTCAATCAATATGCGTCAGGCACCGTTTTATGGTTGGATTAACGATTTATCTATGCCGGATCCCTCTTCTGTCTTCACGGCATTCGGCTATTTAGATTGGCCTATCCCGGCATTCTTAAACTTAGGCGTCTTACCGATTTTGATGGGTATTACCATGTATGTACAACAAAAACTCAATCCGGCACCGGCTGATCCGACACAGGCCAAAATGATGAAATGGTTTCCAATTGTCTTTACATTCATGTTAGGCGGATTCGCAGCTGGCTTGGTCTTATACTGGACATGGAGTAACATTTTGTCTATTGCACAACAAAAATATATTATGAAAAAAGTAGGAGTTAAATAATGACAATTATACATTTAACCCCCGAAGACACAACAAAAGAATTAATTGCAGAAGGCAACCTATTGTTCAAAGAAAAACCGGAATATCGGTTGAGTGTCAATGCCGTAGACCAACTTCCTGTCGGCAATAAAAAAGAATTTGCCTTTGCCGGACGGTCTAATGTCGGCAAATCCAGCCTTATTAATGCCGTTACAGGTGTTAAAGGATTAGCCAGAGCTTCCAATACACCCGGTCGAACACAATCACTTAACTACTTTGAATCACCAAATGATTTTTATATTGTTGACTTACCGGGATATGGATATGCTGCTGCACCTGAAAAAGTCGTTCAAAGTTGGACTCGGTTAATTCATGATTATTTACGTGGTCGTGTTCAACTCAGTCGAGTCTTTTTATTAGTTGATTCCAGACATGGCCTAAAAGATGTTGATGTTAAAATTATGAAAATGTTGGATTCTGCTGCTGTCAGTTATCAATTAATCTTAACCAAAGCCGATAAAATTTCACAAAAACAAGCAACGGCCGTTTTAAATGCAACACGTGAAACGGCTCAAAAACACGTTGCCTGTTATCCTGAAATTATTTTAACCAGTGCTGAAAAAAACCTTGGCATTGAATCTGTTCGTGCACAATTCGTCAAAATTTTTAAAGGATTATAATTATGAGTCAATATTGTTTAACGGATACCATTTATGCCCTCTCATCAGGAGCTGGAAAAGGCGGTGTTGCCGTTATTCGTATTTCCGGCAATCAAGTTTTGCATTTATTAAAAGAAATTGCCGGATTAGATAACCCTACCCCACGATATGCCTACTTTAAACCGTTAAAAGACGGTAAGGGTGATGTGTTGGATTATGCTCTTGTATTATATTTTAAAAATCCACATAGTTTTACGGGTGAGGATGTTGCCGAATTTCAGGTTCATGGCGGATTAAGTGTTATTGAAGCCGTTTTTAAACGATTAAGTGATTTTAAAGGTGTTCGTCCAGCTGAACGAGGTGAATTTTCCAGACGAGGTGTTGTCTACGGCAAAATGGATTTAACTGCTGCCGAAGGAATTATGGATTTAATTGATGCACAAACCGATCAACAACGACGTCAAGCCGTTGCACAAACGGCAGGTAAACTGGGTGAACTATATGAACATTGGCGGAAACTTTTAGTACGTCACATGGCCTATTTAGAAGCCTTTATTGACTTTCCTGAAGAAGATATACCCCCAGAAAAAGAAGCTCAAATTGATACAGATATTCTCAATTTAAAAGCTGAAATTGAAAGCCACTTAAATGACAACGGACGTGGTCAAAAATTACGTGATGGTTTTCAAATAGCACTTATCGGCGTTCCGAATGTCGGCAAATCCAGTTTAATGAATGCACTGACAAACAAAGATATTGCAATTGTTACACCAATTGCCGGCACGACACGAGATGTTGTAGAAGCACATTTAGACGTTGCAGGCTTTCCTGTGATTTTAGCCGATACAGCCGGTTTACGGGAAACAGCCGGTGAAATTGAAGCCGAGGGTATTCGTCGAGCAGTCCGACGGGCAGAAGAATCAGATTTGATTTTATATGTACAAGATATAGCTCATTATCCCCATATTGAACCATTACCAGAGTCATTACAACATATTCCCGCTAAAATTATCTGGAATAAGAAAGATAAAAATCCGGATTTAAAAATTGAAACAGGAATGGGCATCAGTGCCAAAACAGGATTAGGCATTGCTGATTTATGGGAAGACATTACAGCAGATTTACGCACGCATTTATCTCCGACAAACAACGGCATTATTACACGAGAACGATATCGGACGGCTTTAAAAGAATGTGTCCATTATTTATCAACATCATTGCTTGCGCCCGCAATAGAATTAAAAGCAGAAGATTTGCGTTTAGCTGCTCGCCAAATCGGACGCATAACGGGACGAATTGAAACAGACGAATTACTAGATGTTATTTTTCGTGATTTCTGTATCGGAAAATAAAAAACATCATTTTTAAAACAAAATCATCCCTGACATTTTTTCCTTTGTCAGGGGAATTTTTTATATTGCGATAAAAACAAAAAGAGAGCAAAAGCCCTCTTTTTTATTTGTTTTTAATTTTTCATACACCAAACTTGACCATCTCTGTCTGTTTCTGTGACCCTATTGCAAGAGGCCGCTTCACAAGCTGAAATGGCTTTTGACGTATTAGGTATCATCGTATCTGATGCCGAAGAACAACTTTGTATCGCACCAGAAGCATCAACAAAATAACCGTCATTTACAATTTTTGAACAATACCAACTGACATTATCACCATTTTTCTTACTAAATGCAACACGATTACAAGCTTCACACAGTTGACGATAAACAAGTTCCGTACCGATTTCACGCACATTATTATCTGCCGTACAATCTTGACATTTACCATTCGCAACGGATTGCCAATCAGCATTTTGAATACAATCATTCGGTACGCAATATTGCAAACCTGTTGAACCGATTGTCATAATCTGACGATTACCACATTGTGTACAAGAAGATGTATGACCTGCTTTTAATTGATATGTTGATGAAATATAAGAACTCGGTTCAGTGGATGGCTTACATTTGACACAATTTGGGGTATTATTCATAAATTCGTCTGTTTGACAACCACCTAACGAGCAAACACCGTTTGTATAAGTACGTTGCATTTTATCAATATTGCACATATTACATTGCTCTGCAGAAGTACTTGGTGCAGCAGATGTTGTACATTCATGACAATACCCAGAATTATCACGGAACATTTGACCATCATAATCTCCGTTAACATATGGCTGAACTTTGGCTTTTAATTCTGTCGGCATATTTTCAGGAAGTTGAACATTTTTACTGTTACAAACACCACTACTACCTGGATTAATTAAAGCACAAACAGCCCAAGAATCCCAAGTTCTCACTGCTACTCGATTATTACATCTGGCACATTGAGCCGATGTTATCATTGAGTTTGAGGAAACACCCCTATCAGGCTGACCGGTATAATCACATCGGAGACAATCTCCCATGGTTCCTCTGTATTTTACCATACCATCCGTATCATTTGGACAAGTCTGTAACACACAATAACCATTAAGATTTTCACGAGGATAATCCGTGTTTTGACAAGCTTTTTCACAAGTATCCGCGTTTAATCGTATATTATAATACGTTGCATATGTTCCATTATCTTGTGAACAATCCATACACATACCTGCCGTACTTTGCCATTTATTTGATGGGCATGTTTTAAAACATTTTTGACTACCGTCTGAATAAGTATGAATCCAACGAATTGGTGTTGCATCTGCATCCATACTATATTTACCGTTTTTCTGACGACAATTTGCTATGCAGCCAGAATCTTCTTCAGAAACAATATCTGCTCCGTTAACCGTGCAATTATATAAATTGCCGTCTTTACCCCTAAATTGCCCTAATTGAGGTTCTTTTTCAATAATACAATATCCGTTTTTAACCGTTCTACCACAATTAACACAAACTTGTTCTTCATAAGTATCAATTTCCTCAGTCCCTCCTGTCGCAATAGATTTACTTGTTGATGTACTACACGCATAACATACTCCGCCACTTCGGAATTGACGATTACAAACGGTTGAATCATCTTTATCCGTACAAGCTGTAATAGAAGCATCTTCATCAGGTTGTTGACAGAGTGGCTTACATAATGCACCAGAACCTAATTCTCGCGTCGGATTACCGTTTTCATCGCGACAATTGTCAGTACATATTGCATTAATTTTTTCTGAACTCCAACTACTTGACCCAAAATATGGTGTATATCCGCCACCTTCCCATCCAGAAACACGATATTGAGTATTAGAATTACAATCAACACAGGTCGGATTACTACCGACAGACAAAAAAGTTCCTTTTTCACACGTAGGAAAATAACCACATGTATTCTGCAAATAATAATTATTCCACCAAATCAAACCACAAGCTTCACACATACTTCGAGCATTATTATTTTGATTAATCCGATGTGGTTCCGTATTTAAAGAACCATCGGCTTTACGACAAGGGATACATCCATCATTAAGTGATTCATACGTTACACCTTTAATGCATCCAACACCGCAATACGTTGTTCCCGTTGCTTCATCAACAGTTACTGTATGCGTATTGTTGCACGCATTACATTGTTCTACACCTGTTGTATCATCTTCAATATTCAACGTTAGGTCGAAAAACTTTTCTTGACTGATTTCAACAGCATTAATATCATCACACGGAATACATGCACCACTTTTAGCCCGATATTCTCCCGTTACGCATTTTCGCACTTCCTGACATGTATAGTCTGCCGTATTACAAACATAGTTGTCACCAACTATCGCACAATCATCATTTGTTTGACATTCAACACACGTTCCAGTTTCTCGCATACAAATCGGTTTATCCGTACCTGCACAAGCATCACGACATGTCATGGTATCTTCTTCACATACAGCCCCACCACATTCTTGCGGGCAATCATCTTGTTCTACACAATAAATTAACGGTGTGTTTGGATTATCAGGATTAACAGGAGAGGCAACAGCTCCACCATCTTCATCAAGAAACGATGTAAATACCATCTGATTTTCCGTACCACTTTCACCACAAATAGCAATATCACCTGTATAGCGTATTAATCCACCACCATTATCAACCTGTACAAATTTTAATCCTTGAACGGCATCGTCTAAATTTTCCTGTAACACTTTTTGACATACAGCAGACGGTACATTATTCACCCATGTACGAAATGCAACAGGAGGATGGGATGTTACCAGAATTTCAAATCCTGTTTGCGTCATTTCAGGATATTCAGGAAATGCATCTGCTTCAGGTGAATCAGGCAATTCTTTTTCACCATCTTGGTATAAATGCCAAATATCTGTTGCACGCATATTAACCTCATTGACGATATCATTTGCCCGATGTTTATCCATGGCATACTTGTATCCTTGAATACCACCGAATGATAAAACACCGATAATGGCTAAAACGCCTAAGATTTCAACCATTGAGCGACCACGTTCGTTTTGTTTAATATGCGTTCTAAATCTCATAATACCTCCAAATTGTCTAATAAATACAGCATAACCACATTGTAATTAAAGGTACGTTTATGTGCAACGATTTCACATACAAGGGCAAAAAAGAGACGAATCGGGAGAAATATTTTGAACAAGCCGATATATTAAAATCATAAGAAGTGAAAAAAAAATGCAAAAATATGAAAAAAAGTGTTGCAATTTAACGTACCTTTAATTGCAATAGCATTTTCTTGATTTATTTACAAAAAAATCATTAATCCAATAAGAACACCTTTTATACTTCAATCTGTCATTCAAAAAAATTAAATTCAAACAGTACTCTTAAATACTTTTTAACAAAAACAAACCCGTCAACAAGGTTGTTAACGGGTTTTTCTTCAATGAGTACTCTGTTTATAAAACGTATGTATTTAATAAAAACAACGTACCAACCGTACTTAATGTTGTTAAAATGAGAAAAATATAATCCCATATACATAAAAATATACGATTCTTAATATTAAAGAATGTTGCTTTATCTGCAAAAATCCAATACAAAAAGTGCAATACGAACACCATTAAAAATCCGATGAAATAAAGCTTTCCAGATGAAACAATGCCTGTCAACGGATTGGTTTCGGATTGGATGTTAAAAATAATACAGCCGATAAAAAAGCCTAAAATTGTAATAACATGAAATCCAAAGAAAAATTTAAAACTTCGGGCAATAAATCCAGATGATTTTTGTTTAATAGCAAACTTGTTTGGAACAACAGGAGCTGTTGATTGCGCTACATTATCCGTTGTTTCCACTTGTGATGTTTTTTTTCTTGCCATTGATTATCTCCTCCGTCTGCGTAATGTACGCCGTCTTTTTTGTCTTGGTTGTTGTGCAACACCTTCTAATGCAGCTACACCTTCCATTTTTGTTTGCGGATCAAAAGGCGGATCAATCTTGCCCATTTCATTTTGTTGAATAAGAACAACTTGACGGCTGACTGATTGCACATCGGTTAATGACATATTTTTTGTCAGCTTATCCATTGCTTCTTTGGCCGCTTCCATTCCTTGATCACTTGCGATTTGCAACCATGCAACCGCTTTATATTTATCCTTTGCTACACCTTCACCGTTCGCATAAATAACCCCAAGTATATATTGTGATGCAACATAACCTTGTGAAGCAGCATATTTATGATAAGTTATTGCTGTTTTGACATCTTTTTCCGTTCCTGTACCTGTCCGATACATTTCACCTAAATTATAATAAGCATTTAAATCATTTTGGCGAGCTGCCAATTCATAATATTGGCTGGCTTTCTTATAATCTTTTAAAGCGGGATTGTTATAATAAATATCCCCTAAATAACGACAAACAATCGGATTGGATTCCAAAGGTACTTTACTAAAATACTGTAAAGCCATATCATAATCACGCGGAACAGAATCTCCTTTGTAATACATAACCCCTAAATTTAAATTAGCTGAAATATTATTACTGGCAGCTGCTAATTGATATAATTCTAATGCTTTTTTCTTGTCTTTCCGAACAAACAGACCTTCTGAATATAAATATCCCATTAATGCTTGTGCCATATCATGATTTTGATCAACGGCTTTTTGTAAATATTCAACACCTTTTTTCCCGTCTTTTTGTACACCTAACCCATTGACATACAAATAACCGATATAATATTGCGAACGATAATCTCCTTCTTCGGCTAACGGCAAAAATTCATCAAATGCAAGAGCGTAATTTTGTTCGTTAAAAGCATTTTCGCCTTCAACATAACCGGCAACTGCTTGCAATGAAATACCGATTGACAAGAAAAAAAGAAACAGTTTTTTCATACCAAACTCCTGATTACAAATTAATACTTATTATATTATATCAGTTTTGTTTTTAAAATACAATCTTTTTTTTGTCTTTTTACGGAAAAAACAAATCTGCAATATCTGAACCTTATTCCTTAGGAGTTGTTTTCAATTAAACAGGCATCGCCATATGAAAAAAAACGATATTGATTTTCAATAGCTGTTTGATAAGCTTCTTTCATACGGTTAATGCCTGCAAATGCACAAACCAACATAAATAATGTTGAACCGGATAAATGAAAGTTTGTAAACATAACGTCAACGGCTTTAAATTGATACCCCGGTGTAATGAAAATATCCGTTTCACCTTCAAAGGCATGAACGATGCCGTTGTTATCCGTTGCTGATTCCAATAAACGTAATGATGTAGTACCAACGGTTACAATACGTCGTCCCGCTTTTTTTGCTTGATTGATTTTATCGGCAATTTCTTGTGTTAAAATACCAAATTCGGCGTGCATTTTGTGATTATCTGTATCATCCACTTTGACCGGCAAAAAAGTTCCACCACCTACATGAAGCGTTAAAAACAGTTTTTCAATGCCTTTTTGTTCTAATCTTTCAAACAACTCCGGTGTAAAATGCAGTCCGGCAGTAGGGGCTGCTACTGCACCTTCTTTATTGGCATAGATTGTTTGATAATCGGCTTTATCCGATTCTTTTCCGCCTCGCAATCGTTTTATATATGGTGGTAACGGCATTGTCCCGATTTCGTGTAACGTAGCCATCAAATCTGCTCCACTTTTATTAAAGTGCAAAACAACTTGTCCACTTTCTTTTTTTTCTTTGACTTCTGCTGAAAAATCATCAGAAAATAAAATGATATCACCAATTTTTAAACGACGGGAATTTTTAATCATTGTTTCCCAATCGGACAAATTTAGTTGTTTAAACAACGTAACTTCAATTTTAGCTTCACCTCTCACACCGTATAACCGAGCCGGAATGACTTTTGTGTCATTAAAAATCAACACATCATTCGGTCGTAATAATTTATCTAAATCAGATACATGACAATGTTGAATACTCCCATCGGGACATAAGTGCATCAGTTTAGAAGAATCACGGGGAAATGCCGGTTTTTCAGCAATCAGATTTTCAGGCATATCAAAAGTAAAAATTTCTGTTTTCATTTGTTTTTTCTCTATATAGTCAAGTTAGTTAAGGGCGTTATAAACTGTTTGACATTATTTGTCAAGCATAACGCATAAAAAATGAAAAGAAGATTTGACATTTTATTTTGTATGTGCTAATTTATAGAAAAAAGGAGTTTTTGTTATGAAAAAAGTAATTGCCTTGGCATTGTTGCCGTTTGTATTAAGTGCTTGTGGTTCAAACGAATACATCCATTCCACAGAACCGCGTTCCAATGTGTATTACGGTCAACCGGTTGCCGATTTATACGAAAACTTCGGTACTCCGACAAAAGCAACTCGTTTAGCTGAAAATGAACGTGTTTTGATATATATTAAGCAAGAAATTGAAAAAGATTGGGCGTATCGTTATTTACGTGGTTGTGTCATGAAATTTTATTTACAAGATGAACGAGTTATTGCTTGGTCTGCAGATGGTCAGGCCTGTGTTATTCCATCAACGGGTGGCAATATAACAGAAATTGGGACTCGTAATCAAAATACAACAACACAAGAAATCGGTTATGGGTTGTTTGATGAGGTTGATGACACACTTATGACACAATATTCGCCAACAGGTGGACAAGTTCCCGCAGATGCGTTTGATGGTAAAGCTGATACAAACTATGGGGATGTTCTTGTTATACAAGAAAACAAGTTAAGTGGAAAAGCTTCCGAAATCCAATCTGTAGGTAATCAATTACCGGCAGATGCGTTTGACGGAAAAGCTTCCACGACCTATCATTCCATCAAAACGCCAATAATCAATAATGGTATGAACGGCATTTATACTGTTCCTACAGATGCATTTGATGGTAAAGCTTCTACAATTTATCATCCTGTGACACAAACAAATCAAATGCCAACTGTTCAATCGTCTTCTGCAACAATGTTACCTGCAGATGCATTTGACGGTAAAGCATCTACTGTTTATCGTCAACCATCTTCACAAACAGCACAAAAAAATCACTCTTGGTTGAGTTCAGATGAAGACGAATGGGGTTTGTTTGACAATTAAAGGATAATTATTAATTTAATATATTGTATTTATTTAGATTGAGGTTAATGTTTTATGGGATATAGAAAATTCAGATTTTCAAGTTATGTAATTGGTGGACAAGGTATCGGCTTGCGAGTTATATTGCCATTTGCCGCCTTCATGGGAATTATTTGTAGTGTTGGATTATATTTTGCTGTGATGATGCCTTATTTGGGTATTGTTGATGGCTTAAAAACATTACCGGATTTTAGAATTGCTTATGGCAAAATTGTTGAGCCGGTTCAAAAAGAAAAAACTATTAAATTAACCGATGAATATAATGCCGTTTTGAATACAGCCGTTGCTGATGTTGAGAAAGAAGAAATCCCACAAAATGCATTTGTATATATTACGGCAACAAAAATTTATCTTAAAACAGGCATGATTATTTCAGGTATTGATTGGCTTCCTGAAAAAGCTCGCACTTGTCCAAACAATACATTTGCTCCGATTGATTTAAAAAATGTTGAACAAGGCACGTACAATCCGAATAAAGAATTAACGCGTTTTATTAGTATGTTTAAATTATTCTGTGTCTTTGTAGGCGTTCAGATGTTTTTTGTGATATTAATCACTTTCTTGGTTTTATGGTTAATTGTATGGTTCTTTGAATTGATTTTAAAACATGGTTTGACAGGTCCTCAATTAGGTCGCTTATTAACAATGCCGTATTGCACATTGGTTGGAGCGGCGATTATTCTTGGATTATTATTAAAGTCATGGTATGTGCCTTGGTTTTTATTTATGCCGTATATTACGCTAAATATTAAATTGATAGCATTAACCATTCCGTTTTTTGGTGATTTGATTAATTTAGCTTATAAAGGTTTTTCATTTCCGTTTTTAATGAAATTAGGTTGGATTGCCGGATTACCTCTTTTGTTGACTTGGTATTTTATGTGGGTAAGCAGTATTGCACTCACTCGTGAAAGACAAAAAGAACTTGTCAAACAAATGAATGAAAAAGCAAAACCCAAAGAAGATGAAGAAGTTATTGAATAATGATAACACGTAAAAAATACCGACAGCAAATTATCTGTCGGTATTTTTTTATATAGAATACAAAAATCAATTGCATTTATTTTAAAACAGGTATACAGTACGCTTTCAAAAAAAGAGGTTATAACATGATACAATCTATGACACAGGGCAATCCAATAAAATTAATTATTCTGTTTTCTATACCGATTATGCTTGGACAATTATTTCAGCAGTTGTACATTATATCGGATATGTATATTTTAGGACACTATCTCGGACGGTATGCTTTGGCAGTTGCCGGAGCCATGTCTCCTGTTTTTTTAATGGCTTTGTTTATTGCTACCGGTTTTACGAATGGGTTATGTATTATTACAGCCCAACGTTTTGGAGCCAATGATATTCGAGGTGTTCGTAAATCATTCGGAGGTGGTTTGATTTTAACAATTATTTGTTGTCTATTAGTTGTATCTACGATTCAGCTTAATATGAACTGGATTATGCAAAAGATGAATATTCCGCCAGATATTCAAACGGATTCTGTTCGTTTTTTAACCGTTATGGCTTATACTATGATTTCAATGCTGTTTTATAATTATTTTGCGGGTTTAATGCGCGCTTTGGGTGACAGCAAAACACCATTGTACTTTTTGATTTTTGCCTCTGTTTTAAATATTATTATCAATATCTTTTTAATCGCCTATTTAAAAATGGATGTTGTCGGTGTTGCTTGGGGAACAGGTGTAGCACAAACCATTTCAGTTGTTTTATGCGGTATTTGGTTGTTGAAAAAATTTCCGATTTTAAAACTGTATAAGAAGGATTTTAAATTATCGGCAGAATTTTTAATGGAGCATTTACGCGTTGCTGTACCGATGAGTATACAGTTTTCCATTATCGGTTTAGGTATGATTATTATTCAAAGTGCGTGTAATCGTTTTGGTACGGATACAATTGCCGCCTTTTCTGCTGCTATGCGGATTGAACAAATTACAACTTTACCGATTTTTGCCCTGGGTATGGCAATGTCAACTTACGCAGCACAAAATTTTGGTGCCTGCTTAATCAGACGAATTCGTCAGGGTGTTTTTCAATGTTTTCTTTTAATTAGCGCTTTAGGAGCAGTCATGGCAATTATTGCCTTTAATTGGGGTCCTCAAATGGCTTTTGTTTTCTTAAATTCAAATGATCCGACTGTTTTAGAACCAGCTGTTACCTATTTGAAAATCACGACATTGTTTTATTTCTTTTTAGGCTTGATATTTGTATTTAGACAAACCTTACAAGGTATGGGATATCCGCTTTTGCCATTGTTATCAGGTATTGCCGAATTAATTATGCGTGGATTTTGTGCATTTTATATGGCAACAACAATGGGTTATGTCGGACTTTGCTATGCCGGACCGATTGCTTGGATAGGCGGTGCTGTTATTGTTGTTATTGGATATATCTATATTATTCGTAAATACAAGGTATCATTATTTGGTAAAATGAATCAAAAAACAAGGTTAAAAGTCTGATTTATGCAATTTATCAAACTAAAAATAGATTATTTCTGTTGTAACAAAAGAAGTATTTATAAAAAATATGAACTTTCGCACATTTTTCACTTGATTTTTTAAAAAATAAACGCCATACTACTGCTGTATTTCATTTTATTGAAGGAGTTTCATTATGAAAAAACAAATCGCTACAGTTGTGTTATCTTCAACACTTTTATTAACCGGTTGCGCAAACTGGTGTGATGAATGTGCTGATGGTGCTTGTGATGTTGTTACAACAAAAGTTGTTTTACCGACATCCACATTATTTGCATTTGATTCCGCTCAATTAACAGTTGCGGACAATGACGCTTTAAATGACGTTATTGAAAGATTAAAAGCTGAACCAACAGAAAAAGCTCGTATTTCTGGTTACACAGACAGCACTGGTTCTGAAGCTTACAACATGAAATTATCTCAACGTCGTGCTAATGCTGTTGCTGCTTACTTAGAAGCAAACGGTATTGCTTGTGATCGTATCACAACACATGGTTTTGGCGAATCTGATCCGGTTGCTTCAAATGCAACAGCTGAAGGCCGTCAACAAAACCGTCGTGCTGTTGTTGTTACATACAAATAAGTTTTGTATTTCATAACAAATTGAAAACAGTGTGTCATTTGATACACTGTTTTTTATATTGATTTAAATTGATTTTGACCATATAATCCAGATAAAATACAAACAAGGAGAAATATAATGACTTTAGAATTAAAAAATAATCCAACACTCAAAGATTTTCAAGCATATGTCTTGCAGATGAAAACAGAACGTAGTTTTAATATAACGGATAAATTTTATGAATGTTGTTTATTAGCAGAAGAATGTGGCGAATTAATTTCAGCTGTTCGCAAAAATAACAAAAACGGCTCTGTTGGAACAGGGTCAACTATTGGCAATGTTGCCGAAGAATTGGCAGATGTGTTTATTTATATCTGTTCACTTGCCAATATGCATAACATTGATTTAGAACAAGCCTTTAGGGATAAAGAAGAAAAAAACAAAATACGCACTTGGAAACGCTTATAATAAAGATTGTTATGATTAAACAAAAAGAGATAAGATAACTTAACATTTTCTAATCACAATAAAAAGGGTATCCGTTGATACCCTTCTCTAATACAGGAAACTACTAACTAAATGCAGATAGTTTTTTTTAATTATTTAATTTCAAAACGATGTGAAAGTTTTCCATTAATGACAGTTGCATTTACTAATTTGCCAATCTCTTCCGCTTTTTGAGGATTTGCAGAACAATCAATATCAACACGTACGCTTGTAACTGAAATTCCATTTTGAGGGATGATAATTGTGCAATCATCAAAATCTGGTTCTGGTAATCCAAGTTCTGTCATAGATGGTATGTGTGTTGTATGATTTGCATTTTTATATGCGTGAGCTAAGTTGGCATATTTTTCTGCTGTATCATAAACGGCTGTAGCTTGGTATCTATTGGTTGCCATTGTGAAACCAGCCATCCCACCAATAAATAATGAAAATGCCGGAAATAACAGTAAAAAGAAAATGATTCCGATAACAATAGGGGAAGTTGGTTGCATTGGTTTATTATTACCGTCTGTCTTGATAGTCAAAACATCAACAAGAACCCAAATCCAAACAGCAATTAAAGGTATAACAATCCACCAGAGCAATAATGTGATTAATAATTGTGCAACGGCCCGGCCTGTTCTATCAGCATAAAAGTTATGGATACCAAGCATACCCAAGAAAAAAGCAAGTACAACATAAATTAATCTGCTTTTTTCAGTGGTTCCTATAACAGTTGTTTGTGTTTGTTGTAATGTCGGGTTTAAAATTTTTTGTTTTGTTGCTTCAAATTCAACATCACTGATTAAACCTTTTACTTTTAAATCATATAATTTATTTAATTCATCTGCTTGACTCATTTTTGTTCTCCTTTTAATATTTGTCATAAAAGTATATTTATTATTAAATATGAAGTCAAGTATTTTGAGGAAAAATAATTGTTTTTCTATTCATCCCGTTGACGATTTACATGATTAATTTTATTTTGCACTATTTTCATACGAGAAATTAAACGTCGTTTTGAGGCTTGAAAACCGACTGATTGTTGCGTTGTATTCAGTGCATTTTTCAATAATGGATTTTGATAAGCTTTAATCATTGTTTTATGTGTTACATTACGCACAAGACCTGTTGTTTCCATTAATGTTTTTGTTGCAGATTTGTTGGTGTTTTTTAGATAACCGGTTGAGTAATCTTTTAGGGCATAATCTTTGGAAAAACCACCGACAAAAGATGCTAAAAAATGACCAACTTGAATACATCCGTTTATAAACGAATTGCAACATTTTTTAAGAAATGATTTTTTTTGTTTTGACATCATTATTCTCTTACATTTTGGCAATAATTATGGATCGTCAAATTTTTCTTATTGTTATATTGTGCTGTAAAAACAGGTTTTTCACCATTGTTTGTAACTTCTGTATAAGAAGATTCCGGCAAAGGATTACTTTTAACGGCACAAACAATTGGGTCTGTTGCTTTTTCATCCGGATTAATGGTTGTTGATTTTTTGAATTTTTCACTCACTATATATTTGCGATAGGCTTTACGTAATTCTTTTGCTTTTTCTTTGGCTGTGATTGACCGAATGCGTTTTATAATTTCAGCTTCTATCGGAGAAATTGAATCTGAATTAATGGTTGAATTAGACATATTCGCCGTAAGTGTATCTAAACTTGTTTGATTTCTATCAAAGCGAAGACTTAATAATTTTAAGTATTCTTTCTTTAAAGCTTTATTTTTAATTGATTCCGGATATAATGTTTCTACAATCGAATTTTCTGCTGTTTCAAAAAAATCGCGAACAGCATTTTTTGTGCGTCTAATTGCTTTGCGAATAATTTTTTTTGTTTTATGAAAAAATGATGTTCTGTGAGTTTTTTTTGTTGTATTTTCCATAGTTATCCCCTTTGTATTTTTTTTCAACTTTTTGCAGTATACACTATTTTGTTTTATAAGTCAATTTTTTTTGCACAAAACACTTTCTTTTTTTGAAAAAATGTTTTAAACTGTTTCCAGTTTTATTTTTTTAGGATAAGGAAAAACAAAATGGCAGAATACAAACATCTTGAAATTGAACCAAAATGGCAAAAATATTGGGCTGAACATAATACATTCAAAGCAGAAATTGATAAAAATAAACCCAAATATTATGTGTTGGATATGTTTCCATATCCATCAGGAGCGGGGTTACATGTCGGACATGCCGAAAACTATACCATTTCAGACATTGTATCTCGTTATAAAAGAATGCGTGGATTTAATGTCTTGCATCCAATGGGTTGGGATGCTTTTGGTTTGCCGTCTGAACGTTATGCTGAAAGAACCGGTATGCATCCGTCCGAAGTAACGACAATTAATACGGATAAGTT
Source organism: Alphaproteobacteria bacterium (assembly GCA_045638265.1). GTDB lineage: Bacteria > Pseudomonadota > Alphaproteobacteria > CAAHEQ01 > UBA3637 > RGIG4140. The sequence continues at coordinate 24,784 of JAZUBA010000051.1, read as the reverse complement.
CCGTAAACAATTACAGGCTATCGGTTTTTCTTATGATTGGGACAGAGAAATTAATACCACCGATCCTTCTTATTATAAATGGACGCAATGGATTTTTAAAATTTTGTATGATAAAGGTTTGGCATATGAAGTACAAATGCCGGTTAACTGGTGTCCGAAATTAGGTACTGTTTTGGCAAATGAAGAAGTAAAAGATGGGAAATATGTTGAAACAGGTGATGAAGTTGTCCGCAAACCAATGCGTCAATGGATGCTTAAAATAACGGCTTATGCCGAAAAATTGTTGGAAGGTTTGGATAAACTGGATTGGTCGGAAAGCATTAAAACAATGCAACGAGAATGGATTGGTAAGTCAACTGGTGCAGATGTTCAGTTTAAAGTTGATGGACAAAATGCTGAATTTACGGTTTACACAACACGTCCTGACACGCTTTTTGGGGCTACATATTGTGTATTGGCTCCCGAACATGCCCTTGTCAAAGAAATTACAACACCGGAATGTAAGTCAGCCGTTGAAGCTTATGTAGAAGAAGCCAGTCGCAAATCGGCTCAAGACAGATTGGCAGATTCTAAAGATAAAACAGGTGCTTTTACAGGTGCTTATGCCATTAATCCGTTAAACGGAACAAAATTACCAATTTATATTGCCGACTATGTGTTAGGTGATTATGGGTATGGTGCTATTATGGCGGTGCCGGCTCATGACCAACGGGATTATGATTTTGCAAAAAAATTCAACATTCCTGTCATTCAGGTTATTGAAGGCGGTGATATTTCCAAGGAAGCTTGGGAAGGTGATGGTGCATTAATTAATTCAGATTTCTTAAACGGTTTACACGTTAAAGAATCAAAAGCAAAGATGATTGAATGGTTAGAAGCGCATCAATGCGGTAAAGGTACGGTTAATTACAAATTACGTGATTGGTTGTTCTCTCGTCAACGTTATTGGGGGGAACCGTTCCCGATTATTCATTGTGAAGATGGTACAATTAAATCTTTACCTGTTAAAGATTTACCTGTTTTGTTACCGCCATTAGCAGAATTCAGACCAACAGAAGACGGCGAACCACCGTTGGCTCGTGTAGAAGATTGGGTAAATGCCATTGACGAAGAAACAGGAAAACCAGCCAAACGAGAAACAAACACAATGCCTCAATGGGCAGGTTCTTCTTGGTATTTCTTACGTTATTGTGATCCGAAAAATGAAGCAGAAGCTTGGAGTAAAGAAGCAGAATCTTATTGGATGCCTGTTGATGTTTATGTCGGCGGGGTTGAACATGCCGTATTACACTTATTATATGCTCGTTTCTGGCAAAAAGTGTTATATGATGCCGGACTGGTTTCCTGTGATGAACCGTTTAAAAAACTAGTCAATCAAGGTATGGTTTTAGCTTATTCTTATCGGGATGAAAATGGCAAATATTATTATCCTCATGAAGTTGAACGAAAAGGAAATGCTTGGTTTGTCAAAGAAACGGGTGTTCCTGTTCAAACTCAGGTTGAAAAAATGAGTAAATCCCGTTACAATGTCGTTAATCCGGATGATGTAATTCGGGATTATGGTGCCGATTCTATGCGTTTATATGAAATGTTTATGGGTCCGATTGAAGCTGAAAAACCATGGGCTGATGACGGTATTAATGGCGTAAACAGATTTATTAAACGATTCTGGAATATTTTTGAAACACCAAATAAAATTGCCGAAAAGGGTAGTATTGAATTAACAAAATTAATGCACAAAACCATTAAAGGTATTACGGAAGATATGGAACGAATGACATATAATACAGCGATTGCCAAATTAATGGAATTTGTCAATGCCGTATATAAATCAAACGAACCGGTATCAAAAGCAGACATGGAAAGTTTTGTCTTATTATTAGCTCCGCAAGCACCACACGTTGCTGAAGAGTTATGGGAACGCTTAGGTCATAACGAATCGTTGGCTTATGCTCAATGGCCGACTTATGATGAAGAAATGATTAAATCGGATACAATGGATATTGTTGTTCAGGTTATGGGTAAAAAACGGGCAATATTAAGTGTTCCTACTGACATGTCCCAAGAAGATATTATTGCATTGGCAAAGTCTGATTCAAGTGTCAAAAATCATATAGACGGTAAAGAAATTTTAAAAGAAGTTTATGTACCGAAACGTTTGGTCAATTTTGTTGTAAAATAAAATTGACGTAATACGAAATAAAACCGCTGATTTGTAGTATATACATTCAGCGGTTTTATTTTTTTGATTCTTTATTTTTTATTTTTCAATTCTATCTTATAAAATAATCAACCATTTTTGAATAAAACAAAATCAAAGACAAAACGAATCGTCAACGATTCGTTTTTTTACGAGAATTACTCTTATAAGTATTTGTTTGAAAAGTGATTTTTCAAAATACCTGATTCGTTTTTTTTAGATTTTAACAGGTATATTGAACTATATCTGTCTTTTTTGTGGATATATACTGTTAATATTTTAGCAATAAAGCGGGTAAATTTAAACGTACGATTAAATCAACATTTTTTTCACTTTGTCAAAACTTTCTTTGTGCAGTTATTTTTACTTGTTTAGTTATTGATTTTTAATAAAAATAAAGTTGACAATGTCAAAATTTTTGACGTGTTTGATACGAAAGTGTTTGCGTTGCACATGGAGGTACTACATTAACAGACATTCGATTCCGTCAAAGCTAATCACTTGACAGTGAGTAAAACAATTACAACTTAAAGAATCCCAAAGCACTTTAAGTTGGAGCAACAGAGAAGTTTCCGTTTTATTGTTTCTTGAGTTTCGGTTCTTCTCTGTTGTTTTTTTATTGTTAATCAACCAATCTGAAATAAACAATAAAAAAAGCAGTCTGAAAACTGCTTTTTTCTTCTCCACCTGTTGATTAACCACGAGAATGTTGTGTTCGAAAATATAAAAATAATTTGCTGAAAAATGATTTTTGAACCGGTTTTGCTTTCTGAACCGTTTGCGGTTGAAATTTTGTTGTATCAGCTCCAGCCTGAATAAGTAAATCCGCTACATCTTTCTTGTCATTAAGTATAGCATGACGTACTGCTGTTAAACCGGCATGATTACATGTATTCATTTCAATTCCCTGAACAGATAAAAGCATTTTGACTATTTCAGTATGTCCACTGCGAGAAGCCCTAATAAGCGCTGTATTACCATCTATATCTTGCGTATTGACATTAGCCCCTGCTTTTAAAAGAGCTTGAACCATAGGAATACGATTGTATTGTGTTGCCATCATAAGCATTGTCAAACCATATTGATTGGGCTTATTCACATCAAAACCTGCCTCGGCTAAGCGATTAAAATCAACAACACTTCCTTTTGTAACGCACAAGCGTAACAGTTTGTGTCTCATAGGTGTATTTGTTCGTGCAATGCTTTTTAATGCTTCACGGCTATATTCTTTTAACATATTATCCTCAAAGTATTGAAATAAATTTCATGTATTATACATAAAAATCTTTTATTTGTCAAGACTTAACTAAATACATATTTATTCATAAAAAAAATAAAAACAATATACACGATTTAATAAAAAAATGATTGCAATATTATTTTTTTTAATTTATATATGATAATAAGGGTTTTTTATTTTGAATTCAAGTAGGTTATATGCAGTATTTAAAAAAAGTAAAACATTCTTCTCAATCCGGTCGTTCCATGTTGGAAATGCTGGGTGTTTTAGCTATTATCGGAGTATTGGCAGTGGGTGGTCTTACCGGTTATCAGTTGGCTATGTGTCGCTATCGGGCAAATGAATCGTTGAATATTGCTTCCAAATATGCAGCCGTGTTATTTATGGATCGCAGAACACATATTGCACATAACGGAAATGATGATGCTTGGCTTCCTCGAAATTTAGATGAAACAGATATTATGAGTTTTAGAAGTGAAAACGGGAATGAATTAGAAAACGGTGTTATCATCAACACACCTGAAAAAGCAATGATACAAGATTCAGAAGTTGTTTTAAGTATTGACTTTAAAAACCGTCTTGTGTGTGAATCAGCCCGTATGATTGTCGGCAGCGGAGATTGTACTCAAACCGTTGTTCAAAATATTGCCTTTATTCAAAGTTAATTTTCTTGTTACATAAAAATCACTTTTAACAAAGAAAAAATCTTGCCAAAATTTAAAAATCAGTATATAATTGTAAAACAATTAGCAAAATAATGGAGTAATAAAATGAAACCTGATTTTTGTGTTGTTATTGAAGGAAATATGATTCACTTGCAACCGGAAAAAATAACAACGCCTTGTATTGTTGAGCATGTATGCAATCGTGATAACGGATATGTTCCCGTACCGCATTTAGATGAAGAAAAATATATGTTTCATCAATGTGTTGTATTGGGAGATTGTGATTTTTCAAATTCAACAAAAATCAGTGATAATTTAATATCTCCAGCCATTGTTTTTGGTGTATATAATATTGAAAATACAAACATCTCCAATTTAAAAGATGCGCCACGTTTTGCAATGAAAGGTGCCAATATTAAAGGGACTCCTTTGGCAAAAGCTTTAGGAACAGATTATTTGAGCGGACCAGCATATCATAAATTGTGGCTGGTAGATAATAATAACGCTATGATACCGGAATTGAAAGATGAATTAACCCATCCAGCTCCTAGCATCAATAAAATTAATTATCATGAGATGGATGTTAATATTTACAGTCAAGCACAAGTTCAGGATTATGATAACATCAGATTAGAAGCTGGACGAGGAGAAAATATTGTTATATTAGGAAATTGTGATTTGCGAGCTTGTAAAAATTTAATTTCACTTGAACATACACCTTTATATATTGCCGGTGATTTAGATATTTCAGGCACAAAAGTATCTAGTTTATTGCATTCAACAGCTCCTCGCGCATTAAAGGGAAATTTAATCTGTAAAGATACACCTTTAGCACAACGGACAGGAATGGATGTAATAACTCCCGAAATATATCAAAAAATATGGGCAGGGGATAATGGGCGAGGAGAAAAAATTTTTCCGTATCATTGGCGAAAAGGGTTAATTATACGAGAAGAAGGCAGATTTTATTAAAAAAATAAAAAAAGTTCTTGCAAAATAAAAAAAAGTATGATATAAAGCAAAAATCAGATAAAAAACGGGGTGTAGCTCAGCCTGGTAGAGTACTTGGTTTGGGACCAAGGTGTCGCATGTTCGAATCATGTCACCCCGACCATTTATATAACATAGAAAGTGTATACCTTCTATGTTATTTTTTTATCCAAAATAATTTAATTATATTTTTCAAGAAGTTAATTATAGATTTTTCTCTGATAGCAAGTTGGCAAGATTCAATTGGTTGACACTTTTTTGCGCATGTAAAAGTATACCTTTGGCAAAAAAGTATACCTCGCATAAAAAATTATGAGCAAGTGACAACTAGATGTAATCTATTGAAATATATATTTTCATCTAGTTATCGCCAGTTCTAATCTGCTTAAGAGGGGTTGAGATTGGTTGCGAACTTCTAAAAATTTTTCTCTAATTTTAAAAATATAATTGCAAAATATCTGTAAAAGATGTATAGCTAATATGATTTACAAAAGGAAAGGATTATGGTCAATAACAATACTAACTTGCAAGCCGCAAAAAATGTAAAAGATGATGAATTTTATACCACCTATGAAACGGTAGAGAGGGAATTAATTCATTATTCTAAGCATTTTTATGGAAAAACGGTTCTTTGTAATTGTGATGATCCCTTTGAATCTAATTTTTGTAAGTATTTTCTGAAGAATTTTAATGTTCTTGGTCTAAAAAGATTGTTGTGTACTTCATATAGATCATCAAAAGTTATTTCGACACAATTAACCTTGTCTGATGAAAATAATGAACCATTAAAAAATACATATGGTTATGTTCTTGATGTAACTAAATTAGCAGAAGGCAAAGATGTTATTTCTGATACATTTATTGAAAATTGGCTACAAAAAACAAAATGTATAAAAAAGCTCAAAGGAGATGGGGATTTTAGAAGCCCTGAATGTATAAAATATCTCAAGATGTCGGATGTTGTTGTAACAAATCCCCCTTTTTCTTTATTTAAAGAAATTGTATCATTATTCGTAAAACACAAAAAAAAATATCTTCTTATTGGAAATCAAAATGCTCTTACATATAAAGAAATATTTCCACTTATTCAAAATAATGAGGCTTGGACTGGTTACCAATTCGGTGACATGAAATTCAGAGTTCCTGCTTCATCAGAGCCAAGAGAAACAAGATTTTGGATTGATGAATTTGGTCAAAAATGGCGTAGCCTAGGAAATGCTATGTGGTTTACTAATTTGGATATAGATAGAAGACATAAGTTGCTTAAATTAACAAAAGAATATTCTCCTAAAGAATATCCCATGTACGATAATTTTAATGCGATCAATGTAAAAAGAGTACAAGATATCCCTATGGATTACCCAGGAATTATGGGGGTTCCCATTACTATTATTGATAAATATAATAGTGTTCAATTTGAAATTGTCGGTGAAGCTAACCATGGTTCGGATAATGAATACGACTTATTTAAACCAACTATTAATGGGAAAGAAATATTTAAAAGAATTTTAATAAGAAATAAACAAGTGATTTCTGAAAAAACTACAGATTTTAGAATATTAGATTTATTTTGTGGAGCTGGCGGGCTTTCTTATGGAATGGAAAAAAACTCTCATTTTAAAACCATCATAGCTTTAGATAATGATCCTACAGTAGCAGAAACTTTTAGAAAGAATATGCCAAATTCCGAAGTCATTATAGGAGATATTACGAATATTAAGGTAAAAGAAGAATTAATAAATAAATCACGTCGCAATCATATTAATATGATAGTTGGTGGTCCTCCTTGCCAAGGATATTCCAATAAGGGAAAGAAATTAGGGTTAGCTGATCCAAGAAATTTCTTATTTAGGGAATATTTGAGCCTGGTAAAAGAAATAGAGCCAGAGATCTTTATAATAGAAAATGTAAAAGCGCTACTTTCTGCATCAAATGGATGGTTTAGAAATGAAATAATTAATGCTATAAAAGTGTTAGGGTATTATGTAGAATTTGGAGTATTAAATGCAGCAAATTATGGAGTGCCTCAGGCAAGAGAGCGTGCTATTTTTATATGTTCAAAACATAAATCTATCTCTTTACCTCAACCACTCTCAAAAAAGATTATTACAGTCAGAGATGCAATATCGGATATTGCGTATTTAGAATCTGGTGAAGGGAAATTTGAGCAAGACTATAAAAATTCAGCATTAACGCCCTATCAGAAATTAATGCGACAGGATAGTAAAGGGCTTTTTAATCATATTGCCTCAAAGCACAAACAAGTGGCCATAGATAAACTGAAACTGATTCCGCCGGAAAAGGGAAAGGAATGCTTACCCAAAGAACTATGCGGAAATCAAAAATTCAAAACTACATGGGGTAGGCTAAAATGGGACCAGACTTCGCCAACAATTGATACAAGATTTGATGCTGCATCTAATGGGACTAATAATCATCCATTTTTAAATAGGGCAATTACTCCAAGAGAAGCAGCTAGAATTCAATCTTTTGATGATAAATTTATATTTTATGGCTCAAAAGTTCATATTAGAAAACAGATTGGCAACGCTGTTCCACCGCTGATGGCAGAAGCAATCGCAAACCATATTATAGAGGAGTTAAAGAAATAGCATGAATACTGAAATGGCATATTTAGTCGGGATGATTCTTGGTAATGGTGAAATGCAAAGAGGCACTCAAGAAACAACCATTACAATAGATATTCCTTATAAAAACCTTTATACTGACGATTTAAAAGATGTTTCTATATATGTAAAGGCTAGTACTGTTGATATTAGATCAATTGTCGAACCATTGATAGGACATGATTTAGTTGTTACCCAAACAAAACATTCAACAAAAATGTCCTTTACTAAAAATAACAATGAATATATCGTTAGAGAAATTGTAAGATTAATTAGTAGCGGAACACATCACTCCACCATGAGAATGAATCCCGATTTGTTTAGTATAACTACTGATGAGAAAAAGGCTCTTTTACGAGGAATAGCAGATGTTACAGGGTATATAAGAAAAAGTAATATTGCATTTGGCCAAGATGGAGCACATAGAGTGTATATTGAGATCCCTGGCAATTGGTATATGGTTATAGATATAGCAAATATGCTAAAATTTATTGACGTTCCTGTTCAGACTATTGATTTTGGACATCCTAATTTTAGAGATGGAAAAATGGTTAAATATAATCAAGGATATCCTAATTTTTGGAAGAAAGAACATCAAATTAAAATTTTTACAAATGAGTTTTTAACTATTGGCTTTAATATCAGACATAAACAAGATGCTCTTGAAAGATATAGCGAAGAATTATTAGAATTTATTGATCCTCAAAAGACACATAAATTTTATTGGGAAAAACCAATTCGCAGAACAATAAAACCAACTCACCCTGGAGAATTAGATATTTGTCTTCCAAGAGAAATCAGGGGGAGACACTTCGATTCGTGGACAGATTTGGCTGGAGCCCTTGGATATGGTGAATAATGTAAGAAAAGAATTTGAACTGTATGAGCCAATGAGAAATTGGTTCCAAAAATATTTAGAGGATAAATATAAAGGTGCAAAAATTATTACCATTGATTCTCATGCTAGAACTTTAGATCTTTTTTTAGAAGAATATGGAATTATAGATCAGTATCCAGAAACAGTTGGTTTAGATATTCAAATAGATGTTTTAGGAATCATCATTAAAGGAAACCAAGCTTTTATTGCTTTTATAGAAGCGAAAAAAACACAATTGAACTTACATGATTTGGGACAATTATGGGCTTATTGTAAATTATGCGATCCGGCAGAAGCGTTTTTGCTCTCTTCCATTGGATTAGGTAGCTTGAATAAAATTCTTAATAATCTCAGAAGAACGGATTTGTTAGATTTTGGTAGCGGAAAGATAATAAAAAAAATGATTGTTGGAAAGTGGGATATTTCCAGCCGTACCATCGATTTTAAAACTACTGTTCCTAAATTATAATAATAAAAATTTTATTTGTTTTTGGTAGTATCGTATTCTTCAAGATTTTCATCCTCTTCTTTTCGTTTAGAAAGATTATTTTTATTAATTCGTTTTTCAACAATCTCTCCACTTTCAACCATTTCTAAATAATTTAATAAATCAGGCAGGATAATTTTAATTAATTTTTCTGTTTCTTTTGACATTGTATCTCCTTTTTTAATAATCTGACTTATACCAATGCTTAGAAAAATAAAAAAGTCAAGTTATAGCCTAGTGGTCAGTGTATTTCATTGAAAAACAACAAAAAAATTTTTTACAAAACAAGTGAGCAGTAAATTTAGTCAACCCCATCAGTATGGATGAGAAAGTTCGACAGCATTATCATAACACTCTGAAAAAGAACAAAAAAATCATGTTATATAAAATGGGGTGTTTTTTTATAATTTAGTAGGGGTTAATCCGACCATTTAAAAGACGGTATGCAAATATCGTCTTTTTTTATTAAAACAGAACAATAAGAGCAAACGATAAAGCTTGTTCAGAAAAATAATGATGAATAAAAAACTATCCCGATTTACAAAGTAAATTTTTAAAAAATATTCCAGATAAAAAACCTTTTAATGTAAACATAAAAATATAATTACAAATAAATATTTTTGTGTATAGATATGTTTGTTTTCAAATCTGATTCATTTTGTATATAATAAAAATTGAACATGTATTATTTTGAATTTATGCAGTCTCCAAAATATAATCATTTTCTCAAAAATAGGTAAAAATTTAAAAATTCTTTTATTTTCAAAAATTTAACACAGAATTACACAACAAGAAAAATATACAAAAATGAAAAAATCGTTGCATATTAACCTACGTTAAATTGCAACACTTTTTTTTATATTTTTGCATTTTTTTTCACTTCTTATGATTTTAATATATCGGCTTGTTCAAAATATTTCTCCCGATTCGTCTCTTTTTTGCCCTTATATGTGAAATCGTTGCACATAAACGTACTTTTAATTACAATCATATCAGTTCAATTTTCAATATATGGGGGGGTTAAATGAATAAATTTTTCAAAAAATCACAACATCACTTTGGTTATATAAACGAACGTGGTCGGTCTATGGTAGAAATATTAGGTGTTTTAGCCATTATCGGTGTTCTTTCAATCGGCGGAATTCAGGGTTATACTTATGCTATGAATAAAAACCAAGCCAATAATGCCGTTGGAGAATTGAATGCATTAAATACGCTTGTGTCTAGTTGGTTTTTAACACCTCATGAAAACAATGCCATAATGGCATTAGGCAATCCTTATGATAATGGTCATATTATATCATCCAATTTTAATTTTGATTATGGTTGTGGTGCTGATACAGAGTCAAATGAACCTTGTGATATTGATGAAACAGGCTATTATTTTATCCTTGATAACATCCCCCAGGGCGTCTGTCGTAATATAGCAGAAATGACTTCAAATATGCAATATTATGTAGAACACCATATTAATGATAATATTGATGAAATCGGAACAAATTGCGTAGATGGAAATAATCGGATTGAAATTTTCTTTGATACAGACGAAACCGCGTTATCTCCTGATCAAGAAGAACCGGAAGGAGGAAATGAAGGAAACGAAGGAGAACCAGAAGAACCGGAAGAACCAGAAGAAGAAATAGAACCAGCATGTCCGATAGGTGGAAATTCAACTGGTAAACATGAAACCGAAGTCAGATTATCTGATTTACAATTCAATGATGGTGATACATCTGCTGTTGTTACATGTGGTATATATATTACAGGAACTGGAAGCTATATGACCCAACTAATTGGTCTTACGGTCAGTGATGGAAATGGAAACGGTCCAACACGAGAAGAACTGATTGCAATGGATTGGAGTGGTATTAAAGAATATTGCAGTGAATACATGGCAAATTCATTTTTTACATATGGTGGCTTAACTTGGTCACCAGATGGAAGTAATGAAACATACTACATTGGTGGTAGGAAAAAAATCAACTTTGCTGGTGGATATACAGAAGAACCTATTGCAATTCACCATAGCTGTGCATTGTAATTATTTACACAAAAAAGACGGGATTTATCCCGTCTTTTTTATTTTTCCAAACGACTAAATTACATACCAAAAACAAGAAAAGTCTCCCTCCTTCCACAAATAACTATACCTTTTGTTACAATTAAATTTTATCAAATATGATAAATTATATACAATATCAGTTGTATATTGATAATTGCCGATATGATTTTTATGATTATTTTTGTTTCTTGTGCAAAAATAATCTTTATTTTTTTGAAATCTCACCTATTTAATAATCGGAGGTGGCATATGTTAAACGAATTAATTGTTTCAGGCGGTTGTTTTTGGGGTGTACAACAAGTTTTTGACAGGATGGTTGGGGTTGAAGATACACAAACAGGATACACAGGCGGTCATTTTAAAAATCCAACATATGAAGATGTTTGTTCAGGAAAAACAGGACACGCCGAAGCGGTTAAAATCAGATACAATTCCAGCAAAGTATCTGCTGATGATTTGTTAGATACTTTTTTTCAAACACACAATCCGACAACATTAAATCGTCAAGGAGCTGATATCGGTTCTCAATATCGATCGGCGTTGTTTTATCATACAGATGAAGAAAAGGAACAATTTATTCATAAAATAAAAGAATTTCAACCATTCTTCCAACAACCGATTGTTACATCGCTTGAACTGTTAACTGTCTTTTATCCTGCTGAAGATTATCATCAACATTATTTTGAAAAATATACTGGAAAAAAGTGTTTTAATCATAATAAATTTTTTGATAAAAACGCTTATTATCGCTCAAAAATGAGTAAAGAAAGGTATCACGTGATGAGAGAAAAAGGAACAGAATCACCTTATACAGGGAAATACGTTTCTTTTGACGGAAAGGGATATTATCGGTGTGGTGCATGCGGACAACCGCTATTTGATTCAACGGCAAAATTTAATTCAACATGTGGATGGCCTAGTTTTGACCGTTCTCTCCCAGAAGCTGTTAAAACAAAAGTTGATTTTTCAAATTTTATGATCCGCAATGAAGTCATCTGTTCTTGCTGTGGCAGTCATTTAGGGCACGTTTTTCCAGACGGACCAACCATTACGGGTAATCGGTATTGTATTAATTCTATTGCCCTTGATTTTAACGAAACACCATCATTAACAGGAAATTTAGATGATGTTCCTTTATCCCAAATAGATCCAGAAAAAGCAAAGCAACACGAACTTGAAAATGCCGTAAAAAAATTACCATCTAATCACTCAAATTAATATACACACTATCAGAGAACATCAGATATAATAAAAATAGCTTTATAAGAAACGTTTATTACCATTGAGAATAGAGCTATCAATTGAACCTTGTGCATAATATTTACTAGGAGAATATAAGGATTAAACACTTGTAATTTATCCTGTTTGAATAATAAATAATATTAACATTCTGTTTTTTCTGTATTAATTAACAGTAAATCCAATTAATTAGTCTGATATTAAATTGTATAAAAAAATCCGGCTGAAACAACCGGATTTATTTTTTTTATTTCTTGAACAAATTACAATGACAATGACCTTTTTCTGCAATTTCTTTTTCGTGTTCTCCACACGGGCAAAAACCTCGAGAAACATCACAAGGACAACAACCTTTGCATGCATTAATACAACGGTTGATAATTTTATCAGCAAACGGTGTTAACTCATATCCTTTAGCTTTTGCATACAATTCCAATGAATGCTTAAAATGGCTATTATTGTTTAAAATTTCTTCTTCTGTCATTTTTCTACTCCTTTATATTAAAAAACAAAATAAACTAGTCCAAATAAAACAAGTGAAGCATACAATCCGGCAATAACATCATCCGTCATTACACCAAACGCATTTTCAACTTTTTTATCAAAATAAGATGCCGGCCATATTTTAACGATATCAAAAAACCGAAACAATCCAAATCCGATTAAATAAATATACCATGACATACCAGTTGTTGCTACCCATAAAAAAGTCAATGTCTGACCAACAGTTTCATCAATAACAACATACCCCGGGTCATGTTTTTTTTGCGTTTTTAATACAACATCTGTTGTATACCAACCGACAAAAAATATTAAAACAGAGGCGATTAAAACACCCCAAAAACCATAAAATGAAGCAAGCCAAACTAATGGTAATGAACAAAACGAACCCATAGTCCCCGGTGCTTTTGGAGATAACCCACTACCAAACCAAGTTGCAAACAAATAACTGATTTTGGCAAAAATCGGCATATCTTTAATTGTTTTTAAATCTAATCTTTCGGCCATATATTATCCTATTTTTATTCTACTGTAGGCTTATTAATCGGCATTGGTGCTCTGACTTTTGTCGTTGAGTGTCCAACCTGCCCCATTGTTTGGTGTTGTGCATTGGCAGATTGATTTTGCACCTGCAAATGCGATTCTTCAGTAGATCGTTGCTGTTCTATTTTTGCTTGTAAACGAGCCTCTGCTTCTGCTCGTAATTTTGCAATGTATTGAGCTTGCTCTTCAGCATGTCTTTGAGTAATCAATCTTGCTTCTTCCTCTGCTCTCAATCTAGCTGCTTCTTCAACATCACTCTGCTGTTCTTCTAATTCTGTTGAATTTCCTTCAAATTGAGAAGCATCTTCCGAATCTGGATAATGATTATAATCATCATCTTCAAATTCAAACTCTTCCGCATCATCTTCCGCCAAATCATTACCAACATTTGTGTCATCATCGTCAACATCAATATCGTCATCAACATCTGAATCAACAGAATCATCATCTACATTACTAGAGCTATCTGAAGATACTTCATTATTTTCAGGAACTGTTTCCGGTTTAATTTCCGACTCAATCGGAGCTGTTGTTTTTGAGCGAAGTGGCACTTTTTCAACAGGATGTGGAGCCGGATCTTGTTCACCGGGTTTTAAATCAAAGTAAGCACTTAAAAATGAGGCCAAATCAGGTAATTCGTTTTTTGGTTCAGCATTATTAAACCCAATTAAGAAAATACCTTTTGACCGAAAATAATCAATTGCCTGTTTTGTATTTAAAATACGACCGTCCGTAATAACAATGGCAGACAAAATTTCTGAATTAGGTTCTGAACGAGCCAAAGCTGCTGAAGCCCCCATTAAATCCTGTGCCAAACGCTCCATGACACCACTTTCAGAATACCATCCACCAGCTGTTACATCATCGGTAAATTCAACTGACCAGTTGACATTCTTTTTATTCACAATTTCAAGCAAAACCGCTCGGGCATCTGTTGAAATAGCCATTGGAACACGATTTCCTTCCAACAAAATATGTTGAAAAATTTCAACCTGATATTTTTTTGCCAGACCCGCAATAGCCCGTATCATTTGAACTAAATTTGTATGACTTTTAGCACCGGACGCAACTGTTTCAGCTTGTGAAGGCAATTTAGGAGCAATATAACGTGTTGCCTGCACAACAGAAGGCATTTTACGAGGCATTTGATACAATGGTTTATTTTCTTTTAACTCAAAGACTTTTTTTGTAATCGTTGATTTTTTCGGTTTTGGTTTAAACTTACCCCAATTTACTTTATTCAAAAACCACCAGGAAATCAACCATATTGGAATCCAAAATATGATAAAAAAGAATAACAAGAAAGAATCAAATGATTCAATACCGATATGCCCGGATTTAAAAAACTCAAAATATTTTAAATAACTTTTTAAAGATAAAAAATTAAATCCATTTTGGAAAAAAGCTATAGCCCTTTCCGGAATGGCGGATTTCAAAAGAACACCCAATATCCGTATGAAAACACCTATAAAAAAGGCACTCCATACAACACCCACAATAAAAAACTGTTTATAATTAAATTTTGCTTTTTTTGCCATTCTAATTAATCCATATTATTTAACTGCGTCCACCCATACCGGCTTGTCTTGTTTGTGTCGGAGCCTGAACAGTTGTTTCTTTACCACTACGAACATTGGAAAGAATCCGCTGTTGTTCTCTATTTTTGTTTCTCATATCGTCATTTGCTTCTTTTTTGCGTTTAATTTCTTCTTCTTTACGTTTTAAATCTTCCATTGTAGCATTGGTAACATCAAAAGTTGTCCCATCAGACAAACGCAATACTTTTGGTTGTTTCAAGGTGCCGGAAACATTCAAATCATCTAACTTATCCATTTTAATAGCACTTTGTGCTTCTTGGCGTAATTTTATTTCCTCCGGACTTAATGCCGTAACCGGAGCCACTTGTGCTTCAACCGATGATGGTGTAGATATATTATTTTCATTATTACGTTGTGGTGGCAATGGCATTGTCGGCATGACTGTAGATTCATTTACTGGCAAAGGACGACTTAATTCGGAAACATCAACCCGAACATGCATTTCTTTTGCGTCATTTGTCATTTTTTTCATTTCAGATGTCTGCAATGCAATACCAGTTGTTTCATAAACAAAACTTTTCCATTGTCCTGTCTTTGCGTAATCTTCTATATAAGAATGAAGCTGTTTTTTCTGCCCACCGGATAATTTGGCATAATCAATATCCCCGTTGTTTGTTCGAGGCAATTTAGCAGCAAACTCTTGTTTTTTTAGTAACTCTTTTTGTTGTGCATTATATGGTCCTGTTTTGGGCAAAGTTGCGTAAGCCGGATCGTTTAAAACCCATAATTTACTATCATGCGCCAACTTTGAAGCCAAAGATGTCATCGTCAACCCTTTGTTTTTTAAATTACTATCAATGTAATCCAATCTTTTTTGGCGAGCTGTTTTGGCATCTTCTTTCATATTTTTAACTTGTTCATTTGCCCATTGTGTTAAAAATTCAACACCTGCAAGAAGACTGCCTGTTACCATTTTCATGCAAAAATCATCTAAATTCTTTTCGCCACCGGTTTGCAAATGCTTACCTACATTTTGCCAGACATTACTCCAATCTGTACTTCTCTTATCTTCATCAGCTAATTTGAAATCATTGATAAAACCTCCACCCGTTTCCATATTATTACGGGCAATCGCATCATTCATATTCTGAATATTTGTCTCATCAACACTTTTAGGTACCGATTGTAATGAATTAAGAGCATTCCGTTCTTTCATCGCTTCGGCTGTCATTTCATACGCATTACCACTTCTCATTGTATGAGGCAACCCATCAGGATTCAAACTCGGTTCATACATATCAATATATTGAGAAGAACCCTCTGCCGTATTAGTTGTTTGATTTTGCGGAAGATGATACGGATTTTCAGAATGATTAGGTACAAATTCGGAATAAAACACATCTGTGTTTTGTGAATTATTCTGTATTGTCGTATTTTCCGCTAACTGACCAGATTGTGCCTGTTGCATTGATTGAAACTGAGCTCCATCAACCCCTTCATTAGTTGTATATGATTGCATTTCATCGGAAAAATGCGTACGCATAGCAGATATTGGTTCACGATTAACTTGTACCGTATCAGAATTTGCATAATCATCTTTTTGTACCGTCGTATTTTCCATAGACTGATAAGCATTATCCTGATGTACCTGAAATGAAGTCAAATCAGCCGTTTCCGTGCCAGTATACGATTGTTCTTCACGACCAAAAACATTTTGAGTATTTTTATTATCGGCATCCTGTAAAAAAACAGAATCCAACTCCATAGGTGTAGGTTCAGTACTTTGTTGATTATCAGTAAATGCCTGCGGATAATATCCTTCTACTTTTTTAATCTGTTGTTCTAACTTATCTTTAAAATTCAGCCAAGAATTGTCATTTACCGTTAAAGGCAGACCTTTTTCTTTTTTTTCTGTTACTTTCTGATAATGCTGAACCTGTTTTAACACCTGAAATGTATAGGCTGTTTTTTGTGTTGTGTTTTGCAATTTATTATAAACATCAGGACTGATTTGAGAACGTGCAGTTGTTATCAATGAATTAATTTTTTGCATATCTCCTGTTTGAATAGCTTGCGTCAAATCATTTGCCAACAAATTATAAGCTGTTTGCGGCATTAATTTTAACGCCTCTGACAAATCTAAATTTCCCGTATCAATTAATTGTTTAACCTGCTGTTCAGATAACAATGTATCAGCCATACCTACTCCTTATATTTCTACAAATTCATTTGTCATATTATAACAGATTATATTCAAATGTCAAACGCTATATTTTAAGCGTTTTTAAAAATTTTGCAATTCGTTGATTTTCAGCCGTTGCTTCTGATGGTGTCAACAATTGATTACCCTCGGAATCAACCGTAATAATCGGCGAAAAATAAGCCGGATTTGAAATCAACGTATCATAAGCCATTTTAGCATCTTGGCGATACATGGTAAAATAAGTTTGCATCAACCGATAGCAATCAATATGAAATTTTTCTTTCTTAATAATATCACCGAATTTACGAACCAATTCTTTACGCCGATGTTCTTCCTGACGAATCTCATTCAAAACACGATTCGTTTCTTTTAACAATTCAACATTTTTTTTATAAATACTTTCTTGTTGAACTTTTAATTTGTACTCCAAATAATCCAAGATAATGTCTTTCCAAAACGGTTGATTTCCATATGTTTCCTTAACAATTCGCACAATATCTTTAACTTCTGATTCGTCAACATTCGGAACACCGCACAAATATGACACAACAGCACTTGCCTCTTTTTCAACCAAAGCAACAGGAAAAGATTTTATTGTATATTGTGAAACATCAACACTCAACGGCGGTGCCGCCGTCAAAACTGCCTTTTGCAAATAAAGCTTTGAATATAAATTAAAAAGTATGTCATTTGCCGCCATATTTACCTCCGTTTTGTTTGTTTTTCTTTTTAGTATAAACATTTTTTTTAAAAAATCCATAAAAAAATATTGTTTATTTTAAAAAAATAGTGTACAATTGTAATAATAAAATATTTTTAAGGAGATACCCATGAAAAAATTGTTCCGTTCAAAAACATTTTTGTTTTCATTGTTCATTGCAATCTGTTTTTTAATTGTTCCTGCACAAGCCGGTTGGCTTGAAAAATTAGGCGGTTCAATTTTCCAAATGGTTATGGATTTCTTTGGGTTCAGCTCGGATTTAAACGGGTATTGTTGGTTCTGTCCTTTGTTTAGTGCTATGTTTGAAGCATCAGGCGCAATGATGACAAGAATTATGACAAGCTCAAGAGATAGCATTCTTATGTTGATTGGTTGTGGAACACTTTTGTTTATTGTATTCAAAGTTGGCGCAACGGTTATTAAGTTACAAGAAGTTGATTTAATGCAATTTTTAGGGGAACTCTTTAAAGTACTTGGCCGGGTTATTATTGCTTCTGCAATTATCGCAAGTTCAGGTTTTATTACAAAATATATATTAACACCATTTTTAGGATTCGCATTTGACTTTGCTCTTCAACTAATTAACGATAGCAAGGTTGAAAATAAATTATGGAAAAGTGCTGATGGAATGCTTGACTACTCTGATAATGCACAAAAACAAATGAATACAGCAATAAATCTTTGGAATGGTTTACCCGAAACAGATAGCGCTTTAAACAATGCCTTAAAACAATCAATGATTGCATTCTTGGCAAAAATCAGTGCCAACTTGGTTGTCGGTATGGCTGTTGGTGTTGTATTGATCGTTATCTCCATGTTTGGGTCATTCATTTTTGCTGACTTACCGAATGCTTTATCAGGTGTTGCTATTTTTGGCGCATTCACCATGATTTATATCTCTATTCCATTCCAAATGATTAATATGCTTGTTCAATTAGCATTTGTTATGGCGTTAATGCCGTTTTGGGTGGCATTATGGATATTCCAAAAAACAGCACAATATACGAAAAAAGCGTTTGATATGTTGTTACACGTCTGTTTAACAATTATCACAACCGCCATTTTGTTGGTATTAGTTTTTGCTTTAATCGGTCAAATGTTGCCAAACAGTGATGATATTTTAACATCTATGATTCCTGGATATGACTTAATTGCTGGTAAAAAAGCAAATGTTTTCCAATCCAGTATTCTGTTGACAATAGCTATGGGTTTCTTGTGTAAAGAATTAGTCAAAGCCGCACCAGAATTGGCAACCCGTATTACGCAAAGTTATGGTGTCAGTGTCGGCGAATCTGTCGGTCAAAGCGTTGCAACACAAGCTGGTGCCGCTCTCACAGGTGGTATGGCTGTGTTAGGATTGGGCAAAGCCTTTGGCACAATGTCTATTGACAAAATGCGTGAAGTACAAAGTGATAGTGTTAAAAAAGTTAAAGGTATGTTTGGTTGGGATAGCGATGAGACAATATTTACAGATAGATCAAATTCTCAAAATGCCTCACCGCAAACAAAATACACACCTCAAAATCACACACACACTGACTCTGGAAGTTCATCAGGCGGTACATCAGGCGGCACGCCAGATACTGGAAAATAAATCATATACATAAGGGGAAACCAGATGATATGCTTAAATAATATGCAGATACGATTTAAAAGAGCATTACAAGGTATGTGTTTGGCATCCCTGATGTTTTTAGGCGGTTGTTCCGGTGCCGGTGCTCCTGAACAATTAGCAGAATTCTTTAAAATTAAAAAAGAAAATTGTTGGCCTTGTACTATGTATAAAGTTGTATGGGAAGCAATCGGAAATGTTGTTACAAGTAGCTTTGACACCATGTGCGAAAATGCTTTAATGCTATTAGGTATTGGCATGTTGTTTTGGATTACCTTTACCATCGGTAAATTAGTTACATCTTTAAAAGAACCTAACTTAAAAGATTTTATCGGTAACATGGCCGGGGTTTTATTCAAAGGATTTGTTGTTGCCGTTATGTTATATAACAGCAAATATACATTACAAATATTAGATTTAGTTGTTACACCTTTGTTTACGGCGTTTGTTGATTTAGGTCGGACATTAATGTTTTCTGATCCTACTATTGCTAAAAATATGTCAACGGCAACGTCTTATTCAAGTGGTTCATCATTTAATTTGGCCAATTTTGCGCTATCAATAGGTTCATCCGGCGGATCAAATTTATCAAATATAAAAGATTCAGCAATTTTCACGGCAAATATCGGTAATATGATTCAAGATTTAATTTACCGCCTTTATTTAGGTTTCCATTCGGGTGTTGGTCTTGGTTTTAGAATGCTGTTATCTACAGATGCGACTATTTCACTTATGGGAATTGTTGTTTCATTTATTTTCTTCTACTTAATGCTCACATTTCCACTCCTTTTTATTGAAGCATTTGCACTGGCAGGCGTTGTCATTATTTTCTTCCCATTCATTTTAATCTGCCTTGTATTCCCGTCAACAAAAATGTATGTCAACAGTTTCTGGAAAGTTTTGTTTGTCTGTATGGCACAAATTGTTTTGACCTGTCTGTATATGGCTATTATGATTACAGTATTTAAAACTTTTACGGAAGATAATTTCTCTATTTCCAAACAATTATTTGATCCAATGACCATGTTGGGCATGAAAAACATGAATGACAATATGCTAACCGTATTTGCACTCTGTTACATTATGTTTAAAATGACAAGTGATATTCCCAATATTTCTGCACGTTTGGTTGGTGATCTTAACCGGTCTGTTATGGCTCAAGGCATTCAAAGAGCAGTCAATATTACTAAAAACGTTGGAATTATTGCCGGTGGGGCAGCTTTGGCCGGTACGGGGGTTGCTTCTGGATTAGGAGCTACAATGATGGCACAAGGTGTTCGTGGTGTCGGAAGTGATATGAAAGGTATATTCAGTGATGAAGGACCTGGTCAAATTAACCGTGATGCCGATGCCCGTGCACAACAGGGAAACCCCTCAAACAAATAGGTATGGAGTAAAAAGAGATGAAACATATATTAAGAATAATAGCATTGCTTCTGTTTTTAACAACCGCCTATTTTATGGTGCGCTACAACGTGCATGCACCTTCTTTTATCTTTCCGATTTGTTTCGGTTTATCCGTTATACTGGTTGTTGGTACTGTTTGTTATTTTAAATTTATCAAAAAACAAAAAATCTTTGCCTTTTTACTTGTCTGTATGTTGGCAACCGTTTGTATGAACTCACCTGTTTTTGCGGCTTCATCAGAAGATACCATTGATACTAATGCAAAAACATTAAGAGAAAAAGGCGGTGCTGATTTAGCTGAATATGATGCTATTATGAGTGGGGCAAAAGAAGCAACCCAATTTGATATGGATGCTTATGATGCTGCACACAAAGTCTACACCGAATGTGAAAAATTAGGTATCACAAACAATGCGGCTTCCCGTTTTTATAAAGATTGTCAAGATGCAAAAAAATATTCTGATATAGCAGGTAAAGTTACAAATAAGATGTCTGTTGGATGTAGTCCGGTTAAAACTATTGTTAAAAATCTATTAAATAAAGATAAATGTTGGCCTTGTGATGCAACAGCTATGGTTATTTCTTCCATTCAAAAAATTGCATCCTCATCACACAATGTTTTACGCACGGCAGCACTTAATTTATTAGCCGTATTTTTCCTTTTGTGGTTAGCATTTGTTACACTGGTTTATTTTGGTAAATTTGGTTTTGCCCGTGTCTCTGAATGGTTGACAAACATTTTAAACAAAGCAGTTTTAGTGCTTTGTATTGCTATGTTTTTGCATGCACCTGTTACAGAAATATACAAATATACTGTTTCTCCGTTTATTATGTTTTCTGCTGATTTGGCTCAAACTTTTTCTAATGAAGGGCGTCGAGCTGCAAAAGAAGAAGGAAGTATTGTTAAAACATTAACAAATATAATGAGTTTAGGTTCCGGATCAGGAGAATGTAAATATTGTCAAAATAAGGGATATAACGGCACAACTGCGTTTTTAGATACAGCTTCTGTCAATAGTTTACTTTGTATGGTTTGTACAGTTTATCATGAAGTATCACCACTTATTGGTTTAGGACAAGGTATTATTTGTTTTGCCGGTGCAGCGCCGACAACGAATGCTGACAACTCTATGCTAGGGGCAGTTAACAATTTTACACTCCCTAAATTAGGACCACTTACCATTGGTATTGTCCTTATATTAAGCTTCTCGCTTGTTATGATATTAATTGCTTTCTATGTTATTCTGTCTGTTTTGCAATTAGGTTTTGTCATTATTCTCTTACCGTTTTATGCTATGGCATTTGCATTTAAGACGACACGAGAATATACAAAAAATGCATGGCATTTACTTATGCATGCCATGATGTCATTAGTCGCCTTATCTATTGCAGTAGCTTTGGTAATAGTCGGACTAAGCAGTTTATTAGATAGCAAAATGGCCATTTCACTTGGTATTGCTATGATGGATGATTCTTCTCCGACAAAAATGATGGATGTATTTTCAGGAAAAGATGACTTTGATAAAGCAACAGAATCTTCATCAGACAGTGGATTTGATGTTGTTGGTATTGCTAAAAATGTGATTTTAAGCGAGTTAGGCATTTCACCTTTTAGAGCTGTTATGTTACTTATTGTATTTTGTATTTTAGCAGTTCGTCTTATTAACTCTGCACCTGAAATTATTGAGCGGTTACTTGATGTCTGGATAAACAGGAATGCAGATCCTCAAAATATGTTGACTCAAGGTATGCAAAGAACTGCGTCAGGATTAAGCACAACGACAAAAGCACTTATTGCGGGTGGTTCACTTGCTTTTGCTAAAAAACAAAGTGATCAACAAAAGAAAAAAGAAGAAGAGGAACGAGCAAGACGTACTGCTGAACAAGAAGGTAAAAAATTAGCAGACAATATTAAAGACAATGCTGAAAAAAACACAACAAATTCAACTTCTAAATAAACAATTATTTTTAAACCTCCCCGAAAATTGCCAACGCAATCTTCGGGGGCTTTTTTTTACTGTCTAACTTTGAAGGAACAGTTTATAGTTTGAGGAAGTTTTTTTAGTAATTTATCAGAGCATCTTATACACTCTCTCTTACCTATCAATGAATTATTTTTTAATTAAAGAGTCTTTCATACACGGGAAAAGTATGTTTTAAACTTCTACTGCTTGTTATCAAATAAAATACATTTACCATTCTTCCTCCAATCTATCAATGAGACGTATTCATATCCTTTTATTCTCTTACCGTTTTTTACCAAAACAAACATATAATAGATTGTTTTTACATAAAAAACAGCCTTTTCATTTTCTTATTTTCCGTCTATAACCAACTCATTGTCAAACGACAATTATGTAGTAAATTAATTTCATTATAAACGGAGGACTTAAAATGTCAGATATACGAAAAATGTTAGAAGGGAAAATGCCCATCAGACGAACAGATCCCAGACCAGGGGAAAGTGAATGGTATTATTTAGATACACGCAATCAGCCAAATTATACCCTCTTATCCGATGATTTAAAAAAAATTGATGTACCGTCTCCCGATACACCGAATCCAATCTATTCACGACAAGCTTATTATCCCGAAACAACTGCTGGTATTGTATCGGATAGTTACGATTATGCATCCACACTCAATCCGATGACTGGTAATGTTACACAACCGATGACACCGGCTTATTATGATAATCGTCCACGCACAACCACACAACCGATTTCTTTTAATGAAAATGCGAATCTGTCATTTGACGGACGGACGTTAACCCTCAACGAAAATGGTCGTCCAATTAAATCGTGGTCGGCACAATCAGGGAATGCTGAACATCAACGAGCAAGTAGTACAATTTATGAAGGTTTGGGACCTCTTCCCGAAGGAAAATGGGTTGTGGATCAATCTCGTGTGCAACATATTGATGATTTAAGTTTATTAGATAGAGTAGCAAATTATATACCTAAAAATCCATTCTTAAATGTAGGCAAATGGAAAGGTGATGTACCTTCTTGGGGACATCATCGTGTTTGGCTCACTCCTGACGAAGGAACAAATACATACGGACGTAGTGGATTTACTATTCACGGTGGAAGGGATTACGGCTCAGCAGGCTGTATTGACTTGGCCGGTCAAGACGAGGATTTTTTCAACACCATTAAGGATAAAGGTAATTTACGTTTAAATGTTCATTATCCGAATGCTTCTTGGGAACCTCGTTCAAAATAATCTAATTATCAATCAAAATAATTACTATTCATAAACTTTCGGCAATCCGTTTTTATTTTCACAGATAAAAACGGATTGTTTTATTTATTCATCTGCAAAAAACGAATCCGATTCTAATGAAAAAAAATAAAACACATACACACCTATTTTTACTCAAAACCTACAACCCAAACACCTAATTTGCAAAAACAACAACTCTTGGTTGTTAAATTGAGAAATACTTTCTTTTTTCTAAATAAACAAGGACATCTTAAATATAATCTTATTTACCAAAGACAAAATATGAGTTATAATCAGTTTAAATATAAAGGAATCCGCATGAAACAAGTATTGAACATTTTAAAACAAATTCCCTTCTGGTTTTTTATCGGACTGAAATGTTGTGCTATACCACTCGTTTTTTTCATCTATTTCAGCGATTTAATTGAGCCGTTTAAAACACCGTTCGGAGATATTCCCGATTGGGTTCATCTGTTCCCAAACAGTAACATTATTCTTTGGCCGATTTATTTTGTCATCAGTATTCTTTTAGGATTACAAATTCGTAAAAAATCTCTTGGTTGGGCTACACTTTTTGTCAGTATTGAATGGATTTATTTGCTCGTATCAAATATATTGTTCTATTATTACAACATTCCTTTTTCTCA